>NZ_JBFBLJ010000004.1:3637-5462 GCF_040702565.1 Microbacterium meiriae | reverse complement strand
CTAAAAGGAGTCCGGCGGTGTCCTACTCTCCCACAGGGTCCCCCCTGCAGTACCATCGGCGCTGTGAGGCTTAGCTTCCGGGTTCGGAATGTGACCGGGCGTTTCCCTCACGCTATGGCCGCCGAAACACTATTGATGTTTCAATCAAACCTAAAGCAATGATGAATCATTGTTGAAGGTAGTTCTCGACCGTACATCGAGAACCACTCAGTGGACGCAAGCACCAACAAACGGTGTGTTATCAAGTCATCGGCTTATTAGTACCAGTCAGCTGCACACGTTACCGTGCTTCCACATCTGGCCTATCAACCCAGTAGTCTGGCTGGGAGCCTCTCACCCGAAGGTATGGAAGTCTCATCTTGAGGCCGGCTTCCCGCTTAGATGCTTTCAGCGGTTATCCATCCCGAACGTAGCTAATCAGCGGTGCTCCTGGCGGAACAACTGACACACCAGAGGTTCGTCCAACCCGGTCCTCTCGTACTAGGGTCAGATCCTCTCAAACTTCCTACGCGCGCAGCGGATAGGGACCGAACTGTCTCACGACGTTCTAAACCCAGCTCGCGTACCGCTTTAATGGGCGAACAGCCCAACCCTTGGGACCTACTCCAGCCCCAGGATGCGACGAGCCGACATCGAGGTGCCAAACCATGCCGTCGATATGGACTCTTGGGCAAGATCAGCCTGTTATCCCCGAGGTACCTTTTATCCGTTGAGCGACAGCGCTTCCACAAGCCACTGCCGGATCACTAGTCCCGACTTTCGTCCCTGCTCGACCTGTCAGTCTCACAGTCAAGCTCCCTTGTGCACTTACACTCGCCACCTGATTGCCAACCAGGTTGAGGGAACCTTTGGGCGCCTCCGTTACTTTTTGGGAGGCAACCGCCCCAGTTAAACTACCCACCAGGCACTGTCCCTGAACCGGATTACGGTTCGAAGTTAGATATCCAGAGTGACCAGAGTGGTATTTCAACAATGACTCCACGGTAACTGGCGTCACCGCTTCAAAGTCTCCCACCTATCCTACACAAGCCACACCGAACACCAATACCAAGCTGTAGTAAAGGTCACGGGGTCTTTCCGTCCTGCTGCGCGTAACGAGCATCTTTACTCGTAATGCAATTTCGCCGAGTTCGCGGTTGAGACAGTTGGGAAGTCGTTACGCCATTCGTGCAGGTCGGAACTTACCCGACAAGGAATTTCGCTACCTTAGGATGGTTATAGTTACCACCGCCGTTTACTGGGGCTTAAATTCTCAGCTTCGCCTTGCGGCTAACCGGTCCTCTTAACCTTCCAGCACCGGGCAGGCGTCAGTCCGTATACATCGTCTTGCGACTTGGCACGGACCTGTGTTTTTAGTAAACAGTCGCTACCCACTAGTCTCTGCGGCCTCCAAACGCTTTCGGAGCAAGTCCTAATACGTCGAAGGCCCCCCTTCTCCCGAAGTTACGGGGGCATTTTGCCGAGTTCCTTAACCACGATTCTCTCGATCTCCTTGGTATTCTCTACCTGACCACCTGAGTCGGTTTGGGGTACGGGCGGCTAGAACCTCGCGTCGATGCTTTTCTCGGCAGCATAGGATCATCCACTTTTTATCCGCATCGTGTCTCAGCCTGTATGAGTCGCGGATTTGCCTACGACTCGGCCTACGCACTTGCACCAGGACAACCATCGCCTGGCTTGGACTACCTTCCTGCGTCACACCTGTTAATACGCTAACCGCACCAGCATGGGGTCACGTGCTCCCCTCCACGGTGTCACCCGAAGGTGACGATGTGAAGGCTCGGACGTTTAGCACCACTGGATTAGCTTGGGCGGTTCTTCTCCG
>NZ_JBFBLJ010000004.1:0-3545 GCF_040702565.1 Microbacterium meiriae | reverse complement strand
TTCGCCGGTACGGGAATATCAACCCGTTGTCCATCGACTACGCCTGTCGGCCTCGCCTTAGGTCCCGACTTACCCAGGGAAGATTAGCTTGACCCTGGAACCCTTGGTCTTTCGGAGGACGTGTTTCTCACACGTCATTCGCTACTCATGCCTGCATTCTCACTCGTGTAGCCTCCACGGCTGGTTTCCACCGCCGCTTCGCTGGCCACACGACGCTCTCCTACCCATCAACACGGCTGGACCACGAAGGCCTACCAATAATGTCAATGCCACAACTTCGGTGGCGTGCTTGAGCCCCGTTACATTGTCGGCGCGGAATCACTTGACCAGTGAGCTATTACGCACTCTTTCAAGGGTGGCTGCTTCTAAGCCAACCTCCTGGTTGTCAGAGCAACTCCACATCCTTTCCCACTTAGCACGCGCTTTGGGACCTTAGTTGGTGGTCTGGGTTGTTTCCCTCTCGACTATGAAGCTTATCCCCCACAGTCTCACTGCTGCGCTCTCACTTACCGGCATTCGGAGTTTGGCTGACGTCAGTAACCTTGTAGGGCCCATCGGCCATCCAGTAGCTCTACCTCCGGCAAGAAACACGCAACGCTGCACCTAAATGCATTTCGGAGAGAACCAGCTATCACGAAGTTTGATTGGCCTTTCACCCCTATCCACAGCTCATCCCCTCAGTTTTCAACCTAAGTGGGTTCGGTCCTCCACGACGTCTTACCGTCGCTTCAACCTGGCCATGGATAGATCACTTCGCTTCGGGTCTAGGACATGCGACTGAATCGCCCTATTCAGACTCGCTTTCGCTACGGCTACCCCACACGGGTTAACCTCGCCACATATCGCTAACTCGCAGGCTCATTCTTCAAAAGGCACGCTGTCACACCTACCAGGGGTGCTCCAACGGTTTGTAAGCAAACGGTTTCAGGTACTATTTCACTCCCCTCCCGGGGTACTTTTCACCTTTCCCTCACGGTACTTGTCCGCTATCGGTCATCTGGGAGTATTTAGGCTTATCAGGTGGTCCTGACAGATTCACACGGGATTTCACGGGCCCCGTGCTACTTGGGATACTCTCCACGCCAGAACACGCATTTCGACTACGGGGTTGGCACCCTCTATGACCGGCCTTTCAAGACCGTTCGTCTATACGCTTCTGTAACGTCGCCAGCTCGGCAGAACTGACTGGTGAGTCCCACAACCCCGAATATGCAACTCCTGCCGGATATCACACACACTCGGTTTAGCCTGATCCGGTTTCGCTCGCCACTACTAACGGAATCGCGGTTGCTTTCTCTTCCTGTGGGTACTGAGATGTTTCACTTCCCCACGTTCCCTCTACCCGCCCTATATATTCAGGCGGGAGTCACTAGGTCGGCACGCCGCCCAGCGGGGTTTCCCCATTCGGACACCCTCGGATCAAAACTTGCTTATCAGTTCCCCGAGGCTTATCGCAGATTGCTACGTCCTTCTTCGGCTCCAGATGCCAAGGCATCCACCGTTTGCTCTTAAAGACTTGAAATCACATGAGTTTGAATCAAAAACTCGACCCCATCCGAAGATGGAATCAGAAATTGACTAATGATCTTTAAGATCATCTTGTGCAACCAGCTCGAAAGCCGGCTGCAAGATGCTCGCGTCCACTGTGTAGTTCTCAAAGTACGGGCGGAACCCCCATCCACCTGCCCCCACAGGGACAAACAGAAAGAGGTCCAGAGGTTCAGACCAGACCCCGAAGGATCCGCATCCGGTCCCTCAGGACCCAACAGCGTGCAGGCACCGGTCCCCTCACCCAGAACCTTCCAACCACCGAAGCGGCGTACTAGTCCCGAGATCAGATCTCGATGCCATGTCAAATGTTCCACCCATGAGCTCCCAGCGAAGAACGTATGCCTTCGATCTGGGTTCTGGACGCCGAAGCGTCAGATGCTCCTTAGAAAGGAGGTGATCCAGCCGCACCTTCCGGTACGGCTACCTTGTTACGACTTAGTCCTAATTACCGATCCCACCTTCGACGGCTCCCTCCACAAGGGTTAGGCCACCGGCTTCAGGTGTTACCGACTTTCATGACTTGACGGGCGGTGTGTACAAGACCCGGGAACGTATTCACCGCAGCGTTGCTGATCTGCGATTACTAGCGACTCCGACTTCATGAGGTCGAGTTGCAGACCTCAATCCGAACTGGGACCGGCTTTTTGGGATTCGCTCCACCTCACGGTATTGCAGCCCTTTGTACCGGCCATTGTAGCATGCGTGAAGCCCAAGACATAAGGGGCATGATGATTTGACGTCATCCCCACCTTCCTCCGAGTTGACCCCGGCAGTATCCCATGAGTTCCCACCATTACGTGCTGGCAACATAGAACGAGGGTTGCGCTCGTTGCGGGACTTAACCCAACATCTCACGACACGAGCTGACGACAACCATGCACCACCTGTTTACGAGTGTCCAAAGAGTTGACCATTTCTGGCCCGTTCTCGTATATGTCAAGCCTTGGTAAGGTTCTTCGCGTTGCATCGAATTAATCCGCATGCTCCGCCGCTTGTGCGGGTCCCCGTCAATTCCTTTGAGTTTTAGCCTTGCGGCCGTACTCCCCAGGCGGGGAACTTAATGCGTTAGCTGCGTCACGGAATCCGTGGAATGGACCCCACAACTAGTTCCCAACGTTTACGGGGTGGACTACCAGGGTATCTAAGCCTGTTTGCTCCCCACCCTTTCGCTCCTCAGCGTCAGTTACGGCCCAGAGATCTGCCTTCGCCATCGGTGTTCCTCCTGATATCTGCGCATTCCACCGCTACACCAGGAATTCCAATCTCCCCTACCGCACTCTAGTCTGCCCGTACCCACTGCAGGCCCGAGGTTGAGCCTCGGGATTTCACAGCAGACGCGACAAACCGCCTACGAGCTCTTTACGCCCAATAATTCCGGATAACGCTTGCGCCCTACGTATTACCGCGGCTGCTGGCACGTAGTTAGCCGGCGCTTTTTCTGCAGGTACCGTCACTTTCGCTTCTTCCCTGCTAAAAGAGGTTTACAACCCGAAGGCCGTCATCCCTCACGCGGCGTTGCTGCATCAGGCTTTCGCCCATTGTGCAATATTCCCCACTGCTGCCTCCCGTAGGAGTCTGGGCCGTGTCTCAGTCCCAGTGTGGCCGGTCACCCTCTCAGGCCGGCTACCCGTCGACGCCTTGGTGAGCCATTACCTCACCAACAAGCTGATAGGCCGCGAGCCCATCCCCAACCGAAAAATCTTTCCAAACGCAGACCATGCGGTCACGTCACATATCCAGTATTAGACGCCGTTTCCAGCGCTTATCCCAGAGTCAGGGGCAGGTTGCTCACGTGTTACTCACCCGTTCGCCACTGATCCCACAGAGCAAGCTCCGTGTTCACCGTTCGACTTGCATGTGTTAAGCACGCCGCCAGCGTTCATCCTGAGCCAGGATCAAACTCTCCGTAAAAAGAAATTGCATACGAACCGGGGAAAAACCGGAACGCAGCGAGTTTGATGCTGACCAAAGAGATAAATCATTGCTGACTATCC
>NZ_JBFBLJ010000003.1:0-669451 GCF_040702565.1 Microbacterium meiriae | reverse complement strand
CATTTGACAAGTGCACGCTGTTGAGTTCTCAAGGATCGGATGCTCCCACGACCCAGCCATCACGACCAGGCCCGCAGGGCAACTTCTCTATCTTAGCCATCCCGACCCGCTTGTCAAATCGGCGCGCCGTGCGGATCTCGGATCCGCTGCGCAGCCGGTGACAGCCGCAGAAGGGGTGGATCTCCCATCCTAGACGCAAGCGTCTGATCTCTCAAGTGAGAGAGGATCGGGAGTGGTTCTCCGCTTGAGGGGGGTGAAGCTCTGGGCTTCTCCGCTTCCCTGTGGGGCGAACAAGTAATAAGTTACGTGGATTCCGGGGGTCTGGCAAATCGGGCGCACTCCCCCGGGCGTGTCGCAGGCCCTCATGCGCCTGATTCCCCCGGATCAGCCAGGGTTTCCGGCCACTTCGCGGCCAGGAGTAGCATCTCGCCATGGTCTCCGGTCGTCCCACCTCCGCCGCTGAGCTGCTCGCCCGCGTCGTGATCGAGGCGGGCGGGGACGCGTCGCAGGCCCCGACGGACTCGGGCCTCCGTGCCCTCGGGGGCGTCCCGCTCTCGTCGCGCACGGCGACCGGCGATCTCGCTCTCGTCAGCGTCGCAGCAGTGGCCCTCGCCGCGGGTATCGATCTCACGCGCGTCGACCCCGTCCGCGTCGCCGTCGCCTACCGGAGCGACAGGTATCTGGAGGTGGGCGGCACTCCCCCTCCCGTGTGGGCGCCCCTCTCCGGGTTCTGGGCGAGCGCGGATGGATGGGTCCGGACACACGGCAACTACCCGCACCACGCCCGCGCGCTTCGCACCGCGCTGGACCTGGACGACAGGGCAGGAGCGGAGGCCGTGGCCCGCACGCTGGAGACGCTGCACACCGCGGAGGCCGTCCGCCGGATCTCCGAAGCCGGAGGTCTCGCCGTGGCCGTCCGCCCTGAGGACCGCGCGGCCGATGAGGCTCTGCGGCGGACGCCCGTCGTGGACGTCGCGATCACGGAGGCGATCGGCCGACGACGGGGGAAGGACCGACGTCTCCCGTCGCCCGGTGCGGCGGGGCAGGCTCCCCTCGCCGGCGTCCGCGTCCTCGACCTCACGCGGGTGATCGCCGGTCCGGTGTGCACCCGGACCCTCGCGCTCCTCGGCGCGGACGTGCTCCGCATCGACCCGCCGCACCTCCCCGAGCTTCCGTGGCAGCATCTCGACACCGGTCACGGCAAGCGCACCGCGCTGCTCGATGCCCGAGGCGCTGCGCTGCACGACCTCCTGGAGACCGCGGATGCCGTCGTGCTCGGCTATCGTCCTGCGGCCCTGGAGCGCCTGGGCCTCTCCCCCGACGCGCTCGCCGCACGGTATCCGGGTCTGCTCGTCGCCCAGCTCAGCGCCTGGGGCACGTCTCACCCCGAGCGCGCCGGCTTCGACAGCCTGGTCCAGGCGGAGAGCGGCATCGCACTGATCGAGGGCGACGGCGGTCGGCCGGGCGCTCTTCCGGCTCAGGCATTGGACCACAGCGCCGGCTACCTCCTCGCCGCCGCCCTCACGCAACTGCTCCGCCACCGCGACGGGCACTCGCGAGTCGTGCGGACCTCCTTGCGTCGGATCGCCGCCGAGTTGCTCGGGATGCCGCGGACGCCCCGCGCGTCGGCGCTCCCCGAGGTGGACGCATCCGGCCACCTGGCCCGCTTCGACGTCGACGGGGAAACGATCGTGACGGCCGCCCCGGCACTCCCCGGCCTGGCGTTCGATGCCCCGCACGGGTGGGGCACGGACGCGCCGCACTGGTGAGGCGCGGGATCAGACCGCAGCGCGCGGCCGCCGCACCGCCAGTACGACGCAGAGGACCAGGGTCAGCACGCCCCACACCGCGCAGGCGGGCGGCAGCACCCGATATGCGAGATGCTGCACCGTGAACTCGGCGGACAGCGGACCGAACGCGAGCAGACCGCCGACCCACGCGATCACGAGGATCACCGGCAGCGAGAGCCACCACGCGACCCGCACGAACGTCGGAAGGACTCGGCGCGCGTCCGCTCGAGGCGTCGCGCGGCGCAGCCGCAGTGCAGCCCAGATCGCCAGGCCCAGCAGGCCGAGGGCACTCGAGCCGTACTGGAGCCACTTGTAGCCGTCGAAGGGACCCCAGGAGTCCGCGAGCGCGGGCAGCAGATCCACGCCCCACCGCGAGTCGTGCGTGAACGCATCCCAGAGGATGTGCGAGAGCACGCCCAGCATCGTCGAGAACACGAGCAGGAACGGATACAGCGGTCGCCAGCCCGCGTACCGCGGGCGGTCATCGCGACTCAGCGCCTCGATCGCCGCCCGGTATCCGGTCGCCCCCCAGCCGGCGGGCAGCCGCACGGACACCCATCCCGGCAGCAGCTCCAGGGTCGCCGGGCGCAGCAGGACACGCCAGAGGAGGAACAGCGCGAGAGCGAGCAGCGTCGTCCACACGAGGTTGACCGGATCGTGCAGGAAGCCGTAGTTGAGGCCGACGTTGCGCAGGAACAGCGAGATGTCCGGCGTCATCGCTCCGATCGCGATCGCCGCGGGGACGAGCGGCGTGCGCACGAACGGCAGCGCGACGATCGCGTGGCTCGGAGTGAACGGCATACGAGGCCGGGGTCAGCCCAGGAAGACGCCGGCGAGGGTCTTCTTCCCGCGACGCAGCACCGAGACACCGCCGGGCAGGGTGCCCTGCACGGTCGCGGCGTCGTCCTCCACCCGCTCCCCGTCGAGGGAGACGCCGCCCTGCGCGATGGCGCGGCGCGCCTCCGACAGGCTCGACACGAGACCGGTGGCGACGAGGGCGTCGACGACCGGAGTGCCCGCCGCGACCGTCGCATGCGGAAGCTCGTCGAGCGCCGTGCGCAAGGTCGCCGGGTCGAGAGTCGTCAGGTCGCCCTGCCCGAACAGCGCCTCGGACGCCGCGATCACGGCCGCCGTCGCCTCGACGCCGTGCACCGTCGCGACGACCTCGAGCGCGAGGCGCTTCTGGGCGGCACGGCGGAACGGCTCGGTCGCCACGAGCTCCGCGTACTCCTCGATCTCGGCCCTGGTCAGGAACGTGAACACCTTGAGGCGCTCGATCACGTCGGCATCGGCCGTGCTGAGCCAGAACTGGTAGAACGCGTACGGGCTCGTGAGCTCCGCGTCGATCCAGATCGCGTTGCCCTCGCTCTTGCCGAACTTCGTGCCGTCGCTGTTGGTGATCAGCGGGGTGCCGATCGCGTGGACGGACACCCCTTCGACCCGGTGGATGAGGTCGGTGCCACTGGTGAGATTGCCCCACTGATCGGAGCCGCCCGTCTGCAGCACGCAGTCGTACTGCCGGTAGAGCTCGAGGAAGTCGAGCCCCTGGAGGATCTGGTAGCTGAACTCGGTGTAGCTGATCCCGGCGTCGGAGTTCAGGCGCGCGGCCACCGCGTCCTTCTTCAGCATGGTGCCGACGCGGTAGTGCTTGCCGATCTCGCGGAGGAAATCGATCGCGGAGAGCGGCGCCGTCCAGTCGAGGTTGTTCACCATGCGGGCGGCGTTGTCCCCTTCGAAGCTGAGGTAGCGCTCGACCTGTCCGCGCAGACGGTCGACCCATTCCGCCACCGTCTCGCGGGTGTTGAGCGTGCGCTCCGCGGTGGGCCGCGGGTCGCCGATCAGACCGGTGGACCCACCGACGAGACCGAGCGGCTTGTGCCCGGCGAGCTGGAGGCGGCGGAGCAGGAGCAGCTGGACGAGGTGCCCGAGGTGCAGGCTGGGCGCCGTCGGGTCGAAGCCGCAGTAATACGTGACGGGATCTCCCGCGAGCAGGGCGCGCAGCGCCTCCTGGTCGGTGGACACATGGACGAGGCCACGCCACACGATCTCGTCCCACACGTTCTCGAACGTGGGGTCGATCGCCTGCGGCGCGGTCGTCAGAGCGGGAGTTGACACGCGCTCCAGGCTAGCAGCGGACGACCGCCCCGCTGCGTCGCGCGGAGGGGTGTCAGCTGTGCGCGGCCCACCACACGAGGAACGCGGCGCCGAGGCCGATGACCCAGCTCACGAGGCTGCCGACGAGGAAGTACTCCGCGCGGGCCCCGGTCTCCCCGTCGCGGGAGATCTCCGGGAAGCGGACGATGCCCTTGGCGGCGAGCATGGCCGCGAGCACGGGGTACGCCACGGCCAGGGTGAGGATCATCACGAGGACGCGTTCGAGCGGGCCGATGAGCCGCCCGCCCTTGAAGCCGTGGCGCGGATCGGCGGGGATCACGGCGGACACCGCAGGGGCATCGGCCGCAGGCTGGTCGGTCGGTGCGGATGCGATGACCGGAGGCACCGGCTCCGCCACCTCCGCGGGGCGCCAGGTGTGCTCGCCGTCCAGAGCCGCGCGGACGACGAGGTTGGCGGATTCGAGCAGGAAGACACCGGCGCCGAGAGCGAGCACGGCCAGATCGAACGGCACCTCGCCGAACGGCGAGCGGAGCGTCCAGAGCTCGCCGATGAGACCGGCGGCATTCCTCGATCCGCCCCAGACCACGGCGCCGATGCTGAGGGCCGCCAGCGCGACGGCCGGCCAGAACCCGGCACGGGACGGCCCCTCGTCCGGCATGCTCCAGGCCCACAGCGCTCCGGCACCGAGTCCGAGGAGGGCCGGCAGCAGCGCGTCTCCGCCGATGCCGAGGAGGAGGACCACAGCCGCGGCCACGACGTAGCCGACCCACCGCCGAGGCACGAACTGGCGGACGAGGTCGGTCGCGCCGATGGCCAGGAGGACGAAGCCCGCGAGGATCATGCGGTCTCCCCCCGGAGCGCGGCCACACCCTCGATGACAGCGGCGGCTCCCGCGCTCCGCAGCGATTTGGACACGCTCGGCTGGGAGATGCCCTCCTGGGCGGCGAGCTCCTGCTGGGACCGGCCGACCAGGCGCCCGTACGTGAGGTGGCGCTCGCGCGTGCTCATCGCCCCGACGAGCTCGTCGCGCGCAAGGACATACGCGTTGGACGCGGCGATCACGGTCTCCATGACCTCATCCTGGCCCGGGGCTCCGACAATCCAGGTGCGCGTGCGCGGCACGGCGCGCTGTTCGCGGGCGTGCACGGTCTCGATCGCGGCGCGCGCCGCATACCACCCAGGGCCGTCGGCCAGCTCACCGTGCACAGACGCGACCGGTCGGACCGTGCCGATGCCGACGCCGAAGCGGAACGCGAGGCCCTCAGGCAGTCGGAGCTGGACCATGAGGAGGGAGAGGAGCGCGTCGGGAAGCTCGCGGTAGACGCCCTGCTGCTCGTCCCCTACCGTGGGCGTGAGCGGCTGGACCGCCAGCGGACGGTCGCGTTCGACCTGCGCGATGGTCTCGTCGAGGGCACGCTGTGCGGCACTCCGGTCCCCGAGCTCTCGGGAACCCACGATGTCGGCGATCACGGCGATGACCATGAGATAACCGTAACACGAATATCCGAGTTTTATGCCTTATATGGTTATAGATAGGAAATATGCCTGATTCACGCATCATCGACTGGACCGATGGCACCTGGACCCACGCCCCCGCGTTGACGCGCATCGACGGGCATCTCGACGCCACCGCGATCGAGGGCAGCGATGCCTGGCGTCACACCGCGTACGGCTTCGTGCACGACTCCGAGCATGCACTGCTCGCTCCGCTGGAGGTCGGTGAAGCGATCGAGGTCGCCTTCCGCGCGCCGTGGGAGGGGCAGTTCGACCAGGCGGGCCTCTTCGTCCGCGCCGATGACGAGCACTGGATCAAGGCGGGAGTCGAGTTCGCCGACGGCCACCTCGGGCTGGGCGCCGTCGTGACCGCCGGCCGCTCGGACTGGTCAATCGGCTACGTCGACGACTGGCGCGAGAGCGAGATCACCGTCCGGGTCAGCCGCTGGGCGGACGCGATGATCGTGCGGGCCCGCGCGGACGACGGACCGTGGCGACTCGTCAGGGTGGCTCCCTTCGCCGGTGACACGGCCGTCTCCGCAGGACCGTTCCTCGCAGCACCCACCCGGGAGGGCCTGACCGTCCGGTTCACCCGGTGGGAGCGCTCGGCCGCCGACGGCGACCTGCACTGAGGCGCGGTCGCCGCCGGAACGACTACAGGCCGAGCGCGTGCGCGGCGGCCTGCGCGCGGGCGACGAGCTCCGCGCGCTGCTCGGCCACCCGCTCGGGCGCGGTGCCGCCGACACCCGTGCGCGACGCGACGGATCCCTCGATCGTGAGCACCTCGCGCACCGCGGGGACGAGGTGGGGCGACACCGACAGCAGCAGCTCGTCGGAGGCGTCCTCCAGCCCGATCCCCTGTTCCTCGCAGGCGCGCACGAGTGCTCCGGAGATCTCGTGGGCATCGCGGAACGGCACCCGCCGCTTCACCAGCCACTCGGCGACGTCGGTCGCCAGCGAGAACCCCTGGGGGGCGAGCTCGGCCATGCGCTCCGTGTGGAAGCGCAGCGTCGCGACCATCCCCGCGAACGCCGGCAGCACGACCTCGAGCGTCTGCACGGAGTCGAAGACCGGCTCCTTGTCCTCCTGCAGATCGCGGTTGTAGGCGAGCGGCAGCCCCTTGAGCGTCGCCAGCAGGCCGGACAGGTTACCGATGAGACGCCCGGACTTGCCGCGCGCGAGCTCGGCGATGTCCGGGTTCTTCTTCTGCGGCATGATGCTGGATCCGGTGGAGTAGCCGTCGTCGAGGGTGACGAAGCCGAACTCGCGGGTGTTCCAGAGGATGATCTCCTCGGAGAGTCGGGAGAGGTCGACGCCCGTCATCGCCGCGATGAACGCGAACTCCGCGACGACGTCCCGCGCGGCGGTCCCGTCGAGGGAGTTCTCCGCCGGCCGGTCGAGACCGAGCTCCGTCGCCACGAGAGCGGGGTCGAGGCCCAGCGTCGATCCCGCCAGCGCTCCCCCGCCGTACGGGGAGACACCGGCACGCCGGCGCCAGTCGACGAGACGTTCGAGCTCGCGCACCAGCGGCCACGCGTGAGCCTGGAGGTGATGGGCGAGCAGCACCGGCTGCGCGTGCTGAAGGTGCGTGCGTCCGGGCAGGATCGCGTCGGGGTGTGCCTCGGCCTGCGCCACGAGCGCATCGATCACGCGCAGCAGGTCACGGGCGATCACCCGGGCGTGATCGATCAGGTACATCCGCACGAGAGTGGCGATCTGGTCGTTCCGGCTGCGTCCGGCGCGGAGGCGTCCGCCCAACTCCGGACCGAGCTCGGCGATCAGCGCCTGCTCGAGCGCACCGTGCACGTCCTCGTCGGTGGGCAGCGGCTGCAGGGTGCCGTCGGCGACCTTGCGCGCTACGGCGTCGAGGCCCTCGTGCATGCGGGCGGCCTCATCCGGTTCGAGGTACCCCGCCGCGGCCAGCGCCGTGGCATGCGCGTGGGAACCCGCGATGTCGTACGGCGCGAGGATCCAGTCGAAGTGCGTCGAACGGCTCAGCTCGACGAGCTCCGGCGACGGACCGGTGGCGAACCGCGCGCCCCAGAGCGCGCCCTCGTTGGTGCCTTCGTGCGAGCCGGCCATCACGCGTCCTTCTTCCCGAGGAGCCAGACCAGCAGGGCCTTCTGGGCGTGCAGACGGTTCTCCGCCTCGTCCCAGACCACGCTCTGCGGACCGTCGATGACGGCGGAGTCGACCTCGTAGCCGCGGTCGGCGGGGAGGCAGTGGATGAAGATCGCGTCGTCGTGCGCGAGCTCCATCGTCTCCGGCGTGACCTTGTAGCCGCCGAGGTCGCGGATCCGCGCGAGCTTCTCCTCCTCCTTGCCCATCGACACCCAGGTGTCGGTGACGACGACGTCAGCGCCCGCGGCCGCCTCGACCGGATCGGTGAAGAGCGTGATCGATCCGCCGGTCTCCCCGGCGCGGCGGTCGGCCGCTTCGATCACGTCGGCGCGCGGCGCGTAGTCCTCCGGCGACGCGATGCGCACGTGCATGCCCGCCGTGACGCCGGCGAGCGCGTAGGAGTGCGCCATATTGCTCTGGCCGTCGCCGAAGAACGTCAGCGTGAGGCCCTTCAGATCGCCCTTGTGCTCGCGGATCGTCAGCAGGTCGGCGAGGAGCTGGCACGGGTGGAAGTCGTCGGACAGTGCGTTGACCACGGGGACCCGCGTGCCGGCGGCCATCTCCTCCAGGCCCGATTGCGCGTACGTGCGCCACACGATCGCGGCGACCTGGCGCTCGAGGACGCGCGCCGTGTCGGACGGCGTCTCCTTCCCGCCGAGCTGGCTGCTCGCGGTGGAGATGATGAGCGGGGTGCCGCCGAGGTCGGCGATGCCCACGGCGAACGAGACGCGCGTCCGGGTGGACGACTTGTCGAAGATCACGGCGACGGTCTGCGGGCCGGCGAGGCTCTTGTCCGCCCAGCGGTCCTTCTTGAGCTCGAGGGCGAGATCGAGGATCTCCGCCTGCTCGGCGGGCGTCAGATCGTCGTCGCGCAGCAGGTGGCGGGTCATGCGGGGACCTTTCCGGTGGCGGAGGAGTGGACGTCGGAGAGAGCGGCGGTGAACAGCTCGCGGAACTCCGCCAGCTCCGCGTCGCCGATGGTGAGTGCCGGCGCGACGCGCACGGTCTCGGGGTTGGCGGCGTTGACGATGAGACCGCGGTCCTGGGCGGCGGCGACCACCGCACCCGCCACGGGCTGGGTGAGCGCGACGCCGACGAGGAGTCCGCGGCCGCGGACGCCCTCGATCAGCGGGGAGTCGATGCCCAGGATGATCTCCCGCAGCTCGGCTCCGCGGCGCGCGGCGTTGTCGACGAGGTCGGCGCGCTCGATCTCGGCCAGCACCGCGTCCGCCACGGCCGTCGCGAGCGGGTTCCCGCCGAAGGTGGAGCCGTGCGAGCCGGGCGTGAACAGGGCACTCGCGGCGCCGTAGGTGACGAGGGCGCCGATCGGGAACCCGCCGCCGATGCCCTTCGCGAGCGTGATGGCGTCGGGCGTGATGCCCTCGTGGCTGAACCCGAACCAGGCGCCGGTCCGTCCTGCCCCTGTCTGGATCTCGTCGATGATGAGCAGGGCTCCGTGTGCGAGGGTCAGCGAGCGCGCGGCGGCGAGGTAGCCCTCCGGGAGCTCGACGACGCCGGCCTCACCCTGGATCGGCTCCACGATGACGGCGGCGACCCGGTCATCCATCGCGGCCTCCAGCGCATCGATCGTGGCCGGGATGTGCTCGACCCCTCCGGGCATCGGAGCGAACGGCGCGCGCATGGACTCCTTGGCCGTGAGCGCGAGCGAGCCCATCGTGCGGCCGTGGAAGCCGTTCTCCAGCGCCAGGATGCGGGGACGCTCCGCGCCGCCGTGCAGACGGGCGAGCTTGAACGCGGCCTCGTTGGCCTCGGCACCCGAGTTCGAGAAGAAGACCCGACCGTCGATCCCCGCGCCGGCGAGGCGCTTGAGCCGGGCCGCGAGCGCGAGCTGCGGTGGGGTCGCGAAGTAGTTGGAGACGTGCGCGAGGGTGGCGGCCTGCCGCGACACCGCATCGACGAACACCGGGTGCGCGTGCCCGAGCGAGGTCACCGCGATGCCGGCGAGGAAGTCGAGGTAGCGTCGGTCTTCGGCGTCCCACAGGTACGAGCCCTCACCGCGGGTCAGCAGCGCGAGGCGCTCCCCCGCGTTGAGCACGAGATCACGTGCCGCGTCGTCCTGCCAGACGGTCATGCCGTCGCCCCTTTCTCTCCCAGGACCACTTCGGTCCCGATTCCCTTGCTGGTGAACAGTTCGACGAGCACCGAGTGCGGGACCCGTCCGTCGATGATCGCGGCCGCGTCGACGCCACCCTCGACCGCATCGAGGCATGCGCGCATCTTCGGGATCATGCCCGACTCCAGGCGCGGCAGCATCTCCACGAGAGCGCCCGACGTCAGATGCGACACGAGCGAGTCCCGGTTGGGCCAGTCGGCGTACAGTCCCGGCACGTCGGTGAGGATGACGAGCTTGCGCGCACCGAGGGCCACGGCGAGCGCGGCAGCCGCGGCATCCGCGTTGACGTTGAGCGACTGCCCCGGGTGGTCGAGGTCGGGCGCGATGCTCGACACGACCGGGATCCGCCCTGCGGCGAGATGATCGAGCACCGGCGTCGGGTCGACCTGG
Source organism: Microbacterium meiriae (assembly GCF_040702565.1). Classification (NCBI taxonomy): domain Bacteria; kingdom Bacillati; phylum Actinomycetota; class Actinomycetes; order Micrococcales; family Microbacteriaceae; genus Microbacterium; species Microbacterium meiriae. Next base: position 659,407 of record NZ_JBFBLJ010000003.1, on the reverse strand, counting down.
ACCACGTCGCCCACGCGGCCGAGGTCCACCTCCTCGCCGTCGATCATCACACCGCGGCGGCGGCCGCCGAAGAGCCCGGCGTCCTCACCGCTGAGGCCGGTGGCGATGGGGCCGTGCGAGTTGATCTTCGACACGAGCTGCGGGTTCACCTGGCCCGTGAGCACCATCCGCACGACGCCGATGGCCTCGGTGTTGGTGACGCGATATCCGCCCTTGAACTCGCTGGGGATCTCCAGGCGCTGGAGCATGTCGGAGATCTGCGGCCCACCGCCGTGCACGACCACCGGCTGCACGCCGACGTAGCGGAGGTACGCGATGTCCTGAGCGAAGGCCTCCTGCAGCTCGTCCGAGACCATCGCGTTGCCGCCGTACTTGACGACGACGATCTGGTCGCGGAACTTCCTCAGCCACGGCAGCGACTCGATGAGGGTGGTCGCCTTCTGGGCCGCGATGTCCGGCGTGGTGTCCTGGATGTCGGTCATGAGGCGTAGGCGCTGTTCTCGTGCACGTAGTCGTGGGTGAGGTCGTTCGTGAGGACCGTGGCGGTGGCCTCCCCGACCTTGAGGTCGATCATCAGGTGCGTCGCTCGCGGCGTCAGGTCGACCTCCTCGCGCGGGCGGTCCGGGCCACCGGCGGTGCACACGCGGACGCGGTTCATCCACACGTCGACGTCGTACGGGTCGAACTGCGCGGCCGTGGTGCCGATCGCCGCGAGCACGCGTCCCCAGTTCGGGTCGTTGCCGAAGATGGCGGCCTTGAACAGGTTGTTGCGGGCCACCGAGCGGCCGACCTCGACGGCATCCTGCTCGGAGACGGCGTGCTGCACCTCGATCGTGATGTCGTGGCTCGCGCCCTCCGCGTCGCCCTGCAGCTTGACCGCGAGCCCCTGGCAGAGCGTGGTGAGCGCCTCGGCGAAGTCGTCGAGATCGGGGACGACCTCGGAGGCGCCGTTGGCGAGCAGCGTCACCTGGTCGTTGGTCGACATGCAGCCGTCCGAGTCGAGGCGGTCGAACGTACGTCCCGTCGCCCGACGCAGGGCCTCGTCGGCCTGGAGCGGTTCGAGCACGGCGTCGGTGGTGAGCACCACGAGCATCGTCGCCAGACCGGGGGCGAGCATGCCCGCGCCCTTCGCCATGCCACCGATCGTCCAGCCGTCGCGGGTCACGACGGCCGTCTTCGCGACGGTGTCCGTGGTCATGATGGCGTGCGCGGCGCTCTCCCCGCCGTCCGAGCTCAGCTCGGCGATCGCCTGCGCGGTGCCGGCCAGGACCTTCTCGCGGAAGACCTCGTCGCCCGTCCCGATGAGCCCCGTGGAGCAGACGAGCACGTCGCCCGCGCTGATGCCGAGCAGCTCGGCCGCCTTCTCCGCGGTCTGGTGGGTCGTCTGGAACCCGAAGCTGCCGGTGAAGCAGTTCGCCCCGCCGGAGTTGAGGACGACGGCCTCGACCACGCGGTCCGCGACGGCCTGCTGGGACCAGATGATGGGGTTGGCCTTGGCGCGGTTGCTCGTGAAGACGGCAGCGCCGACCTTCCGGGGGCCGCGGTTGACCACGACGGCGACATCGGGCTTGCCGGTGGACTTGAGTCCGGCGGCGACTCCGGCCGCCTCGAATCCTGCGGGGGCGGTGACGCTCACGGGGCGACTCCGTTCACTGAGAGGGCGCGGGTCTCGGGAAGCCCCAGCGCGATGTTCATGGACTGGACGGCAGCTCCGGCGGTGCCCTTGACGAGGTTGTCGACAGCGGTGACCACCGTCACGCGGTTCGCGGCGCGGTCGATCGCGAGGCCGACGAGGGCTGTGTTCGCCCCGAGCACGTCGGCGGTGCGCGGGAAGCTGCCCTCCGGGAGCAACTGCACGAAGGTCTCGTCGCCGTAGGCGCTCTCCCACGCCTGGCGGATCTCGGCGTCGCTCACGCCGTCGACGATCGGCGCCGTGGAGGTGGCGAGGATGCCGCGCGACATCGGCACGAGGACCGGGGTGAAGGAGATCCGGATGTCCTGGGTCCCTGAGCCTGTCGAAGGGCCTGAGCCTGTCGAAGAGCGGGCGGCGGCGAGCGCCTGTCGGATCTCCGGGATGTGGCGGTGCGTGCCGCCCACCGCATACGGGTTGGCGGAGCCGAGGATCTCGGAGGCGAGGAGGTTCGTCTTCAGGCTCTTGCCCGCCCCGGACGGGCCGACGGCCAGGACGGAGACGATGTCGCCCGGGTCGATCACGCCGGCTGCGACACCGGGGGCGAGGCTGAGGCTCACCGTGGAGGCGTTGCAGCCGGGTGCGGCGATCCGGGTCGCGCCGCGGAGCGCCTCGCGCTGCTTGCCCCCTCCGACGAGGAGCTCGGGCACGCCGTACGTCCAGGGCTCGTGGAACGCCCCGCCGTAGAAGGCGTCCCACTCCGTCGAGGAGGTGAGCCGGTGGTCGGCCCCCGCGTCGATCACGAGCGGGGTGTCGCCGAGGGCGTCCGTGTACTGTCCGGACTGGCCGTGCGGGAGGGCGAGGAACACGATGTCGTGTCCGGCGAGGATCTCCGGCGTGGTGTCCTGCAGCGTGAGGTGGGCGAGCGAGCGGAGGTGCGGCTGATGGGCGACGAGGGGCTGTCCGGCGTTCGAGTGCGCCGTGACGGTGCGGATCTCGACGTCGGGATGTGCGGCCAGGAGGCGCAGGATCTCGCCGCCTGCGTAGCCGGAGGCGCCGGAGACGGCGACGGAATACGTCATGCTTCTACCTTAACGGTCGGGTCCTCGACGATCTCGGGACCGGGGGCGGGGCCGGAGGCGGCGACACCGGCACTCGACCGCCGCGCGGACGCAGACAGAAGGGCGGGGTCGCCTAGAATCGGCGGCCGCGACGTCGGCGCACGGCGATGACGCTCGGGACGAGCGTCGAAGGAGCGGTGGCGACCGAAGGCATGCGGCGACGATAGCGCGGGCGCGTCCGGCACCGCAAATCCCGGGCGTCATACGACAGCGCGCGCGACCGGTGCGGCGAAGAAGGCGCGTTCGTGTGCGCTCGAGGTGAGGAAGGCGCGCCGCATCCGTTCCCGGCCGATGTCGTCGGTCCTCGCGGCCGCAGCGGCGACATGCGCGACGGCCTGCCGCGTGGCCTCCGCGAAGGCCGGATCCGCGTAGGTCGCGAGCCACGACGCGTAGGGATGCCGGGGGTCGCGGGGCGCCGCGCCGAACGCTCCGGCATGGAGTCGCTCCCCCAGGTCGGTGTAGAGCCAGAAGCACGGCAGCACTGCCGCGATCAGTGCGGCGTAGTCGCCGCCGAACGCGACCGAGCGCAGATGGTCGAGGTAGGCGATCGTCGCCGGGGCGGGCTCGGTGGCGAAGGTGGCGCCGCTCACGCCGGTCTCCGGTGTCAGCCACGACGCGTGCAGCTCCAGCTCGCCGCGGATCGCGCCGTGCGCTGCCTCGGCCCAGAACGCCTGCTCGTCGGGGGCCGGGGCGAGGCGCGACGCCTCCGCGAGCACCCTGGCGTACTCGCGAAGGTACAGGGCGTCCTGCGCGAGGTAGAAGACGAAGGCATCGCGGTCGAGCGTCCCGTCGGCGAGCGCACGCACAAAGGGCAGCGCATCGATGTCGCGGCGGATCGCGGCAGTCTCATCCCACCAGGCCACGGCCACCTCCTCCGGCGTCGACCGGGTCTCGACCCCGCCGCGTGCCCAGAGTCCCGCGAAGGGATGGATCGGGCCGTGTCCTCGCCCGATCTCCAGGTCGTCCGCCGCGCGGAGGGACTCCCGCAACCAGGCGCGCGCGGCGCGGACCGCGGTCGCGGGATCGTCGCCCCGCGCCAGTCGTGTGGCCAGAGCCGTGGACAGCGAGCAGCCGGTGCCGTGGGTGTTCTCCGTCATGATGCGCGCCCCGGGGAACTCCGCGTGCGTACCGGCTGCCGTGTCGATCAGGGCGTCCGGTGCCTCGTCCCCGGGCAGATGCCCGCCCTTCACCAGCACCGCGGTCCCCGTATCGGCCGACAGCTCTCGCGCCGCGGCGAGCGCGTCCGCCCAGCCCGCCACCTCGCGCCCCGCGAGGACGGCGAGTTCGGCGAGGTTCGGGGTGACCACGGTCGCCAGGGAGAGCAGGCCCCGCAGCTCGCGCTCTGCGTCGGGGTCGAGCAGTCGGTCTCCCGAGGTGGCGATCATGACGGGGTCCAGCACGACGATCGGGGGCTGCGTCGTCCGGAGCCAGGCGGCGACCGTGCGGATCACCTCCCCGTCCGCGAGCATGCCGATCTTCACGGCGTCGATGCGGATGTCGTCGGCGACAGCGTCGAGCTGCGCCCGCAGGAACTCCGCGGGAGGGACATGCACGGCGCGGACGCCCTGCGTGTTCTGCGCGGTCAGGGCTGTGAGGGCTGCCATGCCGTAGCCCCCGTTCGCGGCGATCGCCTTGAGATCGGCCTGGATGCCCGCACCTCCGGACGGATCGCTGCCGGCGATGCTGAGCACGTGCGGCACCGCCCGTGCGAACCAGTGTCGCCGGAAGGCCGCGGCGGCGGCCCGGGGGTCCTCTGCCGCGCACAGCGCCGAGACCACCGCGATCCCGGACGCGCCGGCCTCACGCAACGCCGCCGTGTCCTCCAGGTCCACCCCACCGATCGCGACGCACGGCAGCGGACTGCGCGCGACGAATGCGGCGAAGCCGTCGATGCCGAGCGGCGCCGGATGGTCGGGCTTCGTGCGCGTGGGGCGGATGACTCCGACCCCGAGGTAGTCCACCGTGCCCGGCGGCAGGGCGGCGACCTCGTCGAGGTGCGCGGAGGTGTTCGCCGTGAGCCCGATCAACGCCTCCGGGCCGAGAAGCTCGCGCGCGCGGAGCACCGAGGCATCCGCCTGGCCGAGGTGCACCCCGTCCACCCTGGCACCGCGACGACGGGCCTCGACGGCCGCATCGAGGCGATCGTTCACGACGAGCAGCGCGCGACCGTCGATGGCCGCGGACAGGGCGAGGAGCTGCACGACGGTCTCCTCGTCCGTCGCCTTCTTGTCGCGCAGCTGCACGATCCGGACGCCGCCGGCGACGGCCTCTCGCACGGTCGCGACCACCCCGCGTGTGCCACACAGCGACCGATCGGTGACGAGGTAGAGGGACAGGTCGACGGTCATCGGGCCTCCTCCTCGACGCGGGCGCGGGCGCGGAGGTCCGCCGGAGTCACGGCGGACAGGGCGTCGAGCAGTGCGACGGGGAAGCTGCCCGGTCCGCGGGAGAGTTCCGCTGCCTGCTCGGCTGCGACCGTGTAGACGAGGGTCGCCGCGGCCACCGCCGTCAGCGCATCTGTCGCGGAGCCACGGGCCACCCCGAGGAACGCCGCCATCACCGCGCCCAGGGCACACCCGCCGCCGGTCACCCGTGTGAGGAGCTCATGCCCGTTGGCGATGCGGATCACCCGCTCCCCGTCGGTGAGGAGGTCGATGGGGCCCGAGACGGCGACCAGGGAGCCGTGCCGGTGGGCGACCTCGCGGGCCGCCGCAGCCGCCGCCTCGGTCCCGTCCGTCGCGTCGACACCGCGGCCGCCACTGCTGTGTCCGGCCAGCGCGAGGATCTCCGACGCGTTGCCGCGGATGGCGGTGGGGCGCAGCGCGGCGAGCTCGTGCGCGAGCGCCGTCCGCACCGGGAGGGTGCCGATCGCAACGGGATCGAGTACCCACGGCGTGCCGGCGGCGAGCGCTCCCGCCACGGCCTCCCTGCTCGCCGCCCGCTGCTCCGGGGTCGGCGTCCCGAGGTTGATGAGAAGCCCCGACGCGGCAGCGGCGAACGGCTCGGCCTCGCCGACGATGTCGACCATGGCCGGCGCCGCCCCGAGCGCCAGCAGCACGTTGGCGGTGAACCCCGTCACGACGGCGTTCGTGATGCAGTGCGTCAACGGCGGCGTGGCCCGGACCTCCTCCCGCAGCCTCCCCGCCGTGACGGCGAGGTCGAGGACGGATTGCGGACGCACAGGATCGCTCATCGGCGACATCCCTTCGCTAGTACGAACTAGATCAGGTTCGACGGGTGTGATCTCAGCCGCGGATGCGGCACCCCGTGTCACTGCATCGCAGTCTAGCGAGCGAGGGCGTCGAGCAGCGCCCGCTCCTCCGTCCGCGTGAGTCCGGCGCGGCGCTCCCGGTCCACGCCCCGTTCGCGCTCGTCCGCTACGACATGCTCCACCGTCTCGTCGAGGGGGCGGAGCGGGCCCCCGCTGCGCCGGTACCGCGCATTCGAGCGGGTCATGAATCCGCGCATCTCGGGCGGCAGCCACAGCGGCAGCGAGCGCGGCCCCGCCCAGTACGCAACGCCTTCGGCGACGAGGCGCTCCTCCGTGCCGACGACGACCGGCCCAGCGTGCCCCGTGGCCGCGCGCACCGTCCGGAGCACGTCCTCCAGGTCGCGCACGTCGCCGATCGCGTTCACGGCACCGGTGACGGTGGCGGACACGACGAACGCAGCGACGTCCTCGACGTCGATGACCTGCGTCGTGCGCCCTTCGAGCGGGGGAAGCAGCACCGGCTCATCCAGGGCCCGGAGGAACGCCGCCGCCCAGTAGCCGAAGCGATCGCTCGGGTCGCCGTCGCCGACGATGAGGCCGGGCCGGACGAGGAGTGCGCGATCGCCGACGCCCGCCTGCACGGCATCCTCCGCCGCGACCTTCTGTCGCGCGTAGTCGTCGTCCTCACCGGCCTGCGCCGCCGGGTGCCGCGATGCCGACTCGTCGGTCCCGACCGTCTCGTCGTCGCGGTACACCGACATCGACGAGATGTACGTCCACCGAGCGGCACGGTCGCCGAGCGCACGGACCGCCCCGGAGACATGATCGGCGCGGGAGGAGACGTCGACGACGTGGTCCCAGTCCGTGCGCGACACGACGTCGTAGGCGTCATCCTCATCGCGGTCCGCGAGAACGAGGGTCGCTCCCGGCGGCGCCGGGCGTCCGCCGCGGGCCAGGCAGGTCACGGTCGCCCCTGCCCCGAGCGCATGCGCGGCGATGCGCCCCGACAGCCATCCGGTTCCCCCGAGGATCAGCACATCCGTCATGTGCCCATGTCATCAGGATCGACGACTCGGGGGAAGGGCCTCCGCTCAGAGCGGAGCGGCAGGACAGGCCGTCACGCGAGTACAGGCGTCACGCGAGCGCAGCCCACCACGCGAGCACAGGCCATCACGCAAGCACAGGCCACCGGCACTGCTGTCGCCTGATGCCGCGCGAGCGCCTGATGCCGCGCGGCCTCCCGAGGAAGCCGCGCGGCATCGCGGTCAGTCGCGGAGGGCGGCGCCGAAGCGCTCCGCGGCCACGGCGACGCCCGCCATCTTCGCCGCGGAGGCCTCCGCGGCGGTCAGCGTGCGGTCGTCGGCGCGGAAGCGCAGGGCGAACGTCAGCGACTTCGATCCCTCGGGCACGCCCTCGCCGCGGTAGTCGTCCACGAGCCGGACGGACTCCAGCAGTGCACCCGCGCCCTCCGCGAGAGCCGCGCGGACCTCGCCCGCCGGCACCTCGGCCGGGAGCGTGAGCGAGACGTCCTGCGTCGCGGCCGGGAACGTGGAGAGCGATGCCGCCACGATGCGTCCGCCGGCGAGCGTGAGCAGCCGGTCGAGGTCGAGCTCCAGCACGGTGGCGCGACCCGGCAGGTCAGCCTCCTCGGCGACGGCGGGATGCAGCTCGCCGACGTAGCCGACCTCCTCGCCGGCGGCGACGAGCGCACCGGTGCGTCCGGGGTGGAGCGCGGCGCGCTGCGTCTGCACGACGTCGATCTCGATGCCCGCCGCGGCCCCGATCACGCGGACCGCGTCGAGCGCCTCGACGAGCCCGGCGGCCTCGGCGGCACGACCCGGCTGGCGCGGCGACACGTTGCCGGTCAGCAGCACCGCGACGTGGCGCTCCTGCGGCGGGATGGAGGCGTCGAGCGCGGCGAGCACCTCATCCGACGGCCGGACGCCGAGCGGCGGGACCTCGGCGGTGCCGTACTCCACGCCCGGCTCCGGGACGAACACGGCGCCCGTCTCGAACAGCGCGAGGTCGGTGAGCCCGCGCGAGATGTTGCGGTGCGCGGTCTGCAGCAGACCGGGGATGAGTGAGCGCCGTAGGAACGGCACCTGCCCGTCGAGCGGGTTCGCGAGGCGGATGCTGGGCAGGTGCTCACCGGACGCGGAGCCGTGCAGATCGTTCTGCGCCTCGGTCGTGAACGGGAACGCCGGGGTCTCGACGAATCCTGCGGCGGCGAGAGCGTTCACCACGCGGCGACGCCCCTGCTGATGTGCCGTGAGACCGCGGCCGGACGGCGGCGTCGGCAGCACGGAGGGGATGCGGTCGAGTCCGTGGATGCGGGCGACCTCCTCGGCGAGTGTCCACTTGTCGGTGAGGTCGGGGCGCCAGGTCGGCGGGATGACCGTCCACCCGGAGCCACCCTGGGTCCCTGAGCCTTCGGCCTGGGTCCCTGAGCCTGTCGAAGGGCTGACCTCGGCCCCGATCGTCGTCAGCGCGCCGGTGATCTCGTCGTCGGTGTAGTCGACGCCGATCAGCCCCTGCACGAAGCCGCGCGGGAGCTCGATCTCGGCGACGAACACCTCGGCGAAGAGCGCTCCGCCCTCCTCCGTGAGCGTGCCGCCGGCGAGCTCGACCATGAGGTCGGCTGCGCGGCGGGCCGCGACGAAGGGGATCAGCGGGTCGACGCCGCGCTCGAAGCGCTTGGACGCCTCGCTCGGGAGCTTGTGCCGACGGGCCGTGCGGGCGATGGTCGTCGCGTCGAAGGTCGCCGCCTCGATGAGGACGTTCCGCGTGGTGTCGCTCATCTCGGTGGTGCCGCCGCCCATGACGCCCGCGAGGCCGATGGGACCAGAGTCGTCGGTGATGAGGAGGTCTTCGACGTGCAGCTTCCGCTCCACGCCGTCGAGCGTGGTCATCGTCTCCCCCGGCGTCGCGCGCCGGACGGTGATGCCGCCCGTGAGCTTGTCCAGGTCGTAGCCGTGCAGCGGCTGCCCGAGCTCGAGCATGACGTAGTTCGTGATGTCGATGAGCACACCCAGCGACCGCATGCCGGCGAGGCTGAGGCGCGCGATCATCCACTGCGGAGTCGGCCGCGACGGATCGACGTCGCGCACGACCCGGGTGACGAACTCGCTCGCGCCGACCTTGCCCCGCACCGGCGCCTGGTCGTCCACCACGGCGGTGTGTCCGGAGCCGGGCTGCAGCTCGGCGAAGTCACGCTCGGCCGGGTCGCGGAACGCCGCCCCCGTGGCGTGGGAGTACTCACGGGCGACACCGCGCACCGAGAACGCGTAGCCGCGGTCCGGCGTGACATTGATCTCCACCGCGACGTCGTCGAGGCCCAGCAGCGCGATCGCGTCCGTGCCCACGGGCGCATCGATGCCGAGGTCGCTCAGCACGACGATGCCGTTGTGCTCGTCGCCGAGCCCCAGCTCGCGCGCCGAGGCGATCATGCCGTCGGACACGTGGCCGTAGGTCTTGCGGGCGGCGATGGGGAACGGGCCGGGGAGGACAGCGCCGGGCAGGGTCACGACGACCTTGTCTCCGACGACGAAGTTGTGCGCGCCGCAGACGATCCCACGGACGCCGCCGTGCTCGGGGCCGACGTCCACCTGGCACCAGTTGATCGTCTTGCCGTTCGACTGGGGTTCCGGCTCGAGGGAGACGACCTGGCCGACCACCACGGGACCCGTGATGTCGAACCGGTGCACGTCCTCCTCTTCGAAGCCGACGGTCACCAGTGCCGCGAGGACGTCCTCGGGCGTGGCATCCGCTGCCAGATCGACGTACTCACGCAGCCACGAAAGCGGGACGCGCATCACACCACCATCCCGAACTGCTCGCTGAAACGGACATCGCCCTCGGCCATGTCGCGCATGTCCTGCACATCGCTGCGGAACATCAGGCCCCGCTCGATGCCCATGCCGAACGCGAAGCCGCTGTACACCTCCGGGTCGATCCCGGCCGCGCGCAGCACGTTCGGGTTGACCATGCCGCAGCCGCCCCACTCGATCCAGCGCGCGCCACCCTTGAAGGTCGGGTGCCACAGGTCGAGCTCGGCGGACGGCTCGGTGAAGGGGAAGTAGTTCGTGCGGAAGCGGGTCTTGGCCTCCGGGCCGAAGAGCTGCTTCGCGAAGTGGTCGAGTGTGCCCTTGAGGTGCGCCATCGTGATGCCCTTGTCGACGACCAGGCCCTCGAACTGCGTGAAGACCGGGAGGTGCGTGGCGTCGAACTCGTCGGTACGGTACACGCGGCCCGGGCACAGCACGTAGATGGGGACCTCGCGGTCGAGCATGGATCGAACCTGCACGGGGCTCGTGTGCGTACGCATGACGAGGTGGCGCGACGTCGGGTCGACGTAGAAGGTGTCCTGCTCCTGACGGGCGGGGTGATCGACGTCGAAGTTCAGGGCGTCGAAGTTGAACCACTCGTGCTCGAGCTCCGGCCCCTCCGCGATCTCCCACCCCATGCCGACGAAGATGTCCTCGACGTGGTCCTGCAGGAGGGCCAGCGGGTGGCGGGCGCCCACGCGCGTCCGCGACGGGACGGCGGTGATGTCGACGCGCTCGGCCTCCAGACGCGCGGCGACCTCGGCGGCGGCCAGCTCGGCCTCCTTCGCCGCGAGCGCCTGGTTCACACGACCGCGGCCCTGACCGACGAGCTTACCGAACGCGGCCTTGTTCTCGGGGGCGACCTGGCGCATCGAGGCGTTCAGGACCGCGAGCGGCGATCCCTCCGCGACGTGCGCCGCACGGGCGGCTTTCAGCGCGGCGGTGTCGGCGGCCGCCTCGATCGCCGCGAGGGCGTCGGCGACAGCGGCTTCGACCGCTTCGGGGGTGATTTCCGGAGACTCTGACACGGGAGTCGAGTCTACCGGCGCGGGACAGGCGTCCCGCGCCGGTCGTGGCTCACACCGCCAGTCCGCCGGAGTTGTTGCTGTCGTGCTTACCGAGACCCCGCTGCATCACGATGAGCGACGTGTTCGTCTCGCCGTCGTGCTGGCGGGGGTCCGGCTCCACGGGACCGGCCTTGGCCGAGCGCTTGGCCCGGCGCTGCAGGCGGTAGGCGACGTAGGAGAGCACGAGACAGACCGCGACGTACATCGAGCCGCCGACCATCGCGGCGGGGATCAGCGGCGACCCGTAGGGCGCCTGGTTGCCGATCTGGTTGATGACGTAGAGCAGCTCCTGGTACGTGATGATGAAGCCGAGCGCGGTGTCCTTCAGGGCCACCACGAGCTGCGCGATGATCACGGGCATCATCGCCCGGACGGCCTGCGGGACGAGGATGAAGTACATGACCCCCGTCTTGCGCAGGCCGATCGCGTAGCCGGCTTCCTTCTGCCCGCGCGGCAGCGACTCGATCCCGGCGCGGAGCACCTCCGCCAGCACGGAGCCGTTGTAGACGATGAGCGCGATGACGACCGCGTAGTACGGGGGCATCCGGATACCGATCACCGGGAGGCCGTAGTACAGCAGCATCATGAGGATCAGGACGGGGATCGCCCGCATGATCTCGATGATCCACCGCACCGGTTCCCGCACCCAGGCGTGCTCGGAGAGGCGGCCGATGCCGAGGACGAAGCCCAGCACGATCGAACCGACACCGGCGACCGCGAAGGCGGAGAGCGTGCTGAGCAGCCCCTCCCCGAAGCGCACCCAGACCGCCGAGTACGTGAAGATGTTCCACTTCTCCGCGGAGAACTGGCCGGTGGCGTACAGGCGCCAGACCACCCAGCCGAGCACGGCGAGGACGACGAGGATCGTGACGGCGCCGATGATCCGGTTGCGGGCGACGGCGCGAGGCCCGGGGACGTCGAACAGGACGGAACTCATCGCGCGATCCTCCACTTGTTCTCGAGTACGCGCTGCACCCAGCTCAGGAGCAGCACGAGCACGACGAAGATGACCATGACCCAGAGCAGCACGACGAGGGCGTTCTCGCCCCGCTCGCTGAGTGCCGCTCGGATCGTACCGAGGTTGACCACCGAGAAGCCGGCGGCCACCGTGGTGTTCTTCATGAGGGCGATGAGCACGCTCATGAGCGGCGGGACCACGGACCGCGTGGCCTGGGGCAGCACGACGAAGCGCATGACCTGGCCGAAGTTGAGGCCGATGGCCCGTGCCGCCTCCGCCTGTCCGACCGGCACCGTGTTGATGCCGGCGCGGATCGCCTCAGCGACGTAGGTGGCGGTGTAGATGCCGAGCGCGATCGTGGCGAGCAGCAGGGAGTTGACCCGCTCCCCGAGCAGGATCGGAAGGCAGAACGCGAAGAAGAACATCACCAGCGTGAGCGGGGTGTTCCGGATCCAGTTCACGTACACGGCGCCGACGCCGCGCGCGATCGGGACCGGGGACACGCGGGCCGCTCCGACGATGAGTCCGAGCACCACGGCGATGAGGCCACCGCCGAGGAACAGCGCGATGGTTCCCCACAGCGCTTCACCCCAGAGGTCGAGGTGGTCCGAGATCACTCCCACTGCTGTGCCTTTCGGTTCGTTTCCGCGTCAGGTCGACGCCGAGGAGGACGGGGGCGGCCGGTCGGACCGACCGCCCCCGCGAGATCAACCGACCGGGTCGACCTCGGGCTGCTCGGCCTTCACACCGGAGGCGCCGAGGTTGTTGTCGAAGATCTGCTGCCAGATGTCACCACCGTCGGTGAGCTGGGTGTTGAAGTACTCGACGAGCGCGTCGTCGCCCTTCGCCACACCGATGCCGTAGCGCTCCTCGCTGAACGGCTCGCCGACGACCTTGAGGTTGTCGGGGTCCTGGGCCGCGTAGCCGATGAGGATCGCCTCGTCGGTCGTGACGGCGTCGACCTGGCCGTTCTTGAGGTCCTCGACGCACTTGGAGTACGTGTCGTACTCCTTCGTCTTCACCTCGGGGTAGTTCTCCTTGATGTTCTGGATCGGCGTCGAACCCGTCGCCGAGCAGACCGTCGTGGAGGAGTCGAGGTCGTCGACGCTCGCGATGTCGCTGTCGGCCGCGACGAGGAGGCCCTGGCCGGTGACGAAGTAGGGACCGGCGAAGGCGATCTGCTCCTTGCGCTTGTCGGTAATCGAGTAGGTGCCGACGTAGTAGTCGATGTCGCCGTTGACGATGGCCTGCTCGCGGTTCGCGGAGGCGATCGCCTGGAACTCGATCTTCTCCGGGTCGACACCGAGGGATGCCGCCATCCAGCGGGCGATGTCGACGTCGAAGCCGGTGCGCTCGCCCGTCACGGGGTCGAGGTATCCGAGACCGGGCTGGTCCTCCTTGACGCCCACCTTGACGGTGCCCGACGAGGAGATGCGGTCGAACGTGGGGCTCCCCTCGATCGTGACGTCCTCCTCGATGGTCCAGGGCGTGCTGCTCGAGGCGTCGCCCTCGTCGCTGCCCGACGTGCCGGTGCTCGACGGCGTGCCGCTGTTGCAGGCCGTGAGCGCGAGCAGCGCCACCGTGGCGATCCCGAATCCGGCCAGTGTCCGTGTGCGTCGCATGTGCGTCTCCTTCGTGTGCTGTGCTGTGGGTGCTGGGTCTGGGAAGTCAGTGCGTGAGGAGCTTCGAGAGGAAGTCCTTGGCGCGGTCGCTCTTCGGGTTCGTGAAGAACTCCTCGGGCGTGGCCTCCTCGACGATCCGGCCGTCCGCCATGAAGACGACGCGGTCGGCCGCCTTGCGGGCGAAGCCCATCTCGTGGGTGACGACGATCATCGTCATGCCCTCCTGGGCGAGCTCGACCATGACGTCGAGGACCTCGTTGATCATCTCGGGGTCGAGCGCGCTCGTGGGCTCGTCGAAGAGCATGACCTTCGGCTGCATGGCCAGGGCCCGCGCGATCGCGACGCGCTGCTGCTGGCCGCCCGAGAGCTGCGCGGGGAGCTTGTTCGCCTGCTGCGCGACGCCGACCCGCTTGAGGAGCATCATCGCCTCGGCCTCGGCGTCGGACTTCTTCAGGCCACGGACCTTGATCGGGCCGAGCGTCACGTTCTCGAGGATCGTGAGGTGCGCGAAGAGGTTGAAGGACTGGAAGACCATGCCGACGTCGGCCCGCAGGTGCGCGAGAGCCTTGCCCTCCGCGGGCAGCTCCTTGCCGTCGATGCGGATGGAGCCGCTGGTGATGGTCTCCAGGCGGTTGATCGTGCGGCAGAGCGTCGACTTGCCCGAGCCGGAGGGGCCGATCACGACGACGACCTCCCCCGCGTTGACGGTCAGGTCGATGTCGCTGAGCGCCTGGAACTCGCCGTAGTGCTTCTGGACGTTCTCGACGACGACGAGCGGGGTTTCAGAGGTCATCATTTCTCCAAACTAGCCACGCGATGCGCGCGGTTCCAGGCACCACGGTGAGGTTTACACGTTCGTAATCACCTGATCGCAGCGCCAATGCATCCTCGCAGGGGCGCCCCACGGCCCGCCCCCTCGGGCCGCGGGATCGCCCTGCTGCCACGCTCCCAGCGACAGCAGGCAGCAGGTGTCCGATCGTGTGCGATCGACCTCACCCTGGCAGAGCGCGCCGACGCCTGTCAGGGATCTTGAGGATTTCTTGAGGGGACGCCCGTCACCGGCGCAGGCCGCGGTAGTACTCCTCCGCACCGGGGTGCAGGGGCACCGGCCCGGTGAAGATCGCGGACCGCCGGTCCAGCAACGCTGCCGCCGGGACGTCGGCGGCCAACATGGTGCGCGCCGCGAACAGGCCCGCGACGAGATCATGGACGACGCCGGGCGGGGTACTTCCGGCGGTGACGAGGTAGTTCGGCACCGCCAACGTCATCACGGAGGCATCGAGGCCGTAGGTGCCCGCGGGCACGTCGGCGGGCCGATACGCATGGGAGTACCGCTCGTTGACCGCATTGACCCAGTCCTGCTCGACCGGGAGCAGACGGACGTCGACGGTCTCCGCGAGGTCCGCGATGCCGGGCGTCGGCAGCCCGCCCACCCAGAAGAAGCCGTCGATCTCGCCGCGCTCCATGGCGGCGATGGACCCGCCGAGGTCGAGCTGCGGATCGTCGATCGTATCCGCGGCCACGCCGGCGGCGTGCAGCACCCGGGTCGCGATCACGTTCACCCCCGAGTTCTCGGCCCCGAGGGATATCGTCCCCCCGGCGAGATCCGCGAGATCGTCCAGGGCCGAGTCGTCGCGCACGACGATCTGCAGGTACTCGTCGTACAGGCGGGCGACCGCCTGCACGTCCAGCGGCTCGGCGAAGGCTCCCGTTCCGGCCACGGCGTCGGCCGCGGCATCGCCCTGCGCGAAGCCGAGGAGCGCCTCCCCCGCACTCACCCGCAGCAGGTTGTCGACCGATCCGGCGCTCTCCTCCGCCGTGAGATCGACGTCCAGCTCGCGCGACAGCTCGACCGCCAGGCGACTCCCGTAGTCGTGGTAGACCCCGGTGGGGCTGCCCGCGGCGATCACGGCGACGGTGTCCGTCCATCCCTCGGAACGCGGACTGCACGCGCTCAACGCGACCGCCGTCACGAGCGCGAGCATCCCGGCCATGACACGCCGTCCCCGCCCGCTCATGCCGCCGCCTCCGCGGGGAGGACGAGGGCCACGAGGAGCCCGCCGCCATCGGCGCCGCACACCCGCAGCTCGCCCCCGACCGTCGCGAGGAGGTCGGTCGCGATCGCGAGCCCGAGCCCGGTCCCCGGCATGTCGCCGCTGTCCGCGCTCCGCCAGAAGCGGTCCGCCGCCGACGAGGCGTCCTCCGGAGACAGACCAGGGCCGTGGTCGCGCACGGTGAGGTGGCATTCGCCGCCCACGCGCCGCGCGCCGACCTCGATGGACGAGCCCTCCGGCGAGTACTTCACCGCGTTGTCGATCGCGGCATCGAGCGCGCTCTCCACGATGGTGCGGTCGGTGATCGTCATGACCGACGGCTCCCCCGTGGGGCGCAGCCCGATGGCCCGCTGCGCCGCCACCTCCTGCCAGGCCTCCACCCGGCGGGCTGCGACAGCGGCCAGATCGACCGCGGACATCGTGGAGTCGGTGCGACCGCCGCGGGCGAGTCCGAGGAGGGTCTCCAGGATGCGGGTCATCCGCCGGCCCTCCTCCCTCGTCTCCTCGACGTCGTGGTCCCACTCGCGTCCCAGACCCGTCGCGAGGTGCTCGACGCGCAGCAGCAGCGCGTTGAGCGGATTCCGCAGCTCGTGCGAGGCGTTCAGCGCGAACTCCTGCTGCCGGGTCATGACGCGCTCGATCTCATCGGCCATGCCGTTGAACACCCGCGTCATGCGCCGCAGCTCGGGCGGCCCGGTGCCCTCGGCCACCCGGGCGTCCATCTCCCCCCGCTCGATCGCCGCCATCGTCTCGTCGAGGCGGCGCACCGGGGAGAGCACCCAGCGCGCCAGCCCGGCGACCAGGAGGATGCCGAGCGCGCACAGCAGCACGACGATCACGCCGAGCACGAGCGTCTGGCGCAGGATGACGGTCTGCGGCGTCTCCGTTCCTCCGCTCACGAGCACGGCGCCGATCACGTCGCCGTCGTCGAACACCGGCTCCACGAGCGCCGCGTCGGACACGACCCATGCGGAGGAGGTCGGCTGTTCGGCGCGGCGTCCGGAGAGCGCCAGCCGCACCCGCTGCGCGTCCTCCTCCGACAGGACCGTGTCGCCGTGATCCCCCGCCGCCCACGGGCTGCCGGTGAGATCGAACACGGTCACCTCGATCCCGTACACCTCCTGGAAGCGGCGGACTTCGGCGTCCATCACCGCCGGGCTCCCGGAGCGGAGCGCCTGCCTGGCGCTCGTCGCGAAGTAGCCGAGGTCGCCGAGCTGCTCCGCGTAGAACGACTGCTGGACGCTGCGCGCCGCGCTCCACCCGGTCACGCCGCCCAGCGCGACGAGCACGACGATCAACGGCACGAGGAAGACCACGGTCAGGCGGCGGCGCACGCGTCAGGACCCCGCGAGCCGATAGCCGACGCCGCGCACCGTCTCGATGAACGCGCGGTCCCCGCTCTTCTTCCGGATGGCCGCCACGTGCACCTCGAGCGAGTGGCCGAAGCCGCGCCAATCGGTGTTCCAGACCTCGCGGATGAGGCGCTCCTTCGGCACCGCCACACCCGGATACCGGGCGAGCACGCCCACGATGTCGAACTCCTTGCGGGTGAGCGCCAGCGGCACCCCGCCGACCTGCACCTCCCGCGCCACGAGGTCGATCTGCACCGCCCCGTCGTGCAGCAGCACCCCGATATCCGGTTCCGTGCGCAGCGGCCGTGATCGCCGGGTGACCGCCTCGATCCGCGCCAGGAGTTCGTGCACGTCGTACGGCTTCACCACGAAGTCATCGGCCCCGGCCCGCAGCCCCTTGATGCGCTCGGCGACCTGGTTGCGCGCGGTGACGATCACGATCGGGACGTCGGACCGCCCCCGGATGCGACGGCAGAGGTCGATCCCGTCGACGTCCGGCAGCCCGAGGTCCAGCAGCACCACCTCGGTGTCGGCGTCGAGGTGCTCCAGCGCGGTCGCCCCGTCGGCGGCGTGCACGGTGGCATAGCCCGAGCGCGCGAGGAAGGCCTGCAAGGCCCCCGCCACCCGCTCGTCGTCCTCGACGATGAGAATCCGCATCCTGCGTTCCGTCCGTCGCCGGTCAGCCGGTGGCGGCGGCGCGTTGGGCGAACGCGCTCTCGTATAGGCACACGCTCGCCGCGGTGGCCAGGTTGAGCGACTCCGCACGTCCGAAGATCGGCAGCCGCAGGACCCGGTCGGCCCGTGTCAGCGCATCGTCCTCGAGTCCGCGCGCCTCATTGCCGAACAGCCAGGCGGTCGGCTCGCCGAGCACACCGTCGGCGCGGGCTGCGAGGAGGTCATCCCCCTTCACGTCGGCCGCGAGGATCTGCAGGCCCGCATCGTGCGCACGTCGCACGACCTCGTCGAGGTCCCCGCCCACGGAGACCGGAAGGTGGAAGAGCGAGCCCGTCGTCGCCCGCACGACCTTGGGGTTGTAGGGATCGACCGTGCGGCCCGTGAGCACGACGGCGTCGGCGCCGGCGGCGTCGGCGGCCCGGATGATGGTGCCGAGGTTGCCGGGGTCGCGCACCTCCTCGCAGATGGCGACCAGACGCGGTGCGGCATCGAAGATGTCGCGCACGGAGGTCGGCGTCTGCCGGACGACGGCTACCAGCCCCTGCGGCGTCACCGTGTCGGCCATCGCGTTGAGCACGTCCTCGCTCACGTACTCGACCTCGACGTCCGCCTCCGCCGCCGCGGCACGGATGTCCGCGTGCCTCTCCCACCCGTGAGGGGTCGCGAACAGCTCGATGATCGCCTCCGGACGGTACGTCAGCGCCTCACGGACGGACTGCGGACCTTCCAACAGGAACAGCCCGGTCTCGGTACGCGCGCTGCGCTTGGTCAGCTTGGCGACGGCTCGGACTCGGGGGGAACGGGGGTTCTCCAGCACGGACTCAGTCTACGGTCAGCCCGCCACCGCCCGGATACGCGGAACGGGCGCCTTCCCGGAGGAAGACGCCCGTTCGGAAGCGAGATGCTTACGCGACCGACTTCGGCGCGTTGACGTCGGAGGGCAGAGCCTTCTTCGCCGTCTCGACCAGCGTCGTGAACGTCGCGGCATCGTTCACCGCGAGGTCGGCGAGCATGCGACGGTCGACCGTGACACCCGCGAGGTTGAGGCCCTGGATGAAGCGGTTGTACGTCATGTCGTTCTGGCGGGCAGCGGCGTTGATGCGCTGGATCCAGAGACGACGGAAGTCGCCCTTGCGCTTGCGACGGTCCCGGTACGAGTAGACCAGGGAGTGGATGACCTGCTCCTTGGCCTTCCGGTAGAGGCGCGAACGCTGACCGCGGTAGCCGGAGGCGCGCTCGAGGATGACCCGACGCTTCTTGTGGGCGTTGACCGCCCGCTTGACTCTTGCCATTTTCCTGTGTTCCTATCGTGCGTTCGGCGCGTCAGCGACCGAGAAGCTTCTTCGCGACCTTGAAGTCCGCCTTCGCGAGCACCTGGTCCTGGTTCAGACGGCGGGTGCGACGGCTCGACTTGTGCTCGAGGTTGTGGCGCATCCCGGCCTGCTGCTTCTTCAGCTTGCCGCTGCCGGTGATCTTGAAGCGCTTCTTAGCACCCGAGTGGGTCTTCTGCTTCGGCATCTTCTCTTCCTTCGTATGGCGCCTTCTCAGGCGACGGTGTCAACCCGCGGTGCGGGAGTTCTGGGGGCGGATCTACTCCGCCGGGGCGTCCGCGGAAGCGTCCGCGTCGTTCTTCGCATCGCGCGCGGCCTGCTTGTTCGCGGCGCGCACGGCGTTCTGCTCCTGCTTCGCCTCGGACTTGCTCTTGTGCGGCGCGACGACCATGACCATGTTGCGGCCGTCGATGGTCGGGTTCGACTCGACGGTGCCGAACTCGGCGACGTCCTCGGCGAACTTGCGCAGCAGACGCACACCCTGCTCGGGACGCGACTGCTCGCGACCGCGGAAGAGGATCATGGCCTTGACCTTGTCACCGGCCTTGAGGAAGCCCTCGGCGCGCTTGAGCTTCGTCGTGTAGTCGTGCGCCTCGATCTTCAGACGGAAGCGGACTTCCTTGAGGATCGTGTTCGCCTGGTTGCGACGCGCTTCCTTTTCCTTCTGCGCGGCCTCGTACTTGAACTTGCCGTAGTCCATGATCTTGACGACGGGCGGCTTCGAGTTCGGGGCGACCTCGACGAGGTCGAGATCGGCTTCCTGTGCGAGACGCAGCGCTGCCTCGATGCGGACAACGCCGATCTGCTCACCCGCGGGGCCGACGAGGCGGACCTCGGGGACGCGGATGCGCTCATTGGTACGGGGATCGCTGATGCGGAGCTCCTTAGACGATGTGATTCGGCCACCGTGATGCTGTCTGCATCTCGGGCGAAATCGGAGTCGTCCCCCACCCGCCGGCTCTCAGACGCCGGCTCCGCACCCTGTCTACCGGTCCCCTCGTGACGAGCGGAGCCGGCGGAGCGCAAGACCCGGTAGCCTGGAACGGCAAGCGCGGGTGGGAAGTGAATCCTCTTTCGTTCCGGAGCATGACGCTCCGGAGCCCGCCAAAGTCTAACAGAAAGCAAGGCGAAGTGACGAACCAGGCATCGGACGAGGCGGCCCGCGAGCGCGAGGAGCGATGGGCTCGGCAGGAAGAAGCGGCCTCCTCGGCCGTCCGCGACATCGCCGACGTTCCGGCCGTCGAGGTGATCACCACCGCCGCCGTGCACCTCATGAGTGCTGCCGCCGTCAAGCTCGGCCTGGCGGACGACCCGGAGGCCGCGGCTCAGCTCGACCTGGACGAGGCGCGCAAGCTCATCAACGCGCTGGCGGGACTCATCACCGCCGGCGCCCCCGAGATCAGCGACATGCACGCCCGCTCGTTGCGTGACGGCCTCCGTTCGCTGCAGCTCGCCTTCCGCGAGGCCTCGACCATCCCGGACCCGATCGGCAAGGGCCCCGGCGAGAAGTGGACCGGCCCCGTCACCTGATCCGGTCGGAGCTCCGCCTCAGACGCTGCGGCGGAGCTTGACCGTCAGCGAGTCGGCGAGGACGGCGATGCGGTCATCCGCCGCCCACCGCTGGGCGAGGCGCGCGAGCACCGCATCCAGGACCTCGCGCTCCAGGCCGTCGACGAGCTCCAGCACCACGATGAGCTCTGGCCCGCGCAGCCGCGCATCCGGGTCACCGGGCGCGACCGCGACGTCGATCACGGCGAGTTCGTGGGCGATGCTCTCCCGGAGCGCGGTGACCACCTCGGGCGAGAGGAAGCTCGGTTCCCACGCGTGCCCCTGCGCCACGGCCCAGACGGCGGGTCGCCGGATCACGAACTCCGTGTCCGAGGTCGGGTCGAGCACGATCAGGTCGGTATCCTCCGACGATGCGGCCAGCGCGGCGCGGACGGCCTCGACCGGGATGGGTCGCGCCGACGGGTCCCAGCGCTGCATCGTCTCGACCGATGAGAACACCGGCTGGACGCGGCGCCCGTCCGGTGCGGCGACGGTGACGATCGACAGCTCCTGCGTCTTGTCCACCGCGAGGCCGCTGGGGGCCACCCCCTCCTCACCCTTCTCGGCGATCAGCGGGATGAGCACCCGCGCGGAGCGGAACGCGTCGACGACCTCCGTCTGACTCCCCTCCCCCGCGCGGAAGCGGAGCAGGGCGGCGAGAAGAGCAGGGTCCGCCGAGCCGTCGTCCGCGGCGTGCGGATTCGACTCGAAGCTGCGCCCCTCCCAGGGGACCCCGGCCGAGTCGGCCCGGTTGTGCGACTCCGGCCCGCAGGCGTGGGGGTCAGTCTCCGGCGACATCCAGGGCCTCCGCCAGCGTGAAGGCGCCCGCGTACAGGGCCTTGCCGACGATGGCGCCCTCGACGCCCAGCGGCACCAGGTCGCGCAGGGCGGCGATGTCGTCGAGGTTCGAGATGCCGCCCGACGCGACGACCGGCTTCGGGGTGCGCGAGGTGACCTCGCGCAGGAGCTCCAGGTTCGGACCGCGCAGCGTACCGTCCTTGGTCACGTCGGTGACGACGTAGCGGCTGCAGCCGGCGTCCTCGAGGCGCTCGAGCACCTCCCAGAGGTCGCCGCCCTCCTTCGTCCAGCCCCGCGCCGCGAGCGTCGTGCCGCGCACGTCGAGGCCGACGGCGATCGCCTCGCCGAAGCGGCTGATCACGTCGGCGGCCCACTCCGGGTTCTCCAGGGCGGCGGTGCCGAGGTTGATGCGGGCGGCGCCGCTCTCCAGAGCCGCCTCCAGGCTCGCGTCGTCCCGGATGCCGCCGGAGAGCTCGACGTTGACGTTCTTGAACTGCTTGATGACCTTGCGCAGGATCGGGGCGTTGCTGCCGCGTCCGAACGCCGCGTCGAGGTCGACGAGGTGGATCCAGGAGGCCCCCTGCGAGACCCACTCCCCCGCGGCGTCGAGCGGGTCGCCGTAGCTCGTCTCCGTGCCCGCCTCCCCCTGGGTCAGACGGACCGCCTTGCCGCCGGCGACGTCGACCGCGGGGAGGAGCGTGAGCGAGGGGGACTGCGCGAAGTCGTTCATGGGGTCCTTGGTTCGGGTGGGTCTGCGGCCCGAGAGGGCACGAGAGACGAGGGTAGTCCGCCGCGGGGCGCGGGACAAACCGCATGACGCCCGGCGCCGACGCGGCCCCGGATCAGAGGCTCTGCACCCAGTTCCGGAGCAGCTGGATGCCGGCGTCTCCGGACTTCTCGGGGTGGAACTGCGTCGCCGAGAGCGGGCCGTTCTCCACGGCCGCGAGGAAGGGACCGCCGTAGGTCGCCCAGGTGAGCACGGGCTGGGGGAACGGCGGGATCACATCGAGCTCCCAGGACTGCGCCGCATAGGAGTGCACGAAGTAGAAGCGCTCCTGCTCGATCCCGCGGAACAGGACGGTGTCCTCCCCCGGTTCCACGGTGTTCCAGCCCATGTGCGGCAGGACAGGGGCGTTGAGCTCCGTCACGGCGCCCGGCCACTCGCCGAGGCCCGCGGCGTCGTGCCCGCGCTCGACGCCGTGCTCGAAGAGCACCTGCATGCCGACGCAGATACCCAGCACCGGTCGACCGCCCGCGAGACGACGGCCGATGATCTCGTCGCCGCCGTGAGCCTGCAGGGCGTCCCGCACGGCCTGGAAGGCTCCGACGCCGGGCACGACGAACCCGTCGGCCTCGAGCGCCTCGGTGCGGTCGCGCGTGAGGACGGCGTCGGCTCCCGCGGCGACGAGCGCCTTGACCGCGGAGTGGACGTTGCCGGATTCGTAGTCGAAGACGGCGACCCGGGGCGCGGCGCTCACAAGGCTCCCTTGGTGGACGGGATGCCGTCGACGAGGGGATCCAGCGCCTTCGCCTGACGGAACGCCCGCGCGAACGCCTTGAACTCGGCCTCGGCGATGTGGTGCGGGTCGCGCCCGCCCAGGACCCGGACGTGCACGGTGAGGGCGGCGTTGAAGGTGATGGCTTCGAAGACGTGCCGGACGAGCGATCCGGTGAAGTGCCCGCCGATCAGGTGGTGCTCGAAGCCCGCGGGTTCACCCTCGTGCACGAGGTACGGGCGACCGGAGATGTCGACGACCGCCTGCGCGAGCGCCTCGTCCAGGGGGACGAGGGCGTCGCCGTAGCGGGAGATGCCGGACTTGTCCCCGAGCGCGGCGAGGATCGCCTGACCGAGCACGATCGAGACGTCTTCCACGGTGTGGTGCGCGTCGATGTGGGTGTCGCCGGACGCCCGCACGGTGAGATCCGTCAGCGAGTGCTTCGCGAACGCCGTGAGCATGTGGTCGAAGAACGGCACCGAGGTGTCGATGCGGCTCGCGCCGGTACCGTCCAGGTTGAGCTCGACCTCGACGGTGGACTCCGACGTGCTGCGCACGCGGCTCGCGGTGCGTGCGGTGGGCGCGGGGATGGTCATGATGCCGATCCTATCGAGGCCAGGGCGTCCAGGAACGCCGTGGTCTCCGCCTCCGTACCGGCACTCACCCGCAGGTGACCGGGGATGCCGACGTCACGGACGAGCACGCCGCGATCGTAGAGCTGCTGCCAGGTGGCCTGCGGGTCCGCGACGCCGCCGAACAGCACGAAGTTGGACCACGAGAGGTGGGGCGTGTAGCCGAGGGCCTCCAGCGTGGCCGTGATCCGGTCGCGCTGCTCCACGATCTCCTGCACCATCCCGAGCATGACGTCGGCATTGCGGAGCGCGGCGACGGCCGCCGCCTGCGTCAGGGCGCTCAGGTGGTAGGGCAGGCGCACCAGACGCAGCGCGTCGATGAACGCGGGGTCGGCGGCGAGGTAGCCGACGCGGGCACCGGCGAAGGCGAAGGCCTTGCTCATGGTGCGGGAGACCGCCAGCCGCGGCCGGCCCTCCAGCAGAGTCAGTGCAGACGGGGCATCGCGCGGCGCGAACTCCTGATAGGCCTCGTCGACGATCACCACGCCACGGGCGGCGTCGTAGACGGCCTCCACCACGTCGAGCCCCAGCGGCGTGCCCGTCGGATTGTTCGGCGAGCAGAGGATCACGATGTCCGGGTCGGCCGCACGGACCTGCTCCGCCGCCTCCTCCGCGGTGACGGTGTAGTCCGGCTGCCGGGTGCCGGCGATCCACGACGCCCCTGTGCCCTTCGCGATGAGCGGGTACATCGAGTACGTCGGGCCGAAGCCGAATGCCGTGCGGTCCGGACCGCCGAAAGCCTGGAAGATGTGCTGCAGCACCTCGTTGGAGCCGTTTCCCGCCCAGATCTGCTCCGGCGTGAGGCCGTGACCCAGGTAGTCGGCGAAGGCCTCCCGCAGCGTCGTGAACTCACGATCCGGGTACCGGTTCACGTCCCGGATCGCCACGGCGATGTCATCGAGGATGTCGCTCGCGACCTCGTCGGGAACGGGATGCGTGTTCTCGTTCACGTTCAGAGCCACCGGCAGCGGGGCCTGGGGCGCGCCGTACGGGGTGAGTCCGCGCAGATCGTCGCGGAGCGGGAGATCGTTGAGGGAGAAGGTCACCCTTCCCATCTTAAGAGGAGCACGGAGAGCCGAGGTCATCGTGACGACCGGATCGGAAGACTCGGGCTCCGCGTCAGTCGGTGTAGCCGGCCGGGAGCGCGAGCTCCTGACCGACCTGCAGCTCGCCGCCGCGCAGGAGATTCATGCGGCTGATCTCACCGATGACCTCGCGGGGGTCGGCCTCGGGGGCGATGCTGCTCGCGATCGACCAGAGGGTGTCGCCGGGCATGACCGTGACGGTCTCGACGGAGACGGCCGGTGCGTCCGCGCCGGAGGCGATCGCACTGCCCCCGCTGATGGCGGCGAAGGCGATGCCCGCCGCGAGCGGGACCGAGGCGAGCGCGAGCAGAGCGCGGCGACCGCGTGCCGTGATCCGCAGCCGGGTGGCCGGACGGGCCGATGCCGGGAAGGCGGTCGCGGTGCTGAGGCTGATGCTGCTCATGTCTGCTCCTTACTGTCCCGGCGCCGGAGCCCGGGGAGGTTGGCGTAGCTTTCGCATCCGCGCCTCGGCCGGGAGCCGTGGATGCGAAGCTACGTTCCGAAGATATCTTCGAGTTCGAACATCTGTCAAGCTGTCTTCGAAACCGCGGCCCGCGAATCGCCCGACACGCTCGAACAGATCTTCCAGATCCGCGCTTTTCTCGGATACGGTTTCGATAAGGACACCACACCACGGGCCACCGACATTCGAAGCGGCACGTCGGATCACGCAGTGAAGGAGCACCATGAGCGACACCTCAGCCCTCGAGTCCGAGGCGCCGCGCACCCGCCGTCGCAAGAGCCTCAGTCCGAAGCAGATGGCGATCCTCGAGGTCATCCAGGGCTCCATCGCACAGAACGGCTACCCGCCGAGCATGCGCGAGATCGGCGATGCCGTCGGACTCAAGTCGCTGTCCAGCGTCACGCACCAGCTCGGTCAGCTCGAGCTCAGCGGCTACCTGCGGCGCGACCCGGGCAAGACGCGCGCCATGGAGGTCCTCATCGACCTTCCCGGCACCGGTGCGGAGAACCCCGCGGATGTGGCGACCCCGGTCGGCGACGCCGCCCTGGTCCCGCTGGTCGGCCGCATCGCCGCCGGCGTGCCCATCACCGCCGATCAGCAGGTGGAGGAGATCTTCCCGCTCCCCCGGCAGCTCGTCGGCAAAGGCGACCTCTTCATGCTCAAGGTCTCCGGCGAGTCGATGATCGACGCCGCGATCTGCGACGGGGACTGGGTCGTGGTCCGGTCGCAGAACACCGCGGAGAACGGTGAGATCGTCGCCGCCATGCTCGACGGCGAGGCCACCGTCAAGGTGCTTCGTCGTCGCGACGGCCACACCTGGCTGCTCCCCCGCAACTCCGCGTTCGAGCCGATCCTGGGCGACGAAGCCGTCGTGCTCGGCAAGGTCGTCGCGGTCATGCGCGCCGTCTGAGACACACGACGAAGGCCCTCCCGGTGCACCGGGAGGGCCTTCGTCGTTTCGCTGAGCAGGAGTGTCAGGCGGTGACCACCACGTCCTCGCGCACCCGGCGGGTGGCCTCGACGATGTTCCGCAGCGATGCCGTGGTCTCGGCGTAGCCGCGGGTCTTCAGGCCGCAGTCCGGGTTCACCCAGAGCTGACGGAGTGGGATCTCCTCGACCGCGCGACGCAGCAGGGACTCGACCTCCTCGACCGTCGGCACACGCGGCGAGTGGATGTCATAGACACCGGGGCCGATGCCGTGGTCGAAGCCGACCTCGGCGATGTCCGCGACGACCTCCATGCGGCTGCGGGCCGCCTCGATCGACGTCACGTCGGCGCCGAGCGCACGGATCGCGTCGATCACGACGCCGAACTCCGAGTAACAGAGGTGGGTGTGCACCTGCGTGGCCGCCGCGGCACCGCCCGTCGCCAGACGGAACGAGGCGACGGACCAGTCCAGGTACGCGGGCTGGTCGGTCTGCTTCAGCGGCAGCAGCTCGCGCAGCGCCGGCTCGTCGACCTGGATCACCTGGATGCCCGCGGCCTCCAGATCGGCGATCTCGTCGCGGAGGGCGAGCGCGACCTGGTTCGCGGTCTCCCCCAGAGGCTGGTCGTCGCGGACGAAGGACCACGCGAGGATGGTGACCGGCCCTGTGAGCATCCCCTTCATGTGCTTCGCGGTGAGCGACTGGGCGTATGCCGACCAGGCGACCGTGATGGGCGCCGGGCGGGAGACATCGCCCCAGAGGATCGACGGACGCGTGGCTCGCGAGCCGTACGACTGCACCCAGCCGTGCTGCGTGACCGCGAAGCCGTCGAGGTGCTCGGCGAAGTACTGCACCATGTCGTTCCGCTCGGGTTCGCCGTGCACGAGGACGTCGAGGCCGAGGTCCTCCTGCAGGGAGACGACCGCGGCGACCTCACGGCGGAGGAACTCCTCGTAGTCGTCCTCGGGGATCTCGCCGCGGAGGAACTGCGCGCGTGCGCGGCGGATGTCTCCGGTCTGCGGGAAGGAGCCGATCGTCGTCAGGGGCAGCACCGGCAGGCCGAGGACATTCTGCGCCTCTTCCCGCTCCGCGTACGGAGCACGGGCGAAGTCGGCGTCGGTCAGCGCACGGGAACGCACCGCACCGTCGCGCACGCCGGGAGCGCTCAGGCGATCCTGCAGCGCAGCGGTCGCGGCGTCCAGCTCGGTCGCGATCGCCGTGCGCCCTTCGGACAGACCGCGGGCGAGGGTCACGACCTGCTGCACCTTCTGGTCCGCGAACGCCAGCCAGGACACCAGGCGCTCGTCGAGCGCGGTCTCGTCCTCCACGTCGTGCGGCACGTGCAGCAGCGAGGTCGAGGTGGCCGCGGACACCGGAGCACCGAGCGCGCGGAGCGCCTCCAGGGAGTCGAACGCCGCGGAGAGGTCGCCACGCCAGATGTTGTGACCGTCGATCACACCGCCGACGAGGGTCTTGCCCTCGAGGCCAGGCACCACCTCCGGGACGGCACCGCGCACGAGGTCGACGGCGATCGCCTCGATGGGGGCCGCGGCCACGGTCCCGAACGTCTCGCCGAGGCTCGCATACGGGGCCGCGACGAGGAGCGAGGGACGTTCCTCGGCGCTGCCCAGCACCGCGAGCGCGCGCTCCGCCGCCGAGGCGAGCTGGGCGGTCGTGGCCGGCAGCGACTCGCTGACGAGCGCGGGCTCGTCGAGCTGCACCCACTCGGCACCCGCGGCGCGCAGGCGGGCGAGCAGATCGACGTAGACCGGCAGCACGTCCTCCAGACGCGAGAGCGGCTCGAAGCCCTCCGGCGCGTCGTCCGACGCCTTCGCGAGCGCCAGCAGCGTGACCGGTCCGACGACCACGGGACGCGTGACGAATCCGGCGGCTGCGGCCTCGGCGACCTCGCGCACCAGCCGGTCGCTGGCGAGGGAGAACGCCGTCTCCGGGCCGATCTCCGGCACGAGGTAGTGGTAGTTCGAATCGAACCACTTCGTCATCTCCAGCGGCGCGCGCTCCCCCTCGCCGCGGGCGACGGTGAACAGTGCGGAGAGTCCGATCGTCCCGTCCGCCTCCCGCAGGTCGTCGAAGCGCGCGGGGATGGCGCCGACCGTGGCGGCGGCATCGAGCACCTGGTCGTAGAACGAGAAGGACTCCGGGATCGACGAGTCCGTGCGACCGAGGCCGAGGGCGGCCAGGCGTTCACGGGTCGCCGCGCGCAGGTCCGCTGCCGTCCGCTCCAGCTCCTGCTCGTCGATGCGGCCCGCCCAGAACGCCTCGACGGCCTTCTTGAGCTCGCGGCGGCGGCCGATGCGGGGATAGCCGAGGATGGTGCCCTCGGGGAATGCGGTCATGGTGGTTCCTTTCGGCGGGGACTAGTGCCGGAGCGCCGGGACGATGCCGGCTTCGGCGAGGACGGTCAGGACGGTCTCGTGCTGGTTGAAGGCGTACAGGTGGACGCCGGGGGCGCCGCCGGCGACGACGTCGGCGGCGAGGCGCGCGGCCCACGAGATCCCGATCTCCCGGCGCCCCTCGGCGGTGGGCTCGACGTCGAGGGCGACCGAGAGTTCGCTCGGCAGGTCCTCCCCCGTGAGCTCCAGCACCCGGGCCAGCCGGGCAGGTGAGGTGATCGGCATGATGCCGGGAAGGATCGGGATGGTGACGCCGCCCGCTCGAGCTCGCTCCACGAAGGCGAGGTAGTCGTCCGGGTGGAAGAAGAGCTGGGTGATGGCGAAGGTCGCCCCCGCCGCCTGCTTGGCGAGCAGAGCCTCCACGTCCTGGGTGCGGTGCGTGGCCCGCGGGTGCCCCTTCGGGAAGGCCGCGACCGCGATGTCGACCTTCTGCCGGGGGGCCACCAGCGCGGCTCCGGGAAGGCCGGGGACCGGGGACTCCTGGTACGGAGCACGTTCGGCCTGGACGCGATCGATGAGCTGCACGAGCTGAGCCGCGCTCTCCAGGTCGCCGAGGAAGGGCTCCGTCCGGCCCGCGGGCGGATCGCCGCGGAGGGCGAGGAAGCGGAGGATCCCGGCGTCGAGGAACTCCCGGATGAGCGCCGTGGCCCCGGCATAGGTGTTGCCGACGCACGTGAGATGGGCGAGGGGCTCGACGTCGGTGTGCTCGCGGATGAACCGCAGCACGTCGAGCGAGCGTCCCCCGGTCGAGCCGCCGGCGCCATAGGTCACCGAGAGGAACGCGGGCCCGGCCGCGGCGAGGTGACGGACGGTCTCGTGCAGCGCCTCCTGGCTCGACTCCGAGCGGGGCGGATACAGCTCGAAGGAGAACGGCACTCGGGAGGCGCGGGAGGCGTCGAACGGGGAAGACATCTTCTCTCCAGGGGACAGGGGCCGGGGTCCGCGCACGACGAAGAGCACGTCGCTCGCGGGCGGGTGCCGGGCTCGGCTGTCGCTCCACGTCCGGGATCAACCGGGCGTTTCCAGAAACCTAGAACACGCCCTCGGCCCGCCGCACGAGTGTGACGTCGTGTGTCACCGCCCGTAGGCTCGACGCATGTCCTCACCGTTCGGCTCCTGGGCCTCCCCCTTCACCGCCGCCGCCGTCGCCGGAGCGGCTCCCCGTATCGACGGAGCACGCTTCGTCGGCGATGAGGTGTGGTGGGCCGAGTCCGTGCCCGCCGAGGGCGGACGCGTCACGGTGCGCAGCTCGACGGGGGCGGAGATCCTCCCGGCACCCTGGAGCGCCCGCTCCCGCGTGCACGAGTACGGGGGCGGTGCCTGGACCGTCGACGGCGACACCCTGTACTTCGTCTCCGGCGCCGACCAGCGTGTGCACCGCATGGACCGCGGCGCGGAGCCGCGCCCCCTCACCGCCGCCGGCCCGTCGTACGGCGGGCTGCGCGTGCAGAGCGGCCGCCTGCTTGCGGTCCGCGAAGACCTCTCGGCCGCCCCGCACGGCCGCGCGATCGTGGAGATCCCCGTGGACGGCTCGGCCGCCGACGAAGCGGCTGCGGTGCGCGTGATCGCGGAGGGCACCGGGTTCTTCGCCCACCCCGCTCTCTCGCCGGACGGCAGCCGGGTGGCCTGGGTCGAGTGGCAGGCGGACAGCATGCCGTGGGAGAGTGCCGTCCTCGCCATCGGGGCGGTGGACGGCGGGACCGTCACCCGCGTCCCCACCTCCGCGGCCCTGCAGCCGGAGTGGAGCGGCGACGACGCGCTCGTGTTCGCCGACGACGCTTCAGGGCGCTGGCAGCTCCAGCACCTCGCACTGGACGGCCTCCGGCTCGGCGCCTCGCGCGCGCTGACCTCGTCGGACGCGGATACCGGATACGGCCTCTGGGTGCTCGGCAACCGCTGGTTCCAGGTCCTGGCCGACGGGCGCCTCGTGGCGGTGCGCACGAATGGACGCGACGAGGTGCAGCTCGTGTCCGCGGACGGCGAGACCCGGGCGATCACGGTGCCGGGCGACGGGCACCTCAGCGTGGACGACGTCGCCGGCTCCCGCGTGCTGCTCAGCGGAGACGGCTCGCGCGTGACCTCAGGCATCTGGTGCGTCGATGTCGACAGTGGGACCGTCGAGACCATCACCGGTGGCGCTCCGGTCGACGAGGACTGGATGCCGGGGGCGCAGCAGATCGTCGTGGAAGGGGCACACGGCCCCGTGCACGCGTTCGCGTATCCGCCCGCCGCGCCCGGAGACCCCCGCGGCGCCGACGGGGAGCTGCCGCCCTACATCGTGCTCGTGCACGGCGGTCCGACCGCCCATGTCACCGGTGCGGCCTCCGCCTCCATCGCGTTCTTCACGAGCCGGGGCATCGGGGTCCTCGACGTCAACTACGGCGGATCGACGGGATATGGACGCGCCTACCGCGACCGTCTGCAGGGACAGTGGGGCATCGTCGACGTGGACGACGTGATCGCGGCGGCCCGCGGCCTCGCGGACGCCGGGCTGGCAGACCCCACCCGCATCGCCATCCGCGGAGGCTCGGCCGGCGGCTGGACGGTGCTCTCCGCACTCGTCCGGGGCGGCACGTTCGCGGCCGGCATCAGCCGCTACGGTGTCGCGGATCTCCGGCTGCTCGCCGCCGAGACCCACGACTTCGAGGCGTCGTACCTCGACGGCCTCGTGGGTCCGCTCCCCGCGGCCGAGGACGTCTACATCGAGCGCTCGCCCCTGACGCACGCCGACCGCATCGACGTTCCGGTGCTGCTGCTGCAGGGCGGGGAGGACCGCGTCGTGCCGCCGTCCCAGTCCGAGGCCATCCGCGACGCTCTGGCGGCGAACGGCATCGACCACGACTACGTGCTGTACCCGGGCGAGGGCCACGGGTTCCGCAGCGCGGAGACCATCGTCGACGCGCTGGAGCGGGAGCTCGCGTTCCTCGGCCGGGTGTTCGGCTTCACGCCGAGCCTCTGAGCCGGCTCGGGCTACTCGCCGACCCTGTTGCGCAGGCGCATCGCGCGCTCGGCCTCGCGGGTGTCCTGACGCTCACGGAGGGTCTGGCGCTTGTCGTACTCGCGCTTGCCCTTCGCGAGGGCGATCTCGACCTTGGCGCGACCGTCCGAGAAGTACAGCTTGAGCGGGATGAGCGTGTACCCGCCCGCGGAGACGGCGTGGGCGAGCTTCGCGATCTCCTCCCGGTGCAGGAGCAGCTTGCGGATGCGCTTGGCCGAGTGGTTCGTCCAGTGCCCCTGCGAGTACTCCGGGATGTGCACGGCATCGAGGAAGACCTCGTTGCCCTTCACGAACGCGTACCCGTCGCTGAGGTTCGCGCGCCCCTGACGGAGCGACTTCACCTCGGTGCCGGTGAGCACCATCCCCGCCTCGTACGACTTCTCGATGTTGTAGTCGTGACGCGCGCGACGATTGGTCGCGATGACCTTCTCCCCGCGTTCCCTGGGCATGATGATCTCCTGTGCTGTGGTGCTGTGGACGGCTCGACAGCGGATCGGTCGAGCAGCCTTTCAGGGTATCAGGTGCGCAGCCAACGCCGGATCGCGAAGCCGGCCGAGAGCGCCGCGAGCACGACGCCGATCCCGACGAGGACCGGGACCACGAGGATCGCGTCCTGCATGGTCACCCACGTCGTGATGAACGGCACCCGTCCGCGGAGATAGCCGTTCACGCCGAAGTGCATGCCGGCGACGACCGCCGCGCTCGCGAGAGCCGAGCCCAGCAACGCGGCGAAGACGCCCTCCAGCACGAACGGCGTCTGGATGAAGCGGTTCGAGGCGCCGACCAGGCGCATGATCCCGATCTCCTTCCGCCGCGCATAGGCGGACAAGCGGATGGTGGTGGCGATCAGAAGCGTCGCGGCGATGAGCATGAGGACCGCGATACCGACGGCGATGTACGTCGCCACGGTGAGCGCGGAGAACAGCGGTTCGAGGTATTGGAGCTGGTCCTGGACCTGTTCCACTCCGGCTTGGCCGTTGAAGGCCTCGGCGAGGACCTGCGACTGGCCCGGGTCCTTCATCGTGACGAAGAAGACCTCGAACGCCTGATCGGGCGAGAGCACGCTGGCCTGCTCCTCCCCGACCTGCTCGACGAGCTTGGCGTAGGTCTCCTCCTTCGTGTCGAAGGTCATGGAGCTGATGAGCGGCGACAACGCGTCGCCCTCGAGCTGGGCGCGCACGGCGGCGACCTGCTCCTCGCTCGCCGCGCCGTCGACGCAGGTGTCCGACTCCGACACCGCGGAGCACATGTAGACGGCCACCTGGGCGCGCTCGGCCCAGTAGCCGCGCATGACGCCAATCTGGGACTGCATGAGGATCGCAGCGCCGACGAACGTCAGCGACACGAAGGTGACGAGCACGACGGAGATGACCATCGAGATGTTGCGCCGCAGGCCGACGAGGGCCTCGGTCAGGATCAGGCCGATTCTCATGAGGTCGGGCCCACTTCCTCGTCGTCCTGGTCGGACAGCCCGAGGCGGTCGGCGACGCCGAGCTCGGCGACGTCCACCTCCGGGATCACGATCGGATGCGTGCGCGGACCTGCGGGCGCGGGACGCTCGGCAGCGGGCTGCGGCGCGGCCGGTGGCTGCACGACGTCCGGCGGTTCGACCACGCCGGGCTCCCGCGAGGGCTCCGGCGGCTCGACCACCTGCGGAGCGGGTTCGGCGGCGGGCTTGGTGACCGCGGGAGACGCGGCGGCGGCACGGCGCTGGGCGTCCAGCTCCTCCGCCAGGGCCGCGCGGACCACGGAGAGGTCGGCGGTCTGGCGTTGCACCTCCTGCACGGCCGTGAGGGCTGCGGCGGCCGCAGCACCGCGGACCTCCTCCGGCACCAGGCGCGGGATGTTCGAGGTGTCGCCGTATCCGCCGTGCACCTCGTCGCGGACCATCTCGCCGTCGCGGAGCTCGATCACGCGGCGGCGCATCTGGTCGACGAACCCGGCCTCGTGGGTGGCCATGAGCACCGTCGTGCCACCCGCGTTGATCCGGGCGAGCAGCTGCATGATGTCGACGGAGGTCGCCGGGTCGAGGTTTCCGGTGGGCTCGTCGGCGAGCAGCACCTGAGGACGGTTGACGAGCGCCCTGGCGATCGCGACGCGCTGCTGCTCGCCGCCGGAGAGCTCGTGCGGCATGCGCTTCTCCTTGCCGTCGAGCCCGACGAGGGCGAGCGCCTCGGGAACCGCCTGCTGGATGAAGCCCCGGGACGAGCCGGTGACCTGCAGCGTGAAGGCGACGTTCTGATGGACGGTTTTGGACGGGAGCAGGCGGAAGTCCTGGAACACCGAGCCGATGTGCCGACGGAAGTAGGGCACCTTCCGGTTCGCCAGAGCCCGCAGGTCGCGGCCGAGGACGGCGACACGGCCCGTCGTCGGCACGTCCTCGCGGAGGATGAGGCGCAGACAGGAGGACTTGCCGGACCCGGAGGCGCCGACCAGGAAGACGAACTCCCCGCGCTGCACCTCGAAGTCGACACCGGACAGGGCGGGCTTCGACGTCCCGCGGTAGCGTTTCGTGACGTTCTCGAACCGAATCATGGCGATTCGAGCCTAAGCGCGGTACGGGGCGTCGCCCCGGCACGACACCCCGCCGCGCGGCACGCGTGCCGCTCTTCCTCCTCCCCCGTCGGCCCACCGAGGTCCGCGCCCGCTGCTATACATGGAGTGTCGATTCGCGTCCACCACGCGAGCGCACACACGGAGGGGACCCCCATGACGACACCTGCCGGCTGGTACGACGACGGTTCCGGACGCCTGCGCTGGTGGGACGGCCAGCAGTGGACCGAACACTTCGCGCCGGAGACCACCGCGACGCCCGAGGACACGACCGCTGCGGCGGCTGAGGACGCGGGCGCGGACAGCACTTCCGCGGAGAGCGCCTCCGCGGCGACTTCCGACGGCGCTCCCCCGGCGGAGGGACCGACCGCCGCAGCGGAGCCCTCCACACCCGAACCCGTCGCCGCCGAACGGGAGATCGCCCCGGACGAGCCCGCGACCGACTTCATCGTCGCTCCCGAGCCCGCGCAGGACTGGACGGCGCCCGCCAGCGGTGCGCACGACCTCCCCGGCGCGGCACCGATCGTCCCTCCGGCCGGTACCGACGGCGGCACGGCGGCCTATCCCCCCGCGGCACCGTTCTCCCCCGACCAGAACGCGTATCAGGGCCAGGGCGGATACCCGGCGCAGGGTGCGTACCCGGGCTCGCAGAGTGGCGGCGGTTACCCGGGACAGGTACCGGGCGGACAGGGCGCGTACCCCGGACAGGGCGCGTACCCCGGACAGGCCGCCTATCCGGGCCAGGCACCGGCCACCGACGGCCCGAAGAAGATGTCGGTGCTCGGCCTCGTCGGTCTCGGGATCGCCGCGCTCGGCCTCATCCTCGCGTTCATCCCCCTGACGCTCCCGTTCGCCTGGTTCCTCCTGGCGGCCGGGTTCATCGTCTCGCTCATCTCCCTGTTCCTGAAGGGCACCAAGTGGCCGGGGATCACCGGCCTCGGGGTGTCGGTGCTCGGCGGCATCGTCGCGATCGTCGTGAGCATCTTCTTCGTGCTGGCCGTCGCGAACACCGTGCGCCCGGTCACGCTTCCCGACTACGACGACGGCACGAGCCAGAGCCCGGCGCCGGAGACCGACGACACCGGCGACGCGGGTACGGGTGAGGTCGCCGAGGGCACGCTGGGCGAGCCGGTCGCCGTGCCGCAGCTCGAGGGCACGGCCGAGGTCACCATCCGTTCCGCCACGTTCGGACCGACCAACGGCACGGACTTCGAGGCCGCCAACGGCGGCTATCTGTTGATCGACGTGGCCTGGGAGACGCTCGACGGGACGACCTACGTCAACCCGCTCTACTTCTCCGTCGAGACGGCCGACGGCGTCGAGGGCGACTACGACATCTTCGGCGACGCGACGCTCGAGTCCACGGAGCAGAACGCCGGGACGACGGCGGAGGGCACCGTCTCGTTCGACGTCGCCGAAAGCCCGTCCTACGTGATCGTCATCACGGACGAGATGCTGCAGGAGGTCGCCCGCGTGACCGTCGAGGCGTCGGCACGCTGATCCTTCCGCACCACACGACGAAGGCCCCGGGAGCTCCCGGGGCCTTCGTCGTGTGGGTCAGTCCTCGTCTTTGCGCTTGCGCCAGCGGATGCCCGCCGAGATGAAGTCGTCGAGGTCGCCGTCGAACACGGCGGCGGGGTTGCCGGACTCCTGGCCCGTGCGGAGGTCCTTGACGAGCTGCTGGCCGTAGAGGAAGTAGGAGCGCATCTGGTCGCCCCAGCTCGCGGTGATGTTGCCGGCGAGCTCCTTCTTCTTGGCGGCCTCCTGCTCCTTCTGCAGCAGCAGGAGACGGTTCTGCAGCACCCGCATGGCCGCGGCGCGGTTCTGGATCTGCGACTTCTCGTTCTGCATCGACACGACGATGCCGGTCGGGAGGTGGGTGATGCGCACGGCGGAGTCGGTCGTGTTGACGGACTGTCCACCGGGGCCGGAGGAGCGGAAGACGTCGACCCGGATGTCGTTCTCGGGGATGTCGACCTCGGTCGCCTCCTCCATGAGCGGGATGACCTCGACGGCGGCGAAAGACGTCTGGCGCTTGTCCGCGGATCCGAACGGGCTGATGCGCGCGAGGCGGTGCGTGCCGGCCTCGACCGAGATCGTGCCGAAGGCGTAGGGCGCGTCGATCTCGAAGGTCGCCGACTTGATACCGGCGCCCTCCGCGTACGAGGTGTCCATCACCTTGACGGGGTACTTGTGACGCTCCGCCCAGCGCAGGTACATGCGCATGAGCATCTCGGCGAAGTCGGTGGCGTCGTCGCCGCCGGCGCCAGAGCGGATGGTGACGATCGCGCTGCGCTCGTCGTACTCGCCGTCGAGCAGCGTCTGCACCTCGAGCTGGTTGATGAGGTCGGTGAGCGTCTGCAGCTCCTTGCGCGCCTCGATCGCCGACTCCTCGTCGCCCATCTCGTTCGCCAGGTCGACGAGCACCTCGAGGTCGTCGAGGCGCTGGGCGATGCCGGTGATGCGGGCGAGCTCCGACTGGCGGTGGCTCAGGGCGCTGGTGACCTTCTGGGCGTTCTCGGTGTCGTCCCAGAGGTCGGGCGCGCCGGCCTCCTCGCTGAGACGCGCGATGTCCTCGCGGAGACGGTTGACATCGACGACCTCGCTGATGTCGCCGAAGGTGTGCCTGAGCGCCTGGATTTCGGCGGAGAGATCTAGTTCGAGCATGACACCTCAGCCTAACGTGCCGCCCGCGCGCGCGGGGACGGGCGTGTCCGGCCCTTCGCGCCGACCGGAGTAGCGTGAGGGACGTGAGCAGCGCATCCACGGTCCTCCGCCAGTTCGGGCCGATGGTGTACCTGCCGACCGTCCTCTTCTCCCTCGGCGAAGGTGCGGTCATCCCGCTCATCCCGGTCATCGCTGCGTCGATGGGTGCCGACGTCGCCTTCGCGGCCCTCGTCGCCTCGGCGCTCGTGGTCGGCCAGCTCTGCGGCAACCTCCCGGCCGGGTGGGCCGTGGGGCGCATCGGCGAGCGGTTCACGATGGTCATCGCGGGCGTCATCGCCATCCTCGCCGCCGTCGGCATGGTCTTCGCGCCGTCACTCGGGGTCCTCGCGGCGTCGGTGTTCCTCCTCGGCCTGTGCGCAGCCGCCTTCGGGCTGGCCCGGCACGCGTTCATGACCACGCGGGTGCCGCTGGCGTTCCGCGCCCGCTCGCTCTCCCTGCTGGGCGGCAGCTTCCGCCTGGGCATCTTCATCGGCCCGTTCGTCTCCGCCGGCCTCCTGCAGCTCTTCGGCACGGAGGCTGCCGCGATCTGGTTCTTCCTCGCCTGCCTCGTGGTGATGGTCGTGCTCGTGCTCTTCGGACCGGATCCGGAGAAGACCGTCGCCCCACTGCGGACCACCGTCCGCTTCGCGGAGGACAGCGGCGAGGCCGTGAGCGGGTCGATCCCGACCATCGAGCGGGTCGGGATCTTCCAGACGATGTGGCGCCAGCGCGGAGTGCTCGGTCGGCTCGGGCTCGCCGCGGCCTCGCTCTCGGCGGTGCGGTCGGCGCGACAGGTCGTCCTCCCGCTGTGGGGACTCTCGCTGGGCCTCGACGCCTCGACCATCGCCCTTGTCGTCGGCGTTTCCGGAGCCATCGACTTCGCCCTCTTCTACGCCAGCGGCCAGGTGATGGACCGCTTCGGCCGGCTCTGGGCGGCGATGCCCGCGATGGTGCTGATGGGTGCCGGGTTCCTCGCCCTGTCGGTCACGCACGACGTCGACTCCGCGGTGCTCTGGTTCGGTATGTTCGCCGCGGTCCTCGGCGTCGGCAACGGGCTGTCCAGCGGCATCCTCCTCACCCTCGGAGCGGATGTCGCCCCGAAGCACGACCCCGCCGCGTTCCTCGGGTCGTGGCGCACGCTGACCGATGCCGGTGGCGCGGTCGCTCCGCTCCTCGTCTCGGGCATCACCGCGGTCGCCTCCCTGTCGTTCGCGGCCGGGGCCATGGGTCTGATCGGACTCGTCGGCGCCGCCGGGTTCCTCCGCTGGATCCCCCGGTTCGTCCCCCGGACGCCGCCGAGCACGCCGGACCCGTCCGAGGACTGAGCGCCCGGTCGCTAGCGCAGCGCCGTGCGGCTCGTCGCCGTCGCCTGCAGCGGCACCCCCTCGGGCACGAACGGCGAGAGCAGCGGCGGATGCCAGATCGCCGCGACGGTGACGCGCGCGCTCACGCCGTCCGGGGTGCCCGCGTCGACGACGGTCGCCTCGAGCCCCGCGTCACGGACGAGCGGCATCGCCTGCTCGGCCACCCCCGCGTCGGTGAGCGTCGCACGCGGCACCTCCCCCTCCACCTGCAGCGTGAAGCCGTCCGCCCCGGCGAGCGCGGCCGCATCCGCGAGCCCGTCCAGGCGCTTCTGGGTGAGGTAGAGGTCGGTGGCGCAGACACACACGAACAGCACGGCGAGCGCGAGGATCAGGTAGCCGAGGACGAGGAGCAGC
The DNA here is from genome assembly GCF_040702565.1 of Microbacterium meiriae. Taxonomy (NCBI): domain Bacteria; kingdom Bacillati; phylum Actinomycetota; class Actinomycetes; order Micrococcales; family Microbacteriaceae; genus Microbacterium; species Microbacterium meiriae. The sequence continues at coordinate 621,224 of NZ_JBFBLJ010000003.1, read as the reverse complement.
ACGCTCCCCTCGTCGTCGCCCCTTCCGTCCTTGTCCCCGTCGCGCCTGCGCCGGCTCATCCGCCGCTCCAGCGTCGCGAGACCTTCTGCACCGACACGGCTTCCACAGGGACGGACGTCGCCTGGTCGAGTCCGAGCACTCCCGGCACGAGCGGCAGCGGCACGCGCGTCGAGACCGTGACGACCACCGTCGCTCCCGCCGCCGGACAGGCCGATGCCCGGGGGCGACACGACACCGCGACGTCGACCGCTCCGCGATCGATGCCGTACTCCGCGACGATCCCGTCCAGCACCTGCTCCCCGCGGACTGCGGCCCCTGCGACGTCAGGTGTCGAGGCGATGGCACGTGCGGCCTGCCGCGCCGCGGCCTCGACGCCGAGCGACTGCTCCTGCACCGAACCCACAGCGATCACGAGGTACAGCAGCGGCACGAGCAGGATCACCCCGACCGTGATGAACTCCAGCGAGCTCGATCCTGCGTCATCGCGCATCGAACGACTCCGCCGGTGCGGAGGCTTCGACCTGCAGGGCTGCCGGGACACCGATGAGGTCGACCACCGGGAGGGTCGTCCGGACCCGGACCTCCACGGTCTCCTGTCCCTCCCGCCGCGTCGAGGCGACCGTGATGTCGTCGGCGTAGGAGGGGCCGATCGCGCGACGGATGACCTCGCGCGCCCGTTCCTCCCCCTCCTTGGCGGTCGTGTCGGCGAGCGCCGCGTAGTACGCGCCTTCGACGGCCGCATCGTGGACGACGTTGCGCACGTAGATCGCGAACGCCAGCTGCAGCACAGCGAGGGTCAGCGCGGTGAGCAGGGTGCCGACGAGCACGAACTCCACCGGGTTCGATCCGCGGTCATCCGTCATCCCCGCAGACGCACGCATGTCAGAGCCCCGAGACCCGCTGGATGGCCTGCTCGAAGAGGGAGGTGAGCGCAGGCCCGGCGACCGCCCAGATGAGCACGACGAGCCCCGCGGTCATCAGGGTGACGAGGACCCAGCCGGGGACATCTCCCCGTTCGTCGTCGTGGAAGGCACGGAGCATCGAGCGCGCACGAGAGATCATGCCGCCAGTGTGCATCGAAGACCTGCCGCGGCGCGGACATTATCCACAGGGCCGTGCGGGTGACCCGCGCCCTCACGCGGCGACACCAGTTCGAGGCGGTCTTTGTCCGAGCCGGAGCCGGCTTGCCAGATCGTGCCAGAAGTCACCGAGCGCACCCGTGTTGTTCGCGCGCATCCCGCGCCATGCCGAAGCTCGCCTAGCCACGGAGGTGCCACACGTCCGCGGCCGGACGCGATGACGTGCTCGCCGACAGATCCTCATGGACTGCCACATAGTGGCTCATCTTGTGTCTTTTGTCTTGTGTCCCCCAAAAAGGGGACAGACACCTCATCGCTCCGAGGTTACTGTGACGCTGGCCCGCAGGTGCGAGCCATATAACGATGATGGGGGTTCGGAGATGTGGGGATGGCGTGCAGGGATGGCGTTGGTTGCTATCGTCGCGATGCTGGGAACAGGCGTCGCGCCGGCAGCGGCTAAAGCACCCGACGAGTCCGAGCGGACGACGATCACTACATTCGGCTTCGTGCCGACAGACAGCGCTGGCACGGCCGCGCAAACCGACGTAGAAGTCCAGATCGCCGAGGTGGAATCCCTCGAGGCCTCGGACACTCCATTGGCTGCCCCTTACGACTCGAGCAAGATGCCGAGTGGGTCAGCAAAAGACCGCGCAGCGATGGCCGCGGGTGACACGGCCTATCGGATCGTCTCGACGTGGACCGATAACATTGCAAAGCCGATCGTTGCTCGCGCGGGCAACGGAACCACGTGGGGTCTCACCAAGGTTCAGAACAAGCATCATGTCAACCTCAACATGATCAAGAAGACCACAAAGTTCCCGAGGCCGACCGGCGGCCGCGTCACTCAAGGCACCTCCATCATTTACTTGACGGACGCGATCGAATGGGAGTGCTGGATCGGTTCCTGCAAGCCGAAGCGCTCGATGACAGTGAAAGTGGTGATCGAGAACGCCCGCATGAGCGACGGCAAGCAAAAGGGACTTATCACGGCATACTGTATGGGCGTCACGGTGTGCCCCCAGTGGGTCATTAACGTTGCGGGATGAAGGGCAGCATTACGCATGGGTAGCGACGTGAATGCAGAGACCTTTCTCTCAGCGGTCCGCGAAGAATGGGATAAGGCGCACGGGACGATCGTGGTGCCGGCGGAACTCGAGTTGACGCATCTGGAAGCCGACGGCGAGTCGTTGACGCTGCACGTTACAGACTCCGCCGGGTCGCGCTTCGGTTGGCGTACGCCACTTCCGGCCCATATGCGCAGTAAGAACAAGACACCAGGAGAAACGGGTACACCGCAGCATTGGGCGCTCTGGGAAGTCCTCATTCCCCTGGTAGAAGAGCTCGAGACGAACGCTGCAACTCGGTTACCGCCCGACATCGACGGTGTGAGGTGGATCTCGAGGTAAGGCCGCTCATGCCGAGACGGTGCATCCGGGCGGAGTGCGTCACTGCCTATCGGAACCGCCGGAACGCAATAGGCTCCCGCCTATGGAGCCCAACCCCCTGCTGCCGTCGATTCCGGTGCTGATCGCGATCGTCGTCGGCGTGGTGATCCTCGTCGCCGTCATCGTCATCGTCATCGGCGCGCGGAGGGCGAAGCGGCGAGGCCCTGTACTCCCGTCACGCGAATCGCACAACCCCGGGTCCGGTCATCCCGACGAGGGATAGCCTGTCACGCATGCGCCCTGGACCTGACGATGAGATGCGGGCCAGAGTCGAGATCGACGGGCTCACCTATCCCCTGCCTCGCGGCACCGATGTCGCCGCCCTCCGAGAGAGGATCGAGGCCGCCGCGCGCGCTGAACCCACCTTCGTCTCGTTCGCCACGTCGGACGGCCTGGCGAGCGTGCTCGTCCACCCGACCTCGCGGGTTTTCCTCTTCCAGGTCAAGGCCTCCGACGAGGGGAGCCTCGCCTCAGACCTCGGCGGACTGCCGGATTGGGACGTCTGAGCGTCGCGGAGCGCCGCCGCGGGATCAGGAGGTGAACTCGTCGATGACGAGCTCACCGCGGGCGTTCAGCCGCTCCATCATGTGACTGACCCGGGCCGGATCGATCGCCGGCGGCGGCTCGGCGTCGAACTCGAGCACCAGCGGGATCGCCGGGTGCATCCACGCGGACAGTCGGCCAGGGCTCTTCTTCCCCGACGGCCACGTCATCATGAAGCTCTCCTGGCGACGGAGCTTCGTGGAGATCACGATCTTCAGATGCGCCAGCACGGTGTCGTCGACCTCGATCGGCGGACGAGAGCTGTTGTACTCGAGACTTCCCATAGACAAAAGGTAAGCCGCCACGGCCTCCCCCGACGACCACTCCCCCGACGACCACTCATCCGATGCCGAGCCGCAGGATGAACAGGCCAGGGTAGATCGCGAACACGACGGACAACGGCAGGATGAGGAAGACCAACGGCAGGAGCATGAAGATCTCCTTCCGTCCGGCCTGCTCGATGAGCGTGCGCTTGGCCTCCTCCCTGGTGTCATCGGCCTGCGCGCGCAGCACCGCGGCGAGGGGTGCTCCGTGCTCGATCGCGGCGACGATCTGGTCCGCGGCTCGGGTCAGCCCCGGAAGCTCCAGCCGACCCGCCATGGCGGCCAGCGCGTCGGCGAGGGACGACCCCGTCCCGACCTCCACGATCACGCGACGCAGCTCGACCGTGAGCTCCCCCGACCCCACGCCGGCCACGCGCTTCACAGCGTCGAGGAAGCCCTCGCCCGCAGAGAGGCAGAGGGCCAGGAACTCCAGGGTCGTCGGCAACTCCTCGGTGAGGCGCACCTTCCGTGCCCGCACCCGCGCCGACAGCCGCATGTCGTACCCCACACCGGCCGCCGCTCCCGCGAGGAGCGGGATCGACCCGACCGGAAGCGACCACCGACCGATCACGACGAGAACGATGACGGCGAGCGCTCCGGCAGCGATTCCGCCCACGATCACCGCGAGCTGACGACCGCGGAAGGCGACGGGATCGAATGCCGACCCCGCCTGAGCGAGCCGCCGTCGGAGAGCTTCCGTCCCGCCGAGCAGACGGTCGAGCGTCTTCGCACCGCGCGCACCGAGGCGGAACCCTCCGGCAGGCAGGGTGCCGGGCCGGGTGAAGGCGTCGCGCGGCAACACCTCGTCGTCCACGACGTCCCGCACGTACGGCGCGATCCGCGACGCGAGCGACGCTGCCCGCCACCGCGGGAGGCCCGCCAGAAGCGAGAGGACACCCGCGGCGAATCCCCCGCCGAGCAGCACGGCCACGGCCAGCGCGGAGAGCCCACTCACCCGAACCACCGACGGGGCTCGGGCAGCCGACCGATGCGGATCATGAGGCGGAACGCGACGACCGAGACGACCGCGCCCACGACGATCACGACGATGCCCTCCGGTGTGCTGTACGCCTTCGCCCCCTCCGGACGGAGGATCAGGAGGGTGAGGATGATCCACGGCGCCACGGCTCCGAGGACGGCGGCTCCCCGGATCCACGACTGCCGCGCCTCGACCTCGCCGCGGAGCGCCGCGTCAGCACGGACGGATGAGGACAACGCCCGCAGCACGCCGATGAGCTCGGTGCCGCCGACCTGCCGCGCCATCCGCAGCGTCTCGATGATCCGATCCCCGAGCGGATCGGCGAGGACGACCTTCAACCGGTCGAGACTCGCGTCGAACCGTCCACTGCTCCGCAGGTCTCGGGCGAACACGCCGAATGCGGGGCGGAGCGCCGGGGGCGCCGACTCGGCGAGGGTGGCCACCGCATCCGGAAGCGACAGGCCGACGCGGATCGCGGCGATCAGCAGGTCACAGACATCGGGCCAGAGTTGCCGACGCAGACGCCGCAGCCGCAGTCGTCGGCCGCGCAGGTAGGCGATCGGCGCGGTCCCGCCGGCGATCCCGGCGAGGACCGCGAGCGCGGCACTCCCCGTGACGAGCCAGACGAGGGACGCCGCACCGAGGGCGGCGCCGGCGATGCCGATCACGAGGGAGCGGGTCTGCAGAGACGGGAACCCCGCCTCACCCGCCAGACGCACCAGGCGTCCGCGGTGCGCCGTGGAGGTGGAGCGCTCTCCCCTCGGCCACAGCCATGGCGACAGGGTCAGGAGCACGCCGGCCGCAAGCGTCGCGCCGAGAAGGATCGTCATGCGAGGACCCCCGAACCGACCGAGGTCGACCGCAGCGGCCGGTGTGCGGCGGCGCCGAAGACCAGAGTGCTGAGCACCCGTCCCTGGACCACTTCACCCGTCGGGGCGACGATCTCCTCGACGTATCGTCGGCCTGCCGCATCGCGCGCGCAGTGGACGACGAGATCGACCGACGACGCGATCGCCGGAGCGACGAAGCCGCGGTCGATGTTCCGCCCGGCGAGGAGCGGCAGCAGGCACAGCTTGTCGAGCGCCTCCACAGCGGAGTTGGCGTGGACAGTGCAGGCGCCGGGGACGCCGGTGTTGAGTGCCAGCACGAGGTCGAGGGCCTCCGCATCGCGCACCTCTCCGACCACGAGCCGGTCCGGTCGCATCCGCAGAGCTTCCTTCACCAACCGCCGCAGCGTGATCTCACCCGTGCCTTCGAGGCTGGGCTGACGCCCTTGCAGCGCGACCACATCGGGGCCGTCCACCGCGAGCTCGAATGTCTCCTCGACCGTGATGATGCGCTGGTCCGCCGCGCAGGCGGCCAGCAACGCGCCGAGCATGGTCGTCTTTCCCGCGTGGGTCGCCCCGGACACGATCACGGACGCACCTGCCCGCATCGCCTCACCCAGGGCATGCGCGGCATCAGGAGTCAGCGCGCCCTGCGCCGTCAGCGCGTCGAGCGAGCGGTGCCCGGGAAGGAACTTGCGGATGTTGACCATCCACGACCCGCGGACGACAAACCATCGACTGTTGCAGTGAATGCAACTGTCTACACCTGCTGGCGAGGACTACTGGGATTTCTCAGGCCTTGATGCTCTGACCGTATCAGCGGAATGTCGGGAACCTGTCCGTTCGGCTTGACTCGGTGATGCATCCTGTCGTACTTTGTTGCATCTAATGCAAGAGTTTGGCGGTTCCCCTGCGTCACTTCGACTGCTCACGTCGACGTCGAACATCGCGTTGGCGAACCCGGAGCAGCAGATCTTCGATGCGATGGTGGAGGGGTGGCGCAGCCAGCAGCGTTCTCGCGGACTGCGTGAGCAGACCATCCAGAATCGACTGGCGACGGTCACGCGGTTTCGCGACTTCGTCGACAAGCCGCCGTGGAAGTGGACCGTCGCAGACGTCGATGAGTTCACCGCCGATTCGATGGGCCGGGTTCGAGCGTTGTCGACGCTGCGGAACAACCACGGTTCAATCCATGGATTCTGCGAGTACTTGACGAGCCCGTTGTATGACTGGATGGAGATCTGCGAGCGAGAGTTCGCGGAGATTCCGTCGCAGGTGTGCTTGCCGTGGAACACCGTCGCGCATCGGTTTGAGTTCGAGGGTGATGGAAAGCGTCGCCCGTTGGCCTATGACGAGGTGGAGCGTCTCTTCGACACGGCTGATGCGCGCGTGGAGACACTGGTCGGGTCCGGGCGCAAAGGGGCGCTCGGCGCGCTACGTGATGCGCAGCTGTTGAAGACGGTCTACGCGTTCGGGTTGCGGCGCACAGAAGCGGTGATGCTAGACACGGTTGACTTGCACTACAACGCGAAGATGCGGCAGTGGGGCCGCTATGGCGCGATCCACGTACGGTGGGCGAAGGCCGCGGGAGGTGGCGCGCCACGACGACGTACCGTGCTGCTGGTGCCGGAGTTCGATTGGTGGGTGCCGGGCATGGAGCAGTGGGTGGAGCAGGCGCGCGATCGTTTCGCCCCGGGCAGTGATCTTGACGCGCTGTGGGTGACGGAACGCCGCACCCGACTGTCGGCCGGCTATCTCGACCGGCGGTTCGCGGAGCTGCGGGACGAGGCCGGCTTGTCAAAGGCCCTGACTCTGCACAGCCTCCGGCATTCGTACGTGACGCACCTGCTCGAGTTCGGCTACGCCGACCGATTCGTCCAGGAGCAGGTCGGGCACATGCATGCTTCGACGACCTCGATCTACGCCTCCGTCAGCTCGGACTTCAAGAACCGGGTACTCGCGGACGCATTGAAGGCCCTCATCGAAGGAGAAGCAGATGACCGTTGAGCTCGAGACCGCATGGAACCTCCGCAGCGTGATGGCCTCGCGCGGGATCTTCCAGACCTCCAAGCTGAAGCCGTTGCTCGAGGAGCGGGGCGTCGACCTGTCCCGGGAACAGGTGTACCGACTGGTGACGCAAGCACCGCAGCGGGTTCGCATCGACGTGCTCGCCGCGCTGTGCGACGCGTTGGAGTGCTCGCTCGACGACCTCGTGCAGGTCACCCGCCGGGAGGCTGCGGCCCCGGTCGCGGTGGGTGAAGAGGCGACGCGGGGTGCGATCGGCGATCTGCGGCCCGTGCGGGCCACGATCCGTCGCCCGCGCTCGAAGTAGGCCGCGGTGGCGAAGCCTCCGCAGGAGCCCAGGGTTGCTGAGGTCGCCGGGCTCGTCCACGCGATCGCGCCGGAGACCCCGGTGGAGCGCCTTGTTGAGATCGTGGCTGAAGTCGCACCCGTGCCGCTCACCCAACGGCGTCTCGAACTCGCACTCCTCAAACAACCTGGAGTCCTCGAAGGGCGACACCGGAACGTACCGGTGACGGTGCAGGATCTGGCCCACGCTCTCGTGAACGAGGGTGCCGGGCGGGTCGTCTTGCCTACATGCGATTCCTGTGGACGTGCCGTTCGGATGCCTCACAAGACGCCGACCGGCGGTCGCCACTGCTCGCGCTGTGAACGGAATGCCCGATCGGTCGCGTGTGCCAGATGCGGACGAGTTCAGCCCGTGCAGCGCACCGTCGATGGGCAACGGTTCTGCCGGGACTGCTGGCGAGCCGATCCGCGGTCGTTCGGCGACTGCTCGCGATGCGGGCAGAACGCCACTATTATCGTCCGTCGCCCCGCGCTCGTCTGTCTCGCGTGCTACACCGCGCCGGTCAAGATGTGCGAGCTCTGCGGGGAGCCGGGCCGCGTAGCGACGCACCTGGACGGCCGACGGGTCTGCGCCCGCTGCTACTACGCGATGCGACGCCCCCAGCCGTGCCCGGAGTGCGGGCGGAAGGTGTTCCTCACTGGCTTCATGAATGGGCACAAGGTCTGCGCCGAGTGCGCAGGAGCTCCCGTGACGATGGCATGCCCGGGATGCGGGACGATCGAAGAGGTGCGCAAGCACCGGCTATGCGTAGAGTGCCGGCGACCTATCGCCATCCAGCAACTGCTTGCTGACGACAGCGGAGAGATCCGCCCCGAGCTGCACCCGCTCGCGGAGTATCTGGTGACGCACCACGGCAGTGCGATCTCCCTCGAGCGGTGGCTGCACAAGAGCCGCTGTGCGGTCGTCCTCCGTGAGCTCGCCGATGGCACGCTGCCCCTCACCGCGGACGCGATCATGACCAGAGCGCACGCCGGCCAGTCCGTGGCATTCCTGCTCTCGCTCCTCATCCGCTCAGGCGTACTGCCCGATTTCGACATCCAAGCGGCGAGGTTCGAGCACTGGTTCCAACGGTGGCTTCCGACCGTCCCCCATCCCGAGGACCGGCTCCTCCTACGGCGGTACTGCACCTGGGAGCTGCTGCCGTCGGGCAGATCACTCAGGGGCAGACCAGCTACGGCCGTCCGATCCGGCTCCACCTATCAGAAGGTGCGTGCGGCGCTGAAGCGGTGCGCGGCCCTCCTGCAGCAGATCCGCGCGAGCGGCGAAACGCTGACGACATACCCGCAGCGATCTCTCGACGGCTTCCTCACCGGTTCGCCCTCACAACGGGATGCCCTCGCGCCGTTCACCCGGTGGCTGCGACGGCACCGCCTGAGCCGCCTCCGGGTCGAGTTCCGCAGCCATCGCCTCGAAGGGCGCGACTACGCCGCCGACCATCGGTGGACGATGGCACGCGCGTTCATCACGCGAGACGACATGGATCCCGTGACGCGAGTCAGCGGATTGCTCGTCCTGTTCTACGGGCTCCACCTGACCCGCATCGCAGCGATCACCCGCGCACAAGTCGATACGACCGCGCGCCCCATGACGCTGACGGTCGGAACTGAACCGATCGAGCTGCCCGAAGTCCTCGCCGAAGCAATGGTCCAGCTGCTCGACGGCAACCGCTCCGACACTTGGCTCTTCCCGGGCAGGAACCCGGGCCGACCGATCACCCCCGGGCCGCTCAGCCGTCGACTCCGTCAAGAAGGACTCCTCGCCGGCAGCGCTCGTGTCACCGCGCTGATGGACCTCACCCGACAACTGCATCCTCGAATCGTGTCCGACCTGCTCGGCATCACGGCGTCATCAGCTGCCGCCTGGGCACGCCTCTCCGGGGGCGAATGGTCCGACTATCCCGCGCTGCGCTCAACCTCGACCTGAGCACCAATGGCCTCCCGCTACGCTTGCGCCTCCAGTGGGACTGCCTGAATTATCGGACAGACCCCCGGGCTTGGCTACAGATAGCGGCAGACCTGATCCGAGCTGCACGTGTCGGGCTCGACGTGCTCGGCCTGGTCGCGGAGCCCGGCGAGGGTGTCGCGCAGGTCGTGGAGCTGCCTGAGCTGCTCGTCGATATCGGTGAGGCGTGCGTCGAGGAGGTCGCGGACGTGGCTGCAGGGCGCTTGGCCGTGGTCGCGGATGTGGAGGATCTGCTGGATCTGGGCGAGGGTGAGTCCAGCGGCTTGGCCGCGGTGGATGAAGTCGATTCGGGCGATGGTCTCGGCGGTGTAGTTGCGGTAGCCGCTGGGCGTGCGCCCGGCCGGCGGCAGGAGCCCCTGGTCCTCGTAGAACCGCAACGTCTTCGCCGTGGTGCCGGCCGCGTCGGCGAGCTCTCCGATCCGCATTCCCCGCCCCCCCTTTTCGCTGGTCGCAAATTTCGTGCTTGACCTTCCCCTGTGGTGGAAGGTTCATGATGAGTGTATCAGCGGGATGTTCCAAGATGTCCAGGGAGGAATAAGGATGCCATCGAGGTTTGATCTGGCCGTGATTGGGTCGGGTGGCGCGGCATTCGCCGCGGCGATCCGCGCCACCACACTGGGAAAGTCGGTGGTGATGATCGAGCGCGGCACGTTGGGCGGCACGTGCGTGAACACGGGGTGCGTTCCGTCCAAGGCGCTGCTCGCGGCCGCCGAGGCCCGCCACGTGGCCGCGGATGCGGGCTCCCGGTTCCCGGGGATCGCCGCCACCGCTGGCCCGGTAGACATGCACGGGCTGGTGGGTGGCAAGCAGGACCTGGTCGAGGCGATGCGGAGTGAGAAGTACATCGATGTGGCCGAGGCCTACGGCTGGCCGGTTCGCCAGGGCGAGGCGGCGTTCGCCGGAACCCCGGACGCGCCGGTCGTCGAGGTCACCGCCGCGGACGGCACCGTCGAAACCATCGAGGCCGCCCACTACCTCGTCGCCACCGGCTCCCGCCCGTGGGCTCCGCTCATCGAGGGACTGGACGGCGTCGGCTACCTCACGTCGACGTCGGCGATGGAGCTGTCCGAGGTCCCGGGCTCGCTGCTGGTGCTCGGCGGCGGCTATGTGGCCCTGGAGATGGCCCAGCTGTTCGCCCGGCTCGGCTCGAAGGTGACTCTGCTGGTGCGGTCCCGGCTGGCGTCGAAGGAGGAGCCGGAGGTCTCCAAAGCGTTGCAGGGAGTTTTCGCGGACGAGGGCATCCGGGTTGTCCGCCGCGCTGTTCCCACCCGCGTCACCCGCGACCCGGGCACCGGCCAGATCGTCGCCGCGGCCGAGGTCTCGGGCGGCGTGCAGGAGTTCCGTGCCGACGAGATCCTCGTCGCGCTCGGCCGCGCCCCGGTCACCGACGGGCTCAACCTCGAGGCGGTGGGGGTGAGCAGTGGCGAGGCTGGACAGATCGTGGTCACCGACCAGTTGCAGTCCTCCAACCCTCGCGTCTGGGCGGCTGGGGATGTCACCAGGCACCCCGAGTTCGTCTACGTCGCAGCCCGGCACGGCACGTTGGTCGCCGAGAACGCCTTCACTGACGCCAGCACGTCGGTCGACTACACGCGGATGCCGCGGGTCACGTTCACGAGCCCTGCCGTCGGCGCGGTCGGGATGACCGAGAAGGAGGTCATCGCGGCCGGGATCCGCTGCGACTGCCGTGTCCTGCCACTCGAGTACGTGCCCCGCGCACTGGTGAACCGGGACACCCGCGGATTCATCAAGATGGTCGCCAACGCGGACACCGGCGAGATCCTCGGCCTGACCGCGGTCGCCAAGGACGCCGGCGAACTCGCCGCCGCAGGTGTCCACATCCTCGGCAAGACCATCACCGAGGTCGCCGACGCGTGGGCCCCGTACCTGACCATGGCCGAAGGCATCCGGATCGTCGCCAAGGCCTTCACCACCGATGTGTCGATGCTGTCCTGCTGCGCCTGACCGCGCGCCAGACAGCGGATCCACCCCATCAGAAACTGGAGCCTCGCCATGACGCCCCTCACTACCGACCTGACCGATCGGCTCGCCCGGTCCGAGGAGACAGCCCTGCTGGTTCCGCTCCTGCGGCTGCTTGTCGCCGGTGACCCGGTCACCATCGAGCAGCTCGCGACCGCCACCGCTCTCACCGCCGACGAGGTCCGCACCCGCCTCGCCGCATCACCGGACACCGAGTACGACGACCAGGGGCGGATTATCGGTCAGGGCCTGACCCTGCGCCCCACCACCCACCGGTTCACCGTCGCCGGTGAGGAGCTCTACACCTGGTGCGCCTTCGATACCCTGATCTTCCCCACCCTCCTCGATCGGCCCGCCCGGGTCGAATCGATCTCCCCGGCCAGCGGCGACACGATCCGCGTCACCGTCGACCCGACCGCCGGTGTCACTAGCGTGGAACCGGCGACCGCGGTGGTGTCCTTGGTCAGCCCCGAGGCCATGCACTCGATTCGCTCCTCGTTCTGCAACCAGGTCCACTACTTCGCTTCCCGCGAGGACGCCGCCGGATGGCTCACGGAACACCCCATGGCCCAAGTCCTCACGGTCGCCGATGCCTTCGAGGTTGGCAGCACCCTGATCACCGAAATGCTCGAGCGCCCCCGGACCGGTGCCGACGAACTGTCTGGAAGCTGCTGCGGTCCCGAGACCTGCTGCTGAGACGGCACCACGAGAGGACAGAACACCAATGCCTCCCAACCAGGACGACCAGCGAGGCGGCCGTGGCCTGCTCCTCGGAGCCGTCGCCGCACTGCTCGTGGCCGGCTGCTGCGCCCTCCTTCCACTTCTCGTCGTCGGAGGCACGATCACAGGGATCGGCACCCTCCTCCGCAACCCGTGGGTGATCACGGGCGGTGCCGCACTCCTGATCCTCGCGGTGGTTGCAAGCATCGTGATGACAGCGCGTGCCAGGCGACACCGTGGCGAGAACGACCCCGACTGCTGCCCGCCCCTTCGCCCGACCATAACGAAGACAGACCCGAGGCGAAGGGAAACCGGAACCAAATGATCATGGCCATTAGACCCCGGCATACGGCCCGCCCGATAGGCCCCTAGTCAGCAGGCAAGCCGCCGATCAACGCGCGCGAACTCTGATGTGAAATCTAAAGGTCATCCGCATGGTCCCGGATCAAGCCGTCACGCGGCGGCGACGTCCTGCGCGGTCACGTGCTTGCCTTCCGCGTCGACGCGGCGCGCAGGCCGTTGAGGATCACGATCACCTCGGCGATCTCGTGCACCAGCACCACCGCCGCAAGCCCCAGGACGCCAAAGAGGGCGAGCGGGAGCAGGGCGGTGATGATCAGCAGCGACAGGATGATGTTCTGGTTGATGATGCGCCGCCCCCGACGGGCATGGGCGAACGCGCGCGGGAGAAGCCGCAGATCGTGACCGGTGAAGGCCACGTCGGCCGACTCGATCGCGGCGTCGGAGCCCGTCGCGCCCATCGCGATCCCGATGTCCGCGGCGGCCAGGGCGGGGGCGTCGTTGATGCCGTCGCCGATCATCGCGACCGAGCCGTTCTTCCTACCGAGTTCGCTGATCGCAGCGGCCTTGTCTTCGGGGCGCAGCTCGGCGCGGACGTCATCGATCCCTGCATGCGCAGCGAGGGCGCGGGCGGTGCGGGCGTTGTCGCCGGTGAGCATGGTGACCCCGATGCCCTGCGCGGCGAGGGTACGGACGACCTCGGGGACCTCGGGGCGCAGCTCGTCGCGGACGCCGATCGCGGCGACCGGGACGCCGCCGCGGTGGACGATCACGACTGTCATGCCCTGCTCTTCCAGGCCTGCGACCTGGTCGCCGAGGAGTCCGGCGTCGAGCCAACGGGGGCTGCCGACGGTGATCCGCGCGCCGGCGAGCTTGCCTTCGATGCCGTGCCCGGCCTGCTCGGTCACGCCCTCCGCCGCAGGAGCGCCCGGCGCTGCGGCGGTGATCGCGGCGGCGAGGGGGTGGGTGCTGTGCTGCTCCAGAGCGGCCGCCCACGCCAGCGCCTGCACCTCGCTCACACCGTCCACGGTGAGGACGGCGGTGACGGCGGGCTCGTTGCGGGTGAGGGTGCCGGTCTTGTCGACGGCGACGTGGCGGATCACGCCGAACCGCTCGAACGCGGCACCGGACTTGATGATCACGCCGAACTTGCTCGCCGAGCCGATCGCGGCCACCACGGTCAGCGGCACCGAAATCGCCAGCGCGCACGGCGACGCCGCCACCAGCACCACGAGGGCGCGGGTGATCCACAGCTCCGGGTCGCCAAGCAGCGAGCCGATGATCGCGACCAGGGCGGCGAGGATCAGCACGCCCGGGACGAGCGGGCGGGCGATGCGGTCGGCGAGACGGGCCCGGTCGCCCTTCTCGACCTGAGCCTGCTCCACCAGGTCGACGATCGTGGTCAGCGAGTTGTCCGTGCCTGCCGCGGTCGTCTCGACCTCCATCGCCCCAGCGGTGTTGATCGCGCCCGCGGAGACGGCATCGCCGGGCTCGACCTCGACCGGGATCGATTCCCCGGTGATCGCGGAGGTGTCCAGGCTGGAGCGCCCCGTGCGGACGATGCCGTCGGTCGCGATCCGCTCACCCGGCCGCACCAGCATCAGCTGCCCGACAGCCAGATCCTTCGCGGCGATGTCGACCGATGCTCCGTCGCGGCGGATGGTGGCGGTCTCCGGGACGAGCTTGAGCAGTGCCCGGAGCCCGCCGCGGGCACGGTCCATCGCCTTGTCTTCCAGTGCCTCGGCGATCGAGTACAGGAATGCCAGCGCTGCGGCCTCCTCGACGTAGCCGAGGATCACTGCGCCGACCGCGCTGATGGTCATCAGCAGCCCGATGCCGAGCTTGCCCTTGAAGAGGTTCCGGATCGCGCCGGGGGTGAACGTCGACGCGCCCAGCAGCAGGCCGATCCAGAACAGCACCAGCGCAGGGATTTCCATCCCGGACCACTCCAGCGCCAGACCGGTGAGGAACGCCACACCGGAGAAGACCGGGACCATGATCCCGCGGTCCCGCCACCAGGGGCGCTCCGCCTCCTCGGCCTCTTCGCCGATTGCGGTCTCAGGTTCGTCGTGCTCGCAGCCGCACGCCGCGCTCACTCGCCCGCTCCCGTCCCGCAGCAGCCCGGCACCGTGCACGAAGAGTCCACGCAGGGCGCGTGCTCATCGACAGCGAGCGTCACGTCCACCAGCGCGGTGAGCGCCGCCGCGAGATGCGGGTCCGCGATCTCGTAGCGCGTCTGCCGCCCTTCCGGCTCGGCGACCACGATGCCGCAGTCGCGCAGGCAGGTCAGGTGGTTCGAGACGTTCGAGCGGGTCAGCTCCAGCTCACGCGAGAGCACCGCCGGGTAGCTGGGGCCGTCGAGCAGGGTCATCAGTATCCGGGAGCGCGTCGGGTCCGCCATGGCCCGGCCGAGCCGGTTCATGACGTCGAGACGTGGAGCAATGGTCAGCATGCACTGATCATACAGTGTCGACTGAACTAATCCCAGGATGAATAGTGCACCCTGCGACATTCGGCCCTACCAGTATCGGCGATCGCCACGTGCAGCCGCGAACCGTCCGGCAGCGAGGCATCGACGAACGGCTGCCCTATGTCCACGCGCCGCCCCGTCGCCTGCAGCATGCGCTCCACCAGATCCCGCACCGTCGCCTCGTCCAGCCGCAGCGCTGTCCGCTCCGCCACACCACCCCGCGCGGTATGCACGAACCCGTCTCCGTTGATCCACACCTCCTCGATGCCGGGGTCGTCGAGCAGGGGCTGCAGAGCGCCGAACCCACTCACCGCCGCGAGAACGTCCCGCACGCACGCCGCCTCGTCCTCCACGAGCACGCCGCCCCGCGCGAGAGCCCGATCGTCGTGGCGCCGCACCTCCGCCCTTGTAACCTCCCGCGCCCGCTCTGGGTCGATCGCCGGATCCACACCCTCGGTCCGCAGCCGACGCCGAACGAGGTCGGCGATGATCGACGCGGGCTGCTCCATCCCTGCATCCTCGCAACGATCAGCTCCCGGCCCGCGGAGTTATCCACACCCCCCTGCGCGGCCTCCGAACGGAGGCGGTCCGGCACCCGATACGGTGCAGGCATGAAGCGGTTCACTGTCTCGTGCGGGCTCCTCGGCGTTCTCCTCCTGTCCGGCTGCACCGGTGGTCCCGATCTCCTGCAGTGCCAGAGCGTGGCCGCCGTCGACACCGAACTCGAGGCCTTCTTCGCACAGGACACGGTCGGCGGTACGGCGACTCCGGAGCAGACCGAGCGCCTGAAGGACTTGGCGGACGAATACGCCGATCTCGACGTCGACGGCGAGGTACAGGAAGCGGCGACGGCCGTAAGCGACGACCTGCGCGCGCTCTACGACTACCGCGTCGGCGTCCAGAACGGCGACGCCGCGGACCCCGACCGCGAGCAGGCACTCCGCCGGACTGCGATCGACACGTTCGTCGAGGGGCAGGCCGTCTGCATCGAGGGCTCGTCCTGACGCCGCCGTATCGAGCCGCCCGCCCCGGTGTCAACCGGTACGTCCCCTGTGGTCGCGCTCCCTAGGCTGAGGAGCAGACCTGCGAGGAGACGACGTGCACCGCGCCACACCAGCCGCCCCTGAACCGACCCTGAGCGTGGTCATCCCGGTCAAGGACGATGCGGCGGAACTGCGGCGATGCCTCCGCGCCCTCGCCCGGCAGACACTCCCGCCCGACGAGATCATCGTCGTGGACAACGCCTCGACCGACGATTCGGCCGCGGTGGCCGCCCGGCACGGCGCGCGGGTCGTGCGGTGCGACACTCCGGGCATCCCCGCGGCGAGCGCGAGCGGCTACGACGCGGCGACGGGCGACGTGATCCTGCGGCTCGACGCCGACGGGGTACCGGGGCCGCGGTGGGTCGAGACGATGGCGACCGCGTGCACACGCGATCCGCGGGTCGGAGCCTGGACGGGCGGGGCGCACTTCGTCGACGGTCCCCGGTTCCTGCGGAGGCCCCTCGCGGCGGCCTACCTCCTTTCCTACGTCGTCGTGTGCGGCTCCGCCCTGGGCCACGGGCCGTTGTTCGGATCGAACCTCGCCCTCCGCCGCTCGGCCTGGCTCGCCGTCCGGGACCGGGTGCACCGCGACGATGCCGCGCTTCACGACGACCTCGACCTCGCCTTCCATGTCGGCGAGCTCCACCGCATCCGCTGGCTCCTGCACACCGATATGGGCATCTCCATGCGCCCGTTCGGCAGCGGACGCTCCTTCGCCCGCCGCTCCTGGATCGGCGCTCGCACCGTCCTCGTGCACTGGCCCGAGGACTTCCCTCCGGTGCGCTGGGTGCGGCTCGCGCTGCGCCGAGTGCTGCACCGCCTCGGAGTCCCCGCGCCGGGAGCCCGCCGATGACCGCGCCGCTCCTCGGATCGCCGTCCACCACCGAGCTGCACGTCATGACCCTCAACATCCGCCGCGACCTCGGCGCGCTCGCCTGGCCGCCCGCCGACCGCTGGTCGGTTCGACGTCCCCGGCTCACCGCGCTCCTCCGCGCGGAGCGGCCGGACATCCTCGGCGTACAGGAGGCCCTGCCCGCGCAGGCTGCCGAGGTCTCCGCCGCGCTCGGCCCGTCGTTCCACCGCGTCGGCCACGGCCGCCTCGCCGGACCCCGCGGCGAGGGTTGTCCGCTCTTCTACGACGCCGACCGACTGGAACTGGGCGGCTGGCGACAGGTCGCGCTCTCCCGCACCCCCGACCGCCCCAGTTCCCGCTCCTGGCTGAGCGTCTCCCCGCGGGTGGTGGTGGAGGCGTCCTTCCGCGACCGCCGCACCGGCGCCGCCCTCACCGTGCTCAACACCCACCTCGACGCGTTCTCGCCGTGGGCCCGGCTCCGTCAAGCGCAGGCGGTGCACGACGTCGCCGCCGCAGCGGAGAGCCCCGTCGTCCTCGTCGGGGATTTCAACGCCCCCGCCGGCACGGCACCGTGGTGCGCCGTCGAAGCCGACGACGTCCTCCGCGACTCGTGGACGGCGGCTGTCTCCCGCCGCACACCGGCCTGGAGCACGTTCGCCGGCTACCGGTCACCCCGCCGAGGACGCCGCATCGACGGCATCCTCACCTCCCCCGCGCTGCCCGTGCGCCGGGCGGGCATCAACGCCCGGCAGTATGGAGGAGGCTGGCCGTCGGATCATCTCGCCGTGCAGGCCCTGATCGACCTCGCCCACGGCGCCATCCCACCCGAGGAGACCGCATGAAGGAGGACTTCCTCCGCCCGCCGCACTCCATCGCCGAGTACGGCGCCGACGCCGTTCGTGTGATCGGCGTCCTCAGCGTCCTCGTCGCGGCGATCTGGTCGACCCCGACGGATGCGGGCATACTCGCACTCGCCCTCCCCGCCCTCATGCTCCCCCGCGTCCTCGGCATGCGCGGCGGCATCGACCTGGCCATCGGCCTGATCGTGCTCATCGCCGCCGCGAGCAACGTGTTCGACCTGTACCGCACGCTCACCGGGTGGGACCTCGTCGTGCACTTCGTCTGCACGGGAGCCCTCGCCGCCACCGGCTACCTCGTGCTCTCCCGCCTCGGCGTCGTCACGGCGCAGGAGTCCGCGGCGTTCCGCGCCCGCATCCCCCTCGTGCTCTGCACCGTGATCGGGCTCGCGGCGAGCGCCGTGTGGGAGATGATCGAGTGGGCGGGCCGCACCTTCGTCACCGACGAGATCTTCGTCACCTACGAGGACACCATCGGCGACATGGCGATGGGAGGACTCGGGGCTCTTGCGGCCGGAGTCCTCGTCGCCGTCGTCCGGCTGGAGCGTCGCCGCTCGGCGTGACGGCGCGGAACTGCGGGACGATCCCCAGGGTCGAACGGGGCGCGGGTCAGTAGACTGAAGCCACCGCGCGGGAGTGGTGGAATTGGCAGACACGCAGGATTTAGGTTCCTGTGCCCCAGGGCGTGTGGGTTCAAGTCCCACCTTCCGCACGACGGGTGCTTCGGCGCCCGCATCGCTCCACCGCCGACACTTCACGACCGACGGGAATCCCGCCAGTGCTCGAAAGCATGCTGCACGCCCCCACCGCGCTCATCCCGTGGCTCGATCCGCAGACGATCATCGGGGCGGCCGGCCCGTGGGCGCTGCTCGTGGTCTGCTTCATCATCTTCGCCGAGACCGGGCTGCTCGTCGGCTTCCTCCTGCCCGGTGACACGCTGCTCATCATCGCGGGCCTGCTGACCCACACGAGCAATGTCTTCGGCGTGAACATCTGGGTCGTCTCGCTCCTCATCGCGCTGTCGGCGTTCATCGGCGGCGAGGTCGGCTACCTCATCGGCCACAAGGGCGGCCCCGCGGTCTTCGAACGCAAGGAGTCCGGCCTCTTCAGCCGCAAGAATGTCGAGCGCACCAACGCGTTCTTCGAGCGCTTCGGCGGCCTCACCGTGATCCTCGCGCGCTTCGTGCCGATCGTGCGCACGTTCGCCCCGGTCGCCGCGGGTGTGGGCCACATGCCGTGGCGGCGCTACTCGCTCTACAACTTCATCGGGGCGATGATCTGGGGCTTCGGACTCACGATGGTCGGCTACCTCATCGCCTACATCCCGTGGATCCGCCGCCTCGTCGTCGAGTACATCGACATCATCCTGCTCATCGCCGTCGGCGGCACCGCGCTCGTCACCCTGTGGCATTACTTCTCCGAGCGCCACAAGGCCAAGAAGGCCGCGGCCGCAGGAGAGGACGTCGTGACCGATCACGTGGAGGCCGAGGAGCTCGTCCTCGACGCCGACGTGTTCGATCGCGCCCCCGACCTGGACGGCGACGGGAAGCACTGACCCTGCCGCGGATCAGCCCGCGTTCTTGGAGCGCTTCTCCTTGGAGCGGGCGACGCTGGCGCGCAGCGCCTCCATCAGGTCGATGACCTCGCCGCCGTCGGCCGCCTTCTCGGCATCGCCGCCGAAGGTCTCCGCCACGTCGAACGTCTCCCCGGCCTCGATCTTCGCGTCGATGAGGGTACGGAGCTCCTTCTGGTACTCGTCGACGAACTCCTCGGGGTCGAAGTCGGCCGAGTAGCTGTCCACGAGCGACGAGGACAACTCCAGCTCCTTCTTCGAGATCCGCACGTCCTCGTCGAGCGACGGGAACTCCGCCTCTCGGACCTCGTCCGACCAGAGCAGTGTCTGCAGCACGAGGACCTTGCCCCGCACGCGCAGCGCGGCGAGCCGTGTCTTCTGACGCAGCGTGAACCGCACGATCGCGGTGCGGTCGGTCTGCTCGAGGGTCTTGCGCAGCAGCACGTACGCCTTGGGAGACTTCGAGTCCGGCTCCAGGTAGTACGGCTTGTCGAGGGTGAGCGGATCGACCTGGTCGGAGGGCACGAACTCCACGACATCGATCTCGCGGCTCTTCTCCGCCGGCAGCGCCGCGAGGTCGTCCTTGGTGAGCACGACGGTCTGCCCGTCGTCGACGTAGGCGCGATCGATGTCGGAGTAGGCCACCGTCTCGCCGCACACCTCGCACGTGCGCTGGTAGCGGATGCGACCGCCGTCCTTCTCATGCACCTGATGCAGCGGCACGTCGTGGTCCTCGGTCGCCGAGTACACCTTGACCGGCACGTTCACCAGCCCGAACGTCAGGGCGCCCTTCCAGATCGTCCTCATCACACCAGTAGACACCAGCCACACCCGTCACGACCACCCCTTGACTACGCTGGCTCCATGGTGGGAGAGGCGCAGGTCGTGCAGGTCGACGGCCGACGGCTGCGGGTGACCAACCTCGACAAGGTCGTCTACCCGGAGACGGGCACGACCAAGGGCGAGGTCATCGCCTACTACACCACCATCGCCCCGCTCCTCCTCCCGCTCCTCGACGGCCGCCCGGTCACCCGCAAGCGCTGGGTCGAGGGGGTCGGCACCGCCGCCGCTCCCGAGGACTCCTTCTTCACGAAGCAGCTCGAGCCCGGCGCCCCGGACTGGATCCCGCGACAGGACATCCAGCACTCCGACGGCCCCAAGGCGTACCCGCTGGTGGAGGACGTGCCCACGCTCGTCTGGCTCGCGCAGGTCGCGGCGATCGAGTTGCACGTGCCGCAGTGGCGGTTCACCCCGGAGGGGTTTCCCGGCCGTCCCGACCGTCTCGTGCTCGATCTCGACCCCGGACCCGGCGCCGACCTCGCGCAGTGCGCCGAGGTCGCCCGGATCGCTCGGACGCTCCTCACCGGGATGGGGCTCGACCCTCTGCCCGTGACCAGCGGCAGCAAGGGCATCCACCTCTACGCGGCCCTCCCCGGCGAGCAGACCAGCGACGAGGTCTCCGCCGTGGTCAAAGAGCTGGCGCGCATCATCGAGAACGAGCACCCGGACCTCGCCACGAGCGTCATGTCCAAGGCCGTGCGCGGGGGCAAGGTGTTCCTCGACTGGAGCCAGAACAACGGCAAGAAGACGACGATCTCCCCGTACTCCCTGCGCGGGCGCGCCCGCCCCGGCGTCGCGACGCCGCGCACCTGGGAGGAGCTCGACGACCCGGGCCTCGCTCACCTCGAGCTGGACGAGGTGCTCGCGCGCGCCGCCGCCGGAATCGATCCGCTCTCCCCCCTCCGCTCCGACACTCCTGCACTGCCGGCGAACGCGCGCGCCGCGACACCGGCTCGAGCCCCCGCGATCCGGGCGGCGGCGCCCTCCTCCACCCGTCGCGGCCGGCCGCTCGCCGAGCAGACGGCGTCCCCCACCGGGACCACTCTCCCGTCCCTCGCGCCGATGCTCGCCGAGAACGGCACGCCCGCGATCGCCCGAAGCCTCAGCACGCCGTCGTGGGTGGAGGTGAAGTGGGACGGCATCCGTGCGATCGGCACCTGGCGCGACGGGCACATGTCGCTGCACGCCCGTCGCGGCACCGACATCACCGCGCGCTATCCCGAGCTGACGGCCGACGGTGCCCCGTTCCTTCCGGTCGACGAGGCGATCGTCGACGGGGAGATCGTCGCCTTCGACAGCGCCGCCCGGCCGAGCTTCTCCCTGCTGCAGAACCGCATGCACCTCACCCGGCCCCGGGAGATCGAGCGCGAGGTCGTGCGCACACCGGTCGTGTACATGCTGTTCGACCTGCTCCGTCTCGACGGCCACGATCTCACCGGGATGCCGCTCCGCGAGCGCCGCACTCTGCTCGGCGACATCGTGGCGGGGGTCGACGCGCCCATCCAGGTCCCTCCCGTCTTCGACGACGTGGACGCAGCGCTCGCCGCCAGCGAGGAGTTCGGGCTGGAGGGCGTCGTCGTGAAGGATCCCGCCTCCCGGTACCGTGCTGGCCAGCGCTCACCCTCCTGGCTCAAGCTCAAGAACACCCGCATGCAGGAGGCGGTGATCGTCGGCATCCGCCCGGGGAAGGGCGAGCGCGAGGGCACTCTCGGCTCTCTCCTCCTCGCGATCCCGGAGGGTGGCGACCTCCGCTACATCGGCCGCGTGGGCACCGGCTTCACGGATCGCATCCTCCGCGACCTCCTGGCCCGCCTGGAGCCGCTGCGGGTGCCAGGCGCACCGCTCGACGGCGTCCCCCGCCCGGACGCCTCGGACGCCCTGTGGGTGCGCCCCGAACTCGTGGGCGAGGTGGAGTTCGCGAACTGGACGCCGGACGGCATCCTCCGGCACGCCCGCTGGCGGGGTCTGCGCCCGGACAAGACCGTCGACGAGATCACCGTCGAGGCGTGAGCGGCTCCCGCCCTCAGGCGTGGTGCGGTTCGCAGTCGCTCTGCTCGGCGGGTTCGATCTGGAACGTGGAGTGCGCCACGTCGAAGTGATCCGCGAGGCACGCCTGCATCTCCGACAGCAGCGCCGCCGAGCGGCCGTCCGCCAGCAGGTCCGGGCGCACGCTGACGTGCGCGGTGAAGACGGGGGCTCCGCGGGTGAGCTGCCACACGTGCACGTCGTGGACTCCGACGACGCCGTCGTAGCCGAGCAGGTGGGTGCGGATCTCGCCGACGGCCATGCCCTTCGGCGCCGACTCGGCGAGGACGGAGAACACCTCCTTGAGCAGGACGAATGCCCGGGGGATGATCATCGCCGCGATGAACAGCGAGGCGAGGGCGTCGGCGGGCATCCAGCCCGTCACGAGGATCACACCGGCCGCGATGATGACCATCAGTGAGCCGAGCAGGTCGCCCATCACCTCGAGGTAGGCGCCGCGCACGTTGAGGTTCGTCCGCTGGGCCCGGCTGAGCAGCCACATCGACACCGCGTTCGCGACGAGGCCGACGACGGCGACGACGAGCATCAGCCCTCCCGCGACCTCGACCTCGGAGGGGTTCAGCAGCCGCTGCACGCCCTGCACGGCGACGACCGTGGCGAGGGCGATGAGGATGACCGCGTTGATGAGCGCGCCGAACACCTCGGCCCGCTGGTAGCCGAACGTCCGGCGGTCGTCCGCGGGGCGCGCCGCCACGGTCGCGGCGATCAGCGCGATGACGAGCGCCGAGGCGTCCGTGAACATGTGCGCGGCGTCCGCGAGCAGCGCCAGCGAGCCCGTGAGCAGAGCTCCGACGACCTGCACGATCATCACCGTGGCCGTGAGGGTCAGGGAGATCGCGAGCAGGCGGCGGCTGCTCGCCGAACGGAGACCGCCGGGGGCGGGCGCATGATCGTGCATGCCCCCAGGCTAGCCCGGCGGCGGGCCCGTCAAGGCCGTTCCCGGCTAGTCGGGAACAGTAACGATTCTCACCGTCAGCAGGGGTTCTTCTGCGAGTCCCTCAGAGCGCGGCGAGCAGCGGCACGAGCGCGGCGAAGGCGCGGGCGCGATGCGACTGCGCCTGCTTCTCCTCCGCCGTGAACTCCCCCACGGTGCGCTCCGCGCCGGCCGGCTGACCGTCCGGGATGAAGACGGGGTCGTACCCGAAACCCCCGGCTCCCGACGCCTCGCGGGCGAGCCGTCCTGGCCAGCTCCCCTCAACCACGTGCTCGCGACCGTCCGGGAGGACGAGGGCGATCGTCGAGGTGAAGTGCGCGGAGCGATGAGGGTCGGCGATGTCGCGCAGCTGATCGAGCAGCAGCTCCAGGTTCGCCGCGGCGTCCTTCTTCTGACCGGCCCAGTACGCCGAGAACACTCCGGGCGACCCGCCGAGCACGTCCACGCAGATGCCGGAGTCGTCGGCGAGCGCCGCGAGGCCGGTGTGCGCGGCGGCCGCTCGCGCCTTGAGGAGCGCGTTCTCAGCGAACGTCACTCCGTCCTCGACCGGCTCGGGGCCGTCGTAGCCGACGACCTCCAGGTCGGGCCGTGTCTGCTGCACGATCTGCTGGAACTCCGCCACCTTATGCGGGTTGTGGGTCGCCAGGACGACGCGCATGCTCAGGCTCCTGCCAGAGCGGCGAGCTGCCGGTCCTTCAGGTCCGCGCAGCCGGCGACGCCGAGGTCGAGGAGCGCGTCGAGCTCACGCTTGTCGAACGGCGCCCCTTCGGCCGTGCCCTGCACCTCGACGAACAGGCCGCGGCCGGTCACGACGACGTTCATGTCGGTCTCGGCGCGGACATCCTCGACGTAGGCGAGGTCGAGCATCGGCTCCCCGTCCACGATGCCGACGGACACCGCGGAGACGGAGTCGAGCAGCGGCGTCGAGTTCTTGCCGATGAACTTCTTCTCCCGGCCCCACTCGATCGCGTCGGCCAGGGCGACATAGGCGCCGGTGATCGCCGCGGTGCGGGTGCCACCGTCGGCCTGGAGCACGTCGCAGTCGATGACGATGGTGTTCTCGCCGAGCGCCTTGGTGTCGACGACGGCGCGCAGCGCGCGGCCGATGAGTCGGGAGATCTCGTGCGTCCGACCGCCGATGCGGCCCTTCACGCTCTCCCGGTCGTTGCGGCTGTTCGTCGCTCGCGGGAGCATCGCATACTCGGCCGTGACCCAGCCCTTGCCCTTGCCGGTGAGCCACCGGGGCACGCCGTTCGTGAACGAGGCGGTGCACAGCACCTTCGTGCCGCCGAAGCTGATGAGGGCCGACCCCTCGGCCTGCGCGCTCCAGCCGCGCTCGATGGTGATCTCGCGCAGCTGCGAGGTGGAACGGCCGTCGGCGCGGACGATGTCGGTCATGAGCTTCTCTCGGTCGGGGATGGAGCGACGGGCTCAGCGCGCGTCGAGGGCGGAATCGGGAAGCGTGATGACGCCGGTCTGGACGAGCTGCACGTCGCGCACCTCGCGACCCATGAGGCGGTTGGCGAGCGCCGTGAAGTCGTCGGCGGAGTCGCCCGTGGCCTCGTACACGTAGGTGGCGGTGGCATCGGCCGGCGCCAGCAGATCGCCGCGGACGAGCTGGCGGTAGACGTCGCCCGCGGTCTCGTCGTCGCTGGAGACCAGCGTCACGCCCTCCCCCATGACGTAGCTGATGGCGCCGCGGAGGAACGGATAGTGCGTGCACCCGAGGACGAGCGTGTCCACGTCGGCCTCGCGCAGTGGCGCGAGGTACTCCTCGGCGACGGCCAGCACCTCGGGGGTGCCGGTGACACCGGCCTCGACGAACTCGACGAACCGGGGGCACGCGGCGGTGAACACCTGCAGGCGCTCGTTCACCTCGAGCATGTCCTGGTAGGCCCGCGAACCGATCGTGCCGACCGTGCCGATCACACCGACACGGCCGTTCCTCGTGGTCGACACCGCGCGGCGCACGGCGGGGCCGATCACCTCGACCACCGGCACGTCGTAGCGTTCGCGTGCGTCGCGCAGCATCGCCGCCGACGCGGTGTTGCAGGCGATGACCAGCATCTTCACGCCCTGGTCGACCAGGGTGTCGAGCACTTCGAGCGCATAGCGCCGGACATCGGCGATGGGCTTGGGCCCGTACGGCGAGTGGGCGGTGTCGCCGATGTAGACGAACGATTCGCGGGGCAGCTGGGCGCGGATGGCCCTGGCCACCGTGAGCCCGCCGACACCGGAGTCGAAGATCCCGATGGGCGCGTCGTTCATGACTCCCCAGCCTACCCGCGTGCGCGCCGCCTCGTGCATCACGGCCTCACTAAGCTGAGCGCATGACCACGTCGACGGCGCTGCTCACCGACCGTTACGAGCTCACGATGCTCGCCGCCTCGCTCCGGGACGGCACCGCGTCCCGCCCGAGCGTCTTCGAGCTCTTCTCCCGACGCCTGTCCGGCGGACGCCGCTTCGGCGTCGTCGCCGGAACCGGACGACTGCTCGGCCTGCTGCGCGACTTCCGTTTCGGTGACGACGAGCTGCGCTTCCTCCGCGACGAGCGCGTCGTCGACGCCGACACCCTCGCCTCCCTCGAGCGCTATCGCTTCACCGGCACGATCCGGGGCTACCGCGAGGGCGAGCTCTACTTCCCCGGGTCGCCCATCCTCACGGTCGAGGGATCGTTCGCGGACGCCGTCGTCCTGGAGACGCTCGCCCTGAGCGTCCTCAACCACGACTCCGCGGTCGCCACGGCCGCGGCCCGCATGAGCATCGCCGCCGGCGAGCGTCCTCTCGCCGAGATGGGCTCCCGGCGGGCAGCCGAGCGCTCCGCTGTCGCCGCAGCACGGGCGGCATACATCGCCGGGTTCGGCGCCACGAGCAACCTCGAGGCCGGCCGCGCCTGGGGAATCCCGACCATGGGCACCGCTGCGCACTCGTGGACGCTGCTGCACGACAGCGAGGAGGACGCCTTCCGTGCTCAAGTCGAGAGCATGGGCGTGGACACGACGCTCCTCGTCGACACCTACGACATCCGCACCGGCGTCGAGACGGCGATCCGGGTGGCCGGGACCGGGCTCGGCGGCGTCCGCATCGACTCCGGGGACCTGCCGACCGTCGCCGCCGAGGTCCGAGCGCAACTGGACGAGCTCGGAGCCACCGAGACCCGCATCACGGTCACGAGCGACCTCGACGAGTACGCGATCGCCGCGCTGGCGGCCTCCCCCGTGGACGCGTACGGCGTCGGCACCTCCGTCGTGACCGGTTCCGGATACCCCACGGCGAGCATGGTCTACAAGCTCGTCGCCCGGCAGGACGCCGACGGCTCGTGGGTCGGGGTCGCCAAGGCGTCCGCGGACAAGGCGTCGTTCGGTGGCCGCAAGGCGGCGTTCCGCACGCTCAGCGACGGGGTCGCCGCGGCGGAGACGGTCGTCGTCTCGGACGGGTTCGAGGCGCTGGACACGCCTGCCGAGCACCTGGACGGCCGACCGCTCCAGGTCACCCTCGTCGAGGGCGGAGAGATCGAGACCGCCTTCGAGGGCGCCGCAGGGACG
Source organism: Microbacterium meiriae (assembly GCF_040702565.1). Taxonomy (NCBI): domain Bacteria; kingdom Bacillati; phylum Actinomycetota; class Actinomycetes; order Micrococcales; family Microbacteriaceae; genus Microbacterium; species Microbacterium meiriae. The sequence continues at coordinate 594,534 of NZ_JBFBLJ010000003.1, read as the reverse complement.
GCTTCCGCCCGCGCGCATCACCTGCGTGTCCGTGAAGAGCTGCCAGTGCGTGCGTTGGCACTCAGCAAGTCGGACCCGGCGATCCCGACGGTCTACGTCGAGGCGGACTGAAGCGGGGCCGAGCGACGGCGGTCAGCCGACCATCGACTCGTAGATCTCCTTGCACGTCGGGCAGATCGGGAACTTCTCCGGATCGCGGCCCGGCGTCCACTTCTTGCCGCAGAGCGCGCGGACGGGCTTGCCCGTGATCGCCGACTCGAGGATCTTGTCCTTCTTGACGTAGTGCGAGAAGCGCTCGTGGTCGCCCGGTTCGATGTTCTCCTCGCGGAGGAGCTCTTCCAGTTCGCGATCAAGCGTTGCCACGCCGCCCTGATCGGGGCTGTCCAGCGGAGTACTCATCCCGCGATTCTAGCCGCGTCTCCGCCTCGGCGGGGCGGTCTCACGCGGTCTCGACGAACTCCATCAGACGTTCGCCGCTGTGCTCGAAGATGCGTCCGCCGATCACAGCTCCTCCGATGAAGGCGACGATGCCGGTGGCGATGCCGACCCAGAAAGCCGCCGGCGTGAAGCCCGGATCGGCGACGATGCTCGCACCGAACAGCCAGATGGTGGGCACGCTCAGGACGATCGCACCGAGGAACGCCGCCGCCGGGCCGTAGATCCCTCGGGAGGTCGGGCGCTGCGGCTGCTGGAACGGGCTGTCGCCGGGACGGGATACCGCGTACGGCGCCACCACCGACACCACGCTGGAGATGCCGAGGGCGGAGAACAGCAGGCTCGCACCGAGGCCGACGAGCGGGAGGAGAAGACTCCAGCGCCCGGCCAGCAGGAGCGAGAGCGGTACGGCGATCGCCAGCACCGGCACGGCGACCAGGAGCACCGGCACCAGGCGTCCGAGACGGTCCGGAACCCCGCGGACCCCGCTCGCGACGTGCGTCCAGAGGGCCGTCGAGTCGTAGGCGACGTCGTTGTGGGGCAGCCATCCGAAGAAGAGGGCCATGACGGGCACGGGGACGAGGGCGGCGATCTCGACCGGCACGCCCGCGACGATCAGCGGGAACACCGTCAGCACGCCCGCCACGGGCACGACGATGATGTTCATGATGTACCGGCGGTCGCGCAGCCAGTACACGAGGCTTCGCGACGCGATGGCGCCGAAGGCGTTGGAGGGCAGCAGGCCGAACCAGCCGAGTCCGCTGCGCTCGCGCGCCGCCACCGGACGCTCGGTCGTCGTCAGCAGGCGCCGTACGAACCAGGTCCAGGCGAACCACAGCAGCGCGAGGGTGACGGCAGCCACCAGTCCGCTTCCCCACGCCGCAGCCGTCTCGCCTTCGGCCGCCGCGAACATCGCCGCCGGCGAGGCGGCGAGCGGGGTGAAGCCGATCACCGAGGTCAGGGTCGCCAGTGACGCCGGCACCTCACCGTCCCAGCGGAGCGAGCCGAGGAACACGGCGACCGGGAACGCGATGACGATCAGGGCCAGGGCGAACAGCGCGGTGAGCTCCCGGGAACGACGCTCCGGGAGCAGGAGCGCATTGAGCGCCATCCCGACCCGGGAGAGGAGGATGGTCGACAGCAGCCCGATCACCGCCAGGAGGACGGCCGGCACCCACGGTGCGCCGGCGCGGATCGCGACGACCGTCACGCTGATGTAGACCGCGAGGAGCGCGAGGCTCGGCACGCTGACCAGCGACGCGAGCGCCAGCACCCCTGGCATCTTCCGCTCGTCGACGCCGAACACCGCGAAGCGCCGCGGATCGAGCTGATCGACGGCTCCCACGAGCAGCGGCCCCACGAGGAAGCCGAGCAGAAGGGCAGCGCCACCGAGCACCGTCACGGCCTGGGAGACCGGCACCGGCGCGTCGCCGAGGCTGAAGACCGCCACGCAGACCACCACGGTGACCGCGACGACCGCGCCGAAGGAGAGCAGGGTGCGCGCCCGGTGTTCCCCGCGCAGGGCGCCCAGGAGAAGCGCGAACCTCAGTCGGAGAACGTGTGCAGCCACTCGAGCCCCTCCACCTCTCCGCTGGAACCTGCGAGCTCCACGAAGCGCGATTCGAGCGTCTGTCCCGCGCGCACCTCGTCGATCGTGCCCTCGGCCAGCACCTCACCGTTGACGATGATGGCCACCCGGGAGCACACGCGCTCGACGAGATCCATCCCATGGCTCGACAGGATCACCGTGCCGCCGTGCGAGACGTAGGCGCGGAGGATGTCGAGGATCACGGCGGAGGAGACCGGATCGACGGATTCGAACGGTTCGTCGAGAACGAGGACGCGCGGAGAGTGGATCATCGCGCCGGCGAGCATGATCTTCTTCGTCATGCCCGCGGAATAGTCCGACACGACCCGATTCAGGGCGTCGCCGAGGTCGAAGGCCCTGGCGAGGTCGCCGGTGCGCTTCTCGATGACGTCGGCGGAGAGCCCACGCAGCAGCCCGTAGTAGTACAGCAGCTGCCGGCCGGTGAGCCGGTCGAAGGTGCGCAGCCGGTCGGGCAGGACGCCCATGACGCGCTTCGCCGCCAGGGGCTCGGCCGCCTGGTCGATGCCGCAGATGAGGACGCTGCCCTCGTCCGCGCGCAGGAGACCCGCGACGATCGAGAGGGTCGTGGTCTTGCCGGCGCCGTTGGGGCCGACGATGCCGTAGAAGGAGGCCGCGGGCACGGTGAGGTCGATGCCGTCGACCGCGCGGTTCTCGCCGAACTGCTTCACGAGACCGCGGATGCGGATCGCCTCGGTGGCGGGCTCGGCTGCCGCCGAGTCATCGGCCTCGGTCGGGGGCTCCTCGGCGATCACCGCTTCGACGACCTCGACGGTCTCCACCTCCGCGACGCGCCGGTCATCGGGCGCGGGCTCCTTGGTCACCGGCAGCGCGGTGTCCGACACCTCCACCACGGACTCCGCCGCAGCAGGCTCCTCGACCGGCGTCGCTTCCTCGGCGGTGTCTCGGGCCGGTGTCGCCGTCTCGACGGACGAGGTGCCGGCCTCGTCCGTCTCGACGGTCTCTGCGGCCACGGTCTGCGCCTGCACCGCGCCGGACTCCTCCGGCTGCGTCTCGGCCGTGCTCACCTCTGCGGCTGCGGACTCGACGGTCCCGACCTCAGCCGCCTGGGCCTCCGCGGCCTCGGCCTTCACGGCCTCGTCTTCGGCGGCCTTCGCTGCCTCGTCTTCGGCGGCCTTCGCCGCAGCCGCCTTCGCCGCAGCTGCCTTCGCCGCAGCGGTCTTGGCGGCGGTGGTCTTGGCCGTCGTCTTGGCCGCCGAGGCCTTCGCGGCAGCGGTCTTCGCCGCGGCGGCCTTGGCCGCAGCCGTCTTGGCCGCAGCCGTCTTGGCCGCCGATGTGCTCGCCGCCTTCGTCGATGTCGCGGCCGGACGCTTCGAGCCGGTCGAGCGTGCAGCCGTGTTCTTCGCCGCAGCCGCGCGGGCGGCGGACGCCGTGCGAGCGCCTGCTGGAGCGGTCGCGGGATCGACACTCGCCGCGGGGGTGGGCTCGACCACGACCTCAGCCGTGGGCGCGGCCTTCTCGGCTGCCGCCTTGGTCGGTGCGGGCCTCGCCGTCCGCGCGGCGGTCGGCTTCTTCGCCGCGGCAGTCCTCGTCGAAGTGGAGGACTTCGCCGCGGTGGACTTCGCGGCCGTGGTCTTCGCGGCGGAGGGTGTGGCGGCCGTCGTCTTCGCAGCTGCCGACTTCGGAGCCGCGGTCTTCGCGGCCGTGGTCTTCGCCGCAGCAGACTTCGCCGCGGGGGTCTTCGCAGCCGTGGTCTTCGCAGCAGCAGACTTCGCCGCGGTGCTCTTCGCGGCCGCGGGCTTCTTCGCAGCCGGCTTGTCCGCTGCGGCCGTCTGCGCCTTGGCCGAGGCCGAGGTCGACTTCTTCGCGGCGGTGGACGCGGCAGGTCTCTTGGCGGCCGGTTTCCGAGCGGGCGCGGAGGCCTCGGTCGGAGTCTCGGCTCCCTCTGCCTGGGGGGTGGGGTCATCAGGGGAGGAAGTCACCGTCCTACGGTATCAACGGGTGGCTGAGAGCCAAGGCCCCACGCGACATTCCGCAACCGGATCCCCTCCCCGGCGCTTTCCGCAAGGGGGTTGTCGTCCCTGTGCGTTGCGTGTGTACTCGATCACGAAATGGCAACGGGGCCTGCCTGGCCCCGGGGTTCTCAGGGGGAATCGCTAGCATGATCCCCGGCACGACGAAGTGTCTGGTCGGTGAACCGACCGTGAACACAACTTCCTTAGGAGTATTCGTGACTCTTCAGACCGTCATCCTCGCAGCCGGCATGGGCTCTCGCCTCGGCCGCGCGCTGCCCAAGCCGCTCACCGAGCTCAACGACGGCCGCACGATCATGGGCCAGCAGCACGACAACATCCGCGCCGCTTTCGGCTCCGACGCACGCATCACCACGGTGGTGGGCTACCGCGCCGAGACCATCATCGAGGCCTTCCCCTCGGTGAACTACGTCCACAACGAGCGCTACGACGAGACGAACACGTCGAAGAGCCTGCTGCGCGCCCTGGGCGCCACCGGCAAGAGCGGCGTGCTGTGGATGAACGGCGATGTCGTCTTCGACCCGATGATCCTCGGCCGCGCCGCCGCATACATCGAGCGCGACCAGTCGTTCGTCACCGTCAACACCGCCAAGGTCAGCGATGAAGAGGTGAAGTACACCGTCACCGCGGAGGGCTTCATCAAGGAGCTGTCCAAGTCGGTCAAGGGCGGCCTGGGCGAGGCCGTCGGCATCAACTACATCTCGTCGGGCTTCAAGAAGGCGTTCATGCGCCAGCTGCAGCGCGTCGAGGACCAGGACTACTTCGAGCGCGGCCTCGAGCTGGCGATCGCCGAGGACGGCCTGCTGCTCGAGCCGATGGACGTCTCCGACCTGTACGCGGTCGAGGTCGACTTCGCAGAGGACCTGGAGCGCGCGAACCTCTTCGTGTGACGCTCCCCTCCGAGAGCCCCGTTCCGCCACGGACCGGGGCTCTCGGTGTTTTCGCGGACGGGCTCCATAGGATCGGCGCATGGCCCCCAAGGTGCACAAGATCCACTCCCTGCCGGACGACGCCCCGTGGGACAAGGGCGTACCCCCGGTCGGCTCCCCCGAGCACCCCATGATGGTGCGCGGGCTCGATCGGGTCCTGTCGATCCAGCGGCCGCTGGTGCTCGCCCACATCCGCAGCATCCGGCTCCGCAACCCCCACGCGACGCCCGACGAGATCATCCGGATCCTGGAGCGGCGCTACCTCGCGGCCGTCACGACGGGTGGGGCCGCGGTGGGGGCGACCGCCGTCGTGCCCGGCATCGGCACCGGGATCACGCTCGCGCTCTCCGGCGTCGAGACCGTGGGATTCGTGGAGTCCACGGCCCTCTTCGCGCAGTCGGTGGCCGAGGTGCACGGCATCGCGGTCGGCAACCCCGACCGCGCACGCGCTCTCGTCATGACGCTCATGCTCGGCAAGGAGGGCGTCGACCTCGTCGGCCAGCTCGCCCGGCAGGTCGCGGGGCGCGGGGGCAGCCGCTCGGCGTACTGGGGCGAGATGGTGACGAAGTCGCTGCCCCGCGCCGCGGTGGGACCCCTGGTGGACCAGCTCAAGGGGATGTTCGTGAAGCAGTTCGCGGCCAGGGGCGGCGCCTCGTTCATCGGCAAGGCGATGCCCTTCGGGATCGGCGCGGCCATCGGCGGGGCGGGCAACCACATCCTCGGCCGCCGGGTGCTCACCACGTCCCACCGCGCGTTCGGCGCCGCACCGCTCACCCTGCCGGCCGAGCTGGAGCCCGTGCCCGGCGCCGAGAAGGTGGAGCTGCGGATGCTCCGGGGGGCGCGCTACGCCGGCACCGCCGTCGCCGGAGCCGCCGGCACCGTGGCGCGCGGAGCGGGGTGGGTCGGTCATCGGGTGGGTGAGATCGCCGGACGCCGGCGTGAGCATGCGGCGGACGAGATCGAGGCGGGCGATAGAGACGGCGACCACGATCTGCCGCCGCGCCCGGGTTCCGACGCGACCGGGACGTGAGGGGTCGCGCACCTCGCCAAAGGATCCGCCGGCCCGTTGTGCCGATCATCCAACGGACGGCGCGGACCCGACGCTAGGGTGGAATCCGTGACGGACAAGCCCGACCCCTTTACCACCGCCGGCAAGATCGCGGACCTGCGCGCTCGCTACACCGAGGCCGTCGTCGACGCCGAGGCGAAGGCGAAGGAGAAGCAGCACGCGAAGGGCAAGATGACCGCCCGCGAGCGCATCGAACTCCTCGTCGACCCCGGCAGCTTCGTCGAGTTCGACGAGTACGTGCGCCACCGCACCACCGCGTTCGGGATGGACCGCTCGCGCCCCTACGGCGACTCCGTCGTCACCGGCGTCGGCACCATCCACGGCCGCACCGTGGCGGTGTACTCGCAGGACTTCTCGACCTTCGGCGGGTCGCTCGGCGAGGTCGCCGGCGAGAAGATCGTCAAGGTCATGGAGTTCGCCCTGGCCGGCGGCATGCCCTGCATCGGCATCCTCGACTCCGGCGGGGCGCGCATCCAGGAGGGTGTGGTCGCGCTCGGCAAGTACGGCGAGATCTTCCGTCTGAACACCCGCGCCTCCGGCGTGATCCCGCAGATCTCGATCATCATGGGCCCGGCCGCCGGCGGCGCCGTCTACTCGCCCGCCCTCACCGACTTCGTCATCATGGTCGACAAGACCAGCCAGATGTTCGTCACCGGGCCCGACGTGATCAAGACGGTCACCGGCGAGGACGTCGGCATGGAAGAGCTCGGCGGCGCCTACACGCACAACACGCGCTCCGGTGTCGCCCACTACCTCGCGGAGGACGAGGACGACGCGATCGACTATGCCCGCACGCTCCTCGGATTCCTGCCGGACAACAACATGGCGGAGCTGCCGTCCTACGAGAGCGCGTTCGAGTTCGAGACGACCGACGCCGACCGCACGCTCAACACGCTCATCCCGGATTCCCCGAACCAGCCGTACGACATCCACACGGTGATCGAGCATGTCGTCGACGACGGCGACTTCCTCGAGGTGCAGCCGCTGTTCGCTCCCAACATCGTCATCGGCTTCGGCCGCATCGAGGGCCGCTCGGTCGGCATCATCGCCAACCAGCCGTCCCAGATGGCGGGCACGCTCAACATCGAGGCCGGCGAGAAGGCGAGCCGGTTCGTGCGGTTCTGCGACGCGTTCTCGCTCCCGATCGTGACCCTCGTCGACGTGCCGGGATACCTGCCAGGCACCGACCAGGAGTGGACAGGGGTCATCCGCCGCGGCGCCAAGCTCCTCTACGCGTACGCGGAGGCCACCGTGCCGCTCGTGACGGTGATCCTGCGCAAGGCGTACGGCGGCGCGTACATCGTCATGGGGTCGAAGCAGCTCGGCGCCGACGTGAACCTCGCCTGGCCCACCGCGGAGATCGCCGTGATGGGCGGCCAGGGCGCCGTCAACATCCTCTATCGCGGCGAGATCCGCAAGGCGGAGGAAGCCGGCGAGGACGTGGCGGCGGTCCGCACGCGTCTGGCCAACGAGTACACCTACAACGTCGCCTCGCCCTTCCTCGCGGCCGAGCGCGGCGAGCTCGACGGCATCATCGAACCGGCGAACACGCGCGTCGCGATCGCGAAGGCGCTGCGCGCGCTCCGCGGCAAGCGCGCAGAGCTGCCGCCGAAGAAGCACGGGAACATCCCGCTGTGAGCGCGCAGGAATCCGCCGTCGACGGGACGGCCCCCGCGCCGCTCCTTCTGGAGATCACGCGCGGCGCCGCCACGGAGGAGGAACTCGCGGCCCTCATCGCGGTGCTCGGCGACGCCTACGAGACCGAGCAGGCGGAGGCGACGGTCGAGGAGCCGCGGGTGTCGGCGTGGACGCGCACGCAGCGCCCGCTGCGCCGACCGCTGCGTCGCGACATCCCCTGGGGACGCTTCGCCGGCTGAATCGGGTCGTCGTGTTTTGTCCCCCAAAATACCTACAGACAACCGTTGCACGACCCCGCAGACTGAAGGGGACGCTTCGCGTTCGGCTGGTCTCTCTGTCCCAGGGTAGACAGACGCTGATCGGCCACCAGCGGACGGTTTTCGGGTAACTGTCCGCACGGCGAGGGGCAGGCGGATTCGCCGCCCCTCGCCCACTCTCACTTCCGTGCGTCGGAGGCGGTCTCACGCCGCTTTCTGGCGATCTCGTGCCACAGGTCCACGGAGTCGTCGTCCGAGGCCCGCAGGCCCGCGCGGCCGACGACCGTCACCGCCACGAGCGGATCCCGTGCGGAGCGGATGATGATCCGGCCGGTACCCGCGCTGCGCAGGACCGCCGCGAGTTCGTCCCGGATCTCCATCCGCCGCCCCTCGTCCACGCCGTCGAGCCCACCCTCGTCGAACACGGTCACCGAGGCACCGTGGCGGCGCGCGGCGTCGATCGCATTGCGGACGTCGTCGTTCAACAGGTCCGCGCCGCGCAGCTCGTCACGCAGACGTCCCTCAGCGAGCCGGGCTTCCAGGCGCTCGTCGTCGTCGAGCAGCCCGCGTGAGGCCACCACCCTGCTGAGGATCGGGCCGGCGACCGCGAGGGCGAACTGCGTCCGCAGCCGACGCTCGCGCTGCCGGACGCGCTGCGTCGCATGCCAGGCCGACACGGCCTGCTGGATCTCGGACAGGCGCTCCGTGTCGCTGACGGCGCGATCCCAGAACATCACCAGCAGCTGGGCGACCGCCACCCACATGATCGAGCCCACCACGCCGAGGTTCATCGCCACGCCCATGCCCAGCGCGAGCGACGCGGAGACGACGAGCACGGCGAGCGTCGTCCAGCCCACCCAGGGCCGGCGCCGGACCACGCACACCACGCCGAGCAGCCCGAGAGCGCCGATGTACCAGGTGGCGAACGGCGCCGTGCGATCGTCCGGTTCCAGCGAGAGGGTCACGAGCGCGGGGATCACCGCGCTCACGGCCAGCGCGAGGAGCGCCGACCACAGCGGCATCCGGACCGTGGCCGGGCTGCCGAGGATCGCGATGTTCACCACGACGAGGTACGCGGCGATCGCGAGGACCATGAGCAGCGGTGCCGTCGGCTGCTCGATCCACCAGATCCCGCGGGCGACGAAGTACAGCGCGAACCCGACGGCGAGCGAGGTCGCGACACTCCGCACGGTCCGGTTCATGAGCGCTCCCAGCCCAAGGTGACGACGGTGCCGCCCTCGTCGGAGGAGATCCGCGCGGTGCCGGCGACACCGGCCATACGGGCGAGGATGGAGGCGCGGATGCCGAGCCGATCCGGACCGATCGTGTCGACGTCGAACCCGTTCCCGGTGTCGGAGACCGTCACGGCGATGCCCTCGTCGCCGTGACCGACCACGAGGATGTGCAGGCCGCGACCGTGGGCGTGTGCGACCGCGTTGCCGATCGCCTGCCGCGCCGCGAGCACGAGAGCCCTCGCTGCGCGCCCCGGGATGAGGCCGCTCCCGCCACGCTCCTCCACGATCGCGTCCGCGCCGAGCTCGGAGAGGGCCCGTCGCAGCTCCACGACGATCTGCGCGGCGCCCACCGGCTCATCGCTACCCTCCTCCGCGACCGCCGCCTCCGTGTTCGCGAGCCGCGTGAGCGCCTCCCGCGCCATCGCCACGGCGAGCTCTCTCGCCCGCTCACCCTCCGCGCGTTCGGCGGCGATGAGTGCGGCCAGCACGCTGTCGTGCATGAGCGCCGACATCGCCACGCGCTCCTCCTCCGCCGCCGCCGCGGCCGCCGCCGTCGCATACGACGCCACCGCCGTGCCCCGCGCCTCGTCCACGCCCGCGGCGACCGAGCGGAACATCCAGCCGAGCGAGACGATCACGACGCCGAGGATGAGCGTGAAGGAGACGTCGAACGCGGTCGTCACCCAGAACTCGCGCGAGAAGTCGCCCTGCACCAGACGCACGTACCCGTAGACGAACGGCACCCCGACCGCCCACGCGAACTGCAGCCGCACGGGGAAGGCCAGCATCGCCGCCACGACTCCGACGTTCACGAGGAAGAAGATCCACGGCTGGTCCCCCGCCACCTTGTCGGTGGGATCGACGACGACCGGCCATGCCGCGAGCGCGAGGACGTACACGACGGCGAAGACCCCCGAGGCCAGGCGCACGCCGCGTCCGACCAGGCAGGCGACGAGCATCGCCGCCAACGGCACGAACACGGCGATGAGCATCGCGATGTGCGGCACGTCCGCGCGGGACATCGTGTGCACGGCCGCGATCAGCGCCTGCGCCCCGAGCACGGCGGAGCCCAGGGCGACGACGATCGCGAGGATGCGCTCCATCCGTTTCCCGGTGAACCGCTCGAAGCCGTTCTCCGCGCTGCCGGGAGACGGGATCTTGCTCCAGGCGTCGCGGACGCTCAGCGGCTCAGCGGGCACTCGGCGCCCCGTCGGCCGTCACGATGCCGTCCTCCATCGCGCGCCGCAGCAGATCGACCTTGGTGGGCGCCGGCCGACCGACCTCGACGTACTTCACCCGGATCCGGGTGATGTTCTCCTTCGCGGTGGAGTACGCGACGCCGAGGCGTTCGGCCACGGCCTTCAGGGGCAGGCCGGTCGCATACAGGCGGAGCACCTCCCGCTCCCGGGTGGACAGCTGGGCGTCGGCGAACGCGCGGTCGCCGTCGACCGCGCTGGCCCATTCGACGTTGTTCAGCGCCTCACCCTGCGCCACGGTGCGGATCGCATCCAGCACGTCGTCGAGGGCGGAGGACTTGCTGACGACTCCGGCCGCGCCGGCCGCCAGCGCCTCGCGCACGGCCGCCGGACGGTCGGCGACGCTGTGGATCACCACGCTGGCGCCGTCGGCGACGAGGGACACGACGTTCTCCGTGACCGTCGTTCCGTCCCCCAGCGTGAGGTCGAGCACGACGACGTCTGCGGGTGGAGCGCCCGTGGACGAGCGCCACACGAGGTAGGAGCCGACCGTGCTCCCGGTGAACACGACGGTCTGCCCGTCCCTGGCGCACGCGGCCTCGAGGCCGAGGCGGACGGACTCGTGGTCGTCGATGAGGGCGACGGTGCTCATGCCCACAGCCTAGTGAGTCGCGGACCCGGGGCCGGGAATGCGCTCACCGGGTGAGCAGGGCGACGACCTCGAAGTGATGCGAGTGCGGGAACAGATCGAAGCCGCGGAGGGCACCGACCTCCCACCCCAGGCCGCGGAAGGTGCCGAGGTCGCGGGCGAGGGCCACCGGGTCGCAGGCGACGTAGGCGATCGCGGACGGGCTCAGCGCATGCACGCCCTCCACGACCGCCCGCCCGGCCCCCGACCGCGGCGGATCGAGCACGACGGCTCCCGTGGCACCTCCGCGCCGCGACTGCTGCAGGAAGCGGTCGACGCGAGCCGTGACCGCCGTCACGTCGAGCGGGGCGAGGTTCGCGGCGGCGTGCTGCGTCGCCCGGCGGCTGGACTCCACCGTGACGACATCGGTGCCGCCGAGATCCGCGAGGGTCCGCGCGAAGAGGCCGACGCCGCCGTACAGGTCGTAATGCGTCGCGTCCGGCTCCACATGCCCGTCGAGCAGCCCGTACACGGCACCGTCGAGGACGGAGGCGGCACGGGGGTGCACCTGCCAGAACCCTCCGGCGTCGACGTCGAACGTGCGGTCACCAACGCGTTCCTGCACGACCTCGGGTGTCGGCCGAGGACGACGATCCCGCGGTGAGCGCCGCTCGGCCTCGGGTTGGCGGAGGATGCGCACCCGGCCGTCCGCGGGCTCCACGAGCTCGATGCGTCCGGCCTTCTCGCCCTGCAGGGCCAGGGCGGCCTCGGCGATCGCGGGGCGGGCGAGCGGGTGCGTCGACACCGGGACGACGCGGTGGCTGCGGGCCGCGAAGGGGCCGATCCGTCCCTCGTCGTCCACGTGCAGGGTCACCCGTGTGCGCCACCCCGTCCCGTCCCCGGACTCCACGGCCTCGATCTCCGGGGCCTCGAGGCCGGGACCGGCGAAGCGGTCGAACGCCTCCGAGAGAACCTGTCGCTTGAGCACGCGCTGGTGCCCGAGGTCGATGTGCCCGAGGTCCGCGCCCCCGGGCCGCTGGGCGGGGTCGTGCGCGACGTCCGCCTCCGGCCAGATATGCCGCCGCCGATGCGGAGAGGCCTCGAGGACCTCGATCGTCTCGGCGCGCCAGAAGCTGCGGGTGTCGGGCTCCCCGGCGCCGGCGGACGGATCCAGCAGGCGGGCACGGACGCGCTCCCCCGGGATCGCATCGGAGACGAAGACCACGCGACCGTCGTGACGGGCGATGAAGGTGCCTCCGTGGGCGATGCCGGTGATGTCGAGATCGAGCACGTCGGCTGCGGAGGAAGTCATCCTTCGAGGATACGGTGGTCTCCATGCGCGTCTGCCTCGCCTCGACATCCCCCGCCCGGCTCATGCTGCTGCGTCAGGCCGGCATCGAACCCCTCACGCTGTCGCCGGAGGTGGACGAGGACGCCCTGGCCGCCGCCGCGGAGGAGCGCATGGGCCCCGTCGCACCCGCCGACCTCGTGCTGCTGCTCGCTCGCGCCAAGGCCGCCGCCGTCGCCGAGCGGCTGGCCGCCGAGGGCGTGTTCGACGGCATCGTGATCGGCGGGGACTCCATGTTCGCGCTCGGGGACCGGGTCTACGGCAAGCCCTACACGCCGGAGGAGGCCACGCGCCGGTGGCAGGAGATGCGCGGCGCCACCGGTGTGCTGCACTCCGGGCACTCCGTGTTCCGCGTCTCCCCCGGCGCCGAGCCCGTCGAGGCGACCGCTGTCGCGGAGGCCGCCGTGACGTTCGCCGAGGACATCAGCGATGAGGAGATCGCCGCGTACGTGGCATCGGGGGAACCGCTGCACGTCGCCGGAGCCTTCACCGTGGACAGCCTCGGCGGCGCCTTCATCACCCGGGTCGAGGGCGATCCCTCCACCGTCGTGGGGATGTCACTCTCCACCGTGCGCCGTCTCGCTGCCGATCTCGGAGTGCGGTGGACGGATCTGTGGTCGTAGACTCCCCTCCACGTTTTTCCCTCTTTCTTGTCGAGAGTCGTCAAAAGTATCGGGATGCTACTCGCTAGGCTGGCAACCATGCCTGAAATCGCGAAGGTGCTCGTCGCCAACCGCGGCGAGATCGCCGTCCGCATCGTCCGTGCCGCTCGTGACTCCGGGATCGCCTCGGTCGCCGTCTACGCCGACCAGGATCGGGACGCGCTGCACGTGCGCCTCGCTGACGAAGCGTATGCGCTCGGTGGCGCGACCAGCGCCGAGACCTACCTCCAGATCGAGAAGATCCTCTCCGTCGCCCGCCGCGCCGGCGCCGACGCCGTGCACCCGGGCTACGGGTTCCTCGCGGAGAACGCCGAGTTCGCGCGCGCCGTGATCGACGCCGGGATGATCTGGATCGGCCCCTCCCCGGAGGCCATCGAGGCGCTCGGCGACAAGGTCACCGCCCGCCACGTGGCCGAGAAGGTCGGCGCGCCCCTCGCGCCCGGCACCCCCGGCCCGGTCTCCGGTGCCGACGAGGTCGTCGCCTTCGCGCAGGAGTACGGTCTGCCGATCGCGATCAAGGCGGCCTACGGCGGCGGCGGTCGCGGCCTCAAGGTCGCCCGTGAGCTCGACGAGGTCGAGGAGCTGTTCGAGTCCGCCACGCGCGAGGCGGTCGCCGCGTTCGGCCGCGGCGAGTGCTTCGTGGAGAAGTACCTCGACAAGCCCCGTCACGTCGAAACCCAGTGCCTCGCCGATGCCGAGGGCAACGTCGTCATCATCTCGACCCGCGACTGCTCGCTGCAGCGTCGACACCAGAAGCTCGTCGAAGAGGCACCCGCCCCGTTCCTCACGCCCGAGCAGAACGAGAAGCTCTACTCGGCGTCCAAGGCCATCCTCAAGGAGGTCGGCTACGTCGGTGCGGGCACGTGCGAGTTCCTCATCGGCGCCGACGGCACGGTCTCCTTCCTCGAGGTGAACACCCGCCTCCAGGTCGAGCACCCCGTGTCCGAGGAGGTCACCGGCATCGACCTCGTCCGCGAGCAGTTCCGCATCGCCGCCGGCGGCACGATCGACTACGACGACCCCCAGCCGCAGGGCCACTCCATCGAGTTCCGCATCAACGGCGAGGACCCGGGTCGTGGATTCCTCCCCCAGCCCGGCCCCATCCACGTCTTCAAGACCTTCGGCGGCCCCGGCATCCGCCTCGACTCCGGTGTCACCGCCGGGGACGCGGTCTCCGGCGCGTTCGACTCGCTGCTCGCCAAGATCATCGTTACCGGCAAGGACCGCGCCGAGGCCCTGGAGCGCGCGCGTCGGGCCCTGGACGAGTTCGAGGTCGCAGGCCTTCCCACCGTCATCCCCTTCCACCGCAAGGTCGTCCGCGACCCCGCCTTCACGGCCGAGGACGGGACGTTCGGCGTCTACACGCGGTGGATCGAGACCGAGTTCGACAACGACATCCCCGCGTGGGACGGCGAGCTCGAGGCTCCGGCCCCCGCGAACGCCCGGCACACGGTGGTCGTCGAGGTCGGCGGCAAGCGGCTCGAGGTCAGCCTGCCCGATCGCGTCGCCGTCGCCCCCGGCACCACGGGACGCCCTGCGGCGGTGCCGCCGTCGCGTCGCAGCCACGCCACGGTCGCCAACGCCGGGGCCTCCGGCGACGCGGTGAAGTCGCCGATGCAGGCCACGGTCGTCAAGGTCGCCGTCGAGGAAGGGCAGCAGGTCGTCAAGGGCGACCTCGTCGTCGTCCTCGAGGCGATGAAGATGGAGCAGCCGCTGCAGGCGCACAAGGACGGCGTCGTCGGCAGCATCGACGCCGCCGCTGGCACCACGGTGTCCGCCGGCCACCAGCTCCTCACGATCTCCTGACACGATCTCCTGACACGCGAGACCCCGCTTTCACGCCGAGACCCCGGGCTGCAGATGTCTGCAGCCCGGGGTCTCGGCGATTGCGCGGGGTCTCGGGTCAGGAGATGTTCACGAGGTGCATCGCGCGGCTCGCGTCGGTGATGCTGCTCGAGAGCGAGGGGTACGCGGCGAAGACCCGGGAGACCTGGTCGACGGTGAGGCGACGCTCGACCGCGATCGCGATGGGGTAGATGAGCTCGGAGGCCTTCGGTGCCACGATCACGCCGCCGATCACGGTGCCGGAGCCCTTGCGCGCGATGAGCTTGACGAAGCCGTCCTTGATGCCCATCATCTTCGCGCGCGGGTTGGCGGCGAGCGGGAGCTTGTAGACCATGCCGTCCGCGAGGCCGTCCTCCACGTCCTTGACGCCGTAGCCGACGGTCGCGATCTCCGGCGCGGTGAAGATGTTGGAGGTGATCTTGATGAGCTCGAGCGGGATGACGATGTCGCCCAGCGCGTGGAACACCGCCGTGCGACCCTGCATCGAGGCCACCGAGGCCAGGGGGAAGAAGTTCGTGCAGTCCCCGACCGCGTACACGTTCGGCACCGAGGTGCGCGCGACGCGGTTCACCCGGACGTGTCCGGAGTCGTCGAGCTCGACACCGGCCTCCTCCAGACCGATGCCGGCCGTGTTCGGGATCGAGCCGACCGCCATGAGGCAGTGGCTGCCCTCGACAGTGCGACCGTCGGACAGGGTCACCGTGACGCCGTCTCCGGTGACCTCGACCTTCTCGGCGCGCGACTTGGACAGCACCTGCATGCCGCCGCGCTTGAACACCTTCTCCAGCACGCGCGCCGCATCCTGGTCCTCGCCGGGGAGGACCTGCTCGCGGCTGGAGACGAGCGTGACCTTCGCCCCGAGGTTCATGTAGGCGGAGGCGAACTCGGCACCGGTCACGCCGGAGCCGACGACGATGAGGTGCTCGGGCAGCGCCTTCATGTCGTAGAGCTGGGTCCACGTGAGGATGCGCTTGCCGTCGGGCTTGGCGGAGTCGAGTTCGCGCGGCGAGGCGCCGACCGCGACGACGATGGTGTCGGCCTCGACGCGGTCGAAGTCCGTGCCCCGCTCGCCCGTGGAGACGACGATGGCGTTCGGACCCTCCAGACGGCCGTGACCGGAGAGGATGCGCACGCCTGCGTCGAGGAGGGTGGTGCGCATGTCCTCGGACTGCTGACCGGCCAGCGCCACGAGGCGCTTGTTCACCGCCGCGAGGTTGATGGCGATCTCCGGCTTGAGGGGCTTGCCGTTCTCGCCCTTGGCGTAGAAGTTCACGCCGAGGTCGCTGGCCTCGGAGATGGCGACCGCGGCGTCCGCCGTCGCGATGAGGCTCTTCGAGGGCACCACATCGGTGAGCACGGCGGATCCGCCGACACCGACGCGCTCGACGAGGGTGACCTCCGCTCCGAGCTGGGCGGCCGCCAGGGCCGCCTCGTAACCGCCGGGTCCGCCGCCGAGGACGGCGACGCGCTGAGTGCGCTCGAAAGTGGTGGAAGACATGCTCTCCATTCTTCCGCAATCCTGGCACCGGAGCCTGCCACTTCCTAGAGTGGATCCATGCCTGAAACCCACAGCAACCCCCTCGACGACCCCGCTGCGAACCCGTTCGAGGTCGCAGCCGAAGCCGCCGCCGACATCGCGCGGCTGACCGGCGTCGAGAAGCACGACATCGCCCTCACGCTCGGCAGCGGCTGGGGCAAGGCCGCCGACCTCATCGGCGAGACCGTGGCGACCATCCCCGCCACGGAGGTCACCGGGTTCTCGAAGCCCGCTCTGGAGGGCCACGTCGGCACGCTGCGCAGCATCCGGACGCCCGGCGGGAAGAACGTCCTCGTCATCGGTGCCCGCACGCACTACTACGAGGACCACGGCGTCCGCCGGGTCGTGCACAGCGTCCGCACCGCCGCAGCCACCGGCGCGAAGATCATGGTGCTCACCAACGGCGCCGGCGGCATCAAGGAGACCTGGAAGCCCGGCCAGCCCGTGCTGATCAGCGACCACATCAACCTCACCGCCGACTCCCCGCTGGAGGGCGCGACGTTCATCGACCTCACCGACCTCTACGCGAAGCGCCTGCGCGACATCGCCCGTACGGTCGACCCCGCCCTCGACGAGGGCGTCTACACGCAGTTCCGCGGCCCGCACTACGAGACCCCGGCCGAGGTGCAGATGGCCAAGCACATCGGCGGCCACATCGTCGGCATGTCGACCGCGCTCGAGGCGATCGCGGCGCGCGAGGCCGGCATGGAGATCCTCGGGTTCTCGCTCATCACGAACCTCGCGGCCGGGATCCAGCAGACCCCGCTCAGCCACGCCGAGGTCATCGAGGCCGGACGCGAGGCGGAGCCGGTGATCTCCGACCTGCTGGCCCGGGTGGTCGAGGCCCTGTGAGCGAGGAGCGGCTCGCCCAGGCCCGCGCCTGGCTGCGCCAGGACCCCGACCCGCAGACCCGCGACGAGCTGGCCGGCATCATCACCCGCGCCGCCTCCGGGGATGAGGCCGCCACGGCGGAGCTCGACGACCGCTTCGGCAGTCGTCTCGCGTTCGGCACGGCCGGGCTCCGCGGCGCGCTCGGGGCGGGAAGCAACCGGATGAACCGGGTGCTCGTCTCCCAGGCCGCGGCGGGCTTCGCGGCGTATCTGCGCGAGCGGGCCGCGGGCGCGACCCCGACCGTGGTGATCGGCTACGACGGCCGCCGCAACTCCCGCGTGTTCGCCCAGGACTCCGCGGAGCTGTTCGCCGGTGCCGGCCTGCGCGCGATCCTGCTCCCCCGCCTGCTCCCCACCCCCGTGCTGGCCTTCGCGGTGCGGCACCTCGGCGCCGACGCGGGCGTGATGGTGACCGCGAGCCACAACCCGCCGGACGACAACGGCTACAAGGTGTACCTCGGCGGCGCGGATCACGGTTCGCAGATCGTGGCTCCCGCCGACGCCGAGATCGCCGCCCACATCCAGCGCGTCGCAGACGGCGGAGACGTGCGGACCCTGCCGCGGTCCACCGCCTACGAGACCGCGGGCGAGGATCTCGTCCAGGCCTACGTCGCCGCCACCGCGGCCGTCGCCCCCGCGCCCGCGGCGGGCCGCCGCCTGCGCTGGGTCTACACCGCGATGCACGGCGTCGGCTGGGAGACGTTCGCGCGCATCCTCGACGCTGCCGGCTACCCGCGGCCGATCGTGGTCGACGAGCAGCTCCACCCGGACGCGACGTTCCGCACGGTGTCCTTCCCCAACCCGGAGGAGCCGGGCGCCATGGACCTGGCGTTCGCCACGGCCCGGAGGGCGAAGGCGGACTTCATCCTCGCCAACGATCCGGACGCCGACCGGCTCGCCGTGGCCGTCCCCGACGACACCGCCGCGGACGGCTGGCGACGTCTGACCGGCAACGAGGTCGGACTGCTGCTCGGCGCCCGCGCCGCGCGTGCCGCGGCCGGAACTCCCGGGGCCTCGCTCGCGTGCTCGCTCGTCTCCTCCCCCGGGCTCGGCGCCATCGCCGCCCACCACGGGTTGGACTTCCACGAGACGCTCACCGGGTTCAAGTGGATCTCGCGGGCTCCCGGCATCGTCTTCGGCTTCGAGGAGGCCCTGGGCTACCTCGTCAACCCCGAGACCGTGCGCGACAAGGATGGCATCTCCGCCGCGGTCGCCGTGCTCGGGCTGGCCGCCGAGGCGCAGGAGCGCGGGCTGACCCTCGCCGACCTCGTCCGCGAGGTGGGCGACACGTACGGTCACTTCGCGAGCTCCCAGGTGTCGGTGCGGGTGGCTGACCTGTCGCTCATCGGCACGGTGATGCTGTCGCTGCGCTCGCTTCCGCCCACGCAGATCGGCGGACGCTCGATCGCGTCGACCGAGGACCTGCTGCAGAGCGCACCGGGGCAGCCCTCCGGGGACGTGCTGCGGTACCGGCTCTCCGACGGATACCGGGTCATCGTGCGCCCGAGCGGAACAGAGCCGAAGCTGAAGGTCTACATCGACGCCGCAGCCGACTCCGCGGAGGGTGCGGCGGCCGCCGTCGCCGAGCTGGAGGCCGGCGTCCGGGTCCTCCTGGACGAGCGCTCCTGACCATGCCCGTCCGCCACGTCGTCGTCAGCGCCCACAACGGGGTGCACGCACGACCGGTCGCGGAGCTCGTGCGCCTCGCGCAGGCGCACGAGCTCCCGGTCACGCTGCGCACCGCCGGCGGCACGGCCGTGGATCTGCGCAGCGTCCTCGCGGTGATGGACCTCGCCCTCGCCCCCGGGGACGCCGTGACCCTGGAGACGCCGCCGGGTCCGTCGTCCGAGCGCGTCCTCGCGCAGCTCGCCCTGGTGCTCGCGCCCGACGCCTGAGTCTCAGCCGTCGATCACGGCGACGAGCTCGTCGAGGAAGCCCTCGAAGGTCACCCCGCGGCGGACGATCCGCTGCACGCTCTCCCGCTCGCTGAACACCTCGACGAGCTGCTCGAACACGGTCTGGAAAGCCGCCCTGTCGCTCTCGCTGAAGGCGGCGAGCGCGACGACCTGCACGCGTCCGTCCCCCCATGCCGCCGACCCGTCCGCGACGCCGAGCGCGATCGCCGTCCGGGTCGCGGTCATCTGCAGCGCGTGCGGCACGGCGAGCGCGTCGGTGAACGCGGTGGAGGACATGCGCTCGCGCACGATCGTGTTCTCCACGTAGTCGTCGCCGATCAGACCGGCCCGGATCAGCGGCGCGCCGAGCCGCCGGATGATGGCCTCCTCGCCCTCGTCAGGGAGCGGGTGCACGAAGGCATCGGGGTGGAAGTAGCGCGCGAGCTCCTCCCGGAGTCGGGCGAGCCGTCGACCGCGGCGCAGCCGCCCTGCGGCCTGCTGTATGCGGTCGACGTCGGCGTCCGTGAGGAACGGCTGGATGCGCACGAACCGGTCGCCGGAAGCCCCGGGTTCGATCGTGCTCAGCACGAGGTCGGTGTCGAACGACGCCCAGTCCGGGTCGACGTTGGTGACGACGCTGGTGACCTCGATCGCGGAACCCAGCGAGCGGTCCACGCTCGAACGCAGGAGTTCGTGGAGTTCGTAGTAGCCGGGGCAGACGATGGTCGCGGTGAGGATGGACTCCGCCTTGCGGCTCCGCTCCAGCCGCCCCCCGACGTGCATGGCGATGTAGGCGATCTCGTCGTCGTGGATGGGCGTGCCGAGCCGGTCGTGCAGACCGCTCGCGATCGACACCGCCACCTCGAAGATCATCGGATAGGTCGTCTTCAGCGAGCGGGTCAGCGGGTTCCGGGTGAGGGCGCTCTCCTCGGCGCGGCGCAGGAGGTTCTGCACGTGCAGCGCGAGGCGGAGCACGAACGTCTCGTCGACGAGGTCGACGCGGTAGTCCTCCGCGGCCCGCGCGATCTCCGCTCTGACCGCCGCCTCCACGTCCGGGGCGACGCCGCTGCGGGCGAGCTCCTGCGCCGCCTCGCCACCCGGCGCGACGATCCGCGTCAGGACCAGGGAGGCGAGGTGACCGCTGTCGCCCTCGCCCAGGACCACGGCGAAGTGCTCGGCGGCGAGGCCGGCGATCACCGCTCCCACCCGCGGGATCTCCGGTCGAGCTCCCACGGGGGGTGCCTCGAGGGCACGGCCGGCGGCCACCCGCTCGGCGGCGATCGCGATGTGCAGGAGCACGTCGGCGATCGCGAGTTCGTTGACGTAGTAGCCGAGTTCGCCGAGCTCGCGCACGAGGGCCGACTTGAAGGGTCCGACCGCCTGCGCATCGACCGCGGTCCCGGAGAGGGCCCGCCGGAAGATCTCCGGGTGGAACGACGCGTCGTCCATCTCGTCGTGGGCGAGGCGGCTGAGCAGGCGGCGCTGGGCGGCCTCGTCTCCGCGGAGCCGCACCCGCTCACGGGCCCGGTCGAGCGTCAGGTCGGTCCCGTCGAGGAGACCGCGGACGCGGACCAGGTCCGCCTCCAGCGTCGCCTCGCTCACGTGCAGCGCATCCGCGGTGTCGAAGACGTCGATCCCCTCCGGCTCGTCCAGGAGCAGCCGGACGAGGGCGTGCAGCCGTTCGCGCGGGGCGGAGTCGCCGCCCTGCCGGACGCGCAGCGCGCCGCGGGCGCCGGGGCCCGCCCGATAGCCCGCGGGGCCGGACTCGACGACCGCGGCGCCCGGCGTGCGGGCGTTCAGTGCCGCGACGTAGGAGCGGATGCTCCGCGGGGTCACACCCAGGAGATCGGCCAGCGTGCCTGCGGTCGCCCAGCCCTCCTCGCGCAGCAGCGCGGCGAGGAGCTGGTCCTGACGCTGGCGCGACATGGTCCCTCCGAGTTCCCGTGCTGACGGCACTGTCCGACTGCTCTCCATGATGACAGCCTCCGGCGGCACGGGCGCGGCGAGGAGCATTCCGCAGGGGCGGAAGAGAACGTGTTGGTGCCGCCGTGGTCACGTTTCCCAGACTGTTCTCAGGAAGGGTGACATCGATGAGGATTCTCGTGGTCTGCGGCGCCGGCGCGTCGAGCACGTTCGTCGCTCAGCGCCTGCGCACTGCCGCAGCGGCAGCAGGCCTGGACTGGGATGCGGATGCCGGGGTCGAGAGCACCGTCCCCCTCGGCGGACACGACCTCGTCCTCGTGGGCCCGCATCTGCGTGAGCGCCTCGACGCCATCCGCGACCTGACCCGCGCGCCCGTCGCCGTCCTGCCGGACGACGTGTTCGCGGACCGCGACGGCGTCCGCACCCTTCTTCTCGCCCAGTCGACCCTCGCCGCCGCCGGCGGGGCCCCGAAAGGAACACCATGACCGCCACCCGCACCGTCCGCATCGGCTCCTCGCACGGACTGCACGCCCGGCCCGCAAAGATCTTCGCGCAGGCCGCGAAGGACTCCGGGCTCGCGGTCACGATCGCCAAGGACTCCGGCACGCCGGTCAACGCCGCGAGCATCCTCGGGGTGATCGCGCTGGCCATCGAGCACGGCGACTACGTGACGCTCACGGCCGACGGCGACGGCGCCGAGGGCGTACTGGACACGCTCACCGAGCTGCTGACGACCGACCACGACCAGGACGCGGCCGGATGAGCGCGTTGCGAGGAGTGGGCATCGGTCTCGGCGTCGCGCAGGGACCGGTCGTCCGCATGACCGAGGCGCTGCCCGCGCCCGAGAACGTCCCGAGCACCGCCGGGGCCGATGCCGAGCGCGCGCGGGTCCGCGAGGCCGTCGCCGTCGTCGCGCAGGAGCTGACGCAGCGTGGCGAGGCCGCCGGCGGCGCCGCGCAGGAGGTGCTGGAGGCGCAGGCGATGATCGCCGAGGACCCGACGCTGCAGGACGAGGTCGACGCGAGGATCGATGCCGGGGCCACCGCGGAATGGGCCGTTCACGACGCCTTCGCGGGCTTCCGGGCCACGCTCGAGGCCGTCGGCGGCTACCTCGGCGAGCGCGCCGCCGACCTCGACGACATCGCGCAGCGGGTGCTGGCCCGGCTGCGCGGGGTGGACGCCCCCGGCGTGCCCGATCCCGGGCACCCGTTCGTCCTCGTGGCACGCGACCTCGCGCCCGCTGACACGGCGCTGCTGAACCTCGACCAGGTGCTCGCCCTCGTCACCACCGACGGCGGCCCCACCTCCCACACGGCGATCCTCGCCAGGGAGAAGGGCATCGTGGCTGTGGTCGGCGTCGGCGACGGGCACGCGCTGACGACCGGGGAGACCGTGATCGTCGATGCCGCCGCAGGCGTCATCACCCGCGAACCGACCGCCGAGGAGCGCAGCCGCGCCGCCGAGCGCGCCGCGGCCAGACTGGTCGCGGACGACGCGCCGCTCACGCCCGGTGCGCTCGCCGACGGCACACCGGTCGCCCTCCTCGCGAACCTGGGGAAGCCCGCCGACGCCGCCGACGCGGTCGCACGCGGGGCCGAGGGCGTCGGGCTGTTCCGGACCGAGTTCCTGTTCCTGTCCGCGTCGCAGGCGCCGACCGTGGCCCAGCAGCGGGAGTCCTATCGTGAGCTCCTGGAGGCCTTCCCCGGCAAGAAGGTCGTCGTGCGGATGCTCGACGCAGGGGCCGACAAGCCCCTGGCCTTCCTCAACGACGCGCACGAGGAGAATCCGGCCCTGGGGTTGCGCGGTCTGCGGGCTCTCCGCGCGAGCGAGGACATCCTCCGCGAGCAGTTGACCGCGCTGGCCGAGGCCGACGCCGCGACCGACGCCGATCTGTGGGTCATGGCGCCCATGGTGGCCACCGTCGAGGAGACCGTGTATTTCACAGGCCTCGCCCGCGAGTACGGGCTGAAGACGGCCGGCGTCATGGTCGAGGTGCCGTCCAGCGCCCTGCTCGCCGACCGCGTCCTCGCCCACGCCGACTTCGCGTCCATCGGCACCAACGACCTCACGCAGTACACGATGGCCGCGGACCGGCTGCTCGGCTCGGTCGCGTCTTTCCAGGACCCCTGGCACCCCGCGGTGCTGCGCCTGGTGCGCGAGGTCGGCACCGCCGGAGCCCGCCTCGGCAAGCCGGTCGGCATCTGCGGCGAGGCCGCGGCCGACCCGCTGCTCGCGGTCGTCCTCGTGGGGCTCGGTGCGACGAGCCTCTCCATGGCGCCGTCGGCCCTCGCGGACGTCCGCCAGGCGCTCGCCGCCCGCACTCGCGACGACGCCCTCCGCCTCGCGGAAGCCGCGCTCGCCGCGGACGACGCCCCCTCCGCCCGCACCGCTGCGGCGACCCTCGCCGCGGCACTCCCCCCTCATCAGAAAGAGACCACATCATGACGACGACGTCACCCGCCGCCACCGCCCCCGGTGGCCTCCGCGTGGGCGTGCAGCGTTTCGGCACGTTCCTCTCCGGCATGATCATGCCGAACATCGCGGCCTTCATCGCCTGGGGCTTCATCACGATGCTCTTCATCCCGAAGGGCTTCTTCGGCGCCGAGAGCCCGTTCGGCTGGCACTGGGCCGGCGTCGCCGAGATCATCGGCGGCGGCGGCGACTCCGCCGTCCTCGGCTGGCAAGGCGCGATGACCGCGGTCGCCGAAGGCGCAGACGGCAACATCCTGGCCTACGTGGGCCTGGTCGGCCCGATGGTCACCTACCTGCTGCCCCTCCTGATCGCGAACACGGCCGGCCGCATGGTCTACGGCGAGCGCGGCGGCGTGGTCGCCACGATCGCGACCGTCGGTGTGATCGTCGGCACGAACATCCCGATGTTCCTGGGCGCGATGATCATGGGCCCGATCGCCGCTTGGATCATGAAGCAGGTCGACAGGCTGTGGGACGGCAAGATCCGCCCTGGCTTCGAGATGCTCGTCAACAACTTCTCCGCCGGCATCCTGGGCATGCTCCTCGCCATCGTCGGGTTCTTCGCCTTCGGTCCGGTCATGCTGGGCATCAGCGCCGCGCTGGGCGCCGCCGTCGACTGGCTCGTGTCGCTCAACCTGCTGCCGCTCGTGTCGATCATCGTCGAGCCGGCCAAGGTGCTGTTCCTCAACAACGCCATCAACCACGGCGTGTTCACCCCGCTGGGGATCGAGCAGGCTGCGGAGACGGGCAAGTCGATCCTCTTCCTCATCGAGGCGAACCCCGGCCCCGGCCTCGGCCTGCTGCTCGCCTTCACCTTCTTCGGGGTCGGCGCCGCGAAGGCCTCGGCTCCCGGTGCCGCCATCATCCAGTTCTTCGGCGGCATCCACGAGATCTACTTCCCGTACGCTCTCAGCAAGCCGACCACGATCCTCGCGCTCATCGCGGGTGGAGCGGCCGGCGTCACCACGAACATGGTCCTCGGCGGCGGACTGGCCTTCCCGGCCGCCCCGGGCAGCATCATCGCCGTGACCGCCGCGGCCATCGGCCCCGGCGTCGCCAACCTCCTCGTGGTGTACCTGTCGGTCATCATCGCCGCGACGGTGACCTTCCTCATCACCGGCGTCATCCTGCGGGCCTCGCGCAAGCGCGACCTCGCCGCCGAGGGCGACACGTTCGGTGCGGCCATCGCGCAGACCGAGGCGAACAAGGGCAAGTCGTCCGCGGCGATGGACGCCCTGCGCACCTCGACCGCGACGGCGGCACCGGAGTCCACGCCCGCTCCCGCCACCATTGCGGTCGCGGCGGCCCCGATCGAGACCATCGTGTTCGCGTGCGACGCCGGTATGGGCTCGTCCGCCATGGGCGCCAGCGTGCTGCGGAACAAGCTGAAGAAGGCCGGCATCGAGGGCATCACCGTCACGAACGCCGCCATCGCCAACCTCGACGGCGCCGCCGACGTGGTCATCACGCAGCAGCAGCTCACCGACCGGGCCACGGCGAAGTCGCCGGACTCCCTGCACGTCTCGGTGGACAACTTCATGAACTCGCCGAAGTACGACGAGGTCGTCGAGATGGTCAAGGAACAGCGAAAGGACGAAGAATGAGCGTTCTCACAGCCGAGCAGGTCCGCATCCACCCGGGAGGCGCGTCGCGGGACGACGCGCTCCAGGAGGCGACGGACATCCTCGTCGCCGCCGGTGCGGTGACCCCGGCGTACGTCGATGCGATGCGTCAGCGCGAGGAGACCGTGTCGACGTACATGGGCAACGGCCTGGCCATCCCGCACGGCACGAACGAGGCGAAGGACACGATCCTGGCGTCCGCGCTCTCCGTCGTCCGCTACGACGGCGGCGTCGACTGGGACGGCGAGCAGGCGAGGTTCGTGATCGGCATCGCCGGCGTCGGCGATGAGCACCTGGACATCCTGTCCCGCATCGCGATCCTCTTCTCGGAGGAGGACGACGTCGCCCGGCTGGAAGCGGCGGCGACGCCGGACGAGCTGTTCGCTCTCCTCTCGGAGGTGAACGAGGGATGAAGGCGGTCCACTTCGGGGCGGGCAACATCGGGCGCGGTTTCGTCGGCCTGCTCCTGCACGAGGGCGGATACGAGGTCGTGTTCAGCGACGTCGCCGACGCACTCGTGGAGGCGATCGACCGGGCGGGCTCGTACACCGTGCACGAAGCCGGCCCCGGAGGGACCGACCACGTCGTCTCCGGGTTCCGTGCGGTGAACAGCCGCACGGACCCCGCCGTCGTCGCGGAGGAGGTGGCGACGGCCGACGTCGTCACGACCGCCGTCGGCCCCACCGTGCTGCGGTTCGTCGCCCCGTCGATCGTCGCCGGGCTCGCGTTGCGCTCCCCCGAGGCCGCGCCTCTGCAGGTGATGGCCTGCGAGAACGCCATCGGCGCCACCGATCAGCTGCGGCAGGAGATCGTCGCGGCGGCGGGGCCGGATGCCGACGTCCTCCTCGCGCGTGCGGTGTTCGCGAACACCGCCGTCGACCGCATCGTGCCGGCGCAGCCGGACGGTGGGGGCATCGACGTCACCGTCGAGCCGTACTTCGAGTGGGCGATCGAGGCCCGGCCGTTCGGCGACACCCCGCCGCGCATCCCCGGCGCCCATTTCGTCGACGACCTCGCGCCGTACATCGAGCGCAAGCTCTTCACGGTGAACACCGGTCATGCCGCCACCGCGTACTTCGGTGCACGGGCGGGCATCGAGCGGATCTCGGACGCCCTCGCGGACGACGCGATCGCCGCGCAGGTGTCGGCCGCCCTCGAGGAGACCTCGGCGGTGCTGGTCGTCGAGCACGGGCTCGACCCCGCAGACCTCGCGCAGTACCGTGCGACCATCCTGGAGCGGTTCCGGAACCCGGAGCTCGTGGACACCGTGCAGCGCGTCGGCCGTCAGCCCCTGCGGAAGATCTCCCGGCACGAGCGGTTCATCGGCCCCGCGGCGATGGCAGCCGAGCACGGACTGCCGACGGATGCCCTGGTGGCCGCCGTCGCCGCCGCGCTGGAGTTCGACGACGCCGCCGACGAGCAGTCGGTCGAGCTGCAGACCCTTCTGCGCACGGAGAACGCGGCGGGCTTCACCGTCCGCACCACCGGCCTCGATCCGGAGCACCCGCTCTTCCCCGCCGTCCGCGACGCCGTGGCCCTCCGTCAAGCGGCGCTCGCCGGTTGAGGGACGCGGCGTCGGGGCCGGGGTAGCGTTGCTGCTGTGCAGAAGAAGCCCCGGCGCCGCGTCCTGAAGCGAGTCCTGTGGAGCGTGGCGATCGTCATCCTCCTCGCCATCGGCGGAGTCCTCGTCTGGAGCCAGGTCGGCGTCATGGACGCGGAGCCCGCACCGCTGACCGCCGTCCGCGAGAACCCGGCGATCACGGTGACCGATGCCGATGAGGGGATCGTCCTGGAGCCCGCGGACGGCTCCTCCGACCGGGGACTCGTCTTCATCCCCGGCGCGAAGGTCGACCCCTGGGCCTACGCGTCGATCCTCCAGGGGCTCGCGGCGGAGGGCACCACGGTCGTCATCACGCGGCCCTGGCTCCATCTCGCCTTCTTCGATCCCCGCGGACTCGACTCGTTCACGAGCGCCGCGCCCGACGTCGGCGTCTGGGCCGTGGGCGGCCACTCCCTCGGCGGGGTGCGCGCCTGTCAACTCGCGACGGACGCCGATGCCCTCGTCCTCTTCGCCTCTTACTGCGCGACCGACCTCGCAGGCACCGACCTCCCGGTGCTGAGCGTCTCCGGCAGCGAGGATGGTCTCTCCACACCCGAGAAGATCGCGGACGCCCGCTCCGAGCTCCCCGCGGACGCCGAGTTCGTCGAGATCGACGGCGCCTCCCACGCCTCCTTCGGCGACTACGGACCCCAGTCCGGCGACGGTACCCCGACGATCGACGACGACGAGATGGACGCCGAGGTCACCGAGGTCGTCGGCGGGTTCCTGGAGCAGGTCGCGCCCTAGGCCGCCCGCGGATCCCCGAGGATCGGGTCGAGCAGCGGGTGCAGATGCCGGGTGGTCAGCACTCCGGCGGCCGAGCGTGCGCCCGCCGAGAGCGCCGACGCCAGGTCCGCGCCTCCCAGCCGCGCGTCGAGGACGCCCGCGAAGAACGCGTCGCCGGCGCCGTTGGTGTCGACGACGGTGGTCGGCACGGCGGGCACCCGGAACTCGGCACCGTCCGCCCCCACCGCGACCGCTCCCTCGGCGCCGAGCGTGCACACCGCGAACGCCGCTCCCTCCGCGACGACGGCGCGGAGGAACTCCACCGGCGCGTCCAGCCGGTCCGCGTTGCAGAAGACCGCCGTGGCTGCCGCGAGGAACGGCCGGTGGTACTCCCCGACGCCGTCGTAGTCGTGCACGTCGACCCACAGCGGCGTGCCGCTGGCCACTGCGAGCGGGAGCAGCCGTCGCGGCTCGGCGGCCAGGTCGAGGACGACGGCGTCGGCTCCAGCCATCTCCGCCGCGTGCGCCCCGTCCGCCTCCCCCGTCGTCTCCGCCGGGGTCGAGAGGTACAGCGACACCCGCTCACCGCGCGGCGTCATCAGGTTGAGGTGCCGCTCGGTGATCCCGTCCGTCCAGTGCGCGACCACTCCGGCCGCCTGCAGCGCCTCGCGGACGCGCAGCCCGTCCTCGTCCTCTCCGGCGATGCCATGCAGCACGACCGGCCGCCCCAGCGTCGTCAGGCTCAGCGCCTTGCCGGCGCTCGTGCCGCCGACCGTCTCCCAGCTCGCCTGCGCGAACTGCATGTGGGGCACGGGCTCGGGGAGCCGGTCGAGCAGGACCATCCGGTTCCACGAGGCGGGACCGGCGAGGAAGACGGAGGCGGGCATGCCCCCATCCTCGCGTCCCGCCTCCCGTTCCGGCCGTGCCGACGGGTCGTGTCGGCCGCGACGGGTCGTGTCGGCCGCCGGGTCAGGCGCCGAAGCCCTCGGCGATCATCTCGACGAGCTCCTCGCGCTCCTCGACGGGGAGGAACGCCGCAGCGGCGGCGTTGAACTGGAAGGCCTCGAGGTCGTCGAGGTCGTACTCGAACGTCTGCACGAGCAGCGCCAGCTCCCGCGTGAGGGAGGTCGCGCTCATGGTGCGGTTGTCCACGTTCACCGTCACCGCGAACCCGAGCTGGTACAGCAGGTCGAACGGATGATCGGCGAGGGTCTGCCCCCACGCCGCGACGGCTCCGGTCTGCAGGTTCGACGACGGGGAGAGCTCCAGCGGGATCTCCCGATCGCGCACCCAGCGGGCGAGGTCGCCGAAGCGCACCTGCACCTCGTCGCCCTCCTGCGTGACGACCTCGAGGTCCTCCGCGATGCGCACGCCGTGTCCGAGTCGGAGCGCACGCCCGTCCAGGAGGGCGGAGCGGATGGAGGCGAGCCCGGCTGCCTCCCCCGCATGCACGGTCACCGGGAAGAAGTTCTCGGCGAGGTAGTCGAAGGCCGCGCGGTGGTCCGACGGAGGGAAGCCGTCCTCGGGGCCGGCGATGTCGAAGCCCACGGCGCCCCGTCCGCGGAAGTCCACCGCGAGCTCGGCGATCTCCCGCGCCCGGTCGGTGTGCCGCATCGCGGTGAGGAGCTGGCCGACGCGGATGCTGCGGCCGTCGCGGTCGACAGCGTCCTCACCCTCCTCGATGCCCTGCTGCACCGCCTCGACGGCGTCCTCCAGCGAGAGACCGCGCGCCTGGTGCTGCTCCGGCGCCCATCGCATCTCACCGTAGATGACTCCGTCCGCCGCGAGGTCCTGGACGAACTCTCGCGCGACGCGCGTCAGCCCCTCACGGGTCTGCATGACCGCGGTGGTGAGCTCGAACGTCTTCAGGTACTCCACCAGCGATCCCGCGTCGCTCTTCTTCGCGAACCACGAACCGAGCGCGGCAGGGTCGGATGCCGGGACCTCGAGACCGATCGCGTCGGCGAGCTCGATGATCGTGGCCGGGCGCACCGCGCCGTCCAGGTGGTCGTGCAGCGACACCTTCGGCAGACTCCGCAGGGAGACGCCCTGGATGGCGACGTCGCCGCTCGCATCGATCGACATGGGGATCCTCTCGGTCGCGGGGTGTTCGTCCAGGCTAGCGCCCGGGCCTCACGCCGTGATGCGCTCGCGGACGATCGGTCCCACGGTCGGAGCCTCGTCGCCGAGCTCCCAGGCGCCCTCGAGCGCCTCGATCGCCCGGGGGAAGCGCGCCTCGTCGGCTGCCGAGAGCGTGAACAGCGGCTGCCCCGCCGACACCCGGTCCCCCGGCTTCGCATGCAGATCGATCCCCGCCTCGAAGACCACCGGGTCCTCCGCGCGCGCACGCCCGGCGCCCAGACGCCAGGCGGCGATGCCGAAGGGAAGCGCGTCCATGCGGGTCACGACGCCGTCCGCGGGCGCCGTCACGACGTGCGTCTCCCGCGCCACCGGGAGCGCCGCGTCGGGGTCGCCGTCCTGCGCACGGATCATCGCTTTCCACGTGTCCATGGCGCGGCCGTCGTCGAGCGCTGCCTCCACGTCGGCGTCAGGCTGACCGGCGAGGGCGAGCATCTCCCGCGCGAGCGCGACGGTCAGCTCCCGGACGTCGGCGGGTCCCCCGCCGGCGAGGATCTCGACCGACTCGCGGACCTCGTTGGCGTTGCCGATCGCGCGGCCCAGGGGAACGTTCATATCGGTCAGAAGTGCCGTGGTCGCGACACCGGAGTCCGTGCCGAGCGCCACCATCGTGCGCGCGAGCTCCCGAGCCCTGTCGATGTCCTGCATGAAGGCGCCGGAACCGAACTTCACGTCCAGGACGAGAGCGTCGGTCCCCTCGGCGATCTTCTTCGACATGATGCTGGAGGCGATCAGCGGGATGGCCTCCACGGTGCCGGTGACGTCGCGGAGCGCGTAGAGCTTCTTGTCGGCGGGCGCGAGACCCGACCCCGCGGCGCAGATCACGGCCCCGACGTCGCCCTGCATCTGCGCGAACATCTCCTCGTTGCTGAGCGCAGCGCGCCAGCCGGGGATGGACTCCAGCTTGTCGAGCGTGCCGCCGGTGTGGCCGAGGCCGCGGCCGCTGAGCTGCGGCACCGCCACGCCGAACGAGGCGACGAGGGGCGCGAGCGGCAGGGTGATCTTGTCGCCCACGCCACCCGTGGAGTGCTTGTCCACGGTCTTCTTGCCGAGAGTCGCGAAGCTCATCCGCTCCCCGGACGCGATCATCGCGTCGGTGAGCACGCGGATCTCGTCGCGCTCCATGCCGCGCTGGAAGATCGCCATCGCGAAGGAGGCCATCTGCGCGTCGGACACGTAGCCGCGCGTGTAGGCGTCCACCATCCAGCGCAGGGCCGGCTCCGGGACCACGCCTCCGTCGCGCTTGGCCCGGATCACGTCGATCGCGTCGAACTGCTCGATGGCTCCCTGAGCCTGTCCCGCGGTCATCGTGCGTCCTCCAGGTCGCGCGGCCCGAACGCGTCGGGCAGCACCTCGTCGATCGTGCGGATGCCGGAGACGGTCTCCAGCAGCATGCCGGGTACGGCATGCTCGAACAGCAGCTGGCGGCACCGGCCGCACGGCATGATCGTCTCGCCGTCGTTGTTGACGCACACGAAGGCGACGAGCTGCCCGCCGCCGGACATGAACAGATCGCCCACGAGCGCGCACTCGGCGCACAGCGTGACGCCGTAGGAGGCGTTCTCGACGTTGCATCCGGCGACGATCCGCCCGTCGCTGACGAGAGCCGCCGCTCCCACGCGGTAGCGCGAGTACGGCGCGTACGCCTTGGTCATGGCATCCGCGGCGACCTGCCGCAGCTCATCCCAGTCGATGTCCGTCATGGTGGTGGTTCCTTCTTCCCTGCGGGTTCTACGACTTGATGTACGGCTTGCCGCTGGCGGCAGGGCCCCGGATCTGACCGGCGAATCCGGCGACCGCGAGCAGCGTGACGACGTACGGCAGCATGAGCATGAACTCGCCGGGGATCGGCGTCTTCAGGATCGAGAGCAGGTTCTGCAGGTTCGTCGCGAATCCGAAGAGCAGGGCGGCGAGCGTCGCGCGGATCGGGTCCCAGCGGCCGAAGATCACGGCGGCGAGAGCGATGAAGCCGAGACCTGCCGTCATCTCCTTGCCGAACTGCGGGACCGACACGAGCGTGAAGTACGCACCGCCGATGCCGGCGATCGCGCCCGCGAGCAGCACGTTCCAGAAGCGGGTCGGGTTGACCCGGATGCCGACCGTGTCGGCCGCCTGCGGGTGCTCGCCCACCGCGCGGAGGCGCAGGCCCCACTTGGTGCGGTACAGGCCCCACGCGACGACGGCCACGGTGATGAACATGAGGTACACGATGAAGGTCTGGTTGAACAGCACCGGACCGATGATCGGGATGTCGCTCAGCACCGGGATCTCGATGCGGGAGAAGCGGACCGGGGTGTTCAGCTCGGCCTCGTTCGGGGCGAGGAGCGCTCCGTAGAGGAATCCGGTGAGCCCGGTGACGAGGACGTTGAGCACGACACCGACGATGACCTGCTCGACGAGGTACTTGATGGCGAACGCCGCCAGCACGCTCGCGACGAGCACGCCGCCGATCATGGCGCCGATCAGGCCGACGAAAGCGTTGCCGGTGATGCTGGACAGCAGCGCCGCCGAGAAGGCGCCGAGGAGCAGCTGCCCCTCGATGGCCACGTTGACGACACCGGCCCGTTCGCCGATGACGCCGCCGAGCGCGCCGAACACGAGCGGCACCGACAGCGACACGGCACCGAACAGCAGGCTCGTGACGGGGACGAGGCCCCCGGCTGCGGCCCAGACCAGGAACGCGAAGACCGCGAGCACGCCGTAGACCACCATGAGCCAGATCGACGGGGCGCGGTACGTCCACGCCCGGAGGAACGCTGCGACCGTGAGGACGACGAGCACGGCGAAGACGACCCAGAAGGTCGGCGCGGTGGGCAGCTCCACGTCGGGGAGCTCGAAGGCCGACGTGCGGTCGCCGAGGCGGAAGGTGCTGGTGCCGCTGCGCGGCACGGCGAGGAAGAGCACGGCCAGCAGCGCGGTGACGATCGCGAGGCTGATCGGTGCCTTGAGGTGACGCTCCCGGACGGTGGCGAGCTGCACCGTGCCGTCGGCGGCTTCGGTCTGCACGAGCGACATCATGCCGTCACCGCCTTCTTCGCGGCCTTGGCTCTCGCCTTCGCCGCCTTCTCTGCGTCGGACTTGGGGAGGAAGAACACCGTGCGCAGCAGCGGCGGCGCGGCGATGAACAGCACGACGAGCGACTGCACGACGAGCACGATGTCGACGGGGATGTCCTGCGCCTGCATGGAGAACGAGCCCGCCTTGAGGGCACCGAACAGGATCCCGGCCGCGAAGGTCCCCCACGCGCGGCTGCGTCCGAGGAGGGCGACCGTGATGGCGTCGAAGCCGATGCCGGCGTCGATGGTCTCGGTGACGCCGGTGGTGACGGCGCCCTGGAGCTGGTTCATGCCGGCGAGGCCGGCGAGGGCACCCGCGAAGAGCATCGCGTAGACGTAGACGCGCTTGACGCTGATGCCCGCGGCGCGAGCGGCGTGCGGGTTCTCCCCCACCGCGCGCATGCGCATGCCCAGCGAGGAGCGCTCGATGAGCCACCACACGAACACCGTCGCGATGACCACGATGACGAAGCCGAGGTCCAGAAGCGGGAACTGCGGGCCGAGCAGGGTCGGGAACTGCGCGCTCTCGGGCGTCGCAGAACCCAGCGCCTGATTGGTCCCCGGCTTCTGCAGGAGCCCCGGCGTGCGGATCATCCACAGCAGCAGGTAGTACGCGATGTAGTTGAGCATGATCGTGAGGATCACCTCGTGCGCGCCCGTGCGTGCCTTGATGAGACCGGCGATGCCGCCCCAGAGCGCACCGCCGGCGATACCGGCCAGCAGGGTGACGGGCAGGTGGAACCAGATCGGCAGGTCGAGGTTGAACGTCAGCAGGGCCGCGACCGCGACGCCGACGAGCATCTGACCGCGGGCACCGATGTTGAACAGGCCGACGCGGAAGGCGAGCGCGACGCCCAGACCGGCGGCGATCAGCGGAGCCGCGAAGCCCAGCGTGTTCGTCAGCGGTCGGATCTGCGCGGCGAAGTCGGCGCCGCGGGCGTTGAAGATCGCTCCGCGGAACAGCGCCTCGTAGCCGTTGTAGACCGCGTTCCATGCCGCGACGAACGTGTCGCTCGGCTTGGCGAAGAAGTATCCGGAGGCCTTCTGCACGTCTTCGTTTGTGAAAGCGATGAGGATGCCGCCGACGATGAGCGCGAGGACGATCGCCAGGATCGTCGTGACCGCACTCCCGCGGAGGATCTCCTTGAGGACGGCGTTGCCGCGCGGGGGCGGGGGCACCTCGTCCGCCAGGCCCGTGCTGGGCGGGAGCTGCTCGGGGGGCAGCCCCTTCGTGACGTCTCCTGCACCGGGTGTCGCGCCGCTCACGCGGTCACCTCCGCATCGGCCGCTCCGGCCATCATGAGTCCGAGTGTCTCCCGGGGCGTGTCACCGGGGACGATGCCGACGATGGTGCCGCGGTACATGACCGCGATCCGGTCGGCGAGGGCGGCGACCTCGTCGAGCTCGGTCGAGACGACGATCACGGGGATGCCCGCGTCCCGCGTCTCGATGATGCGCTTGTGGATGAACTCGATCGAGCCCACGTCGACCCCGCGCGTCGGCTGGGCCGCGACGAAGAGCCGCAGTTCCCGGCTCATCTCGCGCGCGATCACGACCTTCTGCTGGTTGCCTCCGGAGAGGGTTCCCGCGGGGGTGTCCGGGCCCTGCGTGCGGATGTCGTATTCCGCGATGCGCTTCTTGGCGAAGTCCTCCAGGGCGCCGCGACGCAGCGTCCCGGCCCGGCTGAAGGCGGGATCGTCGGAGCGGTCGAGGATGAGGTTCTCGGCGACCGAGAATCCGGCGACGAGGCCGTCCTCGGTACGGTCCTCCGGCACGAACCCGACACCGGCGTCGAGGATGCCGCGGACGCTCTTGCCCACGAGCTCGGTACCGTCGAGGATGATGTTCCCCTCGACGCGTGCGGCGAGGCCGACGATGGCCTCGACGAGCTCGGTCTGGCCGTTGCCCTGCACACCGGCGATGGCGAGGACCTCACCGGGGCGGACCGTGAAGTCGACGTCGTCCACGACGATGGCTCCGGTCGAGGTGAGCACCCGGAGGTTGCGGACCTCCAGGCCGCCTTCGCCGAGGCGGGGCGCCTCCTTATGCACGGTCAGCTCGACCGCGCGGCCGACCATGAGCGAGGCCAGCTCGGCGTTGGTGGCGGTCGGCGAGGCCTCCCCCACCACTCGTCCGAGCCGGACGATCGTGATGCGGTCGGCGACCTCGCGCACCTCGCGCAGCTTGTGCGTGATGAACACGATCGCGGTGCCCTCGTCCCGGAGCTGGCGCATGATGGCCATGAGCTCGTCGGTCTCCTGCGGCGTCAGCACCGCGGTGGGCTCGTCGAAGACGAGGACCTTGGCGTCGCGGGACAGCGCCTTGATGATCTCGACGCGCTGCTGCACACCGACGGGCAGGTCGCCGACGACGGCGTCCGGATCGATGTCGAACCCGAACCGCGCCGCGACCGCGCGCACGTGCTCGCGCGCCTTCGCGATGTCGAGCGTGCCGAGGCCCTTGGTCTGCTCGTGACCGAGCATGACGTTCTCGGCCACCGTGAACACCGGCACGAGCATGAAGTGCTGGTGCACCATGCCGATGCCCGCGGCCATCGCGTCTCCGGGGCCGCGGAAGTGCTGCACGACGTCGTCGAGGAGGATCTCGCCCTCGTCGGCCTGATACAGGCCGTAGAGCACGTTCATCAGCGTCGACTTGCCTGCACCGTTCTCGCCGAGGAGAGCGTGGATCTGACCGGGTTCGACCACGAGATCGATGTGGTCGTTCGCCACGAGGCTGCCGAATCGCTTGGTGATGCCGCGAAGTTCGAGCTTCATATCTGCACCTTATCCAGAAGAGTCACCGAGGAGAATCGTCGCCGCCCACAGTGCGGGGCGAGTGGCAGCCTGCGCCACTCGCCCCGTGCTGGGTACGGCTCCGACTCAGCGGGTGGGAGAGTTCTCGGACTCCACCGTGATGTCGCCGGAGATGATCTGCTCCTGGAGAGCGGACAGCTCGTCCGTGAGGCCCTCGGGCAGGTCCGCCTCGAAGTCGCCGAAGCCGGAGAGCTTCACGCCCTCGTTCTCGAGCGTGCCGATGTAGGGCTCCGGATCGAACTCGCCGGCGGCGGCCGCGAGCGTCGCGTCGCGGACGGCCACGTCGATGGCCTTCATGATGGAGACGAGCGTGATGTCGGCGACGCTGGGGTCGGCGACGGCGAGGTCGCTGTCGACACCGAGCATCAGCGTGTCCTTGCCGCTGTCGTTGATCGCCGCTGCGGCGCTCTGGTAGACCGGGCCGCCGACGGGGAGGATGACGTCGACACCCTGGTCGAGCACGCCCTGGGCGGTCTGCTTGGCCGTGTCGTTGGCGTCGAAGCCGCCCGTGAAGGAGCCCTTCTGGGTGGCGGCGTCCCAACCGAAGACCTGGACGTCGGCCGACTTGTCCTCGTTGTACTTCTCGACACCGAGCTGGTAGCCGTCCATGAAGACGGCGACCGACGGGATCTGCATGCCGCCGAAGGTGCCGACCTTGTTCACGCCGGCCTCTGCGGACCAGGCGGCCGCGGCGTAGCCGCCGAGGTAGGCAGCCTGAGCGGTGTCGAAGACGAGCGGCTTGATGTTCGGCGCGTCGGTGGTGCCGTCGAAGTCGTTGTCAGCCCAGTCGTCGATGATCGCGTAGTCGATCTCGGGGTTCGCGAGCGCGGACTCGACCGTGGCTGCGGACAGCTTGAAGCCGACCGAGACGATGAGCGAGCAGCCCTCGGAGACGGCGGTCTCGAGGTTCGGCGCGTAGTCGTTGTCGTTGGCGGACTCGAACTCCAGCGGCTTGATGCCGAGCTCGTCGGCGGCGCTGTCCATGCCCTCCTTGGCCGACTGGTTGAACGACTTGTCGTTCCAGCCGCCGGCGTCGGAGATGAGGCACGGCTTGAAGTCGGAGTCGACGGGGGCGGATCCGCCCTCGGACTCGTCGGTCGGCGCCTGACCGCAGCCGGCAAGAGCGAAGACGACACCGGCGGCGACCGTCGCGCCGAGCAGCTTCTTGGTGGTGGAGATGGTCACGGATGCCTCCCTCAACGAACCCGCGGCCATCGCGGATCGATCAAAGTTACCTAGTGTTTCGACGTTCGTGCACGTCGGCCCCGGGCGGCCGGGCCAATGGTTACAAAGCTGAAATCAACCCTGCCGATGAGCACGGAGCGCTGCTCATCAGAGCACGTCGCCCTGGCCGTTGAGTTTGAGCGACTCCACCACGCCCTTCACCCGCTGCGCGTTCTCGACCGTCGTGACCAGGAGCGCGTCGGGGGTGTCGACCACGACGATGTCCTGCACCCCCACCAGGCTGATCACGCGGGTGGTCTGGCTGACGAGGATGCCGCTGGCCGCGTCGGTCAGCACCCGGGCGCGGGGCCCGAGGACGGCGAGGTCGTTCTTGCGGCCGTTCGTGATGAGCTTCGTCAGCGACGCGAAGTCCCCCACGTCGTCCCAGTCGAAGTGCCCGGGGACCACGGCGAGACGCCCGCGCCGCGCCGCCGGCTCCGCGACGGCGTAGTCGATCGCGATCTTCTTCAGCCGTGGCCAGATGCGGTCGACGGCGGGCCCGCGGAGCTCCCGGTCGTCCCAGGCCTCGGCGAGTTCGAGAAGACCGGCGTGCAGGGCGGGCTCGTTGGCCGCGAGCTCGTCCAGCAGGACGCTCGCCTTCGCGATGAACATGCCCGCGTTCCACAGGTAGGTGCGCTCGGCGAGGTAGGCCCTGGCCGTCTCCAGATCCGGCTTCTCGACGAAGCTCTCGACGAGGGCCGCCTCCCTGGCGCGCTCCACGACCAGCTCCGGCCCCTTCTTGATGTAGCCGAAGCCGACCGCCGGCTCGGTCGGCGCGATGCCGATCGTGCAGATGTAGCCCTCCCTGGCGACCTCGACGGCGTCGCGGACGGCGAACTCGAAGACCCGCGTGCCCCGGATGACGTGGTCCGCGCTGAACGAGCCGATGATCACGTCCGGGTTGCGCCGATGCAGCACGGCCGCGGCCAGCCCGATCGCCGCCGCGGACTCGCGGGGCTCGGATTCCAGGAAGACGTTGAGGTCGGCGATGCCGGGCAGCTCCGCCTCCACCGCAGCTCGGTGGGCGCGGCCGGTGACCACCGCGATCCGGTCCGGTCCGGCGAGCGGCTCCAGCCGGTCCCACGTATCGCGCAGCAGCGAATGGCCGGAGCCGGTGAGGTCGTGCAGGAACTTCGGGGCGTCCGCGCGGGACAGCGGCCACAGCCGACTGCCGATGCCACCGGCGGGGATGACCGCATAGAAGTCTTCGATCGGCTCGCTCATGCAGGCCAGCGTAGCGGCGGGTTCGACTTAGGCTCCCCTTCGTCGCCCGCGGCGTCCGCACGGGAATAGGATGGACTCCGATCGGGCGTGCCTGACCCTCCTCCAGGCCAGATGTGGACGAAGCAGCGCACGCGACCGAAACACATCGATCCAGGGAGGACGACCGTGTCCACAAGCGCTCGCTTGACACCGTCGATTTCGGAAACCACGTCCAAGACCCCCCGCGGCACCCTCTACCGGGGTCGCGAAGGCATGTGGTCGTGGGTGCTTCACCGCATCACCGGAGTCGCCATCTTCTTCTTCCTGTTGGTGCACGTGCTCGACACGGCGCTGATCAGGGTGTCGCCGGAGGCGTACGACGCGGTCATCGGCACGTACAAGAACCCGGTCATGGCGATCGGCGAGGTCGTGCTCGTGGCGGGCATCGTGTTCCACGCCATGAACGGCCTGCGCATCATCGCCGTCGACTTCTGGTCGAAGGGCGCCAAGTACCAGCGCCAGCTGTTCTGGGGCGTGCTGCTCGTGTGGGGCATCATCATGGCCGGCTTCGTGCCGCGTCACCTGATGCTCGCGTTCGCCGGCTTCGGAGGAGGACACTGATGAGCGCGCAGACCGTCGCCGCTCCCGCCCGCCGTCAGCGCGGCATCAACCTCGAGAAGTGGGGCTGGGTCTTCATGCGCGTCTCGGGCGTCGTGCTCGTCGTGCTGATCTTCGGCCACCTCTTCGTCAACCTCATGGTCGGCGAGGGCATCCACGCCCTCGACTTCGCCTTCATCGCCGGCAAGTTCGCCACGCCGTTCTGGCAGTGGTGGGACGTGCTGATGCTCTGGCTCGCCCTCATCCACGGCGCCAACGGCATGCGCACGATCGTGAACGACTACGTGACCAACCCCACCGCGCGCAAGGCGCTCGTCTGGGCCCTCGGCCTGGCCGCGGGCCTGCTCATCCTCCTCGGCACCCTGGTCGTCTTCACGTTCGACCCGTGCCTGGGTGTGACCGAGTCGAGCACGCTGTGGGAGACCTGCCAGGCGCAGGGCTAGAAGAAGAGGCAAACGAGAAGTGACTACCCAGACGCAGGATTCCGTCGTCCGTGACGGCGTGCACTACCACCAGTTCGACATCGTCATCGTGGGCGCCGGCGGCGCCGGCATGCGGGCGGCCATCGAGGCCGGCCCCGGCGCGAAGACGGCCGTGATCTCCAAGCTGTACCCGACGCGGTCGCACACCGGTGCCGCGCAGGGCGGCATGGCGGCGGCCCTCGCGAACGTCGAGGAGGACTCCTGGGAGTGGCACACCTTCGACACCGTCAAGGGCGGCGACTACCTCGTCGACCAGGACGCGGCGGAGATCCTCGCGAAGGAGGCCATCGACGCGGTCATCGACCTCGAGAACATGGGCCTCCCCTTCAACCGCACCCCTGAGGGCAAGATCGACCAGCGCCGCTTCGGCGGCCACACGGCCGAGCACGGCAAGACCCCGGTCCGCCGCGCGTGCTACGCCGCCGACCGCACCGGCCACATGATCCTGCAGACGCTGTTCCAGAACTGCGTCAAGCTCGGCATCAACTTCTTCAACGAGTTCTACGTGCTCGACCTCATCACCGTGAAGGACGCGGCGGGGGCGACGCAGGTCGCCGGCGTCGTCGCGTACGACCTCGCCACGGGCGAGCTGCACGTCTTCCAGTCCAAGGCCGTGATCTTCGCGACCGGCGGCTTCGGCAAGATCTTCAAGACGACCTCCAACGCGCACACGCTCACCGGCGACGGCGTGGGCATCGTCTGGCGCAAGGGCCTCCCCCTCGAGGACCTCGAGTTCTTCCAGTTCCACCCGACCGGCCTCGCCGGCCTCGGTATCCTCCTCACCGAGGGCGCCCGCGGCGAGGGCGCGATCCTGCGCAACGCCTCCGGTGAGCGCTTCATGGAGCGGTACGCCCCGACCATCAAGGACCTGGCGCCCCGAGACATCGTCGCGCGCTGCATGGTCCAGGAGGTCGCGGAGGGCCGCGGCGCCGGTCCCCACAAGGACTACGTGCTGCTGGACTGCACACACCTGGGCGCCGAGGTACTCGAGACCAAGCTCCCGGACATCACCGAGTTCGCCCGCACGTACCTGGGCGTGGACCCGGTCGTCGAGCCGGTGCCCGTCATGCCCACCGCGCACTATGCCATGGGTGGCATCCCCACGAACAACAACGGCGAGGTGCTCGCGGACAACGACACCGTCGTCCCCGGTCTCTACGCCGCCGGCGAGTGCGCCTGCGTCTCGGTGCACGGCGCCAACCGTCTCGGCACGAACTCGCTGCTCGACATCAACGTGTTCGGCAAGCGGTCGGGTCGCAACGCGGTGGAGTACGTCAAGACGGCGGACTTCGTCCCGCTTCCGGAGAACCCCGCGGCGTTCGTCTCCGACATGCTCGAGGGCCTGCGCAACAACCAGGGCACCGAGCGGATCGCCGTGCTGCGCAAGACGCTGCAGGACGAGATGGACAAGGGCGCGCAGGTGTTCCGCACGCACGAATCCCTCCAGCACGTCCTCGGCGTGATCGCCGAGCTCCGTGAGCGCTATAAGAACGTGCACGTCGACGACAAGG
Organism: Microbacterium meiriae; assembly: GCF_040702565.1. Lineage (NCBI taxonomy): Bacteria > Bacillati > Actinomycetota > Actinomycetes > Micrococcales > Microbacteriaceae > Microbacterium > Microbacterium meiriae. Next base: position 553,978 of record NZ_JBFBLJ010000003.1, on the reverse strand, counting down.
GCCACCGGTTCAACACCGACCTGCTCGAGGCGGTCGAGCTGGGCTTCCTGCTCGACATCGCCGAGGTCGTCGTCTACGCCGCACAGAACCGCGAGGAGAGCCGCGGCGGCCACATGCGCGACGACTTCCCGAAGCGCGACGACGAGAACTACATGAAGCACACCATGGCGTACCTCACGGGCGACCCGCACTCCTCCGACCCGAGCGACCACATCAAGCTCGACTGGAAGCCCGTCGTCTTCACCAAGAACGACAAGGGCGAGTTCAACTACCCGCCGATGGAGAGGAAGTACTGAGCATGTCCAACGCCCTCGCCGAGGCCCCGGCAGACACGACGGAAGAGACCGGGATCCAGTCCTTCATCGTCACCTTCAACATCCGTCGGTTCGACCCGGAGATCGACGCCGAGCCGCACTGGGTCGACTACGACGTGGAGCTCTACTCCACCGACCGCGTCCTCGACGCCCTGCACAAGATCAAGTGGGAGGTCGACGGCTCGCTCACCTTCCGGCGCTCCTGCGCCCACGGCATCTGCGGCTCCGACGCCATGCGCATCAACGGCCGCAACCGCCTGGCGTGCAAGACGCTGATCAAGGACCTCGACATCTCGAAGCCGATCTACGTCGAGGCCATCAAGGGCCTGCCGCTGGAGAAGGACCTCGTCGTCGACATGGAGCCGTTCTTCGCGTCGTACCGCGAGGTGCAGCCGTTCCTCGTCGCGAACTCCGTGCCGGAGAAGGGCAAGGAGCGCACGCAGTCCATCGCCGACCGCGAGATCTTCGACGACACCACCAAGTGCATCCTCTGCGCCGCGTGCACGTCGTCATGCCCGGTGTTCTGGACGGACGGACAGTACTTCGGTCCGGCGGCCATCGTCAACGCGCATCGCTTCATCTTCGACTCGCGTGACGACAACGCTGCGGTCCGCCTCGACATCCTCAACGACAAGGAAGGCGTCTGGCGCTGCCGCACGACCTTCAACTGCTCCGAGGCGTGCCCCCGCGGCATCGAGGTCACCAAGGCCATCGCCGAGGTCAAGCAGGCGGTCCTCCGCGGCCGTCCCTGACGCGCCGACACAGGCATTCACGCGAGAACAGGCGGTCCCGGACGGGGCCGCCTGTTCTCGCGTCTGTGCCTGTTCTCGCGGAAGGGCGTGATCGGTCTTGGGTAGGGTGGGGGCGTGTCCGAGCCCGGTTCGGCGACCGATGGTCGCCTCGATGCCGCGGTCGAGCGCGCGACCGCGCTGACGCGGCGGACCCTCGGTCTTTTCCCGGTGCGGGTGTGGCGTCACTTCCTGCAACACAACGGCTTCCTGCTCGCCGCCGGGGTGAGCTACCAGGCGCTGTTCGCCATCTTCGCCGCGGTCTACCTCGCGTTCGCCATCACAGGGCTCTGGCTCGGCGGCAGCGAGGAGGCCGTGAACGGGCTCATCGACATCATCAACAACTACATCCCGAACCTCATCCTCGACGAGGGCGGCGTCTTCACGCCCGCACAGGTGCAGGAGATCGCGTCGAACACCACCGGGTTCCTCGGAATCACCGGCCTCATCGCGCTCGGCACGGTCATCTGGACGGCGATCGGCTGGGTGACCTTCTCCCGGCGAGCCGTGCGGGACATCTTCGGCCTCGAGCCCGACCGCCGCAGCTACCTCCTCCTCAAAGCGCGCGACCTCCTCGCCGCCCTCATCTTCGGTGTCTCGCTGATCCTCGGCTCCGCCCTCAGCTCGGCCAGCGCCGCCGTGCTGAGCTGGGTGCTCTCGCTCCTCGGCTGGGACGCGGGATCGGACGGCCTCAACCTCGGCATCCGGATCGGCACGGTGCTCGTGTCGTTCGTCCTGCTGACGGGGGCGCTGGCGGCGATGGTGCGCTTCCTCACCGGCACCTCGCTGCACTGGAGCACCATCTGGCCGGGCGCCCTCCTCGGCGGCGCGGCCATGACGGTGCTGCAGTTCGGGGTCGGGTTCCTCCTGAGCTACACGCCGTCCAATCCCCTGCTGGCGACCTTCGCGATCTTCGTCGGGCTGCTGCTGTGGTTCCGGGTGAACGGGGTGGTCATGCTCGTCGCCGCCTCCTGGATCGCCGTCGCTGCCCAGGACCGCGACCTCCCGCTCCTGCTGCCGACGGAGGCCGAGCGGCGGGTGGCGGAGCACGCCACCCTGCTCGCGGCGGCACGGATCCGATTGCGCGACGCCCGAGCCGCGCAAGACGAGGCCCCGTGGTATCGGAGCTGGGCGGCCGGGCACGCCGTCCGCGAGGCGGAGGACGAGGTCGCGCGACTGGAGGCCTCTGCTCCCCCGCCCGCACCCCCGACCTCCCCTCTCGCGCAGCGCCTGCTCTCCGAGCTCGATCACCGTCAGAACCGCGATGTCGGCGGTGCTCGTTAGGCTGGAGGAATGCCTCACCTGCGTATCGCCTCGGTCAATGTCAACGGGATCCGGGCGGCCGCCCGCAACGGGATGAGCACGTGGCTGGACGCCGCCGACATCGACATCCTCACCCTTCAGGAGGTGCGCGGGCAGGACGAGCACATCGAGGCCGCCCTCCCCGGCTGGACCTTCGTCCACGACGAGGCCACGGCCAAGGGGCGAGCGGGCGTCGCGATCGCCAGCCGCCTCCCCGCGCTCGCCTCCCGGGCGGACTTCGGCCCGGAGGACTTCGACTCCAAGGGGCGCTGGATCGAGGCCGACTTCCTGATCGGCGACCGTCCGCTCACCGTCGTCAGCGCCTACGTGCACTCCGGCGAGGCCGACACCCCGAAGCAGGATGAGAAGTGGAAGTTCCTCGACGCGTTCGAAGCGCGACTCGCGAGCCTGAACACCGACGGCGCCCTCGCCCTCGTCACCGGCGACCTCAACGTGGGGCACCGCGAGCTCGACATCAAGAACTGGCGCGGCAACCGCACCAAGGCCGGCTTCCTGCCGCGTGAGCGCGCCTACTTCGATCGCTTCCTCGGTGAGGCCGGGACCCCGGTCACCGGCGTCGACGGCTCGGTCGGCACCGGCCTGGGCTGGGTGGACGTCGGCCGCCGCTTCCACGGCGAGGTGGACGGGCCGTACACGTGGTGGTCCATGCGCGGGAAGGCCTTCGACAACGACTCGGGATGGCGCATCGACTACCACCTGGCCACGCCCGCTCTCGCCGAGCGCGTCCAGGCGTACCACGTGGCGCGTGCGGCCGCGTACGACCAGCGCTGGAGCGACCACGCGCCGGTCGTCGTCGACTACACCTACTGACCCGGGTCGGGCTGCTCGGAGGGCGACGGCTCCGACTCCCGATACCATCCGCGGTACTCCAGGACGGTGCCGAGCAGCGGGTTCACGGCACGCATATCGATCGTGCGCCGGCGGTGCTCCGCGTCCCAGCCGTCGATCAGGTCCACGCGCACGCCGAGCGGACCGGGCAGCGCGAACCGCCGACCGCACAGCCGCAGCGCGACTCGGATGGTGCGCATCCGCAGGAAGCCCTCCGCCGTCACACTGCACTCCTCGATGAGCTCCACGCGGCCTCGGGCACCGAGGAGATTCCGGACCAGTCCCGGCCGCACGCTCACCGTGAGCCGGTCGACGATCCGCGCGGTCCGTCCGGGGAAACGGAACTCGCGGATGGAGTCGAGCGTCGCGCGGCCGGTCTCTGTGCGCCCCGAGGCCGTGCGGAGCACGAACGGGACATCTCGTCCCGATGTCGGCACCAGAAGACCCGGCCCGACGATCGGACGCACGAGACCGGCTGCGCGACCGAAGCGGCTCCCCGCGACGGCGAACACCCCCTCCGCGTGCCCCGCCGCGACGGGAGCGCGATACTGCGCGAGGATCTCCGGGTGCAGACGCTCGGCGTCCGCGCCCAACGCGTCGAGGAACACCTGTCCCCGCGTCGGAGGCGCACCGCTCGTCATGACGTCAGCGTAAGGGATCGGCGGGCGCAGGGGTCCGCCGCGCGGACGCATAGGATTGACGGGTGAACAAGCCTCGTCTCTACTCCGGAATGCAGCCCTCCGCCGACTCCCTCCAGATCGGCAACTACATCGGCGCACTCCTGCAGTGGCGGGAGCTCCAGACCTCGTACGACGCGTTCTTCTCCGTCGTCGACCTGCACGCCCTCACGGTCGCCCAGAACCCGGCCGAGCTCCGCGAGAAGACCCGCCGTACCGCCGCGCAGTACATCGCGGCGGGCATCGAGCCCTCGCAGTCGACGCTGTACGTGCAGTCGCACGTGCGTGCGCACGCCGAGCTCGCCTGGATCCTCAGCACGATCACCGGCTTCGGTGAGGCCGGACGGATGACCCAGTTCAAGGACAAGTCGGCCCGCTACGGCGCCGATGCGACCAGCGTCGGCCTCTTCACCTACCCGGTGCTCATGGCCGCCGACATCCTGCTCTACCAGACGGACGTCGTGCCGGTCGGCGACGACCAGAAGCAGCACGTCGAGCTCACCCGCGACCTCGCGGAGCGCTTCAACTCGCGGTTCGGCGAGACCTTCACGGTGCCGGTCCCGGTCATCCAGAAGGAGACGGCGCGCATCTACGACCTGCAGAATCCGACGGCCAAGATGTCGAAGTCGGCCGAGAGCGATGCCGGCGTGCTGTGGATGCTGGACGACCCGGCGAAGTCGGCGAAGAAGATCATGCGCGCGGTGACCGACAACGAGGGCACCGTGCGGTTCGATCGCGAGGCCAAGCCGGGCGTCTCGAACCTCCTGACCATCTACGCCGCGCTGAGCGGACGCCAGATCCCCGCGATCGAGGACGAGTACGCGGGTCGCGGGTACGGCGACTTCAAGAAGGGCCTCGCCGAGGTCGTCGTGGAGGAGTTCGCTCCGGTGCGCGACCGTGCGCTCGAACTCCTCGACGATCCGGCCGAGCTCGACCGGATCCTCGCCGAGAACGCCGCCCGCGCCGATGCCGTCGCCGATCGGACGCTGTCCGACGTGTACGACCGCGTCGGACTGCTGCGCCGGGTCTGAGCCGCGCGCCACCCTAGGATGACATCGTGACCGATCCGCAGCTGCCCCCTCCGTCCGGCGCCGTTCCGCCCGCCCCTCCGACGGCCTCGGTCCCGCAGGACTCGGTCTCCGGTGCGATCCCGCCGCCCGCGTACGCGTCCGTACCGCCGAGGGCTCCGGCACCCTACCCGCCGACCGGCGGATACGGCCAGCCGGCACCCCCGGCTGCGCCTCCGGGGGCGTATCAGGTGCCCGTGGGCGGCTATGCGGCACCGTCCGGCACGTACACGGCGCCCGACGCCGCGCCGAAGCCCTCGGGGTTCCTCGGCCTGCTCGCCCTCGGCCTCTCGATCCTCGCGGCCGTCGTCATGCCGATCATCGGCGGCGTCAGCGCGTTCGAGGTGGGCCGCCGCATCCCGCAGGGCATCAGCGGCTCCTCGGGAGATCTCGGGTTCCTGTCCCCCGCGCGTGATCAGGTGCTGTGGACGGAGCTGTCGTTCTGGGCCGGCACGGTGTTCGGCATCGCCGCGATCGTGCTCGGCATCATCGCGATCCGCCGAAAGCAGGGACGTGGAGCGGGCATCGCCGCGCTGATCGTCGCCGTCCTCGGCGCAGTCATCTTCTTCGTCGCCGTGTTCACGGCCTTCGCCGTCGGCGGCGCCGCGGGATACGCCACCTTCACCACCTGACCCCGCGGGGCGCCGGTCAGCGCGGTGCGTGATGCTTCTGCTGCGCGGCGAGCAGGCCTTCCCCGACGAGGAGCTCGACGGCGTCCGCGGCGTCACCCACGAGCAGGGGAAGGTTCGCACGCTCGTCCTTGCCGAACGGGGAGAGCACCCAGTCGGCAGGATCCTGGCGCCCCGCCGGTCGGCCGATGCCGACCCGCACCCGCGGGAAGTCCGGGCTCGTGAGGGCCCGCGCGATGTCACGCACGCCGTTGTGCCCGCCGTGCCCTCCTCCGGTCTTGAGCTTGACCGTGTCGAACGGGATGTCGAGCTCGTCGTGCACGACGACCACGTGGTCGAGAGGGACGGAGTAGAACCGGGCGAGCGCTGCGACAGGGGTTCCCGAGACGTTCATGAACGTGTTCGGCTTGGCGAGCACGAGCTTGTCGGCACCGGGCCGGAGCCAGGTCTCGACGACGCGCGCGCCCCCCTTGTGCTCCCGGAAGCTCTCTCCGCGGCGGGCCGCGAGCTCATCGACGACCATCTGGCCGATGTTGTGGCGGGTCGCCTCATAGCGGGGTCCCGGATTGCCGAGACCGACCACGAGCCAGGTGGCTGCCATTCCTCGTCCTCTCTCGCCGGAGCCGTCACCCCGGTCAGGATACGACGGAGGGGACGCGATCCGATCGCGTCCCCTCCGTGATGAAGCAGGCGGAGATCACTCCGCGGCGGCCTCCTCGGACGCCTCGGCGGCACCCTCGGCGGACTCGCCCTCGGTCTCCTCGTCCTCGACCGGAGCGGCCGGGACGGAGATCGCGACCACGAGGACCTCGGCGTCGGTGAGGAGCGTCGAGCCCTTCGGGAGGGTGACGTCGGCGGCGGTGATGTGCGCGCCCTCCTCGAGACCCTCGACCGAGACCTCGATGTTCTCGGGGATGTGGGTGGCCTCCGCCTCGACCTGGATGGTCGTGGCATCGAGGTTGACGATGGTGCCGGGGGCCGACTCACCGGTGACGACGACGGGGACGTCGATGGCGACCTTCTCGCCCTTCTTCACGACCAGGAGGTCGATGTGCTCGATGATCTGGTGCACCGGGTCCTTCTGCACGTCCTTGACGAGCGCGAGCTGCGAGGTGCCCTCGATGTCGAGGTCGAGCAGCGCGTTGGCGCGACGGATGATCAGGGAGACCTGGTGGCCGGGCAGCGCGACGTGCACGGGCTCGGTGCCGTGGCCGTAGATGACCGCGGGGATCTTGCCGGCGGCGCGCAGACGACGGGCGAAGCCCTTGCCGAAGCTGCTGCGCAGCTCGGCGTGGACCGTGGTGTCTTCAGACATGAGGTTCTCCTTCGGGGCACGCAGCGAAGGCGCCGCGCGGTGGTCTTGGAATTGTGGACTCGAACGCGGACGCGTGAGGAAAGCCACCGGGCTTGCTTCGCCGCGTCGATCACGGACGCCCGCGCACGCGCAGAAGCGTCCCTCGCCGAGGTACGCCTCCATGGTACCGGATGACCCGATAGGCTGAGGACACCGGTCCCCACTGCAGAAATTCGGAGTACCCCCATGCTCGACGGCGCCTTCCTCTCCCACGTCCTCCTCTGGCTGATCGGCGCCATGTCGGTGTGCGCGGCCGTCGCCACGGGTGCGGCTCTCTTCTCGCTCGGCCGCTCGGGCTACCGCAAGGACTGAGGCTCCCCCGGCGTTCCCGTCTCCGCGGCGAGCGCCTTCCGGATCGCCGCCACCTCCTGCACCAGCGGGAGCGCGGCATCGACCCGGACGCCGGGCTCGTCACCCGTCAGCGGTTCCCACGCGTCGAGCTGGGAATCGAGCAGCGAGGCCGGCATGAAGTGGTCGGGCCGTCCACCCAGTCGCCGGGCGAGCGTCTCCCGTGCCACGCCGAGCTCGACGAAGAAGGCGTCCGGCGCCTCCGCCCTGATGGCATCCCGGTAGCGCCGCCGCAGCGCGGAACAGGCGACGACGATGTGCGTCTCGGCGGCGAGCGTCCGTCCGACCACCCGCAGCCAGGGCATCCGGTCCTCGTCATCGAGGGCGATCCCCGCTGCCATCTTCTCGACGTTGGTCAGCGGATGCAGATCGTCACCGTCCATGAAGCGCGCCTCGAGGCTCTCCGCCAGCGCCGCACCGACCGTCGATTTCCCGGATCCGCTCGGCCCCATCACGACGATGCGCACGCTCATGCCTGCTGCATCCCGATTCAGTAGAACTCGACCGTGTCGACCACTGCGCGCAGCTCCCGACCGTCGAGCAGGCGGGTGGCGTTCTCGGCGAACCGCCGCGCGATGCGCTCCTCCTCCTTCGAGCTGAGCGCCGCGGTGTGCGGGCTGACGAGCACGCGCGGGTGCGCCCACAGCGGGGACTCGGCGGGCAGCGGCTCCTGCTCGAAGACATCCAGCCCGGCGAAGCCGACGCGGCCGTCGTCGAGGGCGGAGAGCAGCGCCGTCTCATCGACCACGCTCCCGCGCCCGACGTTGGTGAGGATGACCCCGGGCTTCACTGCCCGCAGAACCTCCTCGCCGATGAGATGTCTGGTCTGCTCCGTGCCCGGAAGCGTGACGACGATAGCGTCGACCTCCCCCACCGCGTCCACGAGGTCGTCCAGCGCGATGAGGCGATCGACGCCCTCGACCGGACGACCGGAGCGAGTGGTCCCCCACACCCGAGCGCCGAGAGCGTGGAAACGGCGGGCGCACTCCGCGCCGATGCCGCCGAGTCCCACCACGAGCACGGTCATCTCGTCGACCTGGCGCATCTCCCACCGCTCGGGCCAGATGCGCTGATCCTGATCGATCCGCAGGCGCGGAAGGTCCTTCGCCCCGGCGAGCACCGCGAAGAGGGCGAACTCGGCGAGCGTGCCGCCGTGGACGCCGGCGCTGGTGGTGAAGACGATGCGGTCGAGGTCGGCGCGGTCGAGTTCCGCGGCCTTGACCGTGCTGCCGCCGCCCGCCGCCGTGGTCATGACCCACCGCAGCCGCGGGTTCGCAGAGACCGTCCGAGCAAGTGCGTCGGGGTCGACGTCGGGGATGCCGAAGAGCACGTCAGCGGAGTCGACGAGGGCCTCGAACGCGCGCTGCTGCTCCGGCGTGCGGGTGAAGTCGGGGTCGCCCGACCAGTCGGCCGGACCGCGCATGGGAGGCACGAGCGATGCATCCTGGATGACCTCGAGCCGCGGCTCGAGCTCCTCGATGAGCCCGCACAGCTCCTCCGTCAACGGCACCGCGACGACGGCGCGGACCTTCTTCTCGGACTCCGTCACGACCGACTCCCTCCAGCTCCTGTGCTCCCTTCAGCGTAGAGGTCCGGAGCCTCCGGACCGCCCGACGTCGCGGACGATGACGGTGATGCGTCATCGGGTGCGCCTCCATCCGGCGCACAGCGATACGCTGAAGACAACCCTTCTTCACGATCGAGGAGCCTTCCGTGCCCGAAGCATCAGCGAACATCGGAGTCGTCGGACTCGCCGTCATGGGGTCGAACCTCGCCCGCAACCTCGCGAGCCGCGAGGGCAACACCGTGGCGATCTTCAACCGCAGCTACGAGAAGACCCAGACCCTCCTCGACGAGCATCCCGAGGCGGGCTTCATCCCCGCGAAGACGTACCAGGAGTTCGCCGACTCGCTGCAGAAGCCGCGCACCGCGATCATCATGGTCAAGGCCGGAGCGCCGACCGACGCCGTGATCGACTCCCTCGTGGAGGTCTTCGAGCCGGGCGACATCATCGTCGACGGCGGCAACGCCTACTTCCCCGACACCATCCGCCGCGAGAAGGCGGTCCGCGAGACCGGCATCAACTTCGTCGGCGCGGGTATCTCCGGCGGCGAGGAGGGCGCCCTCACCGGCCCCTCGATCATGCCGGGCGGCTCGGACGAGTCCTGGATCACGCTCGGGCCGATCCTGAAGTCCATCGCCGCAGTCGCCGAGGGCGAGCCCTGCGTGACGCACGTCGGCCACGACGGCGCCGGCCACTTCGTCAAGATGGTGCACAACGGCATCGAGTACGCGGACATGCAGCTCATCGCCGAGGCCTACGACCTCATCCGTCGCGGCACCGGCAAGACCCCCGCAGAGATCGCCGAGATCTTCGCCGAGTGGAACCGCGGAGAGCTGGAGTCGTACCTCATCGAGATCACGGCCGAGGTGCTGCGCCAGGTCGACGCGGCGACCGGTAAGCCGCTGGTCGACGTCATCCTGGACCAGGCCGGCGCGAAGGGCACCGGCGCCTGGACGGTGCAGACCGCACTCTCGCTCGGCGTCCCGGTCTCGGGCATCGCCGAGGCGACGTTCGCCCGCTCGCTCTCCTCGCACCCCGAGCAGCGCGCGGTCGCCGCGGCGCTTCCCGGTCCGGACGAGGAGTTCACGGTCCCGGCCGATGAGGTCGACGCTTTCGTCGAGGACGTCCGCCTGGCGCTCTACGCCTCCAAGATCGTCGCCTACTCGCAGGGCTTCGACGAGATCCGTGCCGGCGCCGCCGAGTACGGCTGGAACATCGACCTCGGTGCGATCTCGAAGATCTGGCGCGGCGGCTGCATCATCCGTGCGCAGTTCCTGAACCGGATCGCCGACGCCTACGCGGAGACCCCCGACCTGCCCGTGCTGATGACGGCTCCGTACTTCGCCGAGGCGCTCACCCGCGGCCAGGCGGCATGGCGTCGTGTGGTGGTCACGGCGGCGCAGTCCGGCATCCCGGCTCCGGCGTTCTCGTCGTCGCTGTCGTACTACGACGGCATCCGCGCCGACCGCCTCCCGGCTGCTCTCGTGCAGGGCCAGCGCGACTTCTTCGGCGCGCACACCTACAAGCGCATCGACAAGGAGGGCACCTTCCACACGCTGTGGTCGGGCGACCGCTCCGAGATCGAGGCCGAAGACACGCACTGACCTCGGGTCTGCGAAGGGCCGGGCACCGTACGGTGCTCGGCCCTTCGTGCGTCACACGAGGATGTTGTGGTTGCGGCGGAACAGGTTCTGCGGGTCCCACTGCGCCTTCACCGCCCGCAGACGCGCGTAGCCGTCGCCGTCGTACATCCCGGACACCGCGTCCGGTCGCTCCCGGTCGACGAAGTTGCTGTACTCGGCGAGGCGGCCCCCGACGATCCGCTGCGCGTCGGCGGCGGCCTTCGCCCGCCCCTCCTCGTCGAGCATCCCCGGGACATCGAAGGCGCCGGCCATGACGAACCAGGTCGCGGTGCGCGCCGGGAAGGCCGTCTCCTCCTGCGGAACGTCGCCGAACGCCCCGCCGAGGGACCGGAGGAAGACGACCGAGGCGGGGTACTCCCGCCGATAGGCCACCAGCCGATCGATCGTCTCGTCGTCGAGGTCGGCGACGAGACCGTTCCCGCCGAGGAACCCGAGGGGCGGGAGCCTCGCCGCCCTCGGGCTGCGGCATCTCCATCAGGATCTCCCGATAGGCGGGTTCGGTGATCTCCGTCGTGACACCGTCGAGGGCGGTGATCGGCGCGAGCTCCACGCGCAGCGCCTCCGGGTCGGGCCCGGCCCACACGGCGGTCAGCCGGGCACCGGCCGGAGCGCTCGGGTCCATGGGCGGCACGTCCATGTACGTGACGGTCAGCTCGCGCGGGGCGTCGCGGAGGAGTTCGCGCGCGGCCCGGAGCACGGCCGTCGCGTCGCCCTCGACGACGGACTCGGCCAGCGCGATCCCCGGCAGGCGATGCGCTTCGAAGTCGAAACGGGTGACGATGCCGAAGTTGCCGCCACCGCCGCGCAGCGCCCAGAACAGGTCGGGATGCTGCGTGGCCGAGACCTCCACCACGTCTCCGCTCGCGGTGACGACCTGGGCGCCGACGAGCTGATCGACGGCGAGACCCCAGGCGCGCACCATCCAGCCGATGCCGCCGCCGAGGGTGAGACCGCCGACGCCGACGCTGGCCGTGTCGCCGGAGCTCAGGGCGAGGCCGTGGCCGGCGAGAGTCTTCGCGACGTCGCCCCACACGGCACCGCCGCCGATGCGCACGGCGGTGCCGTCGACCTCGATCGAGGAGAGCGCCCCGAGTTCGAGGCGCAGACCGGGAGCGGGGGCGTGGGACCAGGGCCCGTGGCCGCCGGAGACGACGGTCAGGGGGACCGCCTCCTGCGCGGCGGCGCGGACGAGCGCGGCAACCTCGGAGACGGTGGAGGGACGGTGGACGGTGGGCTGTGCGGATTCGACGTGGTCGACCATGAGCACACGGTAGACCCGGGGTCGGACATCGCGGAAGAGGGGCGGCTCGCCGTCCGCCCCTCCCCCGCGCCGCCGACTACCGGGTGATGTCCCTCACCGTCCCCTGCGTCAGACGCAGCCGTTTCGTCGCCCGCCGCGCCACCGCGGAGTCGTGCGTGACCACGACCATGGTGATGCCCTCCGCGCACAGCCGTTCGAGGAGGTCGAGGATCTCGTCGCGCATGCTCTCGTCGAGGTTGCCCGTCGGCTCGTCCGCGAGCAGCACTCGGGGGCGTTTGACGATCGCCCGCGCGATCGCGACACGCTGCTGCTGCCCGCCGGACAACTCTGCGGGACGATGGTCTCCGCGGTCCGCCAGGCCGACGTGGGCGAGAGCGGCGGCGACCCGCGTGCGTCGTTCCGCCCGGTCGATGCCGAGCGGCTCCAGGGCCATGTCGACGTTCTCCACCGCCGTCAGCGTCGGGATCAGGTTGAACCCCTGGAAGACGAATCCGATCTCCTGCGCGCGGATCCGTCCCAGCTCCGACGGCGACGCCGACGACAGTTCACGGCCGTCCAGCTGCAACGTCCCAGCAGTCGGGGTGTCGAGCGCCCCCAGCAGCTGCAGCAGCGTCGACTTGCCTCCTCCGGTCGGCCCCTGGATCGTGACGAAGGCGCCGGGCATGATCTCCAGGTCGACGCCGGTGAGCGCGGTCACCGTCCGTCCCCGCCGCGTATAGGTGCGCGTGACACCCGTCGCCCGGTACAGCGGGGTCGCCGCCGACGAGGCCGGAACGCGGGCCTCGGAATCCGTCATCGTGGTCATCTCGGTCTCCTTCTCTCCTGTGTGGTTCGCGACGCCGCTCATGCGACGGACCGCAGGGCCTCTGCCGGGCTCAGTCGCGCCGCCCGCCAGCCTCCGAAGGCGCCGGCGACGAGCCCGCCCAGCACCGCGAGGCCCACCGCGGCGACGAGCACCCAGGGGGTCAGCGGTGCCTGCAGCACGATGTCGGTGGCGGTCTCCACGCTCGGGGCCATGCCGCCGGGGCCACCGAAGCCGCCTCCTCCCTCCGGGCCTCCGCCGACGGCCGCGGAGCCGGCGGCTACGGTCGGCTGCGCGACGGTGATGATCAGGATCCCGGCGAGGCCGAGCACGAGACCTGCCGCTCCTCCGAGGAGTCCCTGCACCATCGACTCCCCGGCGACCTGACGCACGACGCGGCCGTTCGACCACCCCATCGCCTTCAGGGTGCCGAACTCGCGGGTGCGACGGCCGACGCCGGAGAGGGTGAGGAGCACCGAGAGCAGCACGGCGACGGCGAGGGCGATGATCGACAGCCAGGTGCCGAGATTCGTGACGAGCGCCGTCGCGTTCGAGAGCGAGCCGGACACGGTCGCAGCGAGCTCGGACTGCGAGGAGACGGTGGCGTCGGGAAGCTCCTCCGCCAGGGCCGTCTGCACCTCGTCGAGGGACGCCGCCGAATCCGCCTGCACGTACACCGTGGAGATCACGTCCTCCACGCCGGCCAGCTCCTGCGCGGTGTCGAGCGGGAGGTAGACGTCCGCCGCGGTGTCTGCGGCATCCGACGCCGAGGTGAGGAGGCCGACGACCTCGACGTCGGAGCCCGCGATGTCCAGGGTGTCGCCGACGGCGATGTCCTCGCTCGCGGCGTACGTGCTGTCCACCAGAGCGACGAGCGCTCCGCTGTCGTCGGCGTCCAGCCCACGCCCCTCGCCGATCTCGGCGGAGGCCAGCGGGCCGACCTCCGTCGCGGACGGGTCGATGCCGAGGACGGTGAACGAGTCGATGCCGAACGCACCGCCCCCGCCACCGCCGCCACCCTGCGGAGGCGCCTGGCCCTCCATGGGCGCCTCGCCGCCCTCAGCGCCGTCCTGCCCGCCGAAGCCGCCGCTCGGCAGCTCACCGGAGAAGGTCGAGTTCGTCAGGCTCAGCGCACCGGTCGCGGCGGCGACGCCGTCGGTACCGGCCACCGTGTCCAGCACCGCGGCATCGAGCGTCGTCCGGCCGAAGTCCGTGCGCAGGGTCGACTGCTCCAGGGTCGTGGTCTCGCCGTCGCTCTCCCCCGCGTCCTCGTCGAACTCGAACCGCGGTCCCGTCCCGTCGCCCGGTTCCGCGGCGGCGCCGGTGACGGTGAGATCCGTCCCCACTCCGTAGACGGCTGCCAGCGACTGGGTCTGGGCGTCGCGCACACCGGTCGTCAGGGCGTTCACCACGATCACCAGTCCGATCGCGATCGCGAGCCCGATGGCCACGATCGCCGTCTGCTTCTTGCGGCCCGCGAGTTCGCGCCGCAGATATCGTCCGTACATGTCTCTCCTCCCGCCGCGACGATCGCGGCGCGGAACCGACGCTAGGGACGACCGTTATGCGGATCCGAGGGACGGATGATGAGGGTTCTATGAGGCGGACATCTCCCAGAGAACCCATAGCCCGTTCCATAGAAACCACATAGGAAGTTCCGCAGAATAGAGGCATGACCAGCGACCTGCCCGAACTGCGCCGCCCCGACGGCTCCCCTCTGCGCATCCTCGCCGTGGACGACGAGCAGATGCTCACCGATCTGCTCGCCATGGCCCTGCGCATGGAGGGCTGGGAGGTGCGCACCGCGTCCTCCGGCCTCGAGGCGCTCCAGGTCGCGAAGGAGTTCGAGCCGGACGCCCTCGTGCTCGACATCATGATGCCCGACCTCGACGGGATGGCCGTGCTCAAGCGGCTCCGCGAAGCGGGCAACCTCGTCCCCGTCCTCTTCCTGACGGCGAAGGACGCCGTGGGCGACCGCGTCGCCGGGCTCACCGCCGGGGGCGACGACTATGTGACCAAGCCGTTCAGCCTGGAGGAGGTAATCGCCCGGCTCCGCGCGATCATCCGGCGCACCGGACACGCCAGCGCCGACGACGGGCAGTCGATCCTCCGGGTCGCCGATCTCACGCTCAACGAGGACAGCCACGAGGTCGTCCGGGACGGCGTGGAGATCGAGCTGACCGCGACCGAGTTCGAGCTGCTGCGGTACCTCATGCGCAACGAGCGCCGGGTGCTGTCCAAGGCGCAGATCCTGGACCGCGTCTGGAGCTACGACTTCGGCGGCAAGTCCTCGGTCGTGGAGCTCTACATCTCCTACCTCCGGAAGAAGATCGACGCCGGCCGCACGCCCCTCCTGCACACCGTGCGCGGCGTCGGCTACATGATCAAGGCCCCGCAGTGAGCGGAGCGACGGTGGCGCGACGGCCCATGAGCCTGCAGACGCGGCTGATGACCGCGGTGATCGGGTTCGTGTCGCTGATCCTCGTCATCGTCGCCGTCATCACCAGCGCCACCCTCGGCAGCACGCTGGAGGACCAGCTCGACAACAAGGTGAAGAGCTACGCCGCGACGATCAGGGATCGGATCGTGGAGGGGATCGCGCCGTCCGAGGCCACTGTCGACAACATCCTGTATCGCCTGGACCCCATGCCCGGGCTGCTGCTGTCGCTCGGCAGCCCCATCGCGGGACCGAGCGGCGTCGCCTTCGAGGACAGCCGCGGGGCGCTGAACAGCGCGCCGCAGCCGCTCACCCCCGATCAGCTGCAGCAGCTCTACGGCACGGTCGCGCTCGGCACCCCTGCCACGGTCTCCTTCGACGGCCTCGGCTCGTATCGGGTCGTCGCGACCACCGCGAGCAACGGCGTCGTCGTCGTCACGGGCCTCCCCCGCGACGATGTCCAGAATCAGCTCACGCAGCTCCTCACCGTGATCCTGCTCGCCACGGCGGGCGGCCTGATCCTCCTCGCCCTCACCACGGCGGTCACGATCCGCGTGGGGCTGCGGCCGCTGCGCGCGGTCGCGGCGACCGCGACGAGGGTCGCCAATCAGCAGCTCGACCGTGGCGAGGTCAGCATCACCGAGCGCGTGCCGGCGAGCGAGGCCGATCCGCGGACGGAGACCGGGCTCGTCGGCGCCGCGCTCAACAAGCTGCTCGACCACGTGGACACGTCCCTCTCGGCGCGACAGAAGAACGAGGAGCAGATGCGCCGGTTCGTCGCCGACGCGAGCCATGAGCTGCGTACGCCTCTGGCCTCGATCCGCGGCTACTCGGAGCTCTCGCTGCGGGCACTGCGTCAGGCGCCAGAGGCGACGAAGGAAGACGCGGTCATCGAGGGCACGACCTCCTCCTTGGAGCGCATCCAGGCGCAGTCGCTGCGGATGACGCGACTCGTGGAGGACCTCCTGCTCCTCGCCCGCCTCGACGAGGGCCGTGAGCTCGTGTACGGCACGGTCGACCTCGCCCAGCTCGCCCTCGAAGGCTTCTCGGATGCGCGGCCGACGGCGGCCGACCATCACTGGAACATCGAGGTGCCGGACGAGCCGGTGACCGTCGTCGGTGATGCAGGGCGCCTGCATCAGGTCGTCGCGAACCTGCTCGCCAACGCCCGGACGCACACCCCCGCGGGGACCACGGTGACGTTGAGCGTGGCTCGGGAGGGCGACGAGGCCGTGCTGCGCGTGCACGACGACGGCCCGGGGATCGATCCCGCCCTCCGCGACGAGCTCTTCGCCCGGTTCGCCCGCGGGGACAGCTCCCGCGCCCGGCAGACCGGCGGCACCGGACTCGGTCTCGCGATCGTGAAGGCCATCGTGGAGGGTCATCACGGCCGCATCTCGGTCGACAGCCAGCCCGGCGACACGACCTTCACGGTCCGTATCCCGATGACTCCCCCCGGCGAGACCCCGCCCGACTGACCCGGGGGTTCCGACTTCTGTCGCGCCCACCTGCACGACCCGACCCCGTCCGCACGACCGATCCGTCCATCCCGTCGTGCACCCGTGGCCAGGTCCTGCGGGTGCCCCCCGGCCGGTGTCCGAGGTCGAGCCGAGCCCGTGCTCACCCGCACGACCCTGTCCCGTCCGCACGACCGATCCGTCCATCCCGGTTCTGTCGTGGCCGGGCCGCCTGCACGATCCGGGGCGGGATGCACGACGAGACCGGGGATTCCGTCGTGCGGGTGTCGCGGGGTCGTGCAGGCGTCGCAAATCCCCGGCAAAAGGGAAGGGAAGACGATCCGGGTCAGTAGCCGGCGAAGGCGTCCGTGGTGAGGGAACGGGCCTTCTGCAGCGCCGGCGCGAGGTCGGCGATGAGTCGCGGCGGGCCGGAGATGAACGCGTGCCGCGCCGAGAGGTCGTCCACCGCGCTCTCCAGGGTCTCCGCGTCCAGGCGCGCCCCCTGCCCCCACGTCCAGTGCGGAGGAAGGTCGGCCGGCTCGTCGCGGGTGAACACGACCGTGCGCACACCCGTCGCGGCCAGCTCGTCCCGGAAGGCGAGCTCCTCCGCCGAGGACGCCACATAGACGAGAACGATGTCACGCCGCTGCCCCGTCGCCTGGAGCTGCCGAAGCTGCGAGACGAACGGTGTCACACCGATGCCGGCCGCCACCATGAGTACCGGTTGCTCGCCACGCGGCAGGATGAAATCGCCCCAGGTGCCCGTCACCGCGAAGGTCGCGCCGGGCGCGGCCGCCGCGAGAGCGCGCTTGTAGCTCGACGGGTGCTGCTGGTCGCCGTTCTTGTACGCGATGCGGAGGGTCGGGAGGTCAGCGGGGGCGGACACGATGCTGAACTCGCGGCGCGTCCCCCGCGCGTCAGGGCGCCGATGCGGGACATCGAGCTCGAGATACTGCCCGGGGAGGAACCGCACGCGGCCCTTCGCCCGGAACGTGAGCTCCTGGGCGGTGGGCGTCACAAGGGCGCGGCGCTCGAGGACGAGGCGCACGGACCCCCGGAGCGCGAACGCGAAGGCCACGAGGTTGCCGATGAGCAGGGCACGCTCCTGCCCGAGCGTGAAGAGGCCCGCCACCGAGATCGGCCACCCCGCGAGGAGCCCGACCACGACGGCGACGACGAGCTGCTGACGACGCCGCGGCGGCAGCGTCAACGGCTCCGACAGCATGAACGCTCCGAGGAAGAGGAACGGCGACTGGAGCACCGCGAACGACAGTGCCGTCGTGAGATCGAAGGAGACGTCGAACTGCCCGGCCTGCACCGCCTGCCGCACGATCGAGGTGGCCACGGCGACGACGAGGAACAGGAGGACGACGCCGACCTTCTCCGTGCGCCACAGCACGGCCAGCCCGAGGAGGACGACAGGGATCACGAGAACCGGTGTGCCGACCCACCACGACGACGAGGTGCCGAGCCAGCTGAACGCGCCGAACGCTCCGAGGATCGACACCACCGCGGCGCCGAACCCGGCCGGATTGAAGATGTGTCGTCCCCGCCAGGCGATGAGGTACTTGGACGCGCTCGCCACCGCGCCGGCGATCGCGAGGCCGAGCAGGGCCGACGGCTCGATGCCAGGACGCAGCACGAACAGGAGGATGAGGGCGGTGACGAGGGACGACTCGACGCGCCACGGAAGGCGAAGCAGGCGCTGGGCGACCGCGTCCACGGCGGAGATCGCCACCGCCAGCACCGCGAAGGAGGCCAGCAGCTCGACCGGGGTCGGAGAGACGATCACCCCGAGCAGGGAGAGCACGAGGGCGATGAGCGCGAGTGCCGTCAGCGCGAACAGCACGAGGCGATACATCGACAGTGAGCCGAGCACGGCGAGGACGCGCTGGCGGGCGGCGGCGAAAGCGGTGGTCATGGTGTCCTGTCTCCTCCGGTTCCGGCGGCTCGCGCACGAGCTGCGGTGAAGAGCTCGGCCTGGCAGCCCGGCGAGCGCTGCACACGGCCGTCGGTGGTCATGCGCACCCATTCGACGCCCCAGCGGGTGGCCAGCTCCGGGCCGCCGTCAAAGAACAGCGCGGTGGCCACGGCATCTGCCCTCATCGCCTCCGGGGCCAGTGCCCACGTCGCCGCCCAGGTGCGGACGGGCTGTCCTGTCCGCGCATCGAGCACGTGGTGGAGGCCCTCGCCCCAGGCCCTTCGGTTGGCGGCCGATGCGCACAACGCTCCGTCAGCGACCTCGACGACGCCGATCGCCTTCCGCGCATCGAACGGGTGCTCGAGCGCGATGCGCGCGCCGGCACCCCGCACGCGGATGTCCCCACCGGCATCCACGACAACATCACCGGGGATGTCGGCCAGCACCGCCATCACGCGGTCGACGAGACGTCCCTTGCCGAGGGCGCCCACGTCGAGGAGGGCGGGATCGTGCGCCTCGACCGTGTCCGCCGACCAGGTCAGCAGGGATGTCCAGGACGTAGGAGCGGGGCGGGGCTCCCCGGCCCGCAGCGAATACGCGGCGTCATAGCCCAGGGCCTCCAGGCTGTCGGCGACCAGGGGGTTCACGGCACCGGCCGTGGCGGCGTCGAGATCGCGATAGGCGTCGAGCATCGGCCCCGCGTCCGGCGAGGACAGCGAGCCGCCCGACCGTCCGAGCCGGGCCACATCGGAGTCGTCGCGGAACCGGGACCAGGCGCGATCGAACCGCTCGATCTCCACTGTCACGGCCGCGCGGACGTCATCCGTGAGCGGGGCGCCGGTCTCGATCTCCCACCCGGTGCCGATCGCCTCGAATCGCCACTCCCCCATGAGGACGCCTCGCGCCTAGGCGGCGGCCTGCTCCTTGATGGAGGCCACGGCGTCGTTGAAGCCGCCGCTCGTGAGCGAGGATCCAGCGACCCGGCTGACGTTCAGCTCGTCGATCGGCTTCCCCACGACCTCGTCGGCGATCCCGTCGATGAACTCGCCCTGGTACCGCTCGGTCTCCGGAGCCTTCGGGTCGCCGGTCACCTCGACCTCCGTCACGACGCCGTCGGCGAGGGTGAGCGTGACGGTGATCTCCTCCACCGTCTCCGGGGTCTGGTACGAGCCGTCGGCGGTGTACGTGCCGTCGGTGTAGGTGCCGGAGGCGTCGCCGCCGGACGACGAGGACGAGCTCGACCCGGAGGTCTCGTCGGCGCCGTTCGAGGTGTCTGCGGCGTCGCCGGTCGACGAGCATCCGGCGAGGACGAACAGCCCTGCGACCCCGAGGAGGGCAGTGCCGGTGCGGACAGAGGTGGGAACGGTCGTGCGGATCATGGGGTCCTCCGTGGTCGGCGTCGGTCGACTCTTCCGTCGATGACTCGACCGTAAGCAGCCCGGCTATGCACGGGCTGTGCCGTCCCGATGCGTTACGCGTCCCCGCCGAACATGCTCGTGACGGAGCCGTCCTCGAAGACCTCGTGGATCGCGCGGGCCAGCAGCGGCGCGATCGGCAGCACGGTCAGCGTCTCCCAGCGGCGCGATGCCGAGAGCGGGATGGTGTCCGTGACGACGACCTCGTCGATGGCCGCGTCCTGCAGCCGCTCGGACGCCGGGTCGCTGAAGATCGCGTGGGTCGCGGCGACGATCACGCGGTGCGCGCCGTTCGCCTTGAGCGCCTGCGCCGCCTTGACGATCGTGCCGCCGGTGTCGATCATGTCGTCGACGAGGAGGCAGGTGCGCCCCTCGACGGTGCCGACGATCTCGTGCACCGAGACCTGGTTGGCGACCTTGGGGTCGCGGCGCTTGTGGATGATCGCGAGCGGCGCCCCGAGGCTGTCCGACCAGGTGTCGGCCACGCGGACGCGTCCCATGTCCGGGGACACCACCGTGAGGATCTCGCGGTCCTCCGGGGTGAGTGTGCGCTCGAAGTGGTCGAGGAGCACCGGCTTGGCGAAGAGGTGGTCGACGGGGCCGTCGAAGAAGCCCTGGATCTGGGCGGCGTGCAGGTCGACGCTCATGACGCGGTCGGCGCCGGCCGTCTTGAGCAGATCGGCGACGAGGCGGGCGCTGATGGGCTCGCGGCCGCGGCCCTTCTTGTCCTGACGCGAATACGGATAGTAGGGGGCGACGACGGTGATCCGCTTGGCCGAGGCGCGCTTGGCGGCGTCGATCATGATGAGCGTCTCCATGAGCCACTCGTTGACCGGCTCGCCGAACGTCTGCACGAGGAAGAGGTCGCAGCCGCGGATCGAGACCTCGAAGCGGGCGTAGATCTCGCCGGAGGCGAAGGTGCGGTGCTCGACCGGAGCGATCTCGGTGCCGAGCGAGGCGGCGACGGCCGCGGTCAGCTCGGGATGCGATCGACCACCCGCGATGACCAGACGCTTCTTCGTCTTGGCGACGAGGCCGGGGGCCACGCCGTTGTCGCGATCCAGGTCGACCGTCTTCTTCTTCCGGGCCATGCTCCGCCTATTCCGCCGAATTCTCCCGGGCCGCGGCATCCGCCGCGCCCGTCCCTGCTCTGTTCTTCTCGACCCACCCCTCGATGTTGCGCTGGGGGGCCACGCTCATGGCCAGAGCACCGGCCGGGACGTCCTTGCGGACGACGGCGCCGGCGCCGGTCTTCGCACCAGGACCAAGCCTAACGGGCGCGACCAGCACCGTGTGCGAGCCCGTGTGCACCTCGTCGCCGATCTCCGTGCGGTGCTTGTTGACGTCGTCGTAGTTGGCGGTGATGGTGCTCGCCCCGAGGTTCACCCCGCGGCCGATGGTCGCATCACCGACGTACGACAGGTGCGGGACCTTGCTGCCCTCGCCGATCTCGGCGTTCTTCGTCTCGACGTAGGCGCCGATCTTGCCCTTCGGGCCGAGCACGGTACCGGCGCGGAGGTACGAGAACGGGCCGACGGTCGCCTCGGCACCGATCACGGCCAGGGTCGCGTCGGTGCGGCGGACGACCGCGTCCTCCCCCACCTCGCAGTCGACGAGCGTGGTGTCCGGGCCGATCGTCGCTCCCGCGGCGATCGTCGTCGCGCGCAGGATCTGCGTGTTCGGGAGCACGGTGACGTCCGGGGCGAGCGTGGCGTCGTCGTCGATCCAGGTCGTGGCCGGGTCGACGATCGTGACGCCCTCGAGCTGCCAGCGGCGCACGATGCGGGCGTTCAGGCGCCGACCGACCTCGGCGAGCTGGGCGCGGTCGTTGACCCCGAACGTGACCTCGACGTCCGAGACGATCGAGGCGGCGACCCGGTCGCCGTCCCGGCGCACGAGGCCGGGCACATCCGTGAGGTACATCTCGCCCTGCGCGTTGTCGACACCGAGCCGGGGCAGGTAGCTGCGCAGCGTGGCGGCACGGAAGACGTACATGCCGGCGTTGATCTCGCTGACGGCGGCCTCCTCCTCCGTCGCGTCCTTCTGCTCGACGATGCGGTCGACGCCGCCGTCCGCGTCGCGGATGACCCGCCCGTAGCCGGTGGGGTCATCGACGAGGGCGGTCATGAGGGTCGCCGGCGCTCCGGAGGCGCGGTGCTCGGCGAGGAAGGCGGACAGCGTGTCCGCATCTGCCAGCGGGCAGTCGCCGGACAGGACGAGGACGTCGCCGTCGAAATCGGCGGGAAGGGCATCCACCGCCACCTGGACCGCGCGCCCCGTGCCGGGAACCTCGTCCTGATCGACGAAGATCGCCTCCGGATAGTCGTCATGCAGCGCGGACACGACCTGATCACGCTCGTGCCGTACGACCACCTCGATGTGCGCCGGGTGCAGGCGGGTCGCGGTCGTCAGCACGTGTCCGACGAGCGGACGCCCGCCGATCCGGTGCAGCACCTTCGGCAGGCGCGACTTCATGCGCGTGCCTTGGCCTGCGGCGAGGACGACGACGGCGAGGTTGTTCTCAGTCATGCTCCGCCGCCAGGACTCGAACCTAGACCTCACAGCTCCAAAGGCTGTCGTGCTGCCATTACACCACGGCGGACCGCGGCACCCCCGGGGCACCGCCCGATAAGTCTGCCACGTCCCGGTGTCCGTTCCTGTGTGTGCGACCCGCGTCGCACCGGCCCGTCATCCGCCCGAAACACCGCTCTGCGATGCTGGGGCGATGACCATCGTGATCGAGCGCGTCACCGTCGCCACCCCCGAGATCGCGGCCTTCATCGCCGCTCACCATGCGGAGATGGAGGGCACCGCTCCGCCGGAGAGCCAGCATGCGCTTCCGCTCGACCGGCTCCTCACTCCTCGCGTCCGGTTTTTCACGGGGATCGTCGACGGACGGATCGCCGCGACCGGTGCGCTGGCCGTGGTGGCCGACGGACACGAGGAGCTGAAGTCGATGCGCACCGACCCGGCGTTCCGCGGGCGCGGGTTCGGGCGCACGATGCTCGGCCACCTCCTCGACGACGCGGCCGCGCGAGGCATCGGTCGCCTCTCGCTGGAGACCGGCAAGGACCCCTTCTTCGCTCCCGCCCTGGCCATGTACACCGCCGCCGGGTTTCGGGAGGGCGCGCCGTTCGGCTCGTACCTGCCCGACCCGCACAGCGCGTTCCTCACGATGCTGCTCCCCGCGCCCTCCGCAGCCACGACTCCGCCGCACGCGATAATGAACGGATGAGCGAGGCGGATGAGGTCGATCGGATCGTCGGTGCGTGGAACACGCAGCGCCCCGACCTCGACTTCTCCCCGCTCGAGGTGCTGTCCCGCATGGATCGCCTCTCGCGGCACCTCGACCGTGCACGCCGCGAGGTGTTCCGTCGGAGCGACCTGGAGCCGTGGGAGTGGGATGTGCTGTCGGCGCTGCGCCGGGCGGGTTCCCCGTTCCAGCTCTCGCCCAAGCAGCTCCTGCAACAGACCCTCGTGTCGAGCGGAACCATGACCAACCGCATCGACCGCCTCGTCGGCCGCCGCTTCGTGCGCCGGGAGGCCGACCCGGCGGATGGCCGCAGCGTGCTCGTGACCCTGACTGACGACGGCCGGGTCCGCGTGGACGCCGCGATCACCCGGCTCGTGGACGCCGAGGCCGACCTCCTGCGCGCCCTCTCCCGCGCCGACCGTGACCGGCTGGCCGCCCTGCTGCGGAAACTGAGCCTCAGCTTCGACACCTGACCCGATCCTGGAGTGGTTCGGTTCGGCCTGTTCCATCCGTTCCGTCCGGTCTGTTCCGCCTGCACGATCCGTGCACGGCTGCCCGGGAGAAGTGGTCACCTGGTCGTGCATCCGGACCCGGGTCGTGCAGACGTCGCAGGACCGATCCGACACGGGTCGTGCATCCGGACCCGGATCGTGCAGACGTCGCAGGACACGACCCGGCACGGATCGTGCGAACGGGTAGGTCAGGGACCGAGGAGGAGGCGCCGGTTCTTGGCCGGGACGGTGTCCGGGAGCGTGGCGACGACCTCGGCGATCGACACTGCCTTCAGCGAAGCCCGCCAGGCGTCGTGGGCGCGGCGCATCACGACGGCGAGTCCGCACGGCGCGGTGCAGTCCTCCGGGCGGGCGGCGCCCCTCCCCTGCTGACGGAGTTCGCGGCAGATGTAGGGGTCGGCGGCGCCGTCCACCGCGGAGACGAGATCGAGGATGCTGATGCTCTCGGGCTCCCTGGCCAGACGGAAACCACCGCGGGGTCCCGTGCTGCCTGTGAGGATTCCGGCGCGGACGAGCTTGGCGAGCTGCTTCGACAGATACGGCCCCGGCACCCCGAAATGCTCGGCGAGCTGCGCTCCGGACACCGTCGACCCCGCGGGGAGCTGAGCGATCACCGCGACGGTGTGCAGCACCCACTCGGAGGTCTCGGGAAGTTTCACTTGCCCATCGTATCCGGGCCGCCCTATTGTGGACACACAATATCCATGATTGAAGGAGTGGGCATGCGCATCACGGTCGCAGGGGGAACGGGGCGGATCGGGCGACTGGTCGTCGAAGAGGCTCGGCGTCGGGGGCACGATCCGCTGTCGCTCAGCCGCAGCGAGGGCGTCGATCTGACCACGGGCGAAGGCCTCCCCGCCCTGCTGCGCGGGGTGGATGCGGTCGTCGATGCGACGAATCCCCCGGTATCCGACGTCGCCGAGGCCGAGCGGGTGTTCACCACGCTCAGCCGCACGCTGCTCACCGCCGAGGGCGAGGCGGGGGTCGGCCACCACGTGGCCCTCTCGATCGCGGCGCTCGATCGCGTGCGCGGCAATCCGCACTATGCCGGTAAGCGCGCCCAGGAGCGTGAGGTCACGCGCGGCGCCGTGCCGTTCACCATCGTGCGGGCGACGCAGTTCCACGACTTCCCCGCGATGATCGCCGAGTGGAGCATCGAGGACGGCGAAGGCATCGTGCCCCCTCTGCTGCTGCAGCCCATCGCGCCCGCAGACGTGGCCGTCGCCCTCGTCGACGCAGCGGAGTCGCCGGGGCTCGGCGGCTCGTTCGACATCGCCGGACCCCGCACGGAGGACGCCGTCGACATGGCGCGCCGCACCCTCGCCGCGTGGGGGCGTGAGCTTCCGCTGCGCGCCGCGTGGAAGGGTGCCGCGCTCGGCGTCGAGTTCGCGGGTGAGGTGCTGCTTCCCGGCGACGACGCGCGGACGGCGCCGACGACCTTCGACGACTGGCTGTCCACCGAAACCCGCTGACACCCCGACCGGTTCCGGGGCTCCGTCTCCGGTCCCCTCGCTCCGGATGCACGACCAGGGTCCGATCGTGGGACGAAAACCCCGGAACGGTCGTGCAGGCGCGACCGGATCGTGCAACCGAGGCGGACAGCGACCCTGTCTCCGGTCGGGTCCCCGCCACTCCGGATGCACGACCGAGGTCCGGACGTGGGACGAAAACCCCGGAACGGTCGTGCAGGCGCAACGGGATCGTGCAACCGAGGCGGGATGAGTGGCGGCCGCGGCCCACGGACTCTGCCCGGCCGGTCGCCTAGGCTGGAAGCACCCGGTCGCGGCCCCGCGACCCCTGCTCCGAAGGCCGAGACATGGGCATGCCCTCCCCGCTTCCCGTGCGCGACGGGGTCGGCGCGACCCGGCTGCACGTGCCGATGACGGGTGCATGGCCCACCGTCGCCGCCTACATGGTCGAGCGGTTCTTCCACCTGGATCCGGAGCGGCTGCTCGTGCGCTTCGACCGCGGGGAGATCGTCGCGCGCGACGGCCGGCCGCTCTCCCGGGACACGCCTCTCGGCGCCGAGGAGTTCGTCTGGTACTACCGGGAGCCTCCGACCGAGAAGGAGATCCCGTTCGCCGAGGAGATCCTGCACCAGGACGAGCACCTGGTGGTGGTGGACAAGCCGCACTTCCTCCCCACCACGCCGGGCGGCAAGTACCTGCAGAACTCCGCCCTCGTCCGGCTGCGCAACCGTCTCGGCAACCCGGATCTCACGCCCATCCACCGCCTCGACCGGGCCACGGCGGGGCTGCTGATGTTCTCCGCCCGCCCTGCAACCCGCGGCGCCTACCAACTGCTCTTCGAGGACCGCCGCGTGGAGAAGGTCTACGAGGCCGTCTCCGCGCGCCCGGCGGACTGGGATCCGTCGCGATTCCCGCTCGTCTACCGCAACCGCATCGAGAAGCTCCGCGGTCAGGTGTGCGTGCAGGTGGATGAGGACGGCGAGCCGAACTCCGAGACGCTCATCGAGGTCATCGCCACCGACGACCGCGTCGTGCACACGCTTCTCCGTCCGCACAGCGGGAAGATGCACCAGCTCCGCGTGCACCTCGCCGCGCTCGGCCTCGGCATCCTCCACGACGGCTTCTACCCCGTGCTGCAGCCGGAGCGTCCGGACGACTTCACCCGCCCGCTCCAGCTCCTCGCACGCGAGCTCCGGTTCACCGATCCGCTGAGCGGGCAGGAGCGCACGTTCACCACGCGCCGGAGCCTGCAGGAGGCCCCGGCACGCTGATCGGCCTCAGCGGCGCATGACCTTCCGCGCGAGCCGGGTGCCGAGCGTCTGAGCCACGTGCACGAACACGACGATGAGGAGCACAGCCGCCCACATCACGACAGGCTCGAACTGGCGTCGGCCGTACGTCAACGCAAAGTTTCCCAGCCCGCCTGCGCCGATGTAACCCGCCATCGCCGTCATATCGATAAGCGCCACGATCACGAATGTGTATCCCAGGATTAGCGGCCCAAGCGCCTCGGGGATCACCACCGTGAGGAGGGTTCGCCACGGTCCGGCTCCCATCGCGCGCGCGGCTTCGATGACTCCCGGCGAGACACCGACCAGATGCTGCTCGACGATCCGGCCGATGGCGAACATCGACGCCACCACCAGGGCGACGATGGCAGCGTTCGTGCCGATGCCGCTGCCCACGATGAATCGGGAGAACGGGATCAGGACCGTGATGAGGATCACGAAGGGGATCGGGCGGAAGAAGTTGATGAAGAGGTTCAGCACGGCGGAGATCGCTCTGTTCTGCAGCATGCCGCCCGGCCGTGTCAGGTACAGCCCCACTCCGATCAGGCCTCCCAACAGACCGCCCAGCACCAGCGTCAGCGACACCATGTAAAGCGTCTCGACGGCAGCCGTCCAGAACTCAGGACCCAACTCGATCAGACGATCCATCAGCGCACCTCCTCGCGGTCGATGTCCGTCACTTCGATGCGCTCCGAGATCCGTGCAAGCGTCGCGTCGATGCGAGCGTCGTCCCCGCGGATCGCGAGAGTCAAGTGGCCGAAGGCCCTACCGCGGATGTCGTTGATACCTCCGAAGACAAGCTCGAACTCCAGCCCGGCCTCCGCCAGCTCAAGGAAAACCTGCGCCTGGGACGGACCACCGTCACGGAAGGAGAACGTTACGAGTCGTCCCTGGTGCCGTTCACGCAGGACGGCGCGTTCGGACGGGGAGGGAACGCCCTTGACGACCGTACCGACGAATCGCTGCGACGCGGCATGCTGCGGGTTGGAGAAGACCTCGAACACGTCTCCCTGCTCGATCACTCGCCCGCGGTCCATGACGGCGACCCTGGTCGCGAGCGTCTGGATGACGTCCATCTCGTGGGTGATGACGACGATCGTGACGCCCTGCTCCTCATTGACGCGCTTGAGCAGGGAGAGGACCTCATGTGTCGTCTCCGGGTCCAGCGCACTGGTCGCTTCGTCGGCGAGGAGGATCGCCGGCCTGGTCGCGAGCGCCCGCGCGATCCCGACGCGCTGCTTCTGCCCTCCCGACAGGTGCTCGGGGTACGAGCGTGCCTTGTCGCTCAGCCCCACGAAAGACAGCATCTCGGTCACGCGCGCGTCGATGTCGGCCTTCGACCATCCCGCGAGCTTCAGCGGATACGCGATGTTGGCCCGCACGCTCTTCGATGAGAAGAGGTTGAACTGCTGGAAGATCATCCCGATTCCGCTTCGCACGCGCCGGAGCTCACGTTCGCTGAGTGCGGTGATCTCGACCTCGTCGACGGTGATGCGGCCCGCGGAGGCCGGCTCCAACGCGTTGATGAGCCGCACCAGGGTGGACTTCCCCGCACCCGAATAGCCGATGATTCCGAAGACATCTCCCTGCTCGATCTGCAGAGACACATCGTCGACGGCGGTGATCTGCGTGCCGGATGCGGACGGCGAGGGGTAGCTCTTCGACACGTGCTCGAGGGAGACGATCGGCATAGGTTCTCCGGTCTTGAGGGAGGAAAGGGCGGGGTCGGCCTGAAGACGACGAATCGGGCGACGCGTCCGCGTCGCCCGATTCTCTCAGGTGAACCTGATCAACCGTTCGCAGCGACGTCCTTCTGGACGTCCTTCAGCAGCGAGGCCAGCTCATCTGCCGGCGTCTGCAGAGTGACACCGGTTCCTCCGGACGACTTCGCCAGCCCCTCCTGCACAGCTTCGTCGGTCTGGAAGATCTCGACGAGCTTGAGGTACGTCTCATTGTCGACGTCCTCGGCGCGAGACGCGAAGATGTTCACATACTGGAGCGCGCTCGGGTCCTCGGGGTCGTCGGTGAAGAGCGCATCGTCGAACGAGAGGCCCGCATCCTCGACGAAGTCGTTGTTGATGACGGCCGCAGCCACGTCGGGCAGAGCCTCCGGGGTGAGAGCAGCCTCCAGCGCGGTGACCTTGACCGACGACTTGCTCTCGTCCACATCTGCGAGATCAGAGAAAGCCGTGCCGCCGTCCTTAAGCTCGACGAGGCCAGCGGCCTGAAGCACGAGAAGCGCGCGGGCCTGGTTGGAGGCGTCGTCGGGAACCGCGACGGTCTCCCCCTCAGGAATGTCCTTCACCGAGTCGTACTTCGTCGAGTAGAGACCGAGCGGGTAGATCTGCGTCGAACCGATCGCCGCGAGGTCATCCCCCGAGGCCTCGTTGTACTGCGCCAGGTACACGACGTGCTGGAACTGATTGAGGTCGATCTCCCCCTCGCTCAGCGCCGGGTTGGGCAGCTCGTACGAGCCGAAGTCGACGAGTTCGACCGTGATGCCGGCGTCAGCCGCCGCATCCACGAAAGCGGGCCACTGCGGGTCGCTCTCGCCGACCACGCCGATCTTGACGGTCTCGTTCTCGGAACCGCCGTCGCCGGACCCCGCGTCGGACGAGGTGGCGCACCCGGCAAGGGCGACGAACAGCGGGACCGCGGCGAGCGCGGCGAGGGCGGAGGTGGTGCGGCGGGACATGATGAGGGGTTCCTTCCTGGCGGGACTCGACAACGTTAGGCAGGAGGCCGCGTTGTCGCGGAATCGGGATGTCACACGGCGTCATAGCCGCGTGGCACCCTCGGTTGCTGGGGTACGTGGAGCCCGCGGTGGCGCATTCCCCACGGCACCGGATCGCGTAAGACAAGGAAACAGTCTTCGCCAGAATTCGGTGCACGTGCTGGGCTCGACGCGCTCATCCGAGCGAAGGCGCCGTCTGGCGCCACAGCAACGACCGGAGAAATCATGAACAGACATCAGAAGGCCGGACTCGCGGTCGCCGCAGCCGCGGCACTTTCCCTCTCCCTCACGTCAGCCGCGTATGCGGCTACCGAAGAGAAGCCTTCGTATGCGTCATCCACGATCGTCGTGTCAGACGTACGAACTGGAGAGATCGTCTACCAGCAGACAGAGCAGATACCGGTTGAGGAGGGCAGCACTACCGCCACCATAGAGACGCGAGTTCCTTCTCCTCCCGTCCCGAGCGCGCCCGTAATCCCCGGTGTCGTGGCTCCACGCTCCTCGGTGGGCGGCAACCACGACAACGGATCGGTCAAGTCGTCCATCACGATTACCTACAGCCTGAACAGCAAAGGCGATCAGATCCGGACAGAGAAGGTCACCGGTCGATGGACGCCAGATCCCGGGTTCGCCCTCCAGGGTCGAAAGGTAGAGATTTACAGCGGCGGAGGCTCACCGTCCATCATCAAGAAGGCCCCCACGACGAATACCTACAGTTACAACACGGGGTGGGGCTTCCAGACCAAGCCGCCGCAGAACTCGCTCACCTCTCCCCGGGTGCTCGCCGAGGTGAAGTTCAAGCTCTCGGGAACCGGGAGCGCATGGTTGAAGCTGACGCACTGGGTGGATCTTTCAGGCGTGTAGCCGTTGCTACCGGAGCGGGACCGGGCGCAAGCGTGCGCCCGGTCCCGCTTCGCAAGTCCTGTCTGATCGGGACGGGAACGACGAAACCGCATAGCCGCGTGCGAGGCGGGTCAGTCGAGCTCTTCGATGCCCTGCAGACGCACCTGCTCCAGGTCGAGACGGGCGGAGATCCGGCGGACCACCATGTCGTCCACGGTGCCGGCGCCGCGGAGTCCGAGCAGGACCTCGCGCTTGCGGTCGAGCAGCGCGAGCTTGAGCCGGGTGTGCTCCTCGTGCCGCACGAGCGGCGAGCGCTGGGCGAGGTCGACGTCGGCGGAGGTCGCGATCATCTGCAGCGTCGTGCCGTCCGTCGCCTCGGGGTCGGGGGCGGTCCCTGCCGACACCGCGACGTCACCCGCGTCCTCGTCCTCGCGGCTGCGCGCCTCTCCCCCGGTGCCGTAGGGATCGGGCTCGCCGAGCATCTCGTCCAGCGCGTCGGCCTCGGCGTCGATGAGCGCCTGCTCCCGCGCGAGCGTCCGGGCGTTCGCGAACTCCAGCGCCTGGTACCCCTCGGCACGTACCCGGTCGCGCACCTCCTGGCCGATGCCGTGCTCCGCGGCGAGGTCGTCGAGCGCGGCCAGGGCCGCTCCGGAGATCGCGCGCTCGGCGAGCTCGTACTCCTCGTCCTCGGCATGGTCGACCGGGAATCGCGCCCAGCGCACGAGCGCGGGGAGGAGAGGCGCCTGCACGAGGAGGCTGAGCAGGATCACCCCGGCGGTGACGAAGACGATCTCGTCACGGCCGCCCACGACGCTCCCCTCGGAGACGCCGGTCGGCACCGACAGTGCGATCGCCAGCGACACCGCTCCGCGCATGCCGGCGACCGTGGACACGAGTCGGGCGCGGGAGCGGGCTCCGCGCGGCGGGCGTTCGGCCGGGCGACGCTGGAACAGCACGTTGAGGAGCTGGAACACGTACCGGACGGCGAAGAGCGTCGCCCACACGGCGAGCGTCACGAGCACCAGGCGGCCGATGGCGGCGGCGGAGATCTCGTGCGCGACGAACTGCACCTCGAGGCCGATGAGGACGAACAGCGCCCCGTTGAGGAGGAAGACGCCGAACGGCCAGGCGGCGTCGGCCTGCCGTCGCGAAGCCGCGGTCGTCACGCGCGGCGACACCCAGGCGACGATGAGTCCGGCGACGACCACGGCGAGCACGCCCGACGCGTGGACGAGCTCGGCGATGAGGAACGCGGAGAACGGCACGAGCAGCAGCGTGACGTTGATGACGATGGTGGAGGAGATGCGGCGCAGCAGCAGCGTGGCCAGGGCCGCGACCACGATCCCCGCGGCGATCCCGCCCACGTACGACACCAGAACGTCCCAGGTGACCGAGAGCGGCGTGACCTGGCCGCCCAGCGCGAGGGACACGGCGATGGCGTAGAGCACGAGCGCGGTGCCGTCGTTGGTCAGGCTCTCGGCCTTGAGCTTCATGAACATCCGACGCGGCAGCAGCCGACCGAGGGCCGCGACGGCCGTGGCATCGGGCGGTGCGACCGCAGCACCCAGGATGAGCGCGATCTCCCAGGGCATGCCGAACAGCACGCCGATGCCGGCCACCGCGAACGCGGAGGCGACGACGAGAAGGGTGCTCATCGGCACGATGTAGCGGAAGTCGCGGCGGATCGACCGCAGCGACGTGGTCAGGCTCTCCCAGAACAGCATCACCGGCAGGAACAGCAGCAGCACGGTCTCCGGCGGAAGCTGCACCTCGCGCAGCGGCGGGATGAATCCCAGCGCCAGACCGAGGATGACGAGGACGAGGGGCAGCGCGAGACGCACGCGCGGGGCGATCAGGGTTCCGACGAGGATCGTGAGTCCGAGCAGGACGGTTACTTCGAGGCCTTCCATCGCTACTCCCAACAGTCGTGGGAGAAGGATATTCCTCCGTCAGCCGATCTGCTCCGTGAGTTCGAACCAGCGCAGCTCCAGCTCCTCGATCTCGGCCTCCTGCGCCGAGATCGCCTTCATCCGCTCGCCGAGGCCCTCGTAGTCGGACTGGTCGTGGTCGGCGAGGGCGTGCTTGGCCGTGTCGACCTGCTGCGTGAGCTTCTGGATGCGGCGCTCCAGGGCGGCGGCTTCCTTCTGCGCCGCCCGGAGAGCAGCGCCGTCGAGACCGCTCGCTGCGGGGGCCGACGCCGCCGCCGAGGTCGCCGGGGCGCTCTCGACGCGCTGCCGCAGGCGCAGGTACTCGTCGACGCCGCCCGGGAGATGCCGCAGGCGCCCCGCGCCGTCCGGCCCCGGGAGGATCGCGTACTGCTGATCCGTCACTCGCTCCAGGAAGTACCGGTCGTGGCTGACGACGAGGAGCGTGCCCGACCAGGAGTCGAGGAGGTCCTCGATGGCGGCGAGCATGTCGGTGTCCATGTCGTTCGTGGGCTCGTCGAGGATGAGTACGTTCGGCTGGTCGAGCAGCACGAGCAGCAGCTGCAACCGACGCTGCTGTCCGCCCGAGAGGTCCTTCACCGGCGTCGAGAGCTGGGCGGAGGAGAACCCGAGTCGCTCCAGGAGCTGTCCGGGCGTGAGGTCCTGCGCCTTCGACCCGGCGCCGAGCGTGTACGAGGTGCGCAGACCCGAGATGACCACGCGCACGGGGTCGTTCCAGTGCGGCAGGAGTTCGTCGAGGCGCTGCGTGAGCGTACGGACCTGCACGGTCTTCCCGCGCTTGATCCGCCCCTCGGTGGGCTCGACCGTGCCGGAGATGAGCCCGAGGAGGGTGGATTTCCCGGCACCGTTCACACCGAGGATGCCCGTGCGCTCGCCCGGGGCGATCCGCCACTCCACGTCCTTCAGCACGGTCTTCCCGCCGGTCCCTGAGCCCGCCTGGGTCCCTGAGCCCGCCTGGGTCCCTGAGCCTCCCTGGGTCCCTGAGCCTCCCTGGGTCCCTGAGCCTCCCTGGGTCCCTGAGCCTCCCTGGGTCCCTGAGCTTGTCGAAGGGTACGTCACCCCCACATCGAGCAGGTCGACGACGTCCTTGCCCAGCCGCGAGACGGCGAGCGACTGCAGCGAGACCTTGTCGCGGATCTCGGGCACGTCGGCGATGAGCTCGTTGGCGGCGTCGATGCGGAACTTCGGCTTGCTGGTGCGGGCCGGGGCACCGCGGCGCAGCCAGGCGAGCTCCTTGCGGGCGAGGTTCTGCCGCTTCGCCTCTGTCGCCGCCGCCATGCGGTCGCGCTCGACCCGCTGCAGGATGTAGGCCGCGTAGCCGCCCTCGAAGGGCTCGACGATGCGGTCGTGCACCTCCCACGTCTCGGTGCAGATCTCGTCGAGGAACCACCGGTCGTGGGTCACGACGAGGAGGGCTCCGGCGTTCGCGGGCCAGCGCTTCTTGAGGTGCCCGGCGAGCCACGTGATCGCCTCGACGTCGAGGTGGTTCGTCGGCTCATCGAGCGCGATGACGTCCCAGTCGCCCGTGAGCAGTTTCGCGAGGGACACACGGCGGCGCTGCCCGCCGGAGAGGGAGCCGATCTGCGCGTCCCACGGCAGATCCGTCAGCAGCCCCTCGATCACATCGCGGACGCGGGCGTCTCCGGCCCATTCGTGCTCGGCCATGTCGCCGACCACGGCGGCGGCGATCGTGATGTCGTCGGGGAGCGTGTCGGCCTGGTCGAGGACGCCGATGCGGGTGCCGCCGCGCACGGTCACGCGCCCGGAGTCCGGTTCCTTCCGGCCGGCGAGCATGGCGAGAAGGCTGGACTTGCCGTCGCCGTTGCGGCCGACGATGCCGATGCGGTCGCCCTCCTCGATGCCGAGGGTCACGGCGTCGAAGACGACGCGGGTCGGGTATTCGAGGTGCAGGGCTTCGGCCCCGAGAAGATGTGCCATGTCCTCTCCAGGGTAGTCGCGCCGCGTCGGGCGGTCGCCCGGTCAGACGAGCGAGGGGGCGAAGAGCTCCGGCAGCGCGGCGGTGAAGACCTCGAAGTGGCTGTACCAGACGGTGTGGGCGGCGCCGGGGATGCTGCGCACCGTCACCCCGCCGTGCTCGAACCGTCGCGCGTCCTCATCGGTCACCCAGGCGCTGGGTTCCGCACGCACGACGATGGAGCCGGGGGCGGCGGTCCAATGGCCGTCCTCCCCGCAGGAGACGGAGGCCGCCGTCGGCGGGTCGAACCGCTCGGCCGCCCGCGCCTCGACCGTGGCGTCGTCGACGGAGTAGAAGGGACGGAGGCGGCGGAGGTCGGCGGGCGACATCCGCTCGCGGCGGTCATGCTCGTACTGCGACACGAGCACGGCACGATCCTGGCCGCCCTGCAGGGCGAGCGGCGCGTCGACGTAGACCGCGAGGCCCGGGTCGAGGCGGGGCGCGGCGGCGGCGAGCACCGTGGCTCCGAAGGAGTGCCCCACGGCGACGGCGAGGGTGGAGCAGGCGCGGCCCCCCGGGGTGCCCTCGGCATCGCAGCCGGCCGCGACCTGCGCCAGAGTCTCGACGACGGCATCGGCCGCCGACTCGATCGTGAGCTCCGGGTCACGCGGCGAGAGGCCGTGGCCGGGCAGATCGAGCGCCAGCACGCGGAAGCCGCGTTCCACGAGCAGCGGGACCACGCGGTGCCAGCTCTCGGCGGACCCCATCATGCCGTGCAGCAGCACGGCGACGCGGTCGCCCTCCCCGGCTTCGATGACGTTCAGGAGCACGGAGCCAGTCAACCACGGTCGTTATCCTTTCGTGATACGACTTTCGGCCAGATTCCTTCGAACCTTCGTTCGAATGTCAGTGGTCGGTGATGGACTGACGTCATGCCCGCACTGCTCGACGCGACCGACTCCCAGATGGCGATGCTCGCCGATCTGGTGGAGGGGCTGGAAGCGGCCGAGAAGACGCTGAGCAGCATGCAGGCCGCGCGGGATGGTCTCCTGGCGATGGCGGGGCGGCTTGCGGTCGACATCGCTCGGCAGGCGCGTCATCCGGACGGCGGCGACATGGCGATCCGCACGGTCGCCGCGGAGATCGGGGCCGCACAGCGCGTCAGCGACCGCACGATCGAACGGCGGATGTCCGAGGCGTCCTGGCTGGTCGAGCGGTTCCCCACCGTCTGGGAGGCCCAAGGCGCCGGACGGATCAGCGCCGCGCACGCGCGGCTGATCGTGGAGGCGGGCGCTCATCTCGATGACCCGGACGACCGCTCGCGTTTCGCGACGGAGGCGGTCGAGGTGGCCGCTGCGGAGTCTCCGAACCGGATACGCCGGCTCGTGCGCCGACTGGCCGACCGGTTCCAGGAGCGGACGCTCGTCGAGCGACACCGCGACGCCAGGGAGCTGCGCCGCGTGTGGGTGACCGACCTCGAGGATGGCATGGCCGAACTCGGTGCGCGCGGCCCTGCGGCCCTCGTGCACGGCATGTTCGACCGGCTCTCCCAGATGGCGCATGCCGTGCGGGAGGAGAACGCGCGAGCACACCGTCGGGAGGCGGAGGAGAGCATCCCCGACGACAGGACCGTGGATCAGCTGCGCGCGGACCTGCTCGCCGACCTCGTCCTGACGGGCGCTCCGGCGGGACATGACTCGGAAGAAGGACTGCTCTCGGAACTTCGAGCGCGCGTCGAGGTCACCGTGCCGGTGCTGACCCTGATGCACGGCGAGCAGGAAGGGGCCACGGGCGGCACTCCGATCCTCGCCGCCGAGCTCGACGGGGTGATCCCGATCGATCCGGCCACGGCCCGCCGACTGGCCGGCGCAGCGAGCGGATGGGACCGGGTGCTCACCCACCCGTTCAGCGGGGCGCTGCTGGCCGTCGACCGGTATCGCCCGAGCGAAGACCTCCGCCGGCACCTGCGGGCCCGCGATCAACGCTGCCGCTTCCCCGGCTGCGGCCTCGCGCCCCGGAAGTGCGACCTCGATCACAATCACGATGCGGCGCTCGGCGGAGAGACCGTGCACGACAACCTCGCGACCTTCTGTCGACGACATCACATGCTCAAACACCACTCTCCGTGGCACGTCGAGCAGGGGCCGGGCGGCGTTCTGGAGTGGACGAGCCCCACCGGCCGGAGCTACATCGACCGACCGCCGCCTCCGCACACCGTGACCTTCGCCGAGGATCCCCCGTGGTCTTCGCCCGACGCCAGGACCACCGCCGGCTGATCACGCAGGCACACCGATCGCGTCTGCACACCGATCACGCAGGCACGCCGATCAGCCGTAGGGTGGAAGGCATGTCGAGCCCCGAATCAGACAGGTCGGGGGCTGCCGGTCACACCGTCAGCCCCGTGAACCGCTGATCCCTTCGTCCGCCCTGTCGGCGGGCGCGCGCCGGTGACCCGGGCGCTGACCGTGGTGACGAGAAGCCCTCCTCTTCCCTCTCACCTCGGAGCACTCGATGCCTTTCCCCCTCTATGCCCTCGCCCTGGCGGTCTTCGTCATGGGCACCTCGGAGTTCATGCTCGCTGGACTCCTCCCAGCGATCGCGGACGACCTCCACGTCCCGGTCGGCACGGCCGGTCTCCTCACCTCGGCCTTCGCCGTCGGCATGGTCGTGGGCGCGCCCGCCATGGCCGCGTTCGCGCGCGAGTGGCCGCCGCGTCGCACGCTCATCGTCTGCCTGGCGCTCTTCGCCGCGTGCCATGTCGTCGGCGCGGTGACGTCTGTCTTCGAGCTCCTCCTCGTCATGCGCGTGCTCAGCGCCCTCGCGAACGCGGGGTTCCTCGCCGTCGCGCTGCGTACGGTGACTCTCCTCGTCCCCCGCGAACGCACGGGACGCGCCCTCGCGGTTGTGCTCTCGGGGACGACCATCGCCACCATCGTCGGCGTCCCTGCGGGGGCGGTGCTCGGCAGCGCATTGAGCTGGCGGGCCACCTTCGCCGCCGTCGCGCTGCTCTGTCTCCCCGCGCTCCTCGGGATCCTCCGTGGAGTGCCGACGACGATCCGGGGCGCGACGCATGGGCAGCCTCGGTCGACATCCGGAGCAGCCCCGGCCCCGGCGCAGCCCGCCAGGAAGGCACCGTCCCTGCGCGCGGAAATCGCCCTCCTGCTGACACCGCCGCTCGCCCTCGCGATGATCCTGGCGGCGCTGGTGAACGCGGGGACCTTCGCGGTCTTCACGTTCCTGGCGCCGATCGTCACCGAGATCGCCGGTCTGCCCGACGCTGTGGTCTCCGTCGCGCTCGTCTTGTTCGGTCTCGGCTCGTTCCTCGGCGTGACGATCGCCGGTCGATACGCTGATCGGCACTCGGGCGCGTTGCTCGCCGTCGGTGGACCGCTGCTCCTGGGCGGCTGGATCGTCCTGGCGGCGGTCGCGGATCAGTCGGTCGCGCTGCTGGTTCTCGTCTTCGTGCAGGGCATGGCCTCGTTCGGCGTGGGAAGCACCTTGATCACCCGCGTCCTGTACGCCGCCTCCGCCGCCCCGACGATGGGAGGATCCTACGCGACCGCCGCCCTGAACCTCGGTGCCGTGATCGGTCCGGCCTGGGGCGGCTGGACGCTCGCCAGCGGAGCCGGTCCGCTCTCCCCCGTCGCGGTCGCCGTGACCCTGTCGACCTGTGCCCTCCTTCTTGCCCTGATCACGCGAAGAAGGCACTCCGGCAGCTGACGCCACGAGGCTGAGCCCTGACAACGGCGACGAGCCGCCCGGACCCGAAGGTCCGGACGGCTCGTCGTGTCCGACGTTCGCGGGGAACGAGGACGGTATCGCTTCTGCTTACTCGTACGACTTCACGATCTCGAGGAGGCTCGGAACGTTGGCGTACGCCTCGGCCGCGTTCTCCTTGGTCACGATGACCGGCGGGAGCAGGTAGGCCGGGACGACCTTCTTGCCGTTGTCGTACTGGTCGGTGTCGTTGACGTCGACCTCGTCGCCCTTCTGGAGCTGACCGACCATCTTGATGGCCTGCTCCACGAGCAGCGTGGTGTCCTTGTTGATCGTGGAGTACTGCACGCCCTCCATGATCGACTTCACCGACTCGACCTCGGAGTCCTGACCGGTGACCACCGGGACGGGCTTGCCGGCCTGCTGCGCCGAGGTGATGATGGCGCGGGCGAGGGTGTCGTTCGGGGACAGGACGCCGTCGAGCGTCTCCGAGCCGTAGCTCGACGTGAGGATCGAGTCCATGCGACGCTGCGCGTTCTCCGGCTTCCAGCCCTCGGTCGCCGTCTGGGAGATCTCGGTCTGCCCGGAGACGACGTTCAGCGTGCCGTCGTCGATCTTCGGCTGCAGCACCTCCATCGCCCCGTTGAAGAACACCGCCGAGTTGGCGTCGTCCGGCGAGCCCGAGAACAGCTCGATGTTGTACGGCGCCTCGTGACCCGCGCGCTCGGCGAGGCCGTCGAGCAGCGCCTGGCCCTGGAGCTTGCCGACCTCGAAGTTGTCGAAGGCGACGTAGTAGTCCACGGCGTCGGTGTTCTCGATGAGACGGTCGTAGGCGATGACCGCGACACCCGCGTCGCGGGCGGCCTCCACCTGCGTGGTGAGCTGCTTGCCGTCCTTGGCACCGATGATGATGACCTTGGCGCCACCGGTGACCATCGCCTGGATCTGGTTCTGCTGCTCGGCGACCGTGTTGCTGGCGGGCGCGTACTGCACGTCCGCCTTGAAACCGGCCTTCTCCAGGCCGTCGGTGAACAGCTGACCGGCCAGGACCCAGTTCTCCGAGGTCTTGTCGGGCAGAGCGACACCGATCGTGGAGCCGGCGTCGAAGCCCGAGGCGGTCTTCTCGCCCGACCCCGAACCCGAGTCCCCACCGCCGCGCTCCGAGGAGCAGCCGGTGAGGGCGAATGCGCCCGCGACGACAAGCGCTGTCGCCGACAGAAGGATCTTCTTCATGTGATCTCTTTCTCTGGTGTGTGCAGGTCCCGCCGCGGCTGCGTTGCGCGACGTGGCCCTTACTATCCGCGCGTCTCCTCGACGGCGGGGGCTTCGTACTTCTGACTGGTGGGGTAGTTGGTCTTCGTGGGATCGAACGTGTCGGTGGCCGGGTCCTGCTTGCGGCCGAGACGGCGCGTGAGGAAGCCGGTGATCGACGGACGACCCTGCTGCTTGTTCCACACGTCGACGCCGACGGCGAACAGCAGCACGAGGCCCTTGATCATCGAGACCACGTCAGCACCGGCGCCGAGCAGCGCGAGGCCGTTGTTCAGGAACGCCATCACCAGACCACCGATGATCGACCCGATCACCGTGCCGATGCCGCCGGAGACGGCCGCGCCGCCGATGAAGACGGAGGCGATCGCGTCGAGCTCCCACCCGTTGCCGTCCTGCGGGCCCGAGGCGGTCGCCCTCGCGACGTAGATCATGCCGGCGAGCGAGGCCAGGACCGACATGTTCATCATCACGAAGAAGTCCACCCAACGGTCCTTCACGCCCGAGAGGCGCGCGGCCTGGCGGTTGCCGCCGACCGCGTAGATGTGGCGGCCGAAAACGGTGTTGTTCGTGATGAACGAGTAGAGGATGACGAGGGCGAGGAGGATGACGCCCGAGATCGGGAAGCTCGTGCCCTCGCGCCCCGTGGCGAACAGCCAGCCGGCGATGAGGATGACGGCCGAGATGAGGACGACCTTCGTCACGCTCACCCAGATGGGCGCCATGTCGGAGCCCATCTTGCGCTGGATGCGCCGGGTGCGGATCTCCCAGAACACGATCCATGCGACACCGGCGAGCGCCAGCAGCATGGTCGGGATGTTGAACGGCAGGGGCAGGGCGATCTCCGGCAGGTAGCCGGCACCGATGATCTTGAAGCCCTCTGGCACGGGCACGGACTGAGAGTCACCCACCGCCTGATTCGCACCGCGGAAGAACAGCATGCCGGCCAGCGTCACGATGAACGCCGGCACCCCGACGTAGGCGACCCAGAATCCCTGCCAGGCGCCGACGAGCACGCCGACACCGAGACCGAGGAGGATGCCCAGCGGCCAGGGGAGGTTCCAGTCCTGCATGGCCTTCGCCACGACGATGCCCGTGAACGCGGCGACCGATCCGACCGAGAGGTCGATGTGTCCCATGATGATGACCATCACCATGCCGATCGCCAGGATCAGGATGTACGAGTACTGGTTGACGACGTTGATGAGGTTCCCGGAGGACAGCGTCAGTCCGGTGCCCTTGAAGATCCACGTCAGCACCTGGAAGACGACGAGGATGACGACGAGGCTGCCGAGGATGCCGAACTGACGGAGGGTCGACTGCCCTCCCCCGAACATCTTCGTGATGTCCTTGAAGTGGAAGCCGCGCTTCGCGGTGGTCGAGTCGGTGGTCATGCGGTTGCTTTCTGGGTCGCGGAGGTCATGCTGCGCATGAGGTCTTCGGGGGTCGCCTGGTCGGCCGGGATGCAGTCGGTGACCCGGCCTTCGAACACGGTGTAGATGCGGTCGGAGATGCCGAGCAGCTCGGGCAGCTCGCTGGAGATGACGATCACGCCCTTGCCCTGCGCGGCGAGCTCGTTGATGATCGCGTAGATCTCGTACTTGGCGCCGACGTCGATGCCGCGGGTGGGCTCGTCGAGGATCAGCAGGTCGGGGTCGGTGAACATCCACTTCGCCAGGACGACCTTCTGCTGGTTGCCGCCGGACAGCTTGCCGACGCCCTCCTCCACCGACGGGGTCTTGATGCGCAGCGCCTTGCGGTACCGCTCCGCCACCGAGAACTCCTCGCGGGAGTCGACGACGCCGTGGTGCGCGATCTTGGAGAGCTTCGCCGCGACGATGGACCGCTTGATGGTGTCGAGGAGGTTGAGGCCCAGCACCTTGCGGTCCTCGCTCACGTAGGCGAGCCCGTGCTTGATGGCGGCGGCGACGTCGGGGAGCTCGATCTCCTGTCCGTCCTTCACGATCGTGCCGGAGAGGAACGTGCCGTAGGAGCGGCCGAAGATGCTCATCGCCAGCTCGGTGCGGCCGGCCCCCATGAGCCCGGCGATGCCGACGACCTCGCCACGACGAACGTTGATGCTCGACCCCTTCACGACCATGCGCTCCGGCACGGTCGGATGCTGGACCCACCAGTCCTTGACCTCGAAGAACACCTCGCCGATCTCCGGCGTGCGGTCCGGGTAGCGACTCTCCAGCGATCGGCCGACCATGCCGCGGATGATGCGGTCCTCGTTGATCTCGCCGCGGGAGATGTCGAGCGTCTCGACCGTACGGCCGTCGCGGATGATCGTGATCTCGTCGGCGATCTGCTCGATCTCGTTGAGCTTGTGACTGATCATGATCGACGCGATGCCCTTGGCCTTGAGCCCGAGGATCAGGTCGAGGAGGTGCTGCGAGTCGTTCTCGTTGAGCGCCGCGGTCGGCTCGTCGAGGATGAGCAGCTTGACGTCCTTGTTGAGCGCCTTGGCGATCTCGATGAGCTGCTGCTTGCCGACGCCGAGCGTCTTGACCGGGACGTCAGGGTCCTCATCCAGCCCCACGCGGGCGAGGAGCTCGATCGTGCGCTCCTTCTGCGCCTGCCAGTCGATGCGCCCGAAGCGGCGGATCTCGTTGCCGAGGAAGATGTTCTCGGTGACCGAGAGCTCCGGGATGAGCGCGAGCTCCTGGTGGATGATGACGATGCCGGCCTGCTCGCTGGCAGCGATGTCCTTGAAGCGCTGCTCCTGGCCGTACAGGAGGATCTCGCCGTCGTAGGTCCCGTAGGGATATACCCCCGAGAGGACCTTCATCAGCGTCGACTTCCCGGCGCCGTTCTCGCCGCAGATCGCATGGATCTCACCGGCGCGGACGGTGATCGAGACGTCGGCGAGCGCTTTGACTCCCGGGAACTCCTTGGTGATGCGGCGCATCTCCAGGATCGGACCTGACACGGTCGGCAACGTTGCTGTGGTGCTCACGGATCTTCCTCGCGACGTGCGGTCACCTTCGATGTGACCGTTCACATCGGTATATCGTCGTCTTCCGCGGGAGCGGTGTCAAGTCCGCGGCGTGTTTTCGTGTCGCTACCGTGATGCAGCGGATTCGCGCGCCCGCAGAAGGGTCTGCAGAGGGCCGAACGCGGGGGGCTTCTCACCGCGGATCTCGGCGAGGAGGATGCGCACGGCGCGTCGGCCGAGCTCGGGGAAGTCCTGATGCACCGTGCTGAGCGTCGGCGCCACGTGCGCCGCGACCGGGATGTCGTCGAAGCCGATCACGCTCACGTCGTGCGGCACGCGCAGCCCGGCGTCGCGGAAGCCGTGGAGCAGCCCGATCGCCATGAGGTCGTTCGCCGCGAACACCGCCGTGAAGTCGCGCCGCAGCGAGAGTTCCTTGCCGGCGAAGTAGCCGAAGTCGGCCGTCCAGTCGCCGCGGATCGGTGGGAACGTGGAAAGGTCGGCGTCGCGGAGCGCATCGAGGTACCCGCGCATCCGGGACTCGGCCTCGATCCAGTCCTGCGGGCCGGCGAGATGGAGGATGTCGCTGTGGCCCAGAGCGATCAGGTGCTCCGTGGCCGCCTTCGCCCCCGCCACCTGGTCAGCCGAGAGGCTCACGCCGTCCGATCCCGAGGCCGTCTGCAGGGTCACGAACGGCATCGTGACGTTCATGCCGCGCAGGACATGGAAGACGCGCACCTGCGGCGCGAGCACCACGATGCCGTCGACCTGCTCGCGCTCGAGCTGGCGCACGGCGTTGCCGATCGCCTCCGGCGTGGTCGCGGGGAGATTGAGCGTGGAGACGGAGTACCCCTCCTCCCGCGCCGCGTCTTCGATGCCGGCGATGGACGACGTCGGTCCGAACTCGCCGATCGTCGCGGAGAGGATGCCGAGCATGTTCGACTTGCTCGTCACGAGCGCGCGGGCGGCGAGGTTGGGGCGGTAGTCGAGGACGGCGATCGCGTCGAGGACCTTCGCCTTGGTCTCCGGGCGGATGCTGGGGTGATCGTTGAGCACCCGGGACACCGTCTGGTGGGAGACGCCGGCGAGGCGGGCGACGTCGCGGATGCTGGGCATGCGGGCACGCTCGGAGGAGGTGGACATCCAGCCTCCTCGCGTGTGCACGGTCACATGACTACTTCATTATGTCTGCCGACGATGCCCCGTGCACCTCGACGGGGCACCGGAGTTCGTGGGAGCGCACCGGAAGCACGCCCTGGTTTCGTCCGACGGCACGGGACGCGCCGCGCGGAGGGTGCGAGGGTGGCGGGGTGGACACCCTGGTACGCGGCGGGCGCGTGATCGACCCGATGACCGAGACGGACCGGACCGCCGACCTGCTGATCGCCGACGGGCGGGTGCGGGCCATCGGGCGGGATCTCGCCGCGCCCGTCGGCGCCGACGTGATCGAGGCGGACGGGGCGATCGTCGGTCCCGGCTTCGTCGACCTGCACAGCCACGTGCACTCGATCGCCGGTCAGCGGCTCCAGGCGATGGACGGCGTGACCACCGCACTCGACCTCGAGGCCGGGCTCATGCCGATCGCGGAGGCCTTCGCGCGCGCCGCCGCGGACGGACGCCCCCTGAACTACGGGTTCTCCGCCTCCTGGGCGCAGGCCCGCGCCCTCGCTCACCTCGGCCGCGTGCCCGTCGCCGACTTCACCGCGTCGATGGACCTACTCGGCCTCAGCGAGTGGCAGCGGTCCTCCTCCCCCGTCGAGCGTCGCCGCTGGCTGCGCCTCCTGGAGGACGAGCTGTCCGCCGGAGCTCTCGGCATCGGCGTGCTGATGGGCTACGCCCCGCGATCCGACCCGGACGAGTACCTGGCCCTCGCCCGGATCGCCGCCGCCGCACACGCCCCGACCTTCACCCACGTCCGCGAACTGATCGAGGCCGATCCGCGGACCCCGATCGACGGGTCGGAGGAACTCGTCCGGGCTGCGGCCGAGACCGGCGCCGCCATGCACCACTGCCACGTGAACAGCACCTCGCTCCGCCACGTCGACCGGGTGCTCGCGCTCCTCGACCGCAGTCGGGCCGCCGGCTCCCGGGTGACCGTCGAGGCCTATCCGTACGGCGCGGGGAGCACAGCCATCGGGGCTTTCTTCCTCGCGCCGGAGAAGCTCC
Source organism: Microbacterium meiriae (assembly GCF_040702565.1). NCBI lineage: Bacteria > Bacillati > Actinomycetota > Actinomycetes > Micrococcales > Microbacteriaceae > Microbacterium > Microbacterium meiriae. The sequence goes on along the minus strand of NZ_JBFBLJ010000003.1, from coordinate 510,102 downwards.
CCGGCCTCGGCATCACGCCGCAGTCGCTCCTCCTCGTGGAGACGGGCGAGCGGATCGCCGACGAGACCCGGCTGCGCGAGCTCCGCGCCTCCGATCCCGGCGCCACCTGCATCGTCACCTTCCTCGACGAGGCCGACCCCTTCGACCGCGCCCACCTCCACCGCGCGCTGGCCTACCCGGACGCGATCGTCGCGAGCGACGCCATGCCGGTGTCGTGGACGCAGCCCGACGGCTCCTCCGTGTACGAGCAGCGGGACTGGCCACTCCCGCCCGGTGGGCACACGCATCCGCGCACCGCCGGCACGTTCCTCAAGTCGCTGCGCCTGATGGTGCGGGAAAGCGGGGAGTGGAGCTGGCTGGAGGCCTTCCGCCGCTGCTCCACCCTCCCCGCCCGCGTGCTGGACGAGGTCGCCTCCGGGATGCGACGGAAGGGCCACCTGGGCGTGGGCGCCGACGCCGACCTGGTGATCCTCGACCCGGACGCCGTGACCGATCGCGCCAGCTACGCCGACCCGACCCGCCCATCCCGGGGCGTCCGGCACCTGCTCGTGCACGGCACGGCGGTGGTGCGGGACGGCGACATCGTGCCCGATGCCCTGCCGGGACGTGCCGTGCGCGGCGACGCCTGACGCCTCGAGCGCTGAGCTCTTCGTCCGGCGGCACCAAGGGCGGCGCACATCTCGTCGCCGGGCACCAACGACGAACCGGAACCCGCCAATAGTCTCGGCGCATCGCCGTCCCCCCTCCGTGGCGACGGCCGACTCGACGAAGAGGAGCGCACGTGTCCGAACTGAACGAAATCGGCAGCTGGGTGCGGGAGAACCTGCCCGCGCTGCTCGCCGACGCGCACGTCCCCGCGGCATCCGTCGCGGTCCTGTCCGACGGCGAGGTCGTCACCGCCGCCGCCGGCATCCTGAACCGCAACACCGGAGTCGAAGCCGACGAGGACTCGGTCTTCCAGATCGGGTCCATCACCAAGACCTGGACGGCGACGCTCATCATGCAGCTCGTCGACGAGGGTCTGCTGGACCTCGATGCGCCGGTGCGCGACGTCGTCCCGGCGTTCGCGATCGCCGACGAGGCGGCGGCGAGCGCCATCACCCCGCGCCAGCTCCTCAGCCACGTGAGCGGATTCGAGGGCGACCTGTTCAACGACACCGGGGTGGGCGACGACGCCGTGGAGAAGTACCTCGCCACGATCACGGATGCCCCGCAGCTGTTCGCACCCGGCGAGCGCTTCTCGTACAACAACGCCGCCTTCGTGGTGCTCGGCCGGATCGTCGAGGTGCTGCGCGGGACGTCCTTCGACCAGGCGTTGCGCACGCATCTGGCGACACCGCTCGGGCTCACCCATCTCGCCACCTCCGCGGCGGAGGCGATCATGTTCCGCGCCGCACTCGGTCATCTCCCGTCCGAGGACGGCGACGAACCGGTCCCGGCACCCGTGTGGAGCCTCGTGCGCTCCAACGCCCCTGCCGGATCGATGCTCGCGATGACGGCGCGCGACCTCGTGACGTACGCCCGGATGCATCTGGACGGCGGCGTCGCCGCGGACGGCACCCGTGTGCTCTCGACGGTGAGCGTGCAGGCCATGCAGGAACGTCAGGTCGAGCTGCCGGACCTCGGGCTAATGGGCGACGCCTGGGGCCTCGGCTGGGAGCTCTTCGACTGGGAAGGCGGGCCCGTCATCGGCCACGACGGCGGCACGATCGGCCAGAACGCATTCCTCCGCATGGTGCCGGGCGCGGGTGTCGCCGTCGCCGTGCTCACCAACGGCGGACACGCCGTCGACGTCTACCACGCGATCACCTCGCGGGTCCTCGCCGCCCTCGCCGGCGTGCGCATGCCGGCGCTGCCCTCCCTCCCGCACTCCCCCGTGGAGGTCGACCTCGACCGGATCCTCGGGACCTATTCGTCCTCGGTGTCCGACTCGACCGTACGCGTCGACGACGACGGTCGCGTGTGGCTCGAGCGCACCATGAAGGGCATCTTCGCGGAGCTGGGTCCGGCCCCCGAACCGGTGGAGCTCGTCGGCTGGGCGGGTGACACCCTCCTCCCCCGCGAGGCGCAGAACGGCATCCGCATGCCGCACGCCTTCGTGGGCGACGACGGCACGGGTCGCGCACTGTACCTGCACACGGGCCGGGCCGACCGCCGGGTGGACGCATGACGACCGCGGCGACGACAGCTCCCGGCATCTCGGAGATCTTCGCCGATGCCGGCGCCGTCGGCTTCCTGCACGCGCGGGAGATCGGCGTCGACGGCGGACCGGAGGTCGCGATCGGCGCCGACGAGCCGGTCGTGCTCGCATCGGTGTTCAAGATCCTCGTGCTGACGGCGTTCGTCCGTGCGGTCGAGGCGGGCGAGCTCGACGGGCGGGAGCGCACCACCGTCACGGCCCGCTACCGCATCGGCGGTGTCGGCACGGCCGGATTCGCCGACGACACCGAGGTGAGCTGGCGCGACCTCGCTCTGAACATGATGTCGATGAGCGACAACGCCGCCACCGACGTCCTCTACCACCGCCTCGGCGCCGCGGCTGTGGACAGGGTGATCACCGATCTCGGCCTGCACCGCACGCACCTCATCGGCTGCTGCGAGGACCTGTTCGCCTCCGTCGTCTCCGGTCTCGGCGGCACCCCGGACAGCGACCTGGACGCTCTGCTGAGCGGTGCGTCGGCGGACCAGGTGCTCGCCCTCGACGCGCTCGATCCGCAGCGGACCACGCGCTCGACCCCCCGCGAGGTCACGATGCTGCTCGACTCCCTGTGGAGCGACCGCGCCGCCCCCGCGGCGGCCTGCCGGCAGGCGCGCGACATCATGGCCAGACAGATCTGGCCGCACCGACTCTCGTCCGCCTTCCCCTCCGGCGTGCAGATCGCAGCGAAGACGGGGACGCTGCCCACCTGGCGCAACGAGGCCGGGGTGGTGACCTACCCGGACGGTCGGCAGTACGCCGTCGCCGTCTTCACCCGCGCGGCCTCGCTCGCCGACCGGCAGCCGCGCGTCGACGCGTCCATCGGCGCCGCCGCGTACGCCGCCGTCGAGCACCTGCGCGCGGCGACACCGAGCCGGAGCCACGACTCCTGAACCGCACCACCCCCTCGCACCACCGATCCGCACGACCCGACCCGCACCGCCCGAACACCGCTGGAGGCTCCTGATGCGTTCCCGTACCCCGCTGCTCGCCCTGCTCGGCGCCACGGCGCTCGCCCTGACATCGTGCGCCGGCGGCGCCGCTCCCGGCGGCGACGCCGGGGAGGGCGTCCTCGCCGACGGCAAGACGTTCACCTCGGTGATCTCGACCGATCCCGGAAGCCTGGATCCGTTCGTGACCGTGATGTCCGTCGCCCGCTCCGTCGACCGCTTCCTTTACGCCCGTCTCGTGGAGGTCCTCGAGGACGGCAGCATCGTGTCGGGTCTCGCCGAGGACTGGGAGTCCGACACCACCACGGCGACCTTCACCCTGCGCGACGGCGTCACCTGCGAGGACGGCACGCCGCTCACCGCGACCGACGTGGCCGCGAACATCACCCACATCGGCGACCCCGCGAACGGCTCTCCCCTCATCGGCCTCCAGGTGCAGCCCGGCACCTCGGCCGTCGGAGACGACGCCGCCGGCACGGTCACCGTCACCAGCGGCCGCCCCGACTCGTTCCTTCTGGAGAACGTGGGCAGCATCTCGATCGTGTGCGGCACCGTGATCGACGACCCGGATGCGCTGGCCAAGGGCGAAGGCGCGACCGGCATGTTCACGATGACGGAGATCGTCCCCAACAGCCAGTACACGCTCACGCGTCGCGACGACTTCACCTGGGGCCCCGGAGACTGGGATCCGGAGCAGAAGGGCCTGCCGGACACCGTGGTCTTCCGGGTGATCCCGAACGAGACGACCGCCGCCAACCTCCTCCTCTCCGGAGAGGTCAACGCGGCCCTGGTGATCGGCCCGGACAGCACGCGCATGGAGGAGGCCGGACTCTTCCACACCGATGTCCAGACGCCCGGCGGCTCCTTCACGTTCAACCAGGCCGACGGCCGACCGACCGCCGACCCGGCCGTCCGCGAGGCGCTCATGCAGGCCGTCGATCTGGAGCAGCTGCGGCAGGTCATCGGCAGCGGCAAGGCCACCGTGCCGACCGGGCTCGTCACGGTCTCGCCCAACCCGTGCCGCGCCGACACCGTCTCCGGGCACCTGCCGGAGACGGACGTCGACGCCGCGGCCGCGGCTCTGGACGAGGCAGGGTGGACCGCCGGCTCCGATGGCGTCCGCGCCAAGGACGGTGAGCCGCTCACGCTGAAGATGATCTACTCCGCGCAGTTGGGCGACGCCGGCAACGCGGCGGCGGAGCTCGCCCAGTCCGCCTGGAAGGACCTCGGAGTCGACATCTCCGTCACCGCGGTCGACTCGCCCACGCTGAGCGAGGTGCTGTTCTCGACGGGCGACTGGGACATCTCCGCCGCCCCGCTGACGGTGTCCCTGCCGAGCATGCTCGTGCCGTTCTACTCCGGGCCCACCCCGCCGAACGGCACGAACTTCGCCGGCATCGACAACCCCGACTACACCGCCGCGGTCACCGCCGCGTCGGAGAAGGCCGGCACCGACGGGTGCGACGACTGGAGCGCGGCCGAGGTCGCCCTCTTCGAGACGACCAGCGTGGTGCCCTATGCGAACATCCTGCGCTCGACCTTCGCCCACAAGGCGGAGTTCACCGAGGGCGACGGCATCGACCCGACGTCGATCCGGATGTTCGAGTAACGGAGGCAGCCGATGGCCAGCACCACCGCCACGCAGGCGATCCTGATCAGATCCGCCCGGTCGGACAACCCGTGGGTGTCCTTCCTGGTCCGGCGCGGAGGGCAGTTCGTCCTCGCGGTGTGGGTGCTGGTCACGGCGGCCTTCCTGATGATCCATCTCGTCCCCGGCGACCCGGTGCGGGCGGCGTTAGGGATGAACGCCCCGGCCGAGCTCGTCGAGTCCCGCCGGGCGGCCCTCGGTCTCGACCAGCCGCTGCTCGTGCAGTACGTCCGTTACATCGGCGGACTGTTCACGGGCGATATGGGCACCTCGATGATCACGAGCCAGCCGGTCTCCGAGCTCATCGCGACCCGGCTCCCCGCCACGCTCCAGCTCGCGCTCCTCGCGGTGGTCCTGGTGCTGCTGATCTCGGTGCCGCTCGGGGTCACGATGGCCGTGGCCACCCGCGGCGGCCGGCGCCGTGGCCTGGAGCTGGGTTTCGCCACGGTCACGGTGATCCTCGCCGCGATCCCCGAGTTCCTGCTCGCGGTCGGCCTCGTCTACGTCTTCGCCGTCTCCCTCGGGTGGTTCCCGGTCGCCGGCAACACCGCACCGTTCGCCCTCGTGCTCCCGGTGCTGGCCCTCGCGATCGGGCCGATCGCCGTGTTCTCCCGCATCATCCGGGTCGAGGTGCTCTCGGTGCTCGGGCAGGACTTCATCCGCACCGCCCGCGCCAAGCGGCTCGCCCCGCGCCGCATCTACTCCCGGCACGCGGTCCCCAACGCCATGACCGCCACCCTCACCCTCACCGGCCTGCTGCTGACGGGCATGGTCGCCGGCACCGTCCTCGTGGAGAACGTCTTCGCCTGGCCGGGGCTCGGCACCATGATCGTGCAGTCCATCCTCACCAAGGACTACTCGGTCGTGCAGGGGATCGTGCTCGTCTACGGCATCGGCGTGCTCCTGGTGAACCTCGTCATCGACGTGGTCCTCGCCCTCCTCGATCCGCGCTCCACCATCAGGGAGGCATGATGGCGCCCACCCGCAACGCCTGGTCGGCGATCGTCCGGTCCCCGCTCGGGGCCACCGCGCTCGTCCTCATGGTCCTCGTCGCGCTCACCGCGATCCTCGGGCCCGTCATCTGGGGCCCGCAGGCCGAGCAGGTCGACCCGACCGCCGTCACCCAGGGCCCCAGCGCCGCCCATCTGCTGGGCACCGACACTCTCGGTCGCGACGTGCTGGCGCGGGTGCTGGTGGCCACCCGCCTCTCCGTGGTCCTCGCCGTCATCGCCGTCCTCATCGGCGTGATCGCGGGATCGCTGCTCGGCATGGCCCCCTCGGTCCTCCCGCGGTGGGCCGGACGCCCGATCGCCGGTTTCGTGAACATCGCCGTCGCCTTCCCCGGGCTCCTGCTCGCGCTCTTCTTCGCCGTGATCTTCGGCGTCGGCACCACCGGATCCGTGCTCGCGATCGGACTGGCCATGGCACCGCAGTTCGCGCGTCTGACCCAGACCCTGTCCGCGGCGATCGCCGGACGTGACTTCATCGCGGCGGCCCAGGTCGCCGGCGTCTCCCGATTCCGCATCCTGTTCCGGCACATCCTGCCGAACATCGGCGAACCGCTCATCGTCAATGCGACCGTGGCCGCGGGGTCCGCGCTGCTCGCGTTCGCCGGTCTGTCCTTCCTTGGGCTCGGCGTGCAGGTACCGGAGTACGACTGGGGCCGCCTGCTCGGCGAGGGCCTGAACCGCATCTACCTCAACCCCGCGGCGGCGCTCGGTCCCGCCGTGGCCGTGATCATCGCCGGACTCGCCTTCAATCTCCTGGGCGAGACCGCCGCCGCGGCGCTGGGCGGACGCTCCGGACGCCGCCGCCACCGGCTTCCCGCCGTCGCGCAGCCCGCCCCGGGCGACGCCGGCACCGTGCCCGCGCAGGTCGACGGCGACGACGTGGTGCTCCTCGTCGACGACCTGCGCGTCTCCTTCCCCACGCCTGCCGGCTGGGTCACGCCCGTCCGCGGGGTGTCCTTCACCGTCGGCCGGGGTGAGGCGATCGGCGTGGTCGGAGAGTCCGGCTCGGGGAAGAGCCTCACGGCGCTCGCTGCGGCTCGGCTCATCGAACAGCCGGGACACGTGTCCGCCGCCCGCCTCGACTTCTGCGGCGTCCCGGTGCTCACCACGTCGGAACGGGCGCTGCGACCGTTGCTGGGGACCTCGCTGGCGATGGTGTTCCAGGATCCGATGACGTCGTTCAACCCGACCCGCCGGATCGGCGCGCAGCTCGCCGAAGCCGCGTCCGAGCACCAGGACATCACCCGCCGGGCCGCCAGGGAGCGCGCGGTCGAGCGCCTGCAGTCCGTACGGGTGCCTGCTGCGGCCCGCCGCGCCCACCAGTACCCGCATGAGTTCTCCGGCGGGATGCGGCAGCGCGCCATGATCGCGATGGGGCTGATGAACCACCCCAAGCTCATCATCGCCGACGAGCCGACGACAGCCCTCGACGTCACCGTGCAGCGGCAGGTGCTGCAGCTGCTCGACCGCGTGCGCCGGGACACCGACGCGGCCATCCTCCTCATCAGCCACGACATCGCCGTCGTCTCCCAGACCTGCGACCGCGTGCTCGTGATGTATGCCGGCCGCATCGTGGAGGACCTCCCCGCCGCCGACCTGCACAGCGCCGCACGGCACCCGTACACGCGTGCGCTGCTGGAGGTCGTCCCCGAGCTCGACACCGACCGGTCCCTGCCGCTGCGGACGATCCCCGGACGCCCACCGGCGCCGGGCGCCTTCCCCGTCGGCTGCGCCTACGCCGACCGCTGCCCGCTCGCGACCGCCGTCTGCCGCGAGAAGGACCCAGCGCTCGTCGCCGACGACGCCGGGCGCCGCGTGGCCTGCTGGCACCCCGTGACGGCGACGCCCGCGCCGGTCCGTGAAGAGGAGGCCGTCCGATGAGCGCACTGCGCTTCGAGCACGTGAGCGTGCGGTACGGATCGCACCGGTCCGGGCTGACGGCCGTGGACGATGCGACGCTGACCGTGCCCTCCGGTTCCGTCGTGGGCCTGGTCGGCGAATCGGGCTCGGGCAAGTCGACCCTCGCGCGCGCCGCCATCGGCCTCGCCCCGATCAGCGAGGGCGCCATCACGCTCGACGGCGCGGACGTGCGCTCCTTCCGTCGCCGTCGCCCCATCCAGATGGTGTTCCAGGACCCGTTCTCCTCGCTCGACCCGCGGATGACCATCGGCGAGTCGATCGCCGAAGCGCTCCCCCGCGACCTGCGCGGGGGCCGAGCCCGCCGCGCCGAGGTCGCCCGCCTGCTCGACCTCGTGAGCCTCGACGCCGACCGGGCCGAGGCCCTCCCCGCCGCCCTCTCCGGCGGGCAGCGGCAGCGGATCGCGCTCGCCAGGGCTCTGGCGGCCCGCCCCGAGGTCGTCATCGCCGACGAGATCACCTCGGCTCTCGACGTCTCCGTGCAGGGCTCCGTGCTCAACCTCGTCCGGGAGCTGCGGGCCGAACTCGATCTGACGATGCTCTTCATCTCGCACAACCTCTCCGTCGTCCGCTACCTCAGCGACCACATCGCGGTCATGTACCTCGGGCGGATCGTCGAGGTCGGCCCCACCGCGCGGGTGCTCGCAGATCCGCAGCATCCCTACACGCGGGAGCTCCTGCAGGCGGCACCCACCCGCCACGGCGACCTGCTGGCGGTCGACCCGGTCGCCCCGGTCGCCGTGGAACCCGCCGACCCGCACGCGCCGCCCTCCGGCTGCCGCTTCCACCCGCGGTGCCCCATCGGTCCCGTCGCCCGGCCCGACCGGCAGATCTGCGTGCTCTCCGAGCCGATGCGCCCCACCGGACCGGTCGGAGCCGCCTGCCATTTCGCCGGATCTGTGCCGCCGCCCCAAAGCGCGGTCCTGCTTTCGGTCACCGCCACAACACCGCCGGCGACCGCAGCCGACACGCTGAACTGACCATCGGATTGGAGTCCTCATGACCCGCGTCACCGTCGACGACCTGCTGGCCCTCCCCACCCCGGAGCAGCCGGCGCTCTCCCCCGACGCCAGCCGCATCGTGTATGCGCTGCGCGGCATCGACCGCGAGGCCGACCGCGAGACCCGCGCGCTCTGGCAGGTCGCCGCCACCGGTGGCACCCCGGTCCCGCTCACCCGCGGCACGGCCGATTCGACCCCGGTCTGGAGCCCGGACGGCACGCAGCTCGCCTTCCTCCGCGCCGAGGACGGCCCGGCGCAGGTCTGGCTCCTGCCCGCCGCGGGCGGCGAGGCCCGGGCCCTCACGACCCTGCCGCTGGGTGCCGGAGCCCCGACATGGAGTCCTGACGGCACCCGCGTCGCCTTCACCGCCCCCGTCGACACCGCAGCGCTGCCCGGCGACGACCGCGACGCCCTGCTCGCCCGCCGCTCCGCCCCCTCCGCGACCGACCGGCTCGGCTACAAGGCCGACGGGGCCGGCGTGCTGGGGACGCTCGTGCAGCAGCTCCACGTCGTCGACGTCGAATCGGGCGCCGTCAGGGTCGTCACCCGGGGCCGCTCGCACGCCTCCGACCCCTTCTGGTCGCCGGACGGCACGCTCCTCGCCTTCTCGACTGCGGACGAGGAGGACGCCGACCTCACGATGCGCATCCCGGTCTTCGTCACGTCCGCCACCGATCCGAACCGGGCCCCCGTGCGCATCAGCGCCGCCGGCGTGCAGGCCACCGCGGTCGGCTGGACGCCCGACGGACGACACGTGGTCGCGGCGGGCCGGCTGGACACCGAGATCGGCAACGCCGACCTCCTGCTCTTCCCTGCGGACGGCGACGGTGCGCCGCGGAACCTCACCGCGTCGGCGGACCGCAACGTCATGCCCGGCGGCCCCGGCTACCCCGGGGGCATGCCGCAGTTCGCGGCGGATGGGCGCCTCGTCTTCTGCCTCCGCGACAACGGCTCCTCGCACGTGTACGCCGTCTCCCCCGAGGGCGGAGAGCCGGAGCCGCTGCTCGCCGGGACCGCGAACGTCTCCGGGCTGTCCGTCGCCGGCACGGCGGCGGCGGTGGTGCTCGCCACCCCCGACTCCTTCGGCGACGTCGCCCTGCTCGACCTCTCCGACGGCACGACCACCGTGCGCGCGGAGTACGGCGTCCCCGACCTCGACCTCCTTCCGGCGGAGGAGCGCCGGTTCACGATCTCGGACGGTACCGTGGTCACCGGCTGGCTGCGCCGCGACCCTGCGACCGAGGGTCCGCTGCCGCTGCTCCTCGACGTCCACGGCGGCCCGCACAACGCCTGGAACGGGGCCGCCGACCTCATCCACCCGTACCATCAGATCCTCGCGCAGCGCGGCTGGGCGATCCTCACGATCAATCCCCGCGGCAGCGACGGTTACGGCGACGCGTTCTTCTCGGCGGTCTCCGGCGGCTGGGGCGTCGAAGACGCGAAGGACTTCCTGGAGCCGATCGACCAGCTCGTCGCGGAAGGCCTGGCCGACCCGGCGCGCCTTGCCGTGACCGGCTACAGCTACGGCGGGTTCATGACCTGCTTCCTCACCTCGCGCGACGACCGCTTCGCGGCGGCCGTCGCCGGCGGCGTCGTCACCGATCTGCTGTCGATGGGCGGCACGTCGGACTTCGGACACCATCTCTCCGCCAAGGAGAACGGCGGCCTGCCCTGGCGCGACCGCGAGAAGATCGCCGCGCAGTCGCCCTACACCCACGTGGACCGGGTGCAGACACCCACGCTGATCCTGCAGGGTGCCGCCGACGACCGCTGCCCTGTGGGTCAGGCCGAGCAGTGGTTCACGGCGCTCCGCGAACGCGGCGTCCCGACGCGGCTGGTGCTGTACCCCGGGGGATCCCACCTGTTCCTCCTGTCCGGGCCGCCCTCCCATCGGGCCGACTACTCGCAGCGGGTCGTCGACTGGGTCGAGCAGTACGCCCCTGCGGCGGGGAAGCCCATCCGTCCGCGGCTTGACGCCCGGCACTGGCAGCAGCGGCTGAGCACGCTGGCCGCCGCGCACAAGGTCCCCGGCGCCACCCTCGGCATCCTCCGGCTGGGCGAGGAGCCCGTCTACGCCCACCACGGCATCCTGAACGTGCGCACGGGCATCGAGACCACCGACGACTCGCTCTTCCAGATCGGCTCGATGGGGAAGGTGTGGACGGCGTCCGCCCTGATGCGGCTCGTCGACGAGGGCCGACTCGATCTCGACACCCCGGTCGTGGAGTACGTGCCGGAATTCGCCTCCTCCGACCCGGAGGTCACCCGGACGGTCACCATGCGGCACCTTCTCAGCCACACCAGCGGCATCGACGGCGACGTGTTCACCGACACCGGCCGCGGCGACGACACCCTGGAGAAGTACGTCGCGCATCTGGACGGCGTCGCGCAGAACCACCCCCTCGGCGCCACGATGTCGTACTGCAACGCGGGCTTCGTCCTCGCCGGACGCGTGATCGAGAAGATCACCGGCACGACGTGGGACCAGGCCATGCGCGACCTGCTCTACGAGCCCCTCGGCCTCACCCACTCCTGCACGCTGCCGGAGGAGGCGGTCATGTTCCGCACCGCCACCGGGCACACCGAGATCGGCGACGACGGCCCCGTGCTCGCTCCGGCGTGGATGCTGCCGCGGTCGATGGGTCCGGCCGGGTTGATCAACTCCACCACCGCCGACGTGCTCGCCTTCGCCCGCATGCACCTGGAGAACGGTCTCGCCGCCGACGGCACGCGGGTGCTGTCCGAGGAGAGCGTGCGCCGGATGCAGCAGCACGAGGTCGATGTCCCCGACCCCTACTCCCTCGGCGACAGCTGGGGCCTCGGCTGGATCCTCTTCGACTGGGACGGGCGCAAGCTCATCGGCCACGACGGCAACACCATCGGGCAGTCGTCGTTCCTGCGGATCCTCCTGGACGAGCAGATCGCGGTCACGCTGCTGACCAACGGCGGCAACACCCGCGACCTGTACGACGAGATCTTCGACGAGATCTTCGCCGAGCTCGCCGACCTCCACCTGCCCACCGGTCTCACCCCGCCCGCGGAACCGTACGTCGACGACTTCTCCGCCTTCGAGGGCGTCTACGACCGCTCCGGCGTCCGCACCGAGATCTTCCGCGACGAGGAGGGGCTGCGCATGCGCACCACGCTGAACGGCCCGCTGGCCGCGCTGCTGCCCGATCCGGTGGAGGAGCACGCCCTCGTGCCCGTGCGCCGGAACGAGTTCGTGATGCGCGCGGAGGGCGAGCAGGCGTGGCATCCCGTCGTCTTCTACTCGCTGCCCACCGGCGAACAGTACCTGCACCACGGCGTCCGTGCCGCACCGAAGGTCTCGTGATGCCGGTGCAGGCGGCCGCCGACCTCGCGGTGGTCCTGGCCGACATCGACACCCTGCTCGCATGCGAGTCGCCGTCGGACGACCGCGCCGCGGTGGCCCGGAGCGCCGACGTCGTGGCCGCGCTCGGCGAACGGCTCCTGGGGGCCGCACCCGAGCGGATCGTGATCGACGGGCGCACGCACCTGCGGTGGCGCTTCGGCCGGGGACCGGCCGCGGTCCTGGTGCTCGGACACCACGACACGGTCTGGCCGCTCGGCTCCCGCGATCGGTTGCCGTCCGGGATCGCCGACGGCGTGCTGCGCGGACCGGGGTGCTTCGACATGAAGACCGGCGTCGTGATGGCGCTGCACGCGGTGGCGGCGCTGGACGACCGCTCCGGGGTGACCATCCTGCTCACGGGCGACGAAGAGCTCGGATCGCCGAGTTCCCGGCAGCTCATCGAGGACGAGGCGCGCGGATGCCGCGCGGCCTTCGTGCTGGAGGCCGCCGCGGAGGGCGGCCATCTGAAGACCGCGCGCAAGGGCGTCTCCCTGTACCGGGTGCACGTCACGGGACGAGCGGCGCATGCGGGGCTGGAGCCGGAACGCGGCGTCAACGCCGGGATCGCGGCGGCGCATCTGCTCCTCGCGGCCGCAGCGCTCGGTGACCCCGCGCGGGGCACGAGCGTGACGCCGACGCTGTTGGCAGCGGGGACCACGACGAACACCGTGCCCGCCACGGCGGAGTTCGCGGTGGACGTCCGCGCCTGGACCGTCGCCGAGCAGGAGCGCGTGGACGCCGCGCTGCGTGCGCTGACGCCGCGGCTGGCCGGCGCGACCGTGCGGATCGAGGGCGGCCCGAACCGCCCGCCGCTGGAGGCGGCGCTCTCCGCCGAGCTGTTCGCGCGCGCATCCGCCATCGCGGCGAGCGCCGGGCTGACGCCGTTCGACGGTGTGGCGGTCGGCGGAGCCTCGGACGGCAACTTCACCGCCGGCATCGGCGTCCCGACGCTCGACGGGCTCGGCGCCGTGGGCGGCGGGGCGCACGCCGACGACGAGCACGTGATCGTCGCGCTGATCCCGGAGCGGCTCCTGCTCCTGGAACGGCTGCTGCAGGAGCAGCGGTCCGAGGCGTCGACACCGGGGGAAGGGCGATGACCATGGCGGAGACCGACACCGGCACGGGCGCGATCGCCGCTGCCGCCGCGAGTGCCTCTGCCGCCGCGAGCGCGGCGGGAGTCTCGATCCGGCTCCTCGACGACGTCGAGGACTTCACCCGCGTCTCTGAGCTCTTCCAGAGCATCTGGACGAAGCAGGGCGAAGCCTCCCCCGTCAACGTCGAGACGCTGCGCGCGCTGTCGAAGGCCGGAAGCTACGTCGGCGGCGCGTTCGACGGGCACGAACTCGTCGGCGCCTGCTTCGGGTTCTTCGCCTCGCCCGGTCGGCGCGCCCTGCACAGCCACATCGCCGGGGTGTCCGGACGGATGCGGGGACGCAGCGTGGGTTTCGCGCTCAAGGTGCACCAGCGCGCCTGGGCGCTGTCCGAGGGGCTCGAGGAGATCTCCTGGACTTTCGACCCTCTCATCAGCCGCAACGCGCACTTCAACCTCGTGAAGCTCGCGGCCGAGCCCACCTCGTACCATCGCAACTTCTACGGGCACATGGCGGACGCGCTCAACGGTGCGGACGACACGGATCGCATGCTCGTCACCTGGTACCTGCACGATCCGCGGGTGGTGGCCGCGGCCGGGGGTGCCCCCGGGGCGCCGGATCCGTCTGCGGCGGACGCGGTGCCGCTGCTGTCCGTCGGCGACGACCTCGCCCCGCTGCTCACCCCCACCGACGCCCGTCTGGTCCGCGTCGCCCTCCCCCGCGACATCGAGGCGCTCCGGCTCCGTGACCCTGATCGTGCGACGCGGTGGCGGCTCGCCCTGCGTGCCGCGCTCGGCGATCTGCTCGACGCCCGGGGACGCGTGCTCTCGTTCGACCGATCGGGGGCCTACACCATCGACAGAGGAGAACAGGGATGAAGCTCACCGGATTCGAGCTGCGCGTGATCGAGATGCCGCTGGTGTCGCCGTTCCGCACGTCGTTCGGCGTCCAGACCGTGCGGGAGGCGCTGCTCGTGCGCGCCGTGTCCGACGAGGCGGAGGGCTGGGGCGAGGGCGTGGCGATGAACGACCCGCTCTACTCCTCGGAGTACGTCGAGGCGAGCGTCGACGTCATCACCCGCTTCCTCCTCCCCGCCCTGGCCGGAGTGCGCGACCTCGATGCGGCCGGCGTCGCCCCGGCACTCGCACCGTTCAAGGGCCACCGCATGTCGAAGGCCGCGGTGGAGCTGGCCGTGCTCGATGCCGAGCTGCGCGCGACGGGAGTGCCGTTGTCGCGCGAGCTCGGCGCCGTCCGCGACCGTGTCGACTGCGGGGTCTCGGTCGGCATCATGGACTCGATCCCGGAACTGCTCGACGCGGTCGCCGGGTACCTCGACGAGGGGTACGTGCGCATCAAGCTGAAGATCGAACCGGGCTGGGACATCGAGCCCGTGCGTGCGGTACGCGAGCGCTTCGGCGACGACGTGCTGCTGCAGGTCGACGCGAACACCGCGTACCACCGCGGCGACGCCCGCCATCTCGCGCGGCTCGACCCCTTCGACCTGCTCCTCATCGAACAGCCCCTGGACGAGGAGGACCTGCTCGGCCACGCCCAGCTGGCGAAGAGCATGACCACGCCGATCTGTCTCGACGAGTCCATCGTGTCCGCGCGGGCCGCGGCCGACGCCATCGCGCTCGGAGCCTGCTCGATCGTCAACATCAAGCCGGGACGGGTCGGGGGCTACCTGGAGGCCCGCCGCATCCATGACGTCTGCGCGGCCAACGACATCCCGGTGTGGTGCGGCGGCATGCTCGAGACGGGCATCGGACGAGCGGCGAACGTGGCCCTCGCGGCGCTGCCGGGCTTCACCCTCCCCGGGGACACGTCGGGCTCCGGCCGCTACTACTCTCGCGACATCACCGACCCGTTCGTCGTCGAGGACGGCACGCTCACGGTGCCCACGGGGCCCGGGATCGGCGTGAACCCGCACCAGGACGCCCTCGATGACGTCACCGTACGCACGGAGTGGATCACGTTCTAGCGGACGAGGCGACGCCCCCGGGTCTGTTCGGGGCGACGAAGAATCGCTACTCTTTCGTCGTGCCCCACAGATCCGAGGCCGTTGCCCGGCCCCTAGCCTGGGCCTCGTGCTCATGTCCGTGACGACACGTCCGCGCGCCAGCCTCGGCCGCGTGATCGAAGACCTCGGCACCACCCTGCTCGAGGTCGTCGGCGGTGCCGTCGACGACGACGTCGTGATCGAGACCGTCGTCATCCACGACGTCCTCGACGACGCGATGCCGCTGCGCGGAGCCCTCGTGCTCGGGGTCGGCCTCAGCGAGCCCGAGGAGGTGACGACGCTGCTGGGCACGCTGGGGCAGCAGGGGGCGGCCGCCCTCGTCCTCCGCGCCCCGGTCCGGACCGAGCCCGTGCTCCGCGAAGCCGCGACCGCGACCGGCGTCCCCGTGCTCGCCCTCACCCGCGGCGCTTCATGGGCGCAGCTCGCCGCGATGCTGAGGTCGCTCATCGCGGAAGGGGATGTCGGCGACCAGGCGGCCACGACGCTCGGCGGCATGCCGTCCGGCGATCTGTTCGCTCTCGCCAACGCCATCGCGACGCTGCTCAACGCCCCCGTCACGATCGAGGACCGGAGCTCTCGCGTCGTCGCGTTCTCGGGGCGACAGGACGAAGCGGACCCGGCCCGGATCGAGACGGTCCTCGGGCGTCAGGTCCCCGAGCGCTTCGCCCGCCAGCTCGAGGAGCGGGGCGTCTTCCAGGCGCTGTACCGCAGCGAGGATCCCATCCACGTCGGGCCCGTCCACAACACCGAGGGGCTCCCGTCCTACCCGCGGGTCGCGCTGGCCGTCCGCGCCGGTGACGAGATCCTCGGCTCCATCTGGGCGGCGGCGCAGGAGCCTCTGGCGCCCGACCGCGTTCGCGCGCTGAAGGACTCCGCCGGCCTCGTCGCCTTGCACATGCTGCGGCTCCGGGCGGGCGCCGACGTCGAGCGGCGGCTGCGTGCCGACCTCCTCGCCACGATCCTGGAGGGCGGCCCCGGGGCGGCCGACGCCGTGTCGCGGCTGCGACTCGACGACCACCGCTGCGTCGTGCTCGCGTTGTCCGCGGTCGAGCAGCCGGACGACGATCCGTCCGCCGGAGCCCGCCGCATCGCCGAGCGCCACCGGGTCGCCGACGCGTTCGCCGTGCATCTCGGCGCCGTGTACCTCCGCTCCGCCGTGGCGCTCATCGGCGATGTCGTGTACGCGGTCGTCGCCCTGCGGCCGGAGACGGGGACCGCGGAGGGCGCGGGCGATGCGGACGCCAGAGCCGCCCGCGTGGCCACCGACTTCCTCGGCCGCCTCGGCGCCGCCGAGGACATCCGCATCGGCGTGGGGACCGTGGCCCCCGACGCCTCCGGGATCCCCGCCTCCCGGGCCAACGCCGACCGGGCGCTGCGGGTGGGGCGGCACGCCTCCTCTGCGGAGCCGGTGGCCCTGTTCACGGCCGTGCAGATGGAGGCCCTCCTCGTCGAGCTCGGCGACCTCGTCCGCGCGCGCGGTGACCAGCCCACCGGTCCGGTCGCGAAGCTGCTCGCGCAGGACCGCGAACGAGGGACGCACCTGGTCGAGACCCTGCGGGCCTGGCTCGACGCCTTCGGCGACGTCGCCGTGGCCTCAGCCCGCGTCTACACGCATCCGAACACGTTCCGCTATCGGCTGCGCCGGCTCGCGGAGATCGGCGGGATCGATCTGTCCGACCCGGACGCGCGTTTCTCGGCGATGGTGCAGCTGCGCCTGCTCGCCCCGGAGTCCTGAGCCCGACGGCGGGGCCTCTCCGCCCGCCCCGGCACGGACCAGGGCGGGCGGCCGGGGAGCTCGTGGCTCCGCCGCTGTTCGTCCCTCCCGACGACTCGTGACCGATGGGGAACGCCGCAGGCGTCCGCTCGTGACCGACACCCTGCGTATGTGACAATCAGTTGAACAGACGACGATCGATCAGACCAGAGCCGGAATCCTGGTTGATCGATCTGACCAATCCACCACGGGTGGGGACGATGACGGTGAACGATATGGCCACTCTGCTCGACGCGACCGATCGCCGTATCCTCGCCGTGCTCGACACCGACCCGCGACGTCCGGTCGCCCTCATCGCTCAGGACCTGGGTCTTGCCCGCGGGACCGTGCATGCGCGCCTCGAACGTCTGGAGTCGAGCGGCCGACTGCGCCCGCACAGCGCCCGTGTCATCCCCGCGGCACTCGGCCGCGGCGTGGCGGCATCGATCCTCGTGGAGTTGGACCAGCATCAGATCACCGCCGCCATCGAGGCGCTCAGCCGCATCCCCGAGGTGCTGGAGTGCTTCGCCCCCGCCGGGGACACCGACCTGCTCCTGCGCGTCGTCGCGACCAGCCCCGACGACCTCTACCGCGTGGCCGAAGTCGTGCGCCTGTGCCCCGGCATCCTGCGCACGTCGACGAGCCTGTTCCTCCGTGAGGTCATCCCGTATCGCGTGAGTGCACTCCTGCAGGCGGAGTGAGCGGGGCCGCGCGCAGGACGGGACCCGCGCGTGAACGCGCGCGGGCTCAACCGATGATGCGGGCTCCGGGGACGGCGCCGTGCACGTGCAGTGGATCGAGGCCGCCTTCGCGGAGAGCCGTCTGCACCGCCTGCGCGGACTCGGGATCCGCGCAGAGCAGCGCCACGGTCGGCCCTGATCCCGAGACGAGGCCGTGCAGCGCACCGGCCGCGACCCCGCGTTCGATGGTCTGGGCCAGATCCGGTCGCAGGTCCAGGGCGGCCGCCTGGAGGTCATTGTGGAGCGCGTCCGCGAGCTGCCAGGCATCTCCGGTCCGCAGCGCCTGCAGCACCGGGATCGGCACGTCGAGCGAGAGCGGCGGATCGTCGGCGAGCGCGCCCTCCTCCTCGCGCAGCTCATCGAGCCGGGTGTACACGGCGGGGGTGGACAGTCCCTCGTCGCTGGTCACCAGCAGCCAATCGAAGCGGCCGCGGGCGAGGGCCGGATTCAGCTGATCGCCGCGGCCGGTGCCGACGGCGGTGCCGCCGTGCAGCGCGAACGGCACGTCGGCGCCGAGCCGCGCGGCCAGATCGTGCAGCCGTGCAGCCGAGAGTCCCGTGCCCCAGAGGGCATCGCACGCGACCAGCGCGGCTGCCGCGTCCGCGGAACCGCCGCCCATGCCGCCCGCGACGGGGACGCTCTTGCGGATCCGCAGCGCCACCCCGCCCGGATGATCGGTCGCCATGGCCAGCAGCTTGGCCGCGCGCATCGCGAGGTTCCGGTCGTCGAGCGGAACCGAGCCGTCGTCCTCCACGCCTGACACCGTGAGGGAGAAGTCGTCGGCCTCCCTGGCGATCACGTCCTCGTAGAGCGACACCGCCTGGAAGACCGTTGCGAGGGCGTGAAAGCCGTCGTCATGGCGTCCGCCGACCCCGAGGTAGACGTTGATCTTCCCCGGCGCGCGCACGTGCACGGACCGGGAGGACGCGGCGAGGCTCATGAGCGGATCACAGGTCCGACGAGGTCGCCCACAGGTTGACGTCGATGGCGCCGGCGAGCTCGTCGATGCGGCGGAGCTCCTCGTCGGTAAAGGCGGGGCCGTCCAGAGCCGCGAGGTTCTCGTCGAGCTGCTCCGTGCGGGACGCTCCGATGAGAGCCGAGGCGACGACCGGGGTGCGCAGCGTCCACTGCAGGGCGAGCTGTGCGAGCGACTGTCCCCGGCCCTGGGCGACCTCGTTCAGCGCGCGGAGCGTCTGGACGGCGTCATCGGTCAGTTTGCCCTTCGGCAGCGAACCGCGCTGCTGCGCGCGCTCGGCGGTGCCGTCACCGAGGTACTTGTCGGTGAGCAGCCCCTGGGCGAGCGGGGTGAAGGCGATGGCGCCGAGGCCCGACTCCTCGAGGGTCTGCGTGAGGCCGTCCTCGATCCAGCGGTTGAGGATCGAGTACGCGGGCTGGTGGATGACGAGCGGCGTGCCCAGCTCCTTCGCCACCGCGACGGCCTCGGCCGTGCGCTCGGCGCTGTAGGAGGAGATGCCGACGTACAGCGCCTTGCCCTGGCGGACCAGGGTGTCGAGAGCGCCGACCGTCTCGGCGATCGGGGTGACCGGGTCGACGCGGTGCGAGTAGAAGATGTCGACGTAGTCCAGCCCCATGCGCGTGAGGGACTGCTCCGCGCTCGCGAGGATGTACTTCCGGCTCGCGTAGTCGCCGTACGGGCCGGGCCACATGTCCCAGCCGGCCTTCGACGAGATGATCAGCTCGTCGCGGTACGGACGCAGGTCCTCCGCGAAGATGCGACCGAAGTTCTTCTCGGCGGAGCCGTACGGCGGGCCGTAGTTGTTCGCCAGGTCGAAGTGCGTGATCCCGTTGTCGAACGCGTGGCGCAGGAGCGCCCGCTGGTTGTCGAGCGGGATGTTGTCGCCGAAGTTCCACCAGAGCCCGAGCGAGATCGGGGGGAGGTACAGGCCGGAGGAGCCGACCTGACGGTAGGCGAACCGTCCGTAGCGGCCCTCGTCGGCGGCGTACGGACGGTGCAGCTCGGGGACATCGGGGCGGAAGCGGGGGGAGTCGGTCACCGTGCCAGATTAGCCGCTGACGCCGGAACCCTCGATCGCCGTTGCGTGCTGGGCGATCCGCTGGTAGTCGTCGACCGTGAGGTCCTCCCCGCGGGCCGTCGGGGCGACGCCGGCGGCGGTCAGCACCTCGATCGCCGCGGCGGAGCTGCCGAAGACCCCGGAGAGGGCCTGCCGCAGCATCTTGCGGCGCTGGTTGAAGGCCGCATCGACGATCGCGAAGGTGCGTCGGCGCTCCTCCACCGGTCCGCGCTCCCCCTCGGAGCGGTCGAAGCCGACGAGGAGGCTGTCCACGTTCGGCACCGGCCAGAAGACCTGCCGGGAGACGTTCCCGGTGAGCTTCCACTCGCCGTACCAGGCGGCCTTGACGCTCGGCGAGCCGTAGATCTTCGATCCGGGCTTCGCGGCCAGGCGCTCGGCCACCTCGGCCTGCACCATCACGACGCCCCGCTGCAGGTACGGGAAGGTCTCCAGGAAGTGCAGCAGGACGGGCACCGACACGTTGTACGGCAGGTTCGCGACGAGGACGGTCGGCTCGCCCGGCAACTCCGTGACGCGGAGCGCGTCCGCGTCGACCACCGTCAGCATCCCCTCCGGCACGCCGTGCTCGGCCGCGGTCTGCGGCAGGCGGGCGGCCAGGCGGTGGTCGATCTCCACGGCGGTGACCGCGGCCCCCGCCTCGAGGATCGCGAGGGTCAGGGACCCGAGTCCCGGTCCGACCTCCACCACCCGCTCCCCCGGCTGCACGCGGGCGGCCTGGACGATCTTGCGGACGGTGTTCGCGTCGACGACGAAGTTCTGCCCGAGCTTCTTGGTGGGGGTGACATCGAGCTCGGCGGCCAGACGGCGGATCTCGGTGGCCCCGAGCAACGTGACGGTCATGGATCCATTCTCCCGGATGACGAGCCGTGCCCGGATCCTGGGCAGTGTCCGTGATCATCGCTATCCTTCGGAGGTGCCCTCCCTCGGTGAACTGATCGCTCCGCGGCGCCTGGGCAGGGACTTCCGCTGGCTGCTCGCGTCGTCGTGGACGAGCAACATCGGAGACGGCGTGGCGCTGGCCGCCGCTCCCCTGCTCATCGCGTCGATGACGTCGTCGCCGATCCTCGTGGCCTCCGGCGCCATCCTGCAGTTCCTGCCGTGGCTGCTCTTCGGCCTGCACGCGGGGGCCATCGCCGACCGCTTCGATCGGCGGCGCCTGGTGATGACCGCCAACGCCGTGCGCGCCGTCGTGCTCGCGGCGCTCTGCGTGTTCCTCGTGACGGGAACCGCGAACATCGGGATCGTCCTGGCGGTCGCCTTCCTCTACGGCACCGCGGAGGTCTTCGTCGACACCGCGGGGAGCACGCTGCTGCCGATGCTCGTGAAGCCGGCCGACCTCGGCATCGGGAACGCCCGCCTGCAGGCCGGCTACCTCGTCGCCAACCAGTTCGCCGGACCGCCGCTGGGCGCGTTCCTGTTCGCCGCCGGGAGCGCGTGGCCATTCCTCGTCGAGGTGCTGTGCGTGACGCTCGCGATCGTCCTGATCTCCCGCATGGCGCGCACGCCCGTCCCACCGCGGGAGACCGAGACCCACCCGCCGGTGCACACCGACATCGCGGAGGGGCTGCGCTGGCTGTGGCGCAACCCGCCGGTGCGGATGCTCGTGCTCATCATCCTCGTCTTCAACGTGACCTGGGCCGCACCGTGGGGCGTGCTCGTGCTCTACGCCACCGAGCACCTGCAGATGGGGCCCGTGGGCTACGGCGCCCTCACCACAGCGTCCGCGGCGGGCGGCATCGTCGCGACGCTGAGCTTCGGCTGGCTGGAGCGGCACGTGTCCTTCGCGACTCTGATGCGCATCGTGCTCTCGCTCGAAGTGCTCATGCACCTCGCCTTCGCGCTGACCACCACGGGCACGGTCGCCCTCGTCATCATGTTCTTCTTCGGCGCGTACGCCTTCGTGTGGGGCACGATCTCCACGACCGTCCGGCAGCGGCTCGTCCCCGCGTCCCTGCAGGGGCGCGTCGCCTCGGTCAACATGGTCGGCGTCTTCGGCGGCATGATCGTCGGCCAGGCCCTCGGCGGCGTCATCGCGCAGACCTGGGGCCTGACGGCACCGTGGTGGTTCGCGTTCGGCGGGGCGGCGATCACCCTGGTGCTGGTGTGGAAGCCCATCTCGCACATCGTCAGTGCGAAGCCCGTCGCCGAGACGGGGCCGGACGACGTCGAGCCGGAGGGTCAGTCGGCGAACGAGCCGTAGACCCGGAGGGTGTTCTCGGCGAGCTGCGCGGAGAGATCGTCCACGTCCAGGCCGAGCTCCGCGGCCAGGAATCGCACCGTGAGCGGCACGAGGTACGGCGCGTTCGGGCGGCCCCGCAGCGGGACCGGCGTGAGGAACGGGGCGTCCGTCTCGACGAGGAGGCGGTCGAGCGGCGTGACCTTGAGGGCGTCCCGCAGGTTCTGCGCGTTCTTGAACGTCACGTTCCCGGCGAACGAGAGGTAGTACCCGGCATCGGCGCAGACCCGCGCCATCGCCTCGTCCCCCGAGAAGCAGTGGAACACGGTGCGCTCGGGAGCGCCGACCCGCGTCAGCGTCTCGAGCACGGCCTCGTGCGCATCCCGGTCGTGGATCTGCATCGCGATGCCGTGCTTCTTCGCGAGCGCGATGTGCGCCTCGAAGGAGGCGAACTGCGGAGCGCGGCGCTCCGGCTCGGTGCGGAAGAAGTCGAGCCCGGTCTCGCCGATCGCGCGCGTGCGCGGATGCGCGGCGAGCTCGTCGATCACGGCGAGCGCCTCGTCGAGACGGCCGTCCTCCGCGTACGTCGGGGCGTCGTTCGGGTGGATGGCGACCGCGGCGAGGACCCGCGGATCGGACGCGGCGGCCTCGACCGCCCAGCGGGACGACTCGATGTCTCCGGACGCCTGCACGACCCCGATGACGCCGACCGCCTCCGCCCGGTCGAGCTGGGCTTTGAGGGAAAGCCCCTGGGTCCCTGAGCCTGTCGAAGGGCCATCGGCGATCTCGAGGTGCGCGTGGTTGTCGTAGACGGGCACGGCGAGGGGTTCCGGGGCCGCCGGATAGGTCCGATCCTTGCGCCCGTCGCCCGAGCGCTCGCGCACGTAGGTCTCCGCCATGGTGTCCTGCCCGGATGTCAGGCCGTGGACTCCACGCGCGGGAACAGCGGCGCGAGGCCATTGACGCTCGTGCCCGGCTTCAGCGCGCCCCAGGCTCCCGCCTCGCGGATCGGCTGGTCCTGCAGGCGGCCGAGGGTCTCCGCGGCGCCGAGGGCGATCCACAGCTTCTCGGTGGACTGCGGCATCACCGGCGACAGCAGCACGGCGAGAGCGCGCAGCCCCTCGGCGCACGTGTAGAGCACGGTGCCCAGACGCTCGCGCTGGTCCTCGTCGCGGGCGAGGGCCCACGGCTCGTTCTCCGTGATGTACCCGTTGAGCGCGTCGACGATGGTCCAGATCGCGGAGATGGCCTCGTCGATGCGGAACTGGCCGATCGCGGCGTCCGCCTTCGTCGCGGCGTCCGCCACGATCTTCTGGATCGCGAGGTCCGCCTCGGTGTACTCGGCCGCCGGCGGCACGATGCCCTCGAAGTACTTCTCGATCATCGCGGTCGTGCGCGAGGCGAGGTTGCCGAAGCCGTTCGCGAGCTCGGCCTGGTACCGGGCGGAGAGGTCCTCCCAGGAGAAGGAGCCGTCCTGACCGAACGCGATCGCGGACAGGAAGTAGAAGCGGTACGCGTCGGAGCCGAAGACGTCGGTGATCTCGGTCGGCGCGATACCCGTGAGCTTCGACTTCGACATCTTCTCGCCGCCCACGAGCAGCCAGCCGTGCGCGAACACGCCCTTCGGGACGTCGAGCCCCGCCGCCATCAGCAGCGCGGGCCAGATCACGGCGTGGAAGCGCAGGATGTCCTTGCCGACCACGTGGTAGGCGGGCCAGCGGCGCTCGAAGGTCTCCTCGTCGGAGCCGTAGCCGACGGCCGTGGCGTAGTTGAGCAGCGCGTCGACCCACACGTAGATGACGTGCGACTCGTCCCACGGCAGCGGGATGCCCCAGTCGAAGGTCGAGCGGGAGATCGAGAGGTCCTTGAGGCCCTGGCTCACGAACGAGACGACCTCGTTGCGCGCCGAGTCGGGCCGCACGAAGTCGGGCTCGGTCTTGTAGAGCTCGAGCAGGCGGTCCTGGAACTCGCTGAGCTTGAAGAAGTAGTTCTTCTCCTGCAGCAGCTCGAGCGGCTTCGAGTGGATCGCGCAGACCTTCAGCCCCTCGAACGGACCCGTGCCGTCGACGATCTCCGATTCCGGCTTGAACTCCTCGCAGCCCACACAGTAGAGCGCCTCGTACTCTCCCGCGTAGATGTACCCGCGGTCGTACAGGCGCTGGAAGAACGTCTGCACGTTCGCCTCATGCCGCTCCTGAGTGGTGCGGATGAAGTCGTCGTTCGCGACGTCGAGGGTCTTCAGCAGCGGGAACCAGCTCTCGCTGACGAGCTTGTCGACCCATTCCTGCGGGGTGACGCCGTTCGCCGCCGCGGCCCGCAGCATCTTCTGACCGTGCTCGTCCGTGCCCGTGAGCATCCATGTGTCGTCCCCCGCCTGACGGTGCCACCGCGCGAGGGTGTCGACGGCCACCGTCGTGTACCCGTGGCCGATGTGCGGCACATCGGAGGGGTAGTAGATGGGCGTGGTGATGTAGAAGGAGTCGCCAGCGGGCATGGGGACAATTCTAGGTGCCCCCATGCCCGTGGTTACGCCGTGCGGCTCGTCAGAGCCCATTGCGGCGGGCGACCTCGCCGAGCCAGGCCAGCGAGGGCTTCGGGAACCGCTCGAAGGTCTCGTGGTCGAAGCCGATGAGACCGAACGTCGGCCGGAATCCGCTCGCCCATTCGTAGTTGTCCAGCGCGCTCCAGTGCTGGTAGGCGCGGACCTCGATGCCGTCGCTGATGGCGCGGTGCAGCCCCTCCAGCGCCCCCTGCGTGTAGGCGATGCGCCGGGTGTCGTCGGCCGTGGCGATGCCGTTCTCCGTGACGAGCACGGGCACGCCGCCGCTGCGCTCCCACGCGCTGCGCACGCCCAGCTCGAGGGCCTCGGGGAAGAACTCCCAGCCCGTGAGTGTCGTCTCCACATCCGGCGACACCGGCAGCGGACCCTCCGGACCGATGAACGTGCGCGTGTAGGCCTGCACGCCCACGAAGTCGTCGCCGGCGGACTGCTCCAGGTACCAGTGGTCACGCGGGTCGCCGTACGTCGCGAGCATCTCGTCCGCGCCGGGCTCGCCTGTGGAGTGGAACGCCTGGGTGGCGATCGTCCACCCCGCCTGCACCCCGGGCACCGTGTGCAGGATCTCGGACGCGCGCCGGTGGGCCGTCAGCAGGGTGTCCGCGACGCCGAGGTCGGGGTTCGGGAGGCCGTAGGCGACGAGGTTCGCCGCGTCCTCTCCCCCGGCGAGCATCGCCGCGATGTTCGGTTCGTTGATCGTGCACACGTAGCGCACCCCGTCGAGGATCGGCAGCACCGTCTCGACGTAGCGGGAGAACAGGTCCACCGCGTCGTCCGCACGCCAGAAGCCGTCCTTCTGAAACCACTGCGGCACCGTGAAGTGCATGAGGGTGACCGTCGGGTCCAGACCGTTCTCCCGCGCGGTGTCGATCATGCGGCGGTAGTGGTCGAGCATCGCCCGGGAGACGAACCCGCGCTCCGGCTCGATCCGCGCCCACTCGACCGAGAAGCGATAGGAGTTCAGCCCCGCCTCGGCGAGCAGCCGCATGTCCTCCGGATACCGGTGGAAGTGGTCGGCGGCGTCACCGGAGGGCTCGACCATGGTCGAGTCCGGCGCGTGTTCCATCGCCCACCAGTTGCTCGTGGTGTTGTTGCCCTCCACCTGGTGGGCGGCCGTTGCGGCGCCCCAGAGGAAGCCGTCGGGGAATGCGAGCACGGATGCGCTCCTCTCTCTTTCTTGCAGTCGTTCGGCGCGCGTCAGCGGGCGCGGGCGGGGTTCGGCACGGCGTCGAGCAGTTCGACCGTGTACGGGTCCTCCGGATGCTGCAGCACCTGGGAGGTCTCGCCCCGCTCGACGACGCGGCCGCTGTTGAGCACGAGGATGTTCTCGGTGACCAGACGCGCGCTCAGCAGATCGTGCGTGATGTAGAGCATGCTGATGCCCCACCGTTCGCGGAGGTCCTCCAGCAGCGCGAGCACGCCGGCGCGGAGCGACACGTCGAGCATCGACACCGGCTCGTCCGCGATCAGCACCTGCGGGTCGCTCGCGAGCGCCCTGGCGATCACGACGCGCTGCCGCTGCCCGCCGGAGAGCTGGTGCGGCAGCTTGGCGGCGAACTGCTCGACGGGCGTCAGACCCACCGTCTCCAGCAGTTCGAGCACACGGGCCCTGGCCTCCGCCCCGCGCAGCCTCGTGTAGTTCACGACCGGACGGGTCAGCGCGTACTCGACGGTGTGCAGCGGGTTCAGGGCCGCATACGGATCCTGGAACACCATCTGCACGTCCTTGCGGAGGTCGCGGAGGCCCCGACGCTTCAAGGACGCGACGTCGGTATCGCCGAACCGGATGCTGCCCGAGGTCGGCTTCTCGACCCCGGTGAGCATCTTCGCGATCGTCGACTTGCCCGAACCCGACGCGCCCACGAGAGCGAGAGCCTCCCCCGGTTCCAGCCGGAACGACACGTCGTCGACCGCGACGACGGGATCCTGTCCGCGTCGCGGAGCCGGATAGCGCTTGGAGACGCCCTCCACCACGATCGCAGCGTCGGCGCGGCGGGCGTCCCGCGGCGACACCGTCGGCAACGTCTCGGTGACGTCCGTGCGGCTGCGCCCCTCCCGGCGACGGGTGCCGAGATCGACGAACCCGGGGATCTCGATCTTCTCGGCGCGCGGGTCGGCGTAGTGGCTCAGCAGCATCCGGGTGTACTCGTCCTGCGGACGGTGCAGGATGTCCTGGCTGGAGGCATCCTCCACGATGCGGCCCTCGTGCATGACCATCACCCGGTCGGTCGCCTCGAGGACGATGCCGAGGTCATGGCTGATGAGGATCGCCGTGAACCGCTCGGACCGCTGCAGCTCCCGGATCGTGTCCATGACCGCGTGCTGGACGAGCACGTCGAGCGCCGTGGTGGGCTCGTCGAACACCATCAGCTGGGGTTCGAGCGAGAGGGCGAGGGCGATCGAGGCGCGCTGCCGCATGCCGCCGGAGAGCTCCCCCGGGTACCGGTCGAGCACCTCCGGCTTCAGCCCCACCTTGCCGACCAGCTCCCGCGCCCTGGCCTCGCGCTGCTCCGCGGGCACATGGCCGTGCGCGGCGAAGATGTCGCGGAAGTGGTTGCCGACCGAGCGGACGGGGTTGAGGGCGTTCATGCCAGACTGCAGCACCATCGCGAAACCGCCCTGCCGCTGACGCCGCAGCTCCTCGGCGTCGAGCTCGCGGATGTCGCGGCCGTCGAAGAGGATGCGTCCGCCGCTGATGCGCGCCGGCGGCTTCTGCAGCCGCGTGAGCGCGAAGCCGAGCGTGGACTTGCCCGACCCGGACTCGCCGACGAGCCCGACGAACTCGCCGCGCCGGAGCGCGAACGACACGTCGTGCACGGCCGGCACCGGCACCTGCCCCGGGGAGGCGTACTCCACGGACAGCGACTGGACGTCGAGGAGGATGTCGTCGTGCTCCATGGCGCTCATCGGCCCTTCCCTTCGCGGAGGCGCGGATTGGAGATGCCGTCCACGCCGAAGTTGATGAGTGTGAGGCTGAGGGCGAGCAGCGCGATGCACAGACCGGGCGCGAACAGCAGCAGCCACTGGCCGGTGAGCAGGGAGTTGGAGTTCTGCGCCCAGTAGAGCATCGTGCCCCAGCTGACGATGCTGGAGTCGCCCAGCCCGAGGAACTCCAGCCCCGCCTCGGCGAGGATCGCCGCCGTCGCCGCCCCGAAGAGCGTCCCGGCGATGATCGAGGTCATGTTCGGCAGGATCTCCCGGAAGACGATGCGAGCCCTGCTGTCGCCGGAGAACTGCGCCGAGGTGACGAAGTCGTTGCCGCGGAGGGTCTGGGTCTGGCTGCGCAGCACGCGCGCACCCCACGCCCATCCGGTCACGACGATCACGGCGATGATCATGAGGATGCCGCCGTTCTGCAGGTAGGCGGCGATCACGATCATCAGCGGAAGGCCGGGGATCACGAGGAAGAGGTTCACGATGAACCCGACGACCTCGCCCGCGAAGCCGCGCATGTAGCCCCAGCTCAGTCCGATGAGCACGGCCACGATCGTGGAGAGGAGCCCCGCCGCGAAGCCCACGAGGAGGCTGACCTGCGCTCCGTAGATGAGCTGGCTGAGCACGTCCTCCCCTGCGGCGGTCGTGCCGAGCCAGTGCTCCCACGAGGCGTCGGCGTTCCGCGGGAAGCCGTTCTCCTTCGGCCCGAAGGGGGCCAGGAGCGGGGCGAACACGGCGACGAGCACGAAGAACGCGAGGAGGCAGAGGCCGATGCGGGCCTTGCCGTTGGACCACAGGGTGCCGACCATGCGGCCGAAGGCGCGCCAGGGGCTGGGCGCCGCGATGCGGTCGGTCGGGACCTTGACGGTCACGGTGCTGGGGGTGGGGTTCGGGGTCGTCATCGTCGAGTCCTCGGGTCGAGAACCCCGTAGAGGATGTCCACGAGGAAGTTGGCGATGAGCACGCTCACGGTGATCATCAGGAAGAGCGCCTGCATGAGCGGGTAGTCCTGCCCGATCACGGCGTTGAACAGCAGGTAGCCGATGCCCGGGTATCCGAACACCTGCTCGACGAGGATCGAGCCGCCCACCACGCCGCCGAGCGTGAGCCCGAAGCCGGTGAGGTTCGGCAGGATCGCGTTGCGGGCCGCGTAGCGGAGGGCGATGGTGCGACCGCGGAGGCCGTTCGCCTCGCCGAAGGTGATGTAATCCTCGCCGAGCGTGTTGATCATCGCGTTGCGCATGCCGATGATCCAGCCGCCGAGGGAGGTGAGCAGGATCGTCAGCGCGGGCAGGAACGCGTGCCGGACGAGGTCGACGATGAAGTCCCAGGTGAACCCCGGGGTGGTCGTCGCCGAGTAGGCGCCGGTGGTCGGGAACCAATGCAGCACGTAGCCGAGGAAGAACAGCAGCAGCAGCGCCGTCCAGAAGTACGGGAACGTGCTGAGGAACGACCCGGTCAGCGTCGGCAGCGAGTCCAGCCACGTTCCGCGCCGCCAGGCGGCCATCACGCCGATCAGCGTGCCGATCACGAACGCGAGGATCGTGACGATGCCGACGAGGCCGAGCGTGTAGGGCAGCGCGGTGGAGACCATGCTCGACACGGTCTGCGGGTAGAACGTGTACGAGACGCCGAAGTCGAGCCGGACGACCTGGCCGAGGTAGGCCACGTACTGGTCCCACATCGAACCGGTCGGCACCCCGAGCTGGGCCTCGATCGCGGCGCGCGTGGCGTCGGAGACCGGACCGTTCTGGGAGAGCTTCGCGATCGCGGCGTCGGCGGGAGAGCCGGGCATCAGGCGGGGCAGGAAGAAGTTCAGGGTGATCGCGGCCCACAGGGTGAGCACGAACAGGCCGATCTTCTGGAGGACGTACTTCACTGGTCTCCCCCGTCCGTGCGCTTCAGGTGGGTGAAGATCCCCAGGGGCGCCGAGTCATAGTTCTGCGGGATCATGTACGGATCTTCCGCGGAGGGCCAGCCGGTGAACTTCGCGTCGTTGAACAGGCCCCAGATCCCGCCGTAGTACATGCCGATCACGGGGACCTCCTCGTACACGATGCTCTGCAGCTCATGCACGATCTCGGTCTGGCGGTCGGGATCGATCGTCGCGCGGAACTCCTCCAGGAGGGCGTCGGCCTCCGGCGAGCGGTAGCGCTCGAAGTTGTTGGTAGTCACCTCGCCGGTCGGCACGTAGAAGTCGCTGGAGAGCAGGCTGTTGTAGGCCTGGTACACGTCGCCGTTGCCCATGCCGCCGATCGCCATCTCGAAGTCGCCGGTGCCGATCGCGCTCTGGTAGCCCGCGGGCTGCGGGAGCTTGAGCGACACCTTGACGCCGATGTCTGCCAGCTGCCGCTGCACGGTCTGAGCGGCGCGCGTCCAGTCGGAGAAACCGTTGGCGGTGGTCAACGAGAACGCGAGCTGCTCGCCGTCCGGGCCGACGAGCTGGTCGCCCTGCAGGGTGTACCCGGACTCGGCGAACGCCGCGAGCGCGGCGTCGCGGTCCTGCGCGAGCATGCCCTGATCGGGGATCTCCGGGTCGAGGTACTGCTCCTGGTTGGGCAGGATGAGCCCGGTCTGCCCTGCGGGCTGCATGTACCCCTCGGAGGCGGTCTCCGCGATCTCCTCCCGGTCGAGCGCGAGCGCGATGCCGCGGCGGACGTTCACGTCGTCGAAGGGCGCGACCTCGAGGTTCGGCACGAGCGAGATGACGCCGCCCGGCGGGAACCACCAGGTGTTGTCGGGACTCGCCGCTCCCCAGGTGCCCTCGACGTCGGAGATGAACGAGTAGGCCCAGTCGTAGCCGCGGGTCACGGTG
Source organism: Microbacterium meiriae (assembly GCF_040702565.1). Lineage (NCBI taxonomy): Bacteria > Bacillati > Actinomycetota > Actinomycetes > Micrococcales > Microbacteriaceae > Microbacterium > Microbacterium meiriae. The sequence continues at coordinate 479,866 of NZ_JBFBLJ010000003.1, read as the reverse complement.
TCGAGCTGCGTGTTCGTGGCCGGCAGGATGATGTGCTCGATCTCGATCCTGTCCGCCTGCCAGTAGTCCGGGTTGCGGTCCATCGAGTACTGCTGGTCGTTGTAGTTGCCGAGCACGAACGGCCCGGTCCCGACCGGCTCCTCGTTGCGCCAGGTGGCCGGGTCCTTCACATCCGCCCACAGGTGCTCGGGGACGATCATGGTCTGCCCGAGGATCGAGAGCGAGGGCGCGTCGTCGCTCTGCAGGTGGAACACGATGTCGTCGCCGTCGATCTCGATGCGGTCGATGTGCTGCCACGCGCCCTTGATGTCGAGCGAGGGCTCGTCCTTGATGAGCTGGAACGTGAACGCCACGTCCTCCGGGGTGAGCGCCTCGCCGTCGCTCCACTCGACGCCGTCGCGGATCGTCATCACGATCGTGCGGGCGTCGGGCTGGGTCCACTCGGACGCGAGCCACGGGGTGAGTTCGCCGTCGAGCGGGTTCACCAGGATGAGCGGCTCGTAGATCCACCGCGAGGCGGTCCTGGTGTTGGTGAGGTAGGGGTTGAAGTTCTGCGTGAAGAACGGGTTTCCCTTGTCGGCGTTGATGAGCATCGTGTCGTCGCCGATCGACGGGTCGGGCTGCGAGCTGATCTGGATGCTGCAGCCGCTGAGCGCGACCGCTGCGGCCGCGAGCCCCACGACGGCGGCGCGGCGCCAGCGTCGGAAGGTGTGCGTCTCTGCCACTGGATGACCTCATGTCGTCTCTGTCATGAAGGGCGCCCCGGGGGGTGGGGAGTCCTGCCGGCCGAAGCCGTACACCAGATTGTAAGCGCATACATTTTGAATCGGCAACCCCATGATGAGCCAGGGGGTCCGCCGGTGCGGCGCGGTCGCGGCGACTCAGGCCGGGCGCGTGGAGCTCTCGCGGAGGAGGATCTGGAGGGGCAGACGCGTGGTGAGCGGCGGGGCGTCCGGCTGCTCCAGCCGTCGCGCGAGCACCTGCACGGCCGCGCGTCCGAGCTCGATCATCGGCTGCCGGATCGTGGTCAGCGGCGGCGACACCAGGGTCGCCGCCTCGATGCCGTCGAACCCCGTCACGAGCACGTCGTCCGGCACCTGCACGCCCGCAGCACGGAACACGTCCATCGCCCCGAGGGCCATCTGGTCGTTGGCGGCGATGAGCGCGGCGGGCACGCCGTCGCGCGTGAGCTCCTGCCCGGCCCGGCGCCCGGAGGCCCGTGTGAAGTCGCCCCGCAGCACGCACACCGCTGCCGGATCACGCCCCGCTGCGGCGAGCGCGGTCGACACGCCCTCCCACCGTTGCTCCGCGTCCGGCGAGTCGGCCGGCCCGGCGAGGAACGCGATCTCCCCCTCCCCGACCTGCGACAGCACATGGCGGGTCAGCTCCCCCATCGCCTCGGCGTTGCTCACCGTGACATGGTCGTAGGCATCGCCCCGCGGCGGCCCGGACAGCACGACCACCGGGATACGCCGCCCCAGCCGCGCCAGCACCTCGTCCGGCACGCTGCGGGCGAGCACCATGAGTCCGTCCACCCGGCCGGCCATGTCGCGGACGGTCGAGCGGTCGGGGTCGTCACGTCCGACGCCCACCATGAGCACGAACCCCTGCTTCCACGCCTCCAGCTCGGCCCCCCGCAGGACCTCGTCGAGGAACAGCATCGAGGAGTGCGGCGCGTCGGCTTCGTCCGACACGACCGTGAACGGCGGGCGAGCAGCGGCGGACAGCACGTCGAGCGGCGGGGCGTCCTCGGCGGCGTCGAACTGGGGGAAGTACAGCCCCAGCACCCCCGTCCGACGCTCGGCCAGACCCCGCGCACTGCCGCTGGGGACGTAGCCCAGCGCGGCGACCGCGTCGAGCACCCGCTCTCGGGTCACCGGACGGACGGCATCCGGCGAGCGCAGCACACGCGAGACGGTCGCGATCGACACTCCGGCGCGCTCAGCGACGTCGTACACCGTCGCGGCCTTGCTCACGCGTGCTCCTCTCCCCCGCGGTTCTGGTTCCGGTTCCGGTTCCGGTTCCGGTTCCGGTTCCGGTTCCGGTTCCGGTTCCGGTTCCGGTTCTGGTTCTGTCAGCGTAGGACAGTCTCCCCCGGTGCCCCCGTCCCCTCCCGCGCGCGGGCGCAGATTCGCGTCGGTGTCGCACGGATGGTGCCAGAACCTGCGACACGGTGCAGATCTGCGACGGGGTTCCTGGACGGTGCAGGATCACGCGCGGCGGGCGCGGAGGGCTCCGTGGGGGCGGGAGCTGATCTCGCCGGGCTCTCGCTCGCGGGCCTCGGACCACTGCAGCTCGAGGCCGGCCGCGGCGAGCAGCGGGGACAGGGCCTCGGCGGTCCAGAAGAACGCGGGTGCGACCGCATGAGCGAAGGCCGCCCGGGGTTCGCCGACGAAGTATCCGAGGAGCAGGCTCCCGCCGGGGGCGAGAACCCGAGCGAACTCGGCGAACACCTCCGTGAGCTCGGCCGGAGGCGTGTGGATCACCGAGTACCACGCGAGGATGCCGCCGACCGTGCCCGATGCCTGCGGCAGCGTCCGGAACGACCCGTGATGGAACGTGAGGTGCGGATACCGAACCCTCGCCCCGTGGATGAAGGCCGTGGAGAGGTCGATCCCCTCGACGTCGCGCCCGGTTTCGAACTCTGCGCCGTCATCCCCGTGGAGAAAGGCCGTCCAGTGACCGGGACCGCATCCCGCGTCGAGCAGCATCCCCGGAGTCTCATCGCGCCAGCGGCGGATGAGCTCGCGGTCGCGCGGATCCATCAGCCCCAGGTCCCCCGCGACCTCGAGGTACTCCGCGGCCCTCTCGTCGTAGGCTCGCGCGACCGACTCCTGTCCCGCGGGAAGTCGCAGATCCGGACCCGCGTCGCACGCCTCCCCGGAATCCCTGCGACCGGGGTGCGAATCTGCGACCGGAGTCACCGTGACCGCGCCGCGAGGGCCGCCTGATACAGGTCTCGGGAGGACAGGCCCGTCAGGGCCGCGACCTCGGAGGCCGCGTCCTTCAACCGGGTGCCGTCCGCGACCAGGGCCTGCACCTGGGCGAGGGCGTCCTCCGGCGAGGCCTCCCGCCGCGGCGCACCCTCGACGACCACGACGATCTCGCCCTTCACGCCGTCGGCGGCCCAGGCGGCGAGCTCGGACGCGGTGCCGCGACGGACCTCCTCGTACAGCTTCGTCAGCTCCCGGCACACGGCGATCCGGCGGTCTGCACCGAAGGCGGCCCCCATGTCGGTCAGGGTCGTCGCGAGGCGCGAGGGCGACTCGAAGAACACCATCGTGCGGGGCTCGGCGGCGAGGGCGGAGAGGGTCGCCCGGCGCTCCCCCGGCTTCCGCGGCAGGAACCCCTCGAAGGTGAAGCGGTCCGTGGGAAGCCCCGAGATCGCCAGGGCCATGAGCACCGCGCTGGGTCCGGGAATGGCGGTCACCGTGACCCCCTGCGCCACGGCCTCGGCGACGAGACCGTATCCCGGATCGCTCACGGTCGGCATCCCCGCGTCGCTCAGCACCACGAGGTCGGTCTCCGCGGCGAGCGCGGCCAGCTCCGCGGCCTTCTGCTTCTCGTTGTGGTCGTGCAGCGCGATCAGCCGGGGCCGGTTGTCGATCTTCAGGGCCTGCAGGAGTCGCTGTGTCGTGCGGGTGTCCTCCGCGACGACGATCTCCGCGTTCTCCAGCACCTCCACGAGTCGCCGCGACGCATCGCCCAGGTTTCCGATCGGGGTCGCGGCGAGGATGATCACCCGCCCAGCTTAGGCGCGGGTCTGAGTCGGGGCCGTCGGAACGGACCGGTGCCGGCATACCGGGAGCACAGGGCGGAGTGTGTCTAGGCTGGACCGGTGACCGCGCCCGAGCCCCTGCTGCCCGCCCCCGAGGAGCGGCTCACGCGCTACGAGCGGCTCCGCGACCGCGTGCTGAACGCCCCGGACTGGGGCCGGGCGATGGGCTGGCTGGCCCCGCTGCTGATCACCGCCCTCGCCGCGGTGCTGCGCCTGGCGAACGTCGGCCATCCCCATCAGCTCGCCTTCGACGAGACCTACTACGTCAAGGACGCCTGGTCGCTGTGGAGCCTCGGCTACGAGGGGGTGTGGGGAGAGAACGCGAACGACGCGTTCATCACCCTGCAGGAGCTCCCCCTGACGAACAAGGGTGCGTTCATCGTGCACCCGCCGCTCGGGAAGTGGCTGATCGCGCTGGGCATGGCCATCGGCGGACCGGACAACAGCGCCGGCTGGCGTCTCGCGACCGCCGTGCTCGGCGCAGCATCCGTGCTGCTGGTCTACCTCATCGCCCGACGTCTGACCGGTTCGGTCGTGGCGGCGACCGTGGCCGGCACGCTCCTCGCGATCGACGGCCTCAGCATCGTGATGAGCCGGATCGCGCTGCTCGACGGCATCCTCACCTTCTTCGTGCTGCTGGGCGTGCTGTTCGTGCTCATCGACCGCCAGCACACGATCCCGCTGCTCGAACGTCGGGATCCGGACGACGAGGATCCGCTGTGGGGACCGATCCTGTGGCGCCGTCCGTGGTTCGTCGCCGCGGGTCTCGCGCTCGGCGCCGCCTCGGCGGTGAAGTGGTCGGGACTGTACGCGCTCGCGGGCTTCGGCCTCTACGTCGTGATCACCGATGCCCTCGCCCGGCGCCGCGGCGGGGTCGTCGTATGGCCGGCATCCGCGGTCTTCCGGCAGGGGCCGGTGTCGTTCGTGCTCCTCGTCGCCCCCGCGCTCGCGGTGTACCTCGCGAGCTGGACCGGATGGCTGGTGACGGCGAACGGCTACGACCGCGGCAGCGATCCGAACCCGCTCGTCGCGCTGTGGAACTACCACGAGGCGATGCTCGGCTTCCACGTGGGCCTCACCCGAGGACACCCGTACGCGAGCCCGGCGTGGGAGTGGCCCTTCCTGCTCCGCCCGACGGCGGTGTGGGTGGACAGCGACCCCACCGGCTGCGGCGTCGACCACTGCATCGGCGTGATCTCAGCGATCCCCAACCCGCTCATCTGGTACGGCGGCGTCGCGGCCGGCGTGTACCTGCTCTACCGCCTCATCCGCGGCTGGATCACCCGACAGCCGGTCGGCCCGGCCCTGAGTCTTCCGCTCGTGGGGCTCGCCGTCACCTACCTCCCCTGGCTGATGTTCCCTGAGCGGACGATCTTCCAGTTCTACACGGTCGTCATGATGCCGTTCCTCGTGCTCGCGCTCACCGTCACGCTGCGGATCATCGCGGGGCGCCGCGAGGATCCGCTCGTGCGCCGCCAGTCCGGAGAGCGGACCGTCCTGATCTTCCTCGGCGTCGTCGTCCTCGTCTCGGCGTTCTTCCTGCCGCTGTGGACGGGGATGAGCGTGCCGTACGACTTCTGGCGCCTGCACAACTGGCTGCCCGGCTGGGTCTGACCCGCCGCGCCGTGAACCCCGGTCAGGGGATCTCGTCGGCCACGTGCTCCACGAGCGGGAGCACGCGACCGGAGAGATGTGTGCGCATGGCGATCGAGGACGCCGTCCGCGCGACGCCCGGCACGAGGGCGACCCGGTCCAGCACCTCCTGGAGCCGGGTCGCGTCGCGCGCGACGAGCCGGAGCTGCATGTCGCTCGCGCCGGTCACGGTGTGCATGTCGACGATCTCCGGCACCGCGTCCGCGAGGGCCGTCGCCACATCGTCGTGCCCGACCTTCTGATCGATCTCGACGAGGCAGAACGCCACGACGCCATAGCCGAAGCCGGCGGGGTCGATGCGCGGCACGATCGCCTCGATCACCCCGCCCTCGTGCAGCCGCGCGAGACGGCTGGTGGCCGTCCCTCGCGCGATGCCCAGCCGGCGCGCGCACTCGAGGAGAGGCAGCTGCGGCGACTCCGTCAGCAGCCGGATCAGCGCGGCGTCGAGGCGATCGATCCGCACGTCACTCCCTGACGATGCCGGGGCGGGAGACGCCCCGCGTCAGGCGGGCGACGACGAGCAGCACCGCGGTGAGCCCGAGGGTGAGCAGCAGCTGGATGCGCGCGGCCGGGTCGATCATCGCGAGCGCGATCACGGCGGCCAGCAGCACCAGGCACAGCCACGACACCCAGGGGAAGCCCCAGAGCCGCATGGGCATCGCCTCGCCGGCACGGTCGGCCCGACGTCGCAGCACGATCTGCGAGATCGCCGTCGCCGTCCAGATCACCAGCAGCGTCGACCCCACGACGTTCAGCAGCGCCGGGAGCACGACGTCCGGGAACGCCCAGTTCAGTCCGACGGTGACGAACCCGAAGGCCACCGAGGCGAGCACCGCGACGAACGGGACGCCCTTGAGGCTCGTCCGGGTGACGGACAGCGGCGCCAGTCCCCGCTCCCCCAGCGAGTACGCCATCCGGGAGGCGCCGTAGATGTTGGCGTTCATGGCCGAGAGCAGCGCGATCACCACGATGAGGTCCATCACGAGACCGACGCCCGGGATGTTCAGGGTGTCCAGCACGGCCGAGAACGGACCGGCCTGCACGGCGGGGTCGTCCCACGGGAGCACCGCGACGATGACGAAGATCGAGCCGACGTAGAAGATGAGGATGCGCACGAGCACCTCGCGCACGATCCGGCGGATGTTCCGCGCGGGGTCGTCGGACTCGGCTGCGGCGATCGCCACGACCTCGGTGCCGCCGAACGCGAAGACGACGATGAGGAGCGCCGCCGCGATGCCGGTGATCCCGTGCGGGGCGAAGCCGCCCTCGTCCACGAGGTTCGAGATCCCCGTCGCCGGCACACCGGGGATGAGTCCGACGATCGCGCACACGCCGACGATGAGGAAGGCGATGATCGCGGCGACCTTGATCGCCGCGAACCAGAACTCGAAACGGCCGTAGTTGCGCACGCCGAAGAGGTTCACCGCGGTGAGGGCGACGACGAAGACCAGCACCCAGACCCACGCGGGGATCCCGGGCACCCAGTTCGCCACGATCCCGGCCGCGCCGGTCGCCTCGGCGGCGATCACGACGACCAGCTGGATCCAGTACAGCCAGCCCACCGCGCTTCCGGCGCTGCGCCCCATGGCCTTCTGGGCGTAGGAGCTGAAGGCGCCGGAGCTCGGGCGGGCCGCGACCATCTCGGCGAGCATCGCCATCACGAGCACGACGATGCCGCCCGCGACGAGGTAGGAGATCAGCACGGCGGGTCCGGCGATGCTGATCGCCTGCCCTGAGCCGACGAACAGCCCCGCGCCGATCGCGCCGCCGAGCCCCATCATGGAGATCTGGCGGCGGGTGAGGCCCGGGTGCAGGCCCTTCGTGGTCGTCGTGGTGACGGGGACCTCCGTGGTCATGCGCCCACCTCCATCAGGTCGGAATCGTGGTCGGAGGTCGCGGCGGCGAGGGCGGCTTCGACCCGGTCGATGTCAGCGGCGGAGCCGGATGAGATGCGGATGCCCTCGCCGGGGAAGGCCCGGGCGACGACACCCCCTGCGTGCAGGAGGGCGTCGAGGTCGGCGGTGCGGTCCCCCGCGGGAACCCAGACGAAGTTGGCCTGCGAGCGGACGGCGGGCCAGCCGGCCGCCGTGAGCACGGTGTGCAGCCGATCGCGCTGCGCCACGACCTCGTCGATGCGGGCGCCGAGCTCGTCCTCCGCAGCGAGGGAGGCGAGAGCCGCGGCCTGGGCGAGGTCGGTGACCCCGAACGGCACGGCCACCTTGCGCTGCGCCTCGGCGATCGCGGTGGGGGCGATCGCGTAGCCGATGCGGAGGCCGGCCAGGCCGTACGCCTTGGAGAACGTGTGCAGCACCGCGACGTGCGGGTGCCGACGGAACAGCTCGATCCCGACACCGCGGCTGTCCGTGCGGTCGAAGTGCACATAGGCCTCGTCGATGACGACGAGGACGTCGTGCGGCACCGCGGCGACGAAGCGCTCCAGCGCCTCGGCGTCGACGACGGTGCCGGTCGGGTTGTTGGGGTTGCACACGAACACGAGACGCGTGCGCGGGGTGATCGCAGCGCGCATCGCGTCGAGGTCGTGTCCGTGGTCGGCGTCCAGCGGCACGGCGACGGGCGTGGCGCCCGCGATCCGGACGAGCGAGGGGTACGCCTCGAAGGACCGCCATGCGAAGACGACCTCGTCGCCCTCGCCGGCGACCGCGTGGATGAGCTGGGCGGCGATCTCCACCGACCCGGCGCCGACGGTCACCTGGGCCGGGTCCACGGCGTACCGGGCGGCGAGCGCCTCCCGGACCGCGGAGGCGCTCATGTCCGGGTAGCGGTGGATGCCGGCGACCCGGTCCTGCACGGCCTGCACGACGGAGGGCAGCGGCGGGTGCGGCGACTCGTTCGAGGAGAGTTTGGAGGCACCGGCCGGGGCGGAGCACCCCTGTCGGTAGGCGGGCACGGCGTCGAGGCCGGCGCGGGCGGAGAGGGTCATCGTCAGAGCATCCTTGCTGTGATCCGAGAGGGGTCGCGTCACCCTAGAACGGATGGCAGGCGCTGGGCAAACCGTGCACTCGAAGCTGCGCATCGCGCGCAATCGAACGCCACCTGGGTGCCGCACGCTAGGCAGATTGCACACCCCTGCTCCGGGGAAGGGCGCTCACCGTGCGTGCGACACCGCGGCCGGATCGCTCACCGGCAGGCGGCACACGAAGGCGCGGCAGTCGTAGGCGCGCTCGGCTGTCGCCTCCTTGCCGTCGAACAGTTCGAAACCCGCGGTGGCGAACGCCGCGGCCTGCGCCGGGCTGACGACGACGATGACATCGGCATCGGCTCCGCGTGCCGCGGCGGCGAGCGCTCCCCCGGGGTCCTCCGTGACCACGACGAGCTGCCGCGGGGCTGCGGCGAGTCCGGCGGCGACCCGGAGCAGGCTGCCGTGCGCGAAGGGCTGGGCGAGCGCCCGGGAGGCGAGCGCCTCCACCCGCTCGGCCGCCGCCGCGCGGTACCGGTCGCCCGCTCCGAGCCGCCAGGCGGTGAGCGCGGCCTGCGCGACCGCCGCCGTGTCCGAGGGGAGGTCTCCGTCGGTGTGATCGGGCGAGGCGGCGATGCCCTGCGCGCGGAGCAGCGGGTCGTCTCCCCCGGCTCCGTCCAGCACCTCGTCGAGGAGGTCCCGTCCCGTGACCGCGGGAGCGACGTCGCCGGTCGCCGCCGCCAGGGCGAACAGGCCGTCGGCGAGGAGGGCGAGGTCGGCCGCAGTGGCCACCGCGGCGGAGGCCCGGCCGTCCAAGGACGCCCGCACGAGAGCGCCGTCGGCACCGCGATTGGTGCGGAGCACGGCGTCGGCGGCGTCCGCGGCGGCGGCGACCCACGCGTCCTCGCCGAGCGTCGCACCCGCCCTGGCGAGTGCCGCGACCGCGAGGCCGTTCCATCCCGTGATGACCTTGTCGTCCACCGCCGGCGGCTCCAGCGTGGCGCGCTCCGGGACCGGGCGGAGGTAGTAGCCGCCCTCGCTGCGGGCCCCGTCGATCCACGACTCGGAGTCCTGAGCGGCGCCGAAACCGCCGCCCTCCCGCCGCAGCGTGCCGAGCAGGAAGCGGGCGATTCCGCGGGCGGTCTCCTCGTCGCCGGTGTCGAGCGCGACCTCGAGAAGCTGGGCGTTGTCGGTCAGCATGCGCTCGTAGTGCGGCACCGTCCAGTCGCGCCGGGTCGCATAGCGGAAGAACCCGCCGTCGGCATCCCGCAGAGCAGAGCCCGCCATCGCCGTGAGCGCGCGCTCGGCTGCTGCCGTGGCCTCCGGCGCGGCCTCGCGGACGAGGGGCTGCTGCAGGAACCGCAGGGTCGTGGCCACCGGGAACTTGGGAGCTCCGCCGAAGCCGCCGAACTCGCTGTCCTCCCTGGCGGCGAGTCCGCGGGCGGCCTCGGCGAGCGCGGCGGTGTCCGGGAAGGTCGAGGGCGTGGCCTGCGCAGCCTCTGCGAGGGCTGCGGTCACCGCGTCCGCGGACTCCTCGGCCTGCGCGCGGCGCGTCGTCCAGGCCTCGCGCACGGCGGCCAGCACATCGCGGAACGCCGGCATCGGCGGTCGCGCCTCGGGCGGCCAGTACGTCCCCGCGTAGAACGCGCGACCGGCGGGGGTGGTGAACACCGTGAGCGGCCAGCCGAGGTTCTGCGTGAACGCGGACGCGGCGGCCATGTAGGCCCCGTCGACGTGCGGATGCTCCTCGCGATCGACCTTCACCGCGACGAATCCCTCGTTGATGCGGGCGGCGGTCTCGGGGTCAGCGAACGACTCGCGTGCCATCACATGACACCAGTGACAGGTGGAGTAGCCGATCGAGATCAGCATCGGCACGTCTCGGCGGCGGGCCTCGGCGAACGCCTCTTCCCCCCACGGGTACCAGTCGACGGGGTTGTCGGCGTGCGCCCGAAGGTACGGGCTGAGGGTGTCGGCGAGACGGTTCGTCATGTCCCCACGCTACGCCGGGGAGACAGGCTGCGGGTCGGCCGTCGATCGGCTCGCGGGGACCGGCAGCTCCGGGTCAGCCGACGAGCAGCTCCGCGGGGCGGGTCGCGGTGTAGCCGACGAGCGGGAGGGCTCGCTCGGCGGCCAAGGCGATGCGCGCGCGCAGCACGTCGGTGGCCACCTCGTAGCCGTCGAAGTCCGTGGTGCTCGCGTAGACGCCGAGGGGCAGCGTGAGCGCCTGGAAGAAGGCGAAGAGCGGCCGGAGCTGGTGCTCGATCATGAGGGCGTGCCGCTCGCCGCCGCCGGTCGCGGCGAGGAGCACCGGCGTGCCGACGAGCGCGTACTGGTCCACGAAGTCGAACAGGTGCTTGAACAGCCCGGTGAACGACGCGCGGTACACCGGGCTCCCCACGATGAGGAGGTCGGCGGTCTCGATCGCCTGCAGGTGCACCTCCACCTCCGGCGGGAGCTGGTCACGGGTGAGAGCACCCGCGAGCGACGGCCCGATCTGCGTGAGCTCGATCAGCTGCGCCTCGACGGGGGCACGCTCGGCGACCGCGGCGGTGATCGCTCGGAGGAGGGCGGTGGTCTTGCTCGGCTCGTGCAGGGAGCCCGAGACGGCGACGACGCGGAGCGGAGCTGTCATGCGCTCGACGGTACCCACGCGGACGCCCCGTGTCGCGCGAAGCGACACGGGGCGTCATGTGGAACGGAGACGAGCCGCCGGCCGCGGGCTCGGGAGCAGGGCTCCGGTCAGTGCGGGCTCGGTGACGGCGTCAGTGCCGAGCCCGCGGCCGGCATGAGGGCGGGATCAGTTGACCTCGTCCGGGTGCGAGCCGACGCGGCCGGAGCCGTCGAGCGGGTCGAGGGCGTCGATCGCGGCGATCTCGGCGTCGGTCAGCTCGAAGCCGAACACGTCGAGGTTCTCCCGCAGGCGCTCCGGGCGCACCGACTTCGGGAACACGATGATGCCCTTCTGCAGGTGCCAGCGGAGGACGGCCTGCGCGGGCGTCACGCCGTGGGCGGCGGCCGCATCGGCGACCGCCGGAGTGCCGAAGAGGTCGTACTTGCCCTGGCCGAGCGGACCCCACGCCTCGATGCGGACGCCGTTGGCCTCGGCCCAGGCGACCTCCTCGCGGCGCTGGTACGCCGGGTGCAGCTCGATCTGGTTCACGGCCGGGACGACGCCGGTCTCCTTCACCGTGCGCTCCAGGTGCGGGACGAGGAAGTTCGAGACGCCGATGCTGCGGGTCAGGCCCGCGTCGCGCAGTTCGATGAGCTTCGCGAACGCGTGGACGTAGTCGTCCTTCGCCGGAGTTGGCCAGTGCACGAGGTACAGGTCGACCTGCTCCAGGCCGAGCTTCTCGAGGCTCTCGCCGATGGCGGCGCGGGGCTCGTCGTCGTGATGACGGTCGTTCCACAGCTTCGTGGTGACGAAGAGCTCCTCGCGCGGGATGCCGGAGGACGCGATGGCGGCGCCCACGCCCTCCTCGTTGCCGTAGATCGCGGCGGTGTCGATGTGGCGGTACCCGATCTCGAGGGCCTCGCTCACCGCCTTCTCGGTCTCTGCCGGCGGCACCTTGAAGACGCCGTAGCCCAGCTGGGGGATGGAGTTGCCGTCGTTCAGTTCGAGTGCAGGAATGGTCATCCCCCCAGCCTAGGACCTGTGATGACAGGCGTGCCCGTGCGGATGACGAAAAGCGTCAGCGCCGAGGGACCGCGGCCATCGCGGCGGCCCCCTTACCGACGAGGCGCTCCAGAGGACCACGGCCGACGAACATCGACCACAGCGTCGTCACCACCAGGAGTGCCACGGCTGTGAGCCCCCAGAACGAGTTGTCCGCGATGAAGCCGCCAGGGCCCGCGACGAGGACGACGGAGACGACGTGCAGGCTGTATGCCGTGAGCGGCATGGACCCCAGAGCGCCGAGCGGCAGCAGCAGCCAGCGCAGCGGGCGGCTCAGGAGCAGGCACAGCGCGATCACCGCGAGGGCGAACCCGCCGGAGCCCAGGATCTCCGCAGTGCCGCCGCTGTGCGGATCGACGGCGAAGACGGCGCGGACCACGGAACCGAGCGGATCGCTCACGGCGAGAGCCTCGGGGTAGCTCTCCCAACCGGACGGCGGCATCACGTCGTCCGGGATGAACGACGACAGACTCTCGGCGGGAAGACTGTCCAGGCTCTCGCTGGGAAGGCTGTCCAGGCTCCCGCTGCCGGAGTCCTCGCTCGTCGAGGAGACGATCGATTCCGTCCCGCCCAGCCCCGCGCCCGCGCCGAGGGCGCCCAGGCCGTAGCCGATCGCGGCGAGGACCACGCCGACGACGAGGGCGACGACGGCCGTGCGCACCTCCTGCACGCGGAGCCGGCCCAGGGCCATACCGCCCAGCACGAGAGCCAGCCACACGGTGATCGGATAGGTGCCGTAGAGCACGAACCCGATGCCCGCGCCGAACGGCTGCAGCGCCACCGCGCTGATCAGGGCGAGCAGCGCCGGACCGGCGAGCGCGAGGACGGCGGCGCCGAGGAGCAGCTGCCGGGGCCGCCACCGCAGCACGGGGATGACCGCGACGTAGAGCAGCCCGTAGAGCGTCAGGATCACGGCGATCGGGGTGTTGAGGAGCTCCAGGGCCAGGCCGATCACGAAGATCACGGCGCCGCGGCCGACGAGATTCAGGCGGATGCCGGGGAGACGCTCCCGCTCCGGCAGCACGTCGCGCCCCGTCATGAGCGCGATGGAGACGCCGGCGAGCAGCGCGAAGAGGATCGAGGAACGACCGTGCACGAGGTCCGTCCACGTGGTGGGGTCGCCCCAGTCGAAAGCGTCGGTCATGCCGACGTGGGCGCCGGCCATTCCCAGGATCGCCAGACCCCGTGCGACGTCGAGGCCGAGGATGCGCGGCGGCCGACCGAACTCGCGGAACCAGCGCACGGGGCGCAGAGCAGTCATCACCCGATGATCGTATGCGGCGATCGCGGCGGCTCCGGTGTGCATCCCGGCATACGATGGAGGGCTATGTCCTCCCCCGTGATCTCCTACCCCCCGGAGCTGCCCGTCAGCGCCGCCAGGGACGAGATCGCCGACGCCATCCGGGACCACCAGGTCGTCATCGTCGCCGGTGCGACCGGATCGGGGAAGACCACGCAGCTGCCGAAGATCGCGCTGGAACTGGGCCGCGAGCGCATCGCCCACACCCAGCCCCGGCGGCTGGCCGCCCGCACGATCGCGGAGCGCGTGGCCGAGGAACTGCGGGTCGAGCTCGGCACGCTCGTCGGCTACAAGGTGCGCTTCACCGACAAGGTCTCCGACGAGACGCGCATCGCCCTGATGACCGACGGGATCCTCCTCAACGAGATCCACCGCGACCGCCTGCTGACGCGCTACGACACGATCATCATCGACGAGGCCCACGAGCGGTCCCTCAACGTCGACTTCCTGCTCGGCTACCTCGCCCGCATCCTCCCGCAGCGCCCGGACTTGAAGGTGATCATCACCTCCGCCACGATCGATCCAGAGAGCTTCGCGCGGCACTTCGCCGCGGCCGACGGCACCCCCGCTCCGGTCATCGAGGTGTCGGGGCGCACCTATCCCGTCGAGATCCGCTATCGCCCGCTCGTCGACGAGGACGCGGAGCAGGACGCCGCCGGCGAGCCGGAGGACGAGGTGAGCGCGATCATCACGGCGCTCCGCGAGCTCGACCGGGAGGCCCCGGGCGACGTGCTCGTGTTCCTGCCGGGCGAAGCGGAGATCCGGGACGCGGCTGACGCGGTGCGCGCCGCCTACGCCAAGGACCGTTCTCCCACCGAGGTCCTCCCCCTGTTCGGCCGGCTCTCCGCCGCGGAGCAGCACCGGGTGTTCGAGCGCAGCACCGTGGCCGGCGTCCGTCGCCGCGTGGTGCTCGCGACGAACGTGGCCGAGACGAGCCTCACGGTGCCCGGCATCAAGTACGTCATCGACACCGGGACGGCCCGCATCTCCCGGTACAGCAACCGCTCGAAGGTGCAGCGGCTCCCCATCGAGGCCATCTCGCAGGCCTCGGCGAACCAGCGCTCCGGTCGCGCCGGCCGCACGAGCGACGGCATCGCCGTCCGCCTGTACTCCGAGGAGGACTACGCGCGGCGTCCCGAATTCACCGAACCCGAGATCCTGCGCACCTCGCTCGCGTCCGTCATCCTGCAGATGCTCGCGCTCGGCTTCGGCGACATCACCGCGTTCCCCTTCCTCACCCCGCCCGACTCCCGGGGCGTGAAGGCGGCGTTCGACCTGCTCACCGAGCTCGGCGCCCTTCGACAGGCTCAGGGACCGGACGACGGCCCCCGGCTCACCCGCATCGGGCGGGACATCGCCCGGATGCCGATGGACCCCCGGTTCGCGCGGATGCTCATCGAGGCGGGCCCTTCGACGGGCTCAGGGACCCAGCGGGGGTCAGGCCCTTCGACAAGCTCAGGGACCCAGCGGGGGTCAGGCCCTTCGACAGGCTCAGGGACCCAGGGGGCGGTGCTGCGGGACGTGCTCGCGATCGTCGCGGGGCTGTCCATCCAGGACGTGCGGGAGCGACCGGAGGACCGGCGCGAGGAGGCCGACCGGCTGCACGCGCGCTTCGTGGACCCGACGAGCGACTTCCTCACCCTCCTGAATCTCTGGAACCACCTGCGCGAACAGCAGCGGGAGCTCGGCTCCAGCGCGTTCCGGCGCCTGTGCCGCAGCGAGCACCTCAACTACGTGCGGGTCCGCGAGTGGTTCGACGTGCATCGGCAGCTGCGCACGCTCGTCAAGAGCCCGGACCGCGGGGCGGAGCCGGGCGGCGCGGCCGATCCGGATGCCATCCACCGCGCGCTGCTGTCCGGCCTGCTGTCGCAGATCGGCGTCCTCGACGAGCGCACCGCCCCCGCGGGGAAGGCCCACTCTCCCGCGAAGGACGCCCGCCGCCGGATCACCGAGTACCGGGGCGCGCGGGGTATCCGGTTCTCGATCTTCCCGGGGTCGGGGCTGCGCAAGAAGAGTCCCCGGGCGGTCATGGCGGCCGAGATCGTGGAGACCTCCCGCACCTTCGCCCGCACCGTCGCCGCCATCGACCCCGCCTGGGCCGAGCCCCTCGCCGGCGACCTCGCGAAGCGTCAGGTCACCGAGCCGCACTGGTCCAAGGACGCCGGAGCCGCGGTGGCGTTCGAGAAGGTCACGCTGTTCGGGGTCGAGATCATCCCGCGCCGGCGCGTGCAGTTCGCCCGCATCGACCGGGCCGCCTCGCGCGAGCTCTTCGTCCGTCATGCTCTCGTCGAGGGCGAGTGGGACCCGTCCCGGATCGACAAGCGGGTCAGCGCGTTCTGGCGCAGCAACGCCGAGCTCCGGCGCCGCCTCGAGAAGCTCGAGGAGCGTGAGCGGCGCCGCGACATCCTGGCCGGCGACGAGGCCGTCTTCCGGTTCTACGACGAGCGCATCCCCGCCGAGGTGTTCGACGTGCGGTCGTTCGAGAAGTGGTGGCGCGAGGCGCTGACGACGACGCCGAAGCTGCTCGTGATGCGCGAGAGCGACCTCATCGACGACGAGGACCGCGCCGACCAGCGCGAGTTCCCGACCCGGTGGACGCAGGGCGACCAGGTGCTCGGCCTCGCGTACCGGTTCGAGCCGGGTGCCCCCGATGACGGCGTGAGCGTCGTGCTGCCGCTGCCGCTGCTCGCCCAGATCGAGGATCGCGGCTTCGACTGGCAGGTGCCGGGGCTCCGCGCCGAGCTCGTCACCGGACTGCTGCGCGCGCTGCCCAAGGCCATCCGGCGCCACGTCGTCCCCGCCGCCGACTGGGCGGAGAAGTTCGGGGCGGCGCTGGCCGACGAGGGTCCGGAGGTGCACGGCGGCCTCCCCCCGCGCACCCTCAAGGAAGCGCTCGCGCGGCTCGTGCAGCCGCTCGCGAACCAGGTGGTGACGGCCGCGGACTTCGATGACGAGCGGGTGCCGGCGCACCTGCGCATGAACTTCCGCGCCGTGGACGAGCGGGGACGGGTGGTCGGGTCAGGGCGTGATCTCCGGGCGCTGCAGGCCGAGCTCTCCGACCGCGCGCGCAGCAGCGTCGCCCGCTCCATCGCCCGCCCCGGGCGTGCGGAGGCACCGGGGCCGCGCGGGGCGGAGCGCGTGGCCGCGGCTCCGGTCGAGCAGACCGGGCTGACGGCGTGGACGTTCGGCGACCTCCCGGCGGTCATCGACACCAAGGTCGCGGGCGGCGTCGTCCGCGGGTATCCGGCGATCGTCGATGCCGGCAAGAGCGTGTCGGTGCGGGTCGAGGCGACTCCGGACGCCGCGGCCGCCGCCACGCGCGACGGCGTGCTCCGTCTCGTCCTGCTCGCGGTGCCCTCGCCGTCCTCGTACGTGCAGCAGCACCTCACCAGCCAGGAGAAGCTCGCCCTCGCAGCCTCGCCCTATCCGTCGGCGGCCGCGCTCATCGAGGACTGCCGAGCCGCCGTCGCCCGTCGCGTGATCGACGCGTCGACCGGCGCCGACGGCCAGGACCGTGGCGTCGTGCGCACCGAGGCCGAGTTCGCCCGGGTCCGCGACGCCGTGTCCGCCGTGCTCGTCGACGAGCTCTTCGCCTGCGTCTCCCTCGTCGCCCGCATCCTCACGAAGGCGCGGGAGGTGGAGCGCGGCATCAAGTCCCAGAACTCGCTGGCGCTGCTCGGCCCGCTGAACGACATCCGCACCCAGCTCTCCGGACTGCTGCACCCCGGCTTCGTCGCGGCCGCGGGTGTCGACCGACTCGCCCACTTCCCCCGGTACCTCGACGGCATGATCGACCGGTTGAAGACCCTGGCGAACGAGCCGGGCAAGGACCGCGCACGGATGACGGAGTTCGAGCGGATGGCGGTGCTGTTCGCGGACGCCGGCGGCACGATCCCCCTCGCGCCCGACGCTCCCGCTGCGATCGTCGAGGTGCGCTGGCTGCTGGAGGAGTACCGGGTCAGCGTCTTCGCCCAGCGTCTCGGCACCGCGCAGCCGGTGTCGCCGCAGCGGATCACCAAGGCGCTCGCGGGGAAGTGACCCCCGCCGGGTAGCCTGAGGGCATGGCCCGCGCGATCGTCTACACCGAGTTCGGATCCCCCGCTGTCCTCCACCTCATGGAGGTGCCTGACCCCGTGCCCGTCCGCGGCGAAGCGCTGGTGCGCATCGAGGCGGCCGGCGCTAACCCCATCGACGCCAAGCTCCGCGGCGGCAAGCGCCCCTCGGCGCCGATCACCGAGCCGCGTCCGGTCGGGTTCGACGGCGCGGGAGTCATCGAGGTGCTGGGCGAGGGCGTCGACGGGTTCGAGGTCGGCGACCGCGTCGCGATCCGCGACACGCTCGGGACCTACGCCTCCGCCTTCGCGGTCGACGCCGACAAGCTCGTGAAGCTCCCGGACGCCGTCACCGCGGCCGAGGGGGCGGCGATCGGCATCCCCGCCGGCACCGCCTATCAGTCCCTCCGCTCGCTCGCCGTGACGGCCGACGACGTGCTCCTCGTGCACGCGGGCTCGGGTGCGGTCGGCCAGGCCGCCGTGCAGTTCGCGGTCGCCTGGGGCGCGACCGTGATCGCCTCCGCGAGCCCCGCCCGGCACGACCAGCTCCGCGAGCTCGGCGCGATCCCCGTGGCCTACGGCGACGGCCTGCTCGACCGCGTCCGCGCGGCGGCCCCCTCCCCCGTGACCGTCGTCCTGGACTGTGCGGGCACCGACGAGGCGATCGAGACCTCCCTCGCCCTGGTCGCGGACCGCGACCGCATCGCGACCATCGTCCGCGGTCCCGACGCCGCCGACTTCGGCATCCGGGCGTTCTCCGGCGGGTCCCCCGAGCCGCTCACGCCGCAGGAGCTGGAGTGGCGCGCCGAGGCGCTGCAGAAGACCGTGGACCTCCTGGCCGCGGGCGAGTTCACCATCGAGCTCGGGCCGGAGCTGCCCCTCGCCGAGGCGGCACGGGCCCATGAACTCATGGAGACCGGCGCCGCCTCGGGGAAGATCATCCTCGTCCCCTGACCCCAACCCTGACAGCGTCGGGCGTCACCCCGCACGCGGCGTTCGGCGGGTTCTGCCGCGGCCAGGCGACACTGATCGGTCAGGCGGCTTTCGGCTTCCGGCGCGGTGGGAGGCGAAGATGCATGGTCGCGAACGCCAGCACAGCAAGGGATGGCACGAAGAGTCGCGCGTCCGGTGCATAGCCGTCACTCACAGGCCATCCACTCTGGGCATAGCGAACCGGTCCTGCATCGCCGACGACGTAGGACAGAAGCATGCCGCCCGCAGCGATTCCGAACAAGGCGAACAACCACCCCGCGTATCGAACCCACCACCGACGTGCCCTCGGCACGATACGCAGAGGCAGCCCGATCAGGAACGCCAGGATCGTAAGCGGAGTGGAGAGGACCGCGAATCCGACGATCTGCAAGCCCTCTGTGTACCCGGCCGCGGTGGTCGACCAGATCGCTATCGCGACATACGTGGTCAAGCCGGTGAGGAAGACTTGCGCCGCCAACAGGAGCCAATGCCGTTCGGTCTCGGCCGCGGCCACCTGGCGTGGTGAACCAGGCACCCCGGCGTCGAGCTGGTTCTGAGACGTCACATTCGGATCGTAGTGCTTCTGCTCGGAGCACCGGAGCTGCCCCTCGCCGAGGCGGCACGGGCCCATGAACTCATGGAGACCGGCGGGGCCACGGGGAAGATCATCCTCGTCCCCTGAGAGATCAGGGTGGCACCGGAGCGGGGTTGCGGCCACGACGGGCTCCGACCCGATCGCCTAGCCTCCGGGGCAGTCGCACTCACTGCCGCTGTAGCACTGGCACACCGAGTCAGGGTAGTCGGCCTTGGTGGCGGTGATTCTGACATCGAGTTCTTCGAGCGGGACGACGTCCTCGATGCCGTCCAGTTCCGGGATGTCCGGGCAGTCCGCGGGGCCTGTCTCCACGATCTCTTCGCCTCGCGGAAAGGTCAGGGTGAAGCACACCGCCCCCTGGCGCTGCTCGTACCACCAGCCACCGCCCGTCTGCGCGCCACCGAGTGCGAGGAGTGTCAGGGTGGTGCTGTCGTCCCTCTTGTCGAGGTCGAGGAGCTTGAGGGGGTTGCCGTCGAGCTCGTCGGTTCCGTCCCGGAGGTCGGAGGCGAGGGAGAGTTCGGCGATGGTCGCTTCCGGGTCCGTGACGATCTTGCCGCGGTGCTCCCACATACTGTCCTGCGCGTCTTCGATGGAATCCGCGAGGCTCACCCGCACGAGGTTCTCGATGCTCGGCGCGCACCCGACGAGCATGGCGGCCGCAGCGACGAAGCCGACGACAGGGAGGCTTCGGCGCCGCAGACGGCTTGTCATGATGCGACGGTAGCGCATCCGGCGACGACCTCCCTGTCGGTCAGAATGGAGCGACGGGGCGGCCGAGCGAGAGCATCAGCCGGTTCGCCCAATTGAAGAAGGCCGCGCCGTGCACGACGTCCGCGATCTCGAGGTCGTCCAGTCCGGCCGCACGGAGGCGCGCGATGTGCGCGGGACCGAACGCGCGAGGCGTGTCGGTCAGCGCGACCGCGGCGGCGATGATCGCGTTCCAGCGCTCCCCCAGATCTGCGTCCACGCCCTCGGCGAGCAGCGCATCGACGTCCTCCGGCCGCTTGCTGTGGTGCGCCGCGAACCGGGAGTGCACGGAGGCGCAGAACACGCAGCCGTTGCGACGCGAGGCGGCGGTGGCCGCCAGCTCCCGTTCCGCCCGTGGGAGGCCCTCTGCGGCGTTGTAGAAGACGTCCTTGTCGACGAGGGTGCGCGCGCGCAGCACCTCGGGGTCGCGGGCGAGCAGCCGGAAGTACTCGTTCTTCGCCCGGGCGGCGTCGACGAGGCCGTCGAGGTGCCGCGGGGTCAGATCCTCCTCCGCCAGGGGCGCGAGGTGCGGCGTCCAGCCGACCTCGGCGCGGGTGAAGGCGTGCGGATAGGGGGCGTCGTCGTGCCGGAGCACGGTGTCGGCGGCGGTCATGCGGCCTCCTCGTCGGTGTCGGTGTCGGTGTCGGTGTCGGTGGCGGTAGCGGTCGCTGTGTCGGCGGCGGTGAGTCCGGCCTCCTGAAGCACGCGGAGGCCGGTGACGACCCGCTGCTGGAAGGCGAGGAAGGACACGAGCTGCGACAGCGTCACGATGCCGTCCGTCGACCAGCCGGCGTCGTGCAGGCGGCCGAGGTCGGCGCCGGATGCCTCGCGGGGACGGAACACCAGCAGGTGCGTGTGCGCAAGAGCGGTCGCGAGACGTTCCCCCAAGGCCGCCGATGCCGCTTCGTCCGGGAGGTAGCGCGTGCCGTCGGTGCTCTCCGCCTCCAGCCCGCGTTCGGTGTAGGCGCCGAACGGTCCCGTGGTCGCGGCGGCCTCAGCCTCTCGGGCGACGATCGCGGCGCGCTCCGGGTCGATCTCGCGGGCCCGCCCGGCGTAGAACACCGCCGTGGGGTCGTCGGCACCAGCGAGCGCGGTCGCGAACGCCGCGATGAGCGCGCGCTCTGCGAGAGACACATGCTCCGCGGATACCGGGTGGAAGAGCGCGTCGAAGCTCGCCTGGAGCTGCTCCCTGGTCACGGGACGGCGACGACGCAGCGCATCCAGCTCCCGCGTCACCCCCGTCAGCTGGTCGACGATGTCGGCGGTCATGCGTTCTCCTTCACGGTGGGGGTGTTCTCGGGCGTGTGGGTGGTCTCGGGATCCGGCGGCGTGAGCGCGTAGCCGAGGGCCGGGGCGACCTCCGTCGCGAACAGCTCGATCGAGCGCAGGACGTGGGCGTGCGGCGCGTCGACCGAGTGCACCTGGAACGCCACCTCGGTCGCGCGGTGCAGCGTGGTGTCGGCGGCGAGCGAGGCGGCGACCTCCTCGGGGGTGCCGAGGTGCGTGTCGAGAGCGGCGATGAGGTCGTCGATGCCGTCGCCGGGGATCGTCTGGCCCTGCCGCCGGAAGCCCTCGGCCGCCCGCCGTAGACCGACCTCGGCGAACCGGAGCGCCTCGGCGCGGTCGTCCGCCACGAACACGGTGCGGGAGGCGGTGATCCGCGGGGCCGCGCCGGCGGGGAGCGCGTCGAGGTACGCGTCGATGATCGGGTCCTGCAGGGCGGACAGCGGTGCGTGCAGACGGTCGCCGGGGCGGGGCTGCGTGCGGGACAGCAGCAGTCCATGACCGTGGACGCCTGCTCGATGACCGCCGGGTGCCGAGAACGTCGCCTGCCAGATCCGCGAGGCCAGCGACCCCGCGTCCGGATACAGCGTGTTCCCCGCACCGACGTCGCGGCCCTGGAGAGCGTCGAGCAGCACGCCCAGCTTGCGGTCGTAGGTGGGCCCCTTGTCGCGCACGTCCTCCCCGAAGGGCGTGAAGGACGACGGGGTGCCGCCGCTGCCGAGCCCGAGGTCGATCCGCCCGTCCGCGAGCAGGTCGGCCACCACCGCGTCCTCGGCCACGCGGACCGGGTCTTCGAGGGGAAGGGTGATGATCCCGGTGCCGAGGCGGATCCGCGAGGTGCGTGCCGCCGCGTGCGCGAGGAAGACGAGCGGCGAGGGCAGCCCGCCTTCCGCCGCCCGGAAGTGGTGCTGCGCCACCCACGCCCTCCCCACGCCGTGCCGTTCGGCGTGCTGGATCTGCGCCAGGGCGAGGCGGTAGCGGTCGTCCGGGGATGCGTCGTCGAGGAGCCGGGTGAAGAACGCGACGGTGGGGCGAGGGGCGGTGGCGCTCATGCGATGATCTCCGTTCGACCGGGAACCGCGGCCAGCAGCTCCCGGGTGTTCTCGTGCTGCGGGTCGTGGAACAGCTCTTCGGTCGGTCCGTCCTCCACCACGCGCCCGCGGTGCATGACGGAGACGGTGTGGCTGATGCGACGCACCACCGCGAGGTCGTGCGAGATGAAGAGGTAGGTGAGTCCGAGCTCGGCCTGGAGCGCGGAGAGCAGTTCGAGGATGCGCGCCTGCACCGTCACATCGAGCGCCGACACCGCCTCGTCGAGCACGAGGATCTCCGGGTCGACGGCGAGCGCCCGAGCGATCGCGACCCGCTGCCGCTGCCCGCCGGAGAGCTCGCTCGGCGTGCGACGGGCCGCATCCGCCGGCAGCGCCACACGCTCGAGCAGCGCGACCGCACGTTCCCGACGCTCGGACCGGCCGCCGATGCGGAAGTTGTGCAGCGGCTCGGCCACGATGTCGGCGATCTGCTGCCGTGGATCCAGGGAGGCGAAGGGGTTCTGGTACACGAGCTGGATCCGTCGGCGCAGCGCACGCAGTCGCGCCCCCTCGACGGCCGTCGCGTCCTCCCCCGCGAGCTCCACGGTCCCGGCGTCCGGACGGAGGAAGCGCGTGACCAGTCGCGCGGTCGTGGACTTGCCCGATCCGGACTCGCCGACCAGCGCATGGGTCGTGCCGCGGCGCACCCGGAAGGAGACGTCGTCGACCGCGCGGAAGCGCTCACGACCCGCCACCCGGAACTCCTTCACGAGGCCGGCAGCCACGATCTCGTAGGGCTTCTCGGCGGCCACTGCCGCGGCGTCCCGGAGGAACGGCGGCGCATCCGGACGCCGGAAGCCGGTCGTGAAGGCGGGCGCGTCGGCGAGCAGCTGCCTCGTGTACGGGTCTTCCGGCTCCGCGAGCACCTGCGCACTCGGCCCCTGCTCCACGATCCGGCCGTCTTTCAGCACCGCGATCCGCGCCGCCCGGTCCGCGGCGACGCCGAGGTCGTGCGTCACGAGCAGGATGCTCGTGCCGTCCTCGCGCTGCAGCTCGTCCAGCAGGTCAAGTACGCGGCGCTGCACCGTGGCGTCGAGGGCGCTGGTGGGCTCGTCCGCGATGAGCAGCCGAGGGCGGAGGGCGATCGCGGCCGCGATGAGCACCCGCTGCCGCATCCCGCCGGAGAGCTCGTGCGGATACTGTCGAGCACGCAGATCGGGGTCGTCCAGCCCGACGCGGTCGAGCAGCTCGAGCACGCGGGCGTTCCGGGAACGACGGTCGCGATGCCCGTGCAGACGCAGCACCTCGGCGACCTGCACGCCGACGGGGCGCACCGGGTCGAGCGAGGTCGTCGGATCCTGCGGGACCAGCCCGATCTCCGAGCCGCGGATGCCGCGGAACGCCCGGTCCGACCATCCGGAGATGTCGAGGTCCCCGAGCCGGACGCGCCCGCCCTCGACCCGTCCGCCCTCCGGCAGCAGGCCGAGGAGGGCGTGCGCCGTGGTGGACTTGCCGGAGCCCGACTCGCCGACGAGGGCGAGGGTCTCCCCCTCGGCGATGGCGAAGGAGAGGCCGTGCACGACCTCGCGGCCGGCGTACGAGACCCGCAGGTCCGTCGCGGCGAGGACGGGGGTTGCTGAGGACGGGGGCGCGGTCATCGCGAGCTCCTTCCGAGCCGATGGCTGATGCGGTTGGCGCTGAGCACGACGGCGACCACCACGAGGCCGGGGAGCGCCGTGAGCCACCAGGCGGTCGCGATGTAGTTGCGGCCCTCGGCGATCAGCAGGCCCCACTCGGGGGTGGGCGGCGGGGCGCCGTAGCCGAGGAAGCCGAGGGTGGAGATGGCGAGGATGGCCGTGCCGAACTGCAGCGCGGCGAGCGCGATGATCGGGGTGAGGGCGTTAGGGAGCACATGCCGGCGGAGCACGGCGACGAAGGTGCCGCCGCTGCCGTACGCCGCCTCGACGTACTCGGTGCGGCGCACCCGCGCCACCTCGGCGCGCATGAGCCGGGCGAAGGCGGCGACGCTGCCGAGTCCCACGGCGATCGCCGCGTTCACCGTTCCGAAGCCGAGCAGGATGATGACGGAGAGCGACAGCAGCAGCCCGGGGATCGCCAGCAGCACGTCGACGATCCGCATCAGCACGTCGTCCACGACACCGCCGGTCGCGCCGGCGACGGCTCCGAGGAGCGTGCCGAGCGCGAGGCCGACCGTCACGGCGATGAGCGCGCCCGACAGGGAGTGAACCGCGCCATGCACGACCCGGCCGAAGAGGTCGCGGCCGAGGGCGTCGGTCCCGAACCAGTGCGCGGCGCTCGGCGGCAGGAGCTTGTCGGCCGGCACGCCGGTCAGCGGATCGCCCGGCGCGAAGACCCCCGGGATCACCGCCCACAGCACCGCCACGGCGACGACAGCGAACGCGAGGTACAGCCCCCAGGCGCGCGACCGCCGTCGCGGAAGGGATGCGGAGACGGGCGCCGGGGCGGACGGCGCGGGCGGGGCACCCGACGTCTCGACCGACGTCTCGACGATGACGGGAGCGGTCATGCGGGCACCTCCTGGGCGGCGGGACGGACGGGGCGCGACCGGGCGGCGCGGGCCGCCCGCCGCTGCCGCGGGTCGATCAGGGGCGTGGCGAGGTCGACGGCGAAGCTGATCACCACGAACCCCAGGGCCGACAGGAGCACCACTCCCTGCAGCACCGGGATGTCCTGGTTCGCGACGGCCTGCTCCGTGAGGCGTCCGATGCCGGTGCGGCCGAAGACGGTCTCGGTGACCACCGCTCCTCCGACGAGCTCTCCGAACAGCACCCCCGCGATGGTGAGGGTCGGGACGGCGGCGTTGCGCGCGACCGACCGCGTGAGCACCCACGCCGGCGGCGCGCCCTTCGCCCGCACCACGGTCACGAACGGCTGCGCCTGCACGCGGTCGATGGATCGGACCAGGACCTGGGCGAGGGGCGCCGAGATCGGCACGGCGAGCGTGAGGACGGGGAGGATCAGGCCGCTGATCGGATCGGCCCCCACGATCGGCACCCATCCGAGCCCGAACGAGAACACCTGGATGAGCAGGATCCCGAGCCAGAACACAGGGACCGCCACGAACAGTCCCGGCACCTGCCGCAGACCGTCCCGCAGCCAGGCGAAGGGCGCGAGCGAGGAGAGCACCGCGATCAGCACCGCGAGCAGGACGGCGACCAGGAGCCCGAGCGCCGCGAGCAGCAGTGTGGCGGGCAGTGCTTCAGCGAGCATCGTCCGGACCGGGGTGCCGTACTGGGTCGAGTAGCCGAAGTCGCCGGCGAGGAAGCCGAGCCCCGCGTGCAGATACTGCTCCCCCCACGGCACGTCGGCGCCGTAGGTCGCGCGGATGTCGTCGAGCTGCTCCGGCGAGAGCCCCAGGCTCGGGTCGGAGAACTTGATGAGGATGGCGTCTCCCGGCAGCAGCTGCAGCAGGAAGAACGTGGCCGTGAAGGCCGCGATCAGCACGATCGCGGCCTGCCCGGCCCGTCGGAGGACGAAGGTCATGGGGTCACCGTGGTCCTCAGTGCTCCGCGAGCCACACGCCGGAGAACGTGGGGCGGCCGACCGACTCGAACGCGACGCCGTGCACGTACGTCGCCGCGCCGTAGACCTGCGGCTCCTCGAAGAGCGGGATCACGTACGCCTGCTCCGCGATGTAGTCCTGCACGGCCTGGGAGGCGGCCACCCGCTTCTGGGCATCCGGCTCGGACGCGACCGCGAGGAGCAGCTCGTCGAGCGTCGCATCCTGCGAGATCAGCACGTCGCGGTTCTTCGTGAAGTACTGGCTCTTGATCACGTCGAGATCCGCACGGCCGACCATCGAGTGGTAGAACCCCGTCTTCAGGGGATCACGCGTGTCCTCCGCGTAGCTGCCCGCGTCGCCGGGCTTGACGGTGAGCTCGACGCCGACCGCCGCGAGTTGCTGCGCCACGAGCTCCAGGGTCTGCTTCGACAGCGGCTGCGGCTTGGCCTCGTAGACCGTGATGGACAACCGCTCGCCGTCCTTCTCGCGAATGCCGTCGACGCCGGGCTTCCAGCCCGCCTCGTCGAGCAGCGCCTCCGCCTTCTCCGGGTCGTGGGCGTAGTGCGCGGACTCGTCCTTGTATCCCGCCGCCTGGGAGGACAGCACCGACGTGGCCACCGGGTAGTTCTCGGTGAACAGGGTGTCGACGACCTCCTGCGCGTCGACCGCGGCGATGATCGCCTGACGCACGCGGATGTCGGACAGCAGCGGGTTCTCCGGGCGGAGGGCGATCGAGTTGTTCACGCCGCGGGTCTGCGGCGCGTACAGCGTGAAGCCGGCCCCCTCCACGCGGTCCTCGTCGAACGCCTGGACGTAGCGGACGTAGTCGGCTTGGCCCGCGAGCAGCGACCCGATGCGGACGGAGCCCTCGGGGGTCACCAGCACGTGCACGGCGTCGAGGTAGGGACGACCGTCGTTCTCGGCGCTGTCCGGGCCCCAGTCGTAGTCGTCGCGGGTGGTGAGGGTGTACTCGGTGCCGAGCTTCTCGTCGGTGACGGTGAAGGGACCGGAGCCGATGATCTCCTCCGCGTTGCCGGCGCCGAAATCCTCGATCGTGCCGTCCAGCGTCTCCGGGGACAGCAGCCCCGAGTTGATGGTCGACGTCGCCTGCAGGAAGCCGGGCGACGGCGCGCTGAAGCGGAACGTCACGGTGTCCTCGTCCACCACCTCGCTGCCGGCGTAGTTGTTGATGGCCTCGGAGACGGTGAGACCGCGTTCGGCGTCCCCCAGGCCGTAGGTGTCGAAGTTCTTCGCGACGGCGGCGGCGTCCACGGGCGTGCCGTCCGAGAACGTCACGTCCGGGTTGAGGTCGAAGGTGTACTCCGTGGCGTCGTCGTTCACGGTCCACTCCGCGGCGATCCACGGCTCGATCTCGAGCGTCTCCGGATTCTGCCAGGTGAGCCGGGCGGCGATGTTGTTGACGATGCCGCCGTTCGGGTAGAAGCCGGCCTGCGGCGGGTACAGGTTCGTGTAGGCCTGGTGCTCGAGGTAGGTCAGGGTGCCGCCGGAGACCGGGTCCCCCGCGTCGGCCGGAGTGTTCCCCGGGGCGGGCGAGGTGGCGCAGGCGGCGAGGCTGCCGGCCAGGACGAGCGGGACCGCGACGGCGGCGGTGCGGATGAGGCGGCGGTTCATGCGGGGGACTCCTCGGATTCGGAAGACAGGGTCTCGGGTGCGGAGGGGGTGCAGGTGGTGTTCACGGTAGGAAGCGGCAGGGCACGGGGGCGAGGCGGCGGACTCCGGGTGTCGCGAGACGACACCCGTGGTCACGCGCCGACACGCGACGTCACACGGAGGCGGTCGCGCAGCGTCTCCCGCCGGCCGTCCTGGCCGGCCTCCTCCGCCGCGCGGAGCAGGCCACGGCGGCGGAGCTCGGGGGCCGCGAGGCGGGTGAAGGCCTCGAACTGCGCGGGTTGGAATGCCGAGAGGACGTTGAAGCCGTCGGCGGCGCCCACGTCGCGCCAGCTCTCGAAGTGGTCGGCGATCGTGCCGGCATCGCCGACCACGAAGGCCGCGGGGACGGCGTGCGCGGCGACGAGATGCCGCCAGGTCACTGCCGCCTCCGCCCCGACCGCGAGTCCGGCGATCCGCGCGAGTCGCTCGACGAGCGCGGCACCCCGCTCCCCCAGCCGGAGCGCCTCGGCGGCCGTCACCGGGGCGTCGAAGGCGGCGGCACGCAGCGGGTCGTCGGCGGCCACCTCCAGTGCGTCGGCGAGGGAATCCACCGTGCGGTTCGGCGGGAACGCGACGCGATCGGGCTGCACCCCCTCAGCGAGCGGCACGAGCTCCAGCAGCCGCCGGACGATCCGGTGCGCCCCGGCGTCCGAGTCCGCGACGACGGGCAGCACCGGGGCGATGACCTTCAGCTCCTCCGCCGGGCGCCCCGCGTCCGCGGCGATGTCCTTCAGCAGCCGCCGCGTGGTCACGGCATCGGCGAGTGTGGGCGCGGCGATGAGCGCGAGATCGGCGGCGGTCGCGGCGAGCGCCCGCGACCGCGGCGAGGTCCCCGCGTGCACGATCGGGATGCGCCCCTGCGGCGGACGCGCGACATTGAGCGGACCGGCGACCCGCACATGTGCGCCCGTGACCTCGGCCGCGCGCAGCCCCTCGGGGTCGATGAGCACGCCGCGCTCGGCGTCCGCGATCCAGGCGTCCTCGTCCCACGAGTCCCAGAGCCGGCGCAGAGCGACGACGAACTCCTCGGCCCGGTCGTAGCGGGTCTCGGTGTCGGCGTGGGCGTCACGGCCGTGGTTGCCCGCGGCACGCGGCTCGGCGCCGGTGACGAGGTTGATCCCCGCCCGGCCGTGGGTGAGGACGTCGAGGGAGGCCAGCGCCCGCGCCGTGGCGTACGGATCGGCATAGGTGGTGTTGACCGTCGCGATGAGACCGATCCGCGAGGTCACCCCGGCGAGGAACAGCACCGCGCTCAGCGGGTCGATGCGGGCGAGCAGGTAGGGGTCGCGGAACTCCAGGTCGGGTCCGGTCGCCAGCCAGTCGCCGAAGAAGAGGTAGTCCAGACCCGCGTCCTCCCCCTCCCGCGCGATGCGGCGCAGGATGTCCGCGTCCTCCGCGGGGTCGCGGTGGGCTCCGGGATACCGCCAGCCGGAGGGGTAGGCGCCGAGGGTGCGCACCATGGCGCCGATCACGAGGGGTTCCGTCATGCCGACACGGTAGGAGCGCCGCCTCCACGCCGGCCACGGGGAGGAAGCCGGAGGTCACCGGATGTCACAGACGGTCACACGCGCCACCCTCTACGCTGAGAGGATGACTGGACTTCGTTGGGGAATCCTCGCGACCGGCGGCATCGCCGGCGCCTTCGCATCCGATCTGCGCACGGCCGGCCTCGACCTCGTCGCCGTGGGCTCACGCTCGCAGGAGTCGGCCGATGCCTTCGCGGCGCGCTTCGACATCGCGCACGCGCATCCGTCATACGAGGCGCTGGTCTCCGATCCCGACGTCGACATCATCTACGTCTCCACCCCGCACCCGATGCACCACGAGAACGCCCGGCTCGCCCTGGAGCACGGGAAGCACGTCCTCGTCGAGAAGGCGTTCACGCTCGACCACGCCCAGGCCGCGGACCTCCAGCGGCTCGCCGCCGAGCGCGGGCTGCTCGTCATGGAGGCGATGTGGACCCGGTACCTGCCGCACATGGTCCGCATCCGCGAGCTCCTCGCCGACGGCGCCCTGGGTGAGATCCGCACCGTGAGCGCCGACCACACGCAGCAGCTGCCCACCGACCCCGCCCACCGTCTCAACGCCCTCGAACTGGGCGGCGGGGCGCTGCTCGACCTGGGGATCTACCCGATCTCCTTCGTCTGGGATGTCCTCGGCGCACCGACCACCGTCCGCGCGGTGGGGCGTCTGGTCGAGACCGGAGCCGATTCCGAGGTCGCCACCCTCATGATCCACGAGAGCGGGGCGATCTCCACGACGCTCTCCTCCTCGCGCGGCGCCGGCCCCAACGCCGCGAGCATCGTCGGCACCGAAGCCCGCATCGACATCGACCGGGTCTGGTACGCCCCTACCTCGTTCCGTCTCGTGCTGCCGGACGGCACGGTGCAGGAGGAGTACGTCTCGTCCGTCGAGGGTCGCGGCATGCAGTACCAGGCGTTCGCGGCCGAGCGCCTCGTCCGCGACGGTCTCCTCGAGGGCGACGTCCTCCCCATCGCGGAGAGCGTCGCCATCATGGGCGCCCTGGACGAGATCCGCGCGCAGATCGGCGTGCGCTACCCCGGCGAGGAGGACGACCGTGGCTGAGACGACCGACGCCCGCGTGGCGGTGTACCTGGACTTCGACAACATCGTCATCTCCTGGTACGACCGGGTCCACGGCCGGAACTCCTACGGCAAGGACCGCCAGCGCATCACGGAGCACCCGAACGACCCCGAGGTCGCCGAGCGGCTGAGCCGGGCGATGATCGAGGTCGGCGCCATCATCGACTACGCGGCGTCCTTCGGCACCCTCGTGCTGACCAGGGCGTACGCGGACTGGTCGTCGCCGGTCAACGCCGAGTACCGGTCGCAGCTCGTGGCGCGCGCGGTGGATCTCGTCCAGCTCTTCCCCGCCGCGGCGTACGCCAAGAACGGCGCGGACATCCGGTTGGCGGTCGATGCGGTCGAGGACATGTTCCGTCTTCCGGACCTGACCCATGTGGTCATCGTGGCCGGCGACAGCGACTACGTGCCGCTCGCCCAGCGCTGCAAGCGCCTCGGCCGGTACGTGATCGGGGTGGGCGTGGCCGGGTCGACGGCGAAGTCGCTCGCCGCGGCCTGCGACGAGTTCGAGTCGTACGACTCGCTTCCGGGCGTGGCGCGTCCGGCGAAGGCGGCGCAGCCCGCGGTCGCTCCGGTGGTCGAGGCCCCGGCGGAGCCGTCCGCCCCGGCCGCCGCGGACGCGGGTACCCCGAAGCCCAAGACCGCGTCGAAGTCCCGGGCGAAGGCCAAGGCCAAGGCCACTGCCGAGGAGCCCAAGGTCGAGGAGAAGATCGACGACCAGGGCGAGGCCACGCGGCTCCTGGAGCGCGCCCTGCGCCTCGGCCACGACAAGGCGGATGCCGACGAGTGGTTGCACAGTTCCGCGGTCAAGACGCACATGCGCCGCATGGACCCGTCCTTCAGCGAGAAGGCCCTCGGCTACCGGTCCTTCTCCGACTTCCTCAAGTCGCGCGACGACATCGCCGAGCTCGAGGAGACCGGGCACGAGCGCCTGGTCCGCCTGCGGGAGCCCTGAGCACGGCCGGTCGCCTGCCGTCCCGTCACTGGTGGCGGAACGCGGCGTCGAAGGCGGCCGCGGGCTGCGGCCACAGCAGGGAGCGCACGAAACCGAGCGCCTCGGGGGCGCCGTGCAGGCGGTCCATGCCGGCGTCCTCCCACTCGATCGAGATCGGGCCGTCGTACCCGATCGCATCGAGCGCGCGGAACGCGTCCTCCCAGGGCACGTCGCCGTGGCCGGTGGAGACGAAGTCCCAGCCGCGCCGAGGGTCGCCCCACGGCAGATGCGAGCCGAGCACCCCGGCACGGCCGTTCCTCGGTCGCAGGCGGGTGTCCTTGCAGTCGACGTGGTAGATCCGGTCGGCGAAGTCGACGATGAAGCCGACGGGATCGATGTTCTGCCACATCATGTGCGAGGGGTCCCAGTTGAAGCCGAACGCGTCGCGGTGGTCGATCGCGTCGAGGGCGCGCACGCTCGACCAGTAGTCGTACGCGATCTCCCCGGGATGCACCTCGTGGGCGAAGCGCACGCCCTCGCCGTCGAACACGTCGAGGATCGGATTCCATCGGTCGACGAAGTCCTGGAACCCCTGGGCGATCACCGTCTCCGGCACCGGCGGGAACATCGCGACATAGGGCCAGATCGACGACCCGGTGAAGCCGACGACGGTGTCGACGCCGAGCTTCCTGGCCACCCTGGCCGCACGCGTCATGTCCTCCGCCGCCCGCTGCCGCACACCCTCGGCCGCGCCGTCGCCCCAGACGTACGGGCGCAGGATGCCCTGGTGCCGGAAGTCGATCGGGTCGTCGCACACCGCCTGCCCGGCGAGGTGGTTGGAGATCGCGAACACCCGCAGTCCGTGCCGGTCGAGGATCTCGCGGCGGGAGGCGACGTAGGCATCGTCCTCATCGGCCCGGCGGAGGTCGAGGTGGTCGCCGGACGCGGCGATCTCCAGCCCGTCGTAGCCCCACTGCGCGGCGAGGCGGGCCACCCCCTCGAACGGCAGGTCGGCCCACTGGCCGGTGAACAGGGTGACCGGGTGACTGCTCATGGATACTCCTTCGTATCGCGGGTGCTCGTATCGCGGGGGTTCAGGCGCCGAGGGCGCGCAGGTGGGCGATGCTGCGGGCGGCGAGATCGTCCTGGCTGGCCGCGAGCGGTCGCCACACCGAGGCCGCGACCGCGATCGTCGCGTTCTCGCCCGTGAAGCTCTCCAGCCCCAGCACGCCGCGGTAGCCGGCGTCGTCGAGCGCGCGGAACATCTCCGGCCAGTCGGTGTGGTCGTCGCCCACGGCACCGCGGTCGCTGCCGCACACCTGCACGTGCGCGATGGCGGCGCCCGCCGCCCGGACCGCGTCGGCGGGACGCTTCTCCTCGATGTTGAGGTGGTAAGTGTCGAGGGCCAGCCCCACCCCGGCACCGAGCAGCGGCGCCAGCGCATCGAGGCTCTGCGCCACGGTGTTCAGCACGCTGGTCTCGTAGCGGTTGAGCGGCTCGACGGCCAGCGTCACGCCGATCGCGGCGGCCTCGCGAGCGAGGGGGGCGAGGTTGTCCCTGAGCTCGCCGACGACCTCCGCCCGCTGCGTCTCGTCCATGCGCCAGGTGACGCCGGTCGGGGCGTAGAACGGCCCGGCGACGACCGCGGCCCCGAGGACGGCCGCGGCGTCCAGGCAGGCGCGGAGGTAGTCCTGCGTGGCGGCGACGTCTCCGGCGCGCGCGAGCAGCGAGCGCCCGGGTCCCATCGCCCCGACCACGACCGCGCCCATGCCGAGGCCGTCCAGCACGGCCCGGGCCCGGAGCGGGTCCCAGTCACCGAAGCTCTCCAGCGGCAGCTCCAGGGCGTCGTAGCCCATCCGGGCGGCCGTGCGGGCGAGCGGCTCCAGGGTGTCGTCCGTCAGCGGAGACGTCCAGACCCAGGTGTTGACGGCGATCGTGCGGGGCATCGTTGTCCTTCTGATCGTGCGGGTGCTCCCACCCTCCCACTCGCCTCAGGCGGAGCGGAAGGGCGGGAGCACACGGGGTCACGGGATCTGGCGCTCCTGCCAGACCGTCGGGTAGCCGGGAAGGTCCTCTCCGCCGAACTTGGCGTAGTGGCCGTCGGGCATGCCGTCGTTCGCCGTGAGGTAGTCGTCCAGCTCGGCCTCGGTGATCGGCTTCTGCGGGAGCACCCACTCCTTCGGCACCTCTTCGCCCGCGAAGATCATCTGCGCCGCGAGCAGAGGGGTGCGCCACTGGAAGTTCGAGTACACCGGGGCGAGGCCGGTGAGGCCCGTGTCCTTCCACTTGCGCAGGAAGCTCATCTCGTCCTCGCCGGTCATCACCGGGTAGTCGGCCCCGGCATCCTCGAAGGCCTCGATGGCGGCGACGGCGCCGTCACCGGCGTCCATCCAGATGCCCTGCACGTCGCCCTTGGCGAGCTCGTCGCTGATGATGCTCTTGATCTCGGCGGGGTCCGCTCCGGTGAAGTGGTCCACGGCCTCGATCCCGGCCTCCTCGAACAGCTTCTCGGCTCCGGCCCAGCGGTGCTCCAGCACGTCGACACCGGGGAGGATCCGGAGAGCCACGACCTTGTCGCCCTCTTCGAGGTTGTCGATGAGGAACTCCGCGGTGTCGATGCCCCAGGCGAAGCCGCCGATCGGGTGGATGAACGTGACAGGGCAGTCGGTGTTCACGCCGCGGTCGAACACGACCACCGGCTTGCCCGTCTCGCACGCCCGCTCGACCGCGGGGGTCATCGCCGCCGTGCTGTTCGGGGAGATGAGGAAGACGTCGCACTCGCCTTCGGAGATGAAGTAGTCGATGTCGGCGATCTGGGTGTCGTCGGAGTCCTGCGCGTCGCGGGTCTCCATCTCGCTGATCGCGCCCGACTCCTGCAGCACCTTCAGCTGCTCGTTCATCGTGATCCAGCCCGTCTGCCGCCACGGGTTCGAGATCGAGGCGTTCGCGAAGCAGGCCTTCTTGGCGCCGGTGCTGGCGAACTCCGACGTGTCGACCATCTCGGCGTTGATGTGCTGCAGGTAGGGCTGGTCGGCGGGGCCCTGGGGGTCGACGCCGCGCTCCTCGTCCTGCTTGTCGAAGAGCTCCTGGTCGAACCACTCGGTGGTCTCGGCCGACTCCTCGGGGTTCTCCGACTCCGCCGGCGCCACGGACGGGTCGGTCGTGCACCCGGCGAGCGCGATGAGGCCGAAGAGGGCCACCCCTGCGGTGGCGATCTTCATCGATCGTCGCATTGCTAATCTCCTCTGGTTGTAGGGCTTGATGCGGTGCTGCGGTTCTCGGCGTTCTCGGTCCCCGCGGTATGGACGTCCGTCGGCTGGGGACCGCGCCGGCGGCGGGCTCGGAAGGCGACACCCGCATAGGCGACGGCCGCGATGATGATGACGCCCTGCACGGCGTCACGGAGGGTGGAGGGGACGCCCGCGATGTTCAGGAGCAGGAACAGCGCCTCCAGCGCGAACGCTCCGGCCACGGCGCCGACGATCCAGCCTCGACCTCCGCCGAGCACGACGCCGCCGAGCACCACCGCGGTGATCGCGGTGAACTCGTAGCCCCGGCCGACGGACGGGTGCACTCCCGCGTACCCGACCAGCAGGACGGCGGAGAGGGTGGCCGAGAGGGAGGACAGCACGAACGCGCGGGTGGTGACCCAGGCCCGGCGGGCACCGGCGTAGTCCACGGCGCGGGCGTTGTCGCCGATCGCGATGAGGGTCTTGCCCAGCGGGCGCTTGGTGATGACGATGCCGAGGGCGAGCCAGGCGGCGAGCAGCAGCACGGCCCAGGGCAGGAACTCCAGCACGGGGAGGTCGCGGATCCCTCCGCGGCCGATCTCGCGGAAGCTGTCGGCCGGGTTGCCCGTGGCCGCGCCGCCCGTCCACCACATCACGCCGCCGAGCAGGGCGAGCATCATGCCCAGCGTCACGATGAACGACGGCACCTTGAGCAGCGTCGTGAGGACGCCGTTGACGAGCCCGACGACGATACCGAACACCACCATGAGCAGCAGCACCGGGAGGGTGCGCGCGTCGTCCTGGCCGACGAGGTTGCCGGCGATGATGACCTGCGCCGTGATGAGCGACCCCTGGGAGAGATCGAACTCCCCGGCGATGATCACGAAGTACTGCCCGATCGCGACGATCGCGATGGGCGCGACGCGCTGCAGGTATCGCATGAACTGGCCGGGCTCGGCGAAGCTCGGGTTGAGCACGGCGACCGCGACGAGCAGGATCACGAGCAGCAGGAAGACCGCCCCGCGGGGGCTGACGAGCGTGCGCAGCGCGTTCATGAGCGTCCTCCTTCCCGCACGGAGGCGGTATCCCCTGCGCTGTCGACGGCGCGACCTCGATGGTCGGATCGGCGAGTTCGGCGGCCGCCACCGCCATGTCCCCTTCGGCCGCCTTCGCGGCGTCGTCTCCCCCGGTGCGCGTGCCGCCGGCCCCGAAGCGCGGCCGGCGGCGCACGACGGCCCGCCGACTGTAGACGGCGACGGCGGCGACGATGACGATGCCGCGCACCACATCCTTGAGGAAGGGGTTCACCTGCAGCACGCTCATCACGTTGTCGACGACGGCGAGGATGGCGACGCCGCCGATGGTGCCCCAGATCGAGCCGCGCCCGCCGAGGAGCAGCGTGCCGCCCAGCACGACCGCGGCGATGGAGAGCAGTGCGTAGCCGCCCTGCTGACCGACCGTCGGGCTGCCCACGCCGAGACGGCTGGCGAGCAGGAGTCCGGCGAGCCCCGCGAACACGGAGCACAGCACGTGCGCCCAGATCAGCGGCAGGCGGGTGCGCACGCCGCTGAGCCGCGCGATCTCGGGGTCCCCGCCGACGGCGTAGAGATGGGCGCCGGTGCGGGTGCGGTTCAGCAGCACCCAGACCAGCACGGCGAGCGCGATCATGATGAGCGTGGACACCGGGATCGGTCCGACGCCGGTCGCGCCGATGAGCTGGAACGCCCACGGGACCTCGCCCGCCGAGCCTTCGAAGTTCGTGTTGAGGATGCCCTGGAGGATCAGCCCGACGCCGAGCGTCGCGATGAAGCCGTTGACCTTGAGCACCGTCACGATGAGCCCGTTCACGAGCCCGATCCCCGCGCACACGAGGAGCGTCACGATCACCGCGAGCGGGATGTTGCCGGCGTTCCCGGCCATCATCGTCGCCGCGAGCAGGCTCGACAGGCTGATGACGTAGGTGACCGACAGGTCGAGCGAGGCGCCGAGCACCACGAGCGTCTGCCCGATGGCCACGAGGCCGAGCACGCTCATCCCGGTCAGGATGTCGCGGATGTTCCCCGGGCTGAGGAAGTTGCGACCGACCGTGGCGACGAGGATCGCGCCGACGACGAGGGCCAGCAGCAGGATGCCCAGCACGATGACGGTCGAATCGATGCGGAGACGGGCTCCGGTGCGGCGGCTCATCGCGCGCCCCCGTTCGTCGAAGGACCGCGGTCGGCGCCGGTGGCCGCCGCGAGGATCTCGTGCTCGGCCGCACCGGCCGGCAGCTCGGCGACGAGCTCGCCGTCGTGCATGACGAGGATGCGGTCGCTCATGCCGATGACCTCCGGCAGCTCGCTCGAGACCATGAGCACGGCCTTCCCCTGCGCCGCCAGCTCGCGCATGAGCTGGTAGACGGCGTACTTGGCCCCCACGTCGATGCCCCGTGTCGGCTCGTCGAAGAGCACGATCTGCGGCTGGGTGAGCAGCCACTTGGCCAGCACCACCTTCTGCTGGTTGCCGCCGGACAGGAAGCGCACCTCCTGGTCGAGACCGCGCGAGGACACCTCCAGCGTGCGGAGCACTCCCGGCACCTCCCGGCGCGACGCCGCGGTGCGTCCGGCGAACACGTTCCGCACCACGAGCAGGGCGTTGTCGAGGATCGACTGCCCCAGCGCGAGCCCCTGGGCCTTGCGGTCCTCCGAGACCAGGGCGAGTCCGGCGCGCACGGCCGCACGCGGCCCGGTGATCCGCACCGGCTCGCCGTCGATCCGCACGGCGCCGCGGGTGAAGGCCTGGATGCCGAACACCCCCTCCACGAGCTCCGTGCGTCCGGAGCCCTGGAGCCCGGCCACCCCGACGATCTCCCCGGCACGGAGCGTCAGCGACACCGAGTCCACATAGGCGTTCCCGCAGCCGTCCAGTTCGAGCCGGGGCGCGCCGACCGCGGTGCCGGCGACCGGGTCGGGGAAGTAGGACTGGATCGACCGGCCCACCATCCGGCGCACGAGCTCGTCGGTGGTCAGGGCCGCGGTCTCGTCCGTGGAGACGAGGGCGCCGTCCTTGAGGATCGTGATCCTGTCGCAGAGGTCGAAGATCTCCTTCAACCGGTGGGAGACGTAGATGACGGCGACACCACGGGAGGTGAGCCGGCGGATGATCGCGTACAGCAGCTCCACCTCGCGGTCGCTGAGCGCCGCGGTCGGTTCGTCCATCGAGATCACCTGCGCATCGAACGACAGCGCCTTCACGATCTCGACGATCTGCTGCTCGGCCACCGTCAGCGAGCCCACCCGGGCCTGCGGGTCGATGAAGGAGACTCCGAGGTCGCTGAGCAGCTCCGCGGTGCGCTCGTTCATCGCCCGCACGTCGATGAGTCCCGCGCGCCGTGGCTCCCGGCCGAGGTAGACGTTCTGCGCGACCGTGCGCTCCGGGAGCAGGGTGAACTCCTGGAACACCGTGACGATGCCGGCGTCCATCGCCTGCCGGGGGTGCGCGTGGCGCACCTCCGCGCCGCGGTAGGCGATCGTCCCCTCGTCGGCCGGCTGCACGCCCGCGATGATCTTCATGAGCGTGGACTTGCCTGCACCGTTCTCGCCGACGAGGCCGTGCACCTCCCCCGGTCGCACGTCGAAGTCGATGCCCTTCAGCACCTCCACGCCGAAGAACGCCTTGCGGATCCCGGCCACCTGCAGCACCGGCTGCGTCGTCGTCGCGGTCATGCCGGCACCTCCGTCCAGCGGCCCTCGTGGGCGGCGGAATCGAGCACGGCCTCGGTCAGCACTGCCGCACGGTGGCCGTCGGCGAACGTCGGCAGACCGTCGGGCACGTCGCCCGCGATCGCGGCATAGACGTCCGCGACGAAGCCGTTGAAGGCGTCCTGGTATCCCATGGCGTGCCCGGCGGGGACGCGCTGCAGCCGGGCGGACTCCGGGTCGGCCGTGGCGGGGTCGCGCAGCAGCAGCCGCGACTCCTCCCGCATGCCGACCCAAAGCTCCTCCGGCCGTTCCTGCTCGAACCGCAGACTCTGCCGCGTCCCGTGCAGCTCCAGGGTGAGGGCGTTCTTGCGGCCCGCCGCCATCTGCGAGATGAGCAGCGTGCCGAGTGCCCCCGCCGAGGTCTCGACGAGCACGGCGACGATGTCCTCCGTGTCGACGGCTTGCCCCGCCCGCTCGGCGAACACCCGGCGGGTGCGGGCGCTGAGGGTCCGGATCCGATCGCCCGTGACGAACTCGAGGAGGTCGCACAGATGCGAGCCGATGTCGGCGAAGGCGCGGGAGGCGCCGCCGGACGAGGAGCGCACCCGCCAGTCGTCGTCGGTGGGCCGCAGCATCCAGTCCTGCAGGTACGAGCAGTCCAGCGTGAGCAGCTCGCCGGCCTCCCCGCGGGCGATGCGCGCCCTGGCCTCGCGCACCATGGGGTGGTAGCGGTACACGAAGGGGACGGCGGCGACGAGTCCGGTCTCGGCGGCGACCTCGGCGAGGGTGGCGGCGTCGGCGGCGCTCGTGGCGAGCGGCTTCTCGCACACGACGTGCTTGCCCGCTCGCAGCGCGCGCAGGGCGAGGTCGGCGTGCGTGGCGTTGGGGGTGCAGATGTGGACGACGTCGATGTCGTCGGCGTCGAGCAGGGCCTCCGCGTCCTGCTCGGCGCGGGCGGCGCCGAGCAGGTGCGCGGCATCCCTGGCGCCTTGGGCGGACCGGGTGGCGACGGCGCGCAGTGCCCCGCCTGCGTCTCGGGCGGCCGTGCGGTGCACGCGGGCCATGAAGCCTCCGCCGAGGATCCCGGTCCGGATCGTCCCGAGACCGGTGTCAGTGACATCCGTTGTCATGCCGGTGAGTCTGACACAGCGATGAGGACTTTTGCTAGTCCTTCGTCAAAAGTTGTGTGTAACGAATTCGAAGTCGCACCACGGAGCGGAGGAAGTGCTGTGCTTTACTGACGCCATGGTTGACGTGCTGAGACCGCTTGCGACGCCCTCCCCCGGGACCGGCGAGATCTTCCAGATCCTCCGCGACGGGCACGCCCGCACCAAGGCGGAGCTCGCCGCCCTCACCGGACTGGCCCGCTCCACCGTCGCCTCCCGGGTCGATGCTCTGCTGGCCGCCGACCTCCTGCGCCCCGCCGGTGAAGCGGTGTCGACCGGAGGTCGTCCTCCCGCCCGCGTGGCGTTCAACCCGCGCGCCGGGCTCGTCCTGGCCGTCGACCTCGGAGCCACCCACGCGACCGTCGCCGTGGCCGACCTCGCCGGCGTGATTCTGGACGCACGCACGCGCGCGATCGACATCGGCGATGGGCCGGAGGCCCTGCTGGACGCGATCCTCGCGGAGGGCAGCGCCCTGCTCGAGGCGACCGCCGGCGGCCTCCCCCTCGTGGGCGTGGGCATCGGCGTCCCCGGCCCCGTCGAGCACTCCACGGGGCGCCCGACGAACCCGCCGATCATGCCGGGCTGGGACCGGTTCGACGTCCCGGGCTACGTGCAGCGCACGTTCGACGTGCCGGTCCTCGTCGACAACGACGTGAACATCCTCGCCCTCGGCGAGCAGGCCACGAGCTGGCCCCGGGTGGACGACCTCGTGTTCGTGAAGGTGTCGACGGGCATCGGCGCAGGGATCATCGCCGGCGGGCAGCTCCAGCGCGGTGCCCAGGGGTCGGCGGGCGACATGGGCCACGTCCAGGTGCCGATGAGCGCGGGCTCGGCGCGGCAGCCGGGCGATGAACGGGATCTCGAAGCCCTCGCGAGCGGGTCGGCCCTCGCCGTCGCGCTGCGCGCCGAGGGGCATGACGTGCACACTGCCTCCGACGTCGTCGGCCTCGTCCGCGCCGGCAATGCGGCAGCCATCGAGGCCACCCGTCAGGCCGGCCGCGACGTCGGCGAGGTGCTCGCGACGGTCGTGAACCTGCTGAACCCGTCGATCATCGTGCTCGGCGGCAGCATCGCCCGCGCCGGCGAGCATCTGCTCGCCGGGGTCCGCGAGGTCGTCTACCGCCGCTCGATCCCGCTCGCCACCCAGCACCTTGCGATCGTGCAGTCGCAGGCAGGTGACCGCGCGGCGGTGCTGGGGGCGGCGATCATGGTCGCCCGCGAGGTGCTCTCCCCCGCGAACGTCGACCGCTACGTCGCCGCGAAGGGATCGAAGTCGGCGGGCAGCGCGCCCACCTGATCCAGCGTGCTCGCGACCTCCACGAAGGTGCGCCGCGCCGCAGCCTCCTCGATCGAGAGCAGGGTGTCGAGCACGTGGTACCCGAACTCGCCGGTGGCGACGTGCGGTCGGCCCTCGGCGATCGCGCGCGCCATGTCGAGCAGCCCGAGCCCGCGCCCCGCGAGCACGCCTTCCGGCACGACGTCGATGACCTCCTGCACCACCGGCTCCGGCGGCACGAAGTGTCGGGACAGCGGCCGGGTGATCGTGATCGGCCCGCCGAACGTGTTCGGGTCGGGGATGACCAGGGTGCCCTCGGTCCCCGTGATCTCCACGATCCCCTGCCGCACCAGCGGCGAGTCCGTGCTGTAGAGGCTCTGCGCCTGTCCGCCACCCTCGAAGTCCATCAGGACGCTGAGCGTGGACGGGATCTCGACCGGGAACTCCTCCCCGGCGCGATCGCCGACCTGTACCCGGCGGGTCGGCGATCCCTGCAGCCCGAGGGCGGCGACCGCGGCGACCGGCCCGAAGACGTGCACGAGGGTCGAGACGTAGTACGGCCCCATGTCGAGGAGCGGCCCCGCCCCCTTCGCGTAGAGGAACGCGGGGTTCGGGTGGAAGATCTCCGGCCCCTGCCACTGGAAGGTCGTCTGGCCGAACAGCGGGCGGCCGATGTCGCCGCGGGCGATGGCACGCTTCGCGGTCTGCACGCCGGGACCGAGGACGGTGTCCGGCGCGACGCCGACGCGGAGTCCGGCCGCCGCGGCCGCCTCCAGCAGGCCTCGCGCCTCCTCGCGGTCCACGCCGAGCGGCTTCTCCGTCCACACGTGCTTCCCCGCGGCGACGATCGCCTCCGAGACGGCGACGTGCGCGGCGGGGATCGTGAGGTTCACGACGATGTCGATGTCGGGATCATCGAGCACCACCTCGACGCCCCCGGCTCGCGGCACCCCGTACGCCGCGGCCTGCGCGCGTGCACGCTCCTCGACGAGGTCGCCGATCGCCCGCACCTCCACGTCCGGGAAGCGCGTGAGGTTCTGCAGATACTGGTCGCTGATGTTGCCCGCGCCGATGAGGCCGACGCCGACGACGTCGCCGCCGCGCACCATCAGCGCGCCGCCTCGGCGTCGAGGAAGACCCGGCTGCGCTCGATGGCGTCGAACAGATCGCCGTCGTAGTGGTCGAACTCGACGATGGCGAGTTCGAGCGCCGGCGCGGCGGCGATGGCCTCCCGGAGCGGCACCGCCCCGGCGCCCGCGGGCACCTGATCCGCGGGCGGGTAGGCGTCCAGCAGCGCGGGGTCGAGGGTGCCGTCCTTCGCGTGCACGGCGATCACGCGCTCGCCGAGACGCTCCACGAGGGTCACCGGGTCGACACCGCCGCGGGCCACCCAGTACAGGTCGACCTCCAGCACGACGCGCTCATCGAGGTGCTCCGCGAGGACCTCGAGCCCGGTCACCCCGTCGAACACCGCCTCCAGCTCATGCGCGTGGTTGTGGTAGCCGACCCGGACGCCGGCCTCGGCGCCGATCTCCGCCGCCTCGTTGAGCAGCCGGGCGGTCTCGACGATCTGATCGACCTGTTCCCAGCGAGCGGGCTCGGTGTACGGATCGATCACCGTGTCCATGCCGAGCGCCTTCGCGGCCGCGAAGACCTCCGCGGGTGAAGGCACGGGGGCCGTGGTACCGGAACCGTCCGGGCGCACGAAGGTCGGGGTCGCGAGGAACGCATGCCCCGACGGCGCCGTCAGTCCAGCGGCCGACACCGCGGCCGCCATCGCCTCCGCCCGGCGGACGAAGTCGTAGGGCTCGACCGCGCTGAATCCGCGCGCCGCGACGGCGGTGAGCGTGCCCTCAAGGTCGGCCTCCAACTGCTCGCGGATCGTGAACAGCTGGAGAGAGGTCTGGATCGTCATCGGTCGTGCTCCTCGGTCGTCGGTGACAGGCGGGCATCGCGCCCCGGAGGCACGCTAGCACCGAATACCTCCACATGGAAGTTTTCTGCCGATAGACTCGGGCCATGCCCCCCGCACCCTCCGAGGACTCCGAACGCCCGCGCCCGCGCGGCGCCTACGCCAAGGGCGTCGCGCGGCGCCAGGAGATCCTGGACCGCGCGATCGAGGTGTTCGCGGCCCGGGGCGCCGACCGCACGAGCCTGCGGGCGATCGCGAAGGCGGTGGGGGTGACGCATGCCGCCCTCACCCACTACTTCGGGTCGCTGGAGGAGCTGCTCGTCGCGGTCTACGTCGAGAGCAACGCGCCGGAACGGAAGACCGACCCGGAACCCGCGAACCCCGTCGAGGGCATGATCCGGTCGGCCAGGGCCAACCGCGAGGTGCCCGGTCTGGTGCAGCTCTACTCCACGCTCGTCGCCAGCGCTCTCGAGGAGGGCCACCCCGCCGCCCGCAGGTTCGCGACCGAGCGCTTCGCCCGCCTGCGGGCCGACATCGCCGAGACGGTCCGGGAGCAGCAGAAGGACGGAAGCATCCGTACGGACGTCGATCCGCTCGCGGTCGCCGCCCTCGTCGTCGCCGCCTCGGACGGCCTGCAGACGCAGTGGCTCCTGGACGACACCGCTCCGCAGCATGAGGCCCTCGCCCTCCTCGACCGCTTGCTCCGCCCGACCGACGACGCGGGCCGGGAGGGGTCCTCCGCGGGCTAGGCTCGAAGCGTGACGCCCGTGCCGCAGTCCCCGTACGCGAGGGCTCTCGGCGCGCGTCTCACCGAGCTGCACCCCCGGCTGCGGGCCTACTTCCAGGCGGTCCCCGACGGGATGGTCGGCGTCGGCGAAGGGACGTTCCAGCGCGTCGGCACGCCCCGCCGGGCCCTCTGGCCCCTGCTCCGCCGGCTCGAACGGCGCGGGGTGATCGCCGCCCGCTGGGAGCGCGACGTGCCGTTCCGCATCGAGAACCGCACCATCGCCTCCCGGGCGATCGCCGAGCGCACCTTCCGATTCGCGGGCGGGCCGTGGGTGATGCGCGATGCCGTGGCCCCGACCAGGCACGGCCGCATCGTCGACGAGCTCGGCGAGCCCGGCCTGGTCGTGGCCTGCTTCGACGTGGAGCCCCGTGCCGGCGCCCTGCACCTGACGAGTCGCGCGGTGGGCATCCGCGTCGGGCGCTTCCGGCTCCGCATCCCGCGGGTCGTGGCCCCTGTCGTCCGGCTCGTCGAGCGCTGGGACGAGGAGGCCGAGCGGCAGCGCGTGCGGCTGACCGTGGATGCGCCGCTCCTCGGGCGCCTCTACGAATACCGCGGCGACTTCAGCTACATCCTGGAACCGGATCGGAAGGACGACGACGCATGAGCACGGACCGGGTGGTCATCGGCGGAGCGACGGGCTTCATGGGACGGTATCTCGCTGCACGCCTGCGGGATGCCGGGCGCGAGGTCGTCACGATCTCCCGCTCCGGCAGCGACCTGTCCTGGGGCGACCAGGGCGGCATCGATGCCGCCGTCGATGGGTCGTCCCTCGTGATCGGCCTCGCGGGCAAGAGCGTGAACTGCCGGTACACGCCGCGCAACCGGGCCGAGATCTTCCGCTCCCGACTGGACACGACCGCAGCCCTGAGCCGCGCGATCTCCCGC
Organism: Microbacterium meiriae; assembly: GCF_040702565.1. Taxonomy (NCBI): domain Bacteria; kingdom Bacillati; phylum Actinomycetota; class Actinomycetes; order Micrococcales; family Microbacteriaceae; genus Microbacterium; species Microbacterium meiriae. The sequence goes on along the minus strand of NZ_JBFBLJ010000003.1, from coordinate 436,172 downwards.
GCCGCCACTCCGCCGCCGCTGTGGGTCAACTCCTCCACGGCCACCATCTACCGACATGCCGAGGACCGGCCGATGACGGAGTCATCCGGCGAGATCGGCACCGGCTTCTCGGTCGAGGTCGCCAAGGCGTGGGAGCGCGCGCTCTTCGCCGACGCCCTGCCCGGCACCCGTCGCGTGGCTCTCCGCAGCGCCATCGTCCTCGGCGACGGCGGCGTGCTGGAACCGCTCCGCACGCTCGCCCGACTGGGCCTCGGCGGCCCGCAGTACGACGGGTTCTGGCCGGCCGGCCCCGCGCGCCGGGCCGCCGGGACCGCACACCTCCCCGGCGCCCGTCGCGGTCGGCAGCGCTTCAGCTGGATCCACATCGAGGATGTGGCGCGCATCATCGAGTTCCTCGAGGAGACCCCGGCGCTGGAGGGCCCGGTCAACGCCGCTTCGCCGCACCCCGTCGACAACGCCGCCTTCATGGCCACGGTGCGCCGGGTGCTGGGGGCGAAGGTCGGCCCGCCGATGCCGCGCTGGATGCTCGAGCTCGGCGCGATCGGCATCCGCACCGAGACCGAGCTCGTGTTGAAGAGCCGCTGGGTCCTGCCCGAGAAGCTCACCGCCGCCGGCTTCACCTTCCGCTACCCCGACCTGGAAGAGGCCGTCCGCGCCTCGTTCGCCGTCGCCGACCTGAGCTCCGGACCGCGCGCGGCCTGATCCCGACGGGCGGAGCGGGGTCACCGCCAGGTCGCGGACTCCGGGTCGACGCCGTGACGCCGGGCCTCGGCCTCGATGCTGCGCCGGAACCACTCCGCCAGCCCCGGGCGGATGCCGTCGTAGTGCGCCGCGTAGCCGGGGTCCGTGGTGAACAGCCGGCCGAGGATGACCTGCATCTCCCTGGTCAGCGGGAAGTAGGCCGAGAAGACCGCGCGGTGCCGCTCGACGAGCGCGTCGGCGTCCGCCGTCCCCGGAGCCGCACCGGCATCCATCGCCGTCGCGAGGGCCGACTCCACCTCCCGCATCGCGTCCGCGACGGCCTGCCATTCCCCCGCATCACGCGCGGCGGATCGCTCCGCGTACTGCTGCCACTGCACCGTGTCGCCCCAGCGACGGCGCGCATCGAGAGGCCAGGCCGGGTTCCAGTCCGGCCCGAAGACTGCGCGTTGTTCGCCCTCGCTCAGCATCAGACCGCGCTCGTGGGCGGACACCATCCGCTCCAGATCGGCCTGCAGAGCGGTCAGACGTGCGATCCGGGCCGCGAGTTCCCCCTGCTGCGTGCGCAGCGCGGTGAGGATGTCCGTGGCCGGATCGTCCAGCAGCCGACGGATCGCGTCGAGACCGAGACCGAGCTCTCGATAGACGACGATCCGCCGCAGGCGCTCCTGATCGACGTCCGTGTACACCCTGTATCCCGCCGACGAACGCGCGGACGGGCGAGCCAGGCCGATGTCGTCCCAGTGATGCAGCGTCCGCACCGTCACTCCGGCGAGCGCCGCGGCCCGACCGACGGTCAGGTCCGCGGTGCCGCTGTCATCCGGCATCCGCTCCTCCTCCGCTGTCCGCCGGGTCCGCGGGCGGACGGATACCCATCTGCGCGAGGGTGGCCGCCTCGACGCTCCCCGGCTCGTAGGGCTTCGCCGCCGTGAAGACGACACGCACCTTCTCAGGGGTCACGATCTCCACATCCCGCGTGTTCCAGGGCGTGTCGATCGGCTCCCCGACGGCGCCGGGATCCCACGCCCGGCAGGCCTCGACGAGCGGGTCGATCTGGCCGAGCACGCACGCGAAACTGACCCGCAAGTCCGGCACGGCTTCCTGTTCAGTCTCCGCCGGCACGAGCAGCACGTCCTGGAAGGCCCACCGCCGGAGGTGGACGATCCGCCCCGGCACCCCGAAGAGCTCGAAGAACCCCAGGCCCCGCGTCCAGAACTCGACCGAGGCGGCGAGATCCGTCGTGGGGACGGTGATGAAAGCGGGCATCCCGTAGATGCCCCGGAACAGCTCCGGTGCGACCGTGTCGGGCCCGGGCGTCGGCACCGGGCTCATCTCGAAGGCGTTGTAGTGATCAGTCATGACTCCACGGTCGCCCCTCACGCCGCGTCAGGGTCAAGCCGATTCCTGGAGCGTCGGGAACGTCCAGCTTCCGTCGAGCACCTCGGGACGGGGGCGATAGAGCCGGACCAGGTAGTTCCAGCCCTCCGTGATCGGCAGGACGTTCGGCAGGCCTTCCGGGTGGTCGCCGAAGCGGACGGTGAGCGTGCCGTCGTCGTTGCGGACGCCGGTGATGTCGTTGATCGTGTAGGCGTCGCGATCGTTCGGCTCGAAGAAGCCGTCCGCGTTGTACACCGAGATCGACCAGAAGCCGTCGACGGGGACCTCGCCGACCGTGAGCTCGTACCGCCCCACCGGCAGACGCGGGTCGACGCCGATGTAGCTCGCCTCGGACGAGGGAAGCCCTCCCCAGCCCGCCGCCGTGCCGATGAGGTGCCGCACCGGGTCGACCTCGTCCGCGCTGCCGAACATGCGGTCGAAGCCCCGGAGGTTCCGGGCCAACGCGAGCAGCGCCCGGCGGGTCTCGTCGAGGCTGACGGTGTCGTAGTCCGGCATGGCGAACGGCGTGGCCGCCCCGCTGCGCAGGGCGATGCGGTCCTGGAGGGCGGTCACCGCCGCCACATCGGTCGGGTCGGTGGGGTCGACAAGGATGCGCACCGCGAGCACGACGTACGGCGTCCCGAACTGCGCCGTCGTGAGGGTGTGCTCGCCCGCCTCGTGGAAGATCGCATCCACGTAGTGATGCTCGTTGACGACCATCGCCGAGAGGTAGCGGTCGCCGTGCTCCGGGATCGTGAAGGCGGCTCCCTCGCTGATGTCCAGGACGGCGAAGCTGTAGAGCGTGTCCCGGTTCAGCCGGATCACGGTCTGCCGGTCGATCGCGGCCGGAGCCCTGTTGTGCAGGAACCGATCCACACCCCCGGCCTCCTTCTGGAGGTCGCGCATCATGCGGTGTGTCTCGGCGAGGGCGAAGTTGTCGACGTTCACGAGGATGCTCATGACGGCATCCTGACAGCCCGGAGCGGTCGATCGCTAGGACTGCGGGAGGGCGTCGTCTCCGCGTTCGCGACGGCGCTTCTCGATCTCCTCGCGCAGCCGCCACTCCTCGATCTCGCGGTCGAGGTCCGCGATCTGCTGCTCGGTCGAACGGGTGTCCACCGACGGCGCGGGCCGTGCGACGGTGGCCGTCGGGGCGGACGGACGCTCGGCTCGCCGCATCCGCGGGAGGGGGACGCCGGCCTCCCCGTACTCCCGGCCGATCGCGAACCACAGCGCGCTGCCGATCAACGGCAGGAGGATCACGATGATGATCCAGACCATCTTCGGCAGGTACTTCACCTGCGAGTCGTCGCGCGTGATGATGTCGATCAGTGCACCGATCATCAGCGCGATGACCAGGAGCGAGAACAGGAACGGCATGGGATCAGGGTAGACGACGCGCGGGCCGGAGCGGAGGGATCGCGGCAGCAGGTGCCCCGCGGCGCGGAAGAGCTCGTACCACTCGGCCCGGGTGAGCACGACATCCGCCCCGGCCGCGGCCTCCTGGACGCGGTGCGGTGTCGTCGTCCCGAGGACCACCTGCATCCCGGCGGGGTGACGGGTGATCCAAGCGGTGGCGATCGCCGTCGGCGTCACTCCGTGGACCCCCGCCAGGCGCTCGATCACGGCGTTGAGCTCGGGGTAGTCCGGGTGCCCGAGGAAGACCCCGCCACCGAAGCCGCTCTGGTACGGCGACCACGCCTGCACGGTGATGCCGTGGATCCGGCAGTAGTCGACGATGCCGCCGCCGTCCCGTCCGATGCTCTGGTCGTGGCCCGCCATGTTCGCGGCCACCGGCTGCGCGATGATCGGCGCGTGTGTGAGGGACAGCTGCAGTTGGTTCGCGACCAGGGGCTGCCCCACCGCGGTCTTCAGCAGCTCGATCTGCGAGGGCGTGTGGTTGGACACCCCGAACGCCCGCACCTTGCCCGAGGACTCGAGATGATCGAAGGCGCGCGCCACCTCGTCCGGCTCGACCAGGGCGTCCGGCCGGTGCAGCAGGAGCACGTCGATGCGGTCCGTGCGGAGGGCCGCGAGCGAGCCTTCGACCTGCGCGATGATGTGGTCGTAGGAGAAGTCGAACATGCCCTGCGCCGGCACGATGCCACACTTGGTCTGCAGCACGACCTCGTCCCGCTCCGCGGCGCTGAGCTGGAGGGCATCGGCGAATCGCGCTTCGCAGCGGTGCATCTGCCCGCCGTAGATGTCCGCGTGGTCGAAGAAGTCGATGCCCGCGTCGCGGGCGGTCGCGTACAGGTCGCGGATCTGCTCGTCGTCGAGGCTGTCGATGCGCATCATCCCGGCGATCAGGGCCGGAGCGGTCGTCGATCCGAAGGAAACGGTCTTCATGCGCCCACGCTACTTCATCGCATCGCCCGGTCCGAGGCGCGAGCGGGGATCGTCTACGGCGCGCAGGGAAGCAGCCACGTGACGGGGACGCCGAGGACCGTCGCGATCCCTGCCAGATCCTCCATCGTGAAGTCCGCGCGCTCTTCGAGAAGGTCGGTCAGCGCGGCCGGCGCGATTCCGGCCCGCTCCGAGAGCTCGATGAACGACACTCCGGCGTGCAGGCGCGCAGCCTCCACCGCCGATGCCACCAGATGACGCAGTTCTGTCCCCATGCGCCTACGGTACCGCCACGCACGGACACTCGTCGGGTCACGAGAGACCAATATGACGGCATCCTGCTCTCGGCCCGCTGCTAAGGTGAGCCGGATGAAGACACCAGCCGAGGAGTTCAACGAGGCGGTCGGCCGTCAGATGCGGGCGGAGATCGCGGCGGCACGAAGCAGCATCGCCGCCATGGCACGCGACGTGGGCATCGCCCGGAGCGCGCTGGACAACTACGTGACCGGCAAGCGCGCGATCCCGGTGCCCGTCGTCTACGCGGTGTGCGCCACGCTGGGAGTCGAGCCGCACATCCTCGTCGCCCGGGCCGAGGAGCGTCTGGCCGCCGACGGCACGTCGGCGATCGTCACTCCCCTCCGGCGCCGCACCGATGTCGCCACCCCACGCGATAATGCCCGCGAGGTCGCCTTCGAATCCGGATCCACCGGCGAGACGGACACCGACGACCTCTACGAGTAGACGACACCGATCGGACGGAGGCCCATGCAGCAGCTCCTCCGTCTGGCCGACGACCTCGGGCTTCGCGTGGTCGAGCGACCCGGGCCCACACCCGGCGGCTTCCAACCCGCCACCCGGACGATCCGGCTCGCTCCGGGGATGAGCAGGCGCACCGCCCGCAGCGTGCTCGCCCACGAACTCGGTCACGCCCACCTCGGCCACGTGCCCACACGGCACCCCGCCTTTCGCGCTCGGCAGGAGCGGCAGGCCGACGAGTGGGCCGCGCGACGCCTGATCACGCCGGCGGCCTACGCGGCGGCGGAGCAGCTGCGCGGCACACATCTGGCCAGCCTCGCCTTCGAGCTGGACGTGACGATCGAGATCGTCCTCGCGTTCCAGCGCGTGCTGAGCCGGGAGCACCTGGCCGTCCCCGCCTGAGGGCCGGGCGCAGCGCCCGACGCTGGTTGAATGACCTCATGGCCTTCCACGTCGCCCCCGCCCCCGTCACTCTCACCGGTGAGCTCGTCGAGCTCCGCCCTCTCGACCGGTCGCACGTCGACGGGCTCGTCGAAGCGGTCACCGAGGGCGACCTGTGGAAGACGGCCTGGTACACCTCTGTTCCTGCACCCGATGGAGTCGCCGCCGAGGTCGACCGGCGCCTGGGCCTCGTCGCCACCGGCGAGATGGTGCCGTTCACGGCCTTCGACGCCGCCGGTCGCGTGCTGGGGCTCACCTCGTACTACGACATCGTCGCCGACGTCCCCCGGCTGCACATCGGATACACCTGGAACCGCCCGTCCGCCCACGGCACGGGTACTAACGCGGAATCGAAGCTACTGCTCCTCCGCCACGCCTTCGAGACGCTCGGGGTCTTCCGGGTCGGGCTGACGACCCAGTGGGTGAACTTCCAGTCGCGCGCCGCGATCGAGCGACTGGGCGCGAAGCAGGACGGCGTGATGCGGGCCATGAGCCGCTACCGCAACGGCGCGCTCCGGGACAGCGTGGAGTACTCCATCATCGAGCCGGAGTGGCCGGCGGTGCGGGCGAACCTCGAAGCGAGGCTCGCCCGGCGACGGTGAGCGCGGGGCACAGCCCCGCGGCGATCACTCGGTCGGGCTGCCGGTCCAGTTCTTGGAGCGACGCGTGGCGGAACCGCGCTGACGCATCGCGAACCCGAGGGCCAGCGAGACGAGCAGTATGCCGCCGACGAAGGTGAGGGCGGCGAGCGTGTCCGGCATCTCGTGCGCGATCCCCAGCAGCCAGAAGCCTCCGAGGAACATGATCATGAAGAAGAGGAAGCTGAGGATCACGGGATCTCCTGTCGTCGGTGCTCTACCAGGATAGCCCGGACCCGGAAAGGCCCTGTGCCGCCGCCCGGATCTCTGGTGGGGTCGGAGCATGAACACTCCACTCACCGCCGTCGCGATCTCCTGCACGCTCAAGCCCTCCCCCGCGTCGTCGAGCTCGGATCTGCTCGCGCGTCAGCTCCTCGATGCCCTCGCCGAGCACGGCGTGACGGGCGACCTCGTCCGAGCGGTCGATGTCGACATCCGACCCGGCGTCGAGAAGGACATGGGTGACGGCGACCAGTGGCCGACCCTGCGACAGCGCGTCCTCGACGCCGACATCCTCGTGTTCGTCACGCCCACGTGGATGGGACAGCACTCGAGCGTCGCCCAGCGCGTGCTGGAGCGCCTCGACGCCGAGCTCAGCGAGACGGACGAGCAGGGCCGCCCGATCCTGTTCGACAAGGTCGCCATCGCCGGCGTGCTCGGGAACGAGGACGGCGCTCACCACATCTCCGCGATCCTCTTCCAGGCGCTGAACGACATCGGGTACACGATCCCCGCGCAGACCTCGGTCTACTGGAACGGCGAGGCCATGCAGACCGTGGACTACAAGGACCTCGACGAGACTCCGGAGGCCGTGAGCTCCGCGATCACGACGGCAGCCCGGAACGCGGCGCACCTCGCGCAGCAGCTCGCCACACAGGCGTACCCCGCCGAGTAGCGGAGGCGCTCAGTCGGCCGGGCCGTCGATGACCTCGTCCACGAGGCTGATGCCCCCCGACGAGCTCGCCTCGACCATGAGGGCTTGGACCCACTTCACGTTCAGCTCCGGCGTCTCCGGCTCGCCGAAGGTGAAGCGCAGCGGGATCGACGGATGCAGCCAGATCGTCGAGCGCCCCGGCACATCCCCGTCGGGGTGCTTCCAGGACAGCGTGAAGCTCTCGTTCCGACGGAGTTTGGTCGCGATCGCGACCTTCAGATGGGCCAGGGCGCGGTCCTCGATCTGGATCTCGCTGCCGGAGCCGTACTGCATGGTTCCCATCCCACGACTTTACGGCCCCGAGCGGCGCTGACGCGAGGAGCGACACTCTCCCGCATCCGGTATCAGCGGTGGAGACCCGCGCTCACCGCAGCCGTCAACCGGCGGCCCGGCGCTGCAGAAGCCGGCGCACGTGCTCCTCGATCTCGGCGTCGTCGACGAATCCCATACGTGCGTACGGCGATTCCGTCGATGCCGCCAGGAGGGTGACCGGCGCCGGCGGCGCCATCTCCTCGGCACGGGCACGGAGCGCGGCCACTCGGGCGGCCTTGCGGCGCTCCTCCTGCGCATCGATCTCGGCGCGAGCCGCCTGTGCGCGGGATCCTGTGACCGACACCATCGGCTCCGGAAGCGGACGCGGAGTCCAGGTGGCGGGGCCCTGGTCGTGCAGGACCGGGGCCTCTCTCCTCTCGACGGTCTCGACCGCCGCGGCCTGCGGACGACGGGCGGCGCGCAGCGCGACCGACGCCATCCGCTGCAGGACCATGGTCGCCACGAGCGCCGTGGCTCCACCGCTCCAGAGGAGCACGGCGCCCCCGGTGGCGAGGAGCTGCCAGATGCCGAGACCGACGGCGACGAGTCCGAGCACGAGCGCGCCGGTCGCCGCCAGACGCACGCGGCGGCGGGCGCGGGCCTGACGGATCACGGGATCGGCGCGGGTCGCAGCGAGCTCCTGGCGGAGCGCTTCGAGCTCTGCGGCCTCCCGCTCGGCCTGCAACCGCTTCGCGAGCTTCTGCTGCGCGACGACGGTGCGGGCGTTGAGTTCCATGTGCACCTCGCCGGGAGTCTCACTCGTCTCGGCGAGGATCCGCAGCGCCTGATTCAGCCGCACGGCGTTGCGCTCAGCGGCGTTGTACTGGAAGCGGCCCCGCCAGGAGGGCAGGAGATACAGCATCCACAGGAGCACGGCGACGAGCACGATCACTCCCCCACTCAGCACCGGCCCGTCCATAGGTCAACGGTAACGGCGGCGGACCGGCCGCGCCGTGCAGTCGGGGCGCGTGTCGCGGCGAGTCCTCCCGCGATGGGGGCGTCAGAGGGTGAGACGGTCCGCCGGCGGGATCGTCGCCGCCTGCGGCGGCACCTGTCCGTGGATCCACCGGGCGAGGACACCCTGCGGAACCTCCTCCTGCGTGAGGGCGAAGGCGTAGTGATCACGCCAGTCCCCGTCGATGTGGATGTACCGGCGGCGCAGCCCCTCGTATCGGAAGCCGAGCTTCTGCACGACCCGCAGACTCGCGGCGTTCTCGGGGCGGATGCAGATCTCCATCCGATGCAGCCCGTACTCCGTGAAACAGGCGTCCGTGGCGAGCGCGACCGCGGTCGGGGTGATCCCCCGACCCGCGAACCGCTCACTCACCCAGTAGCCGATCGTCGCCGAGCACAGCGAGCCCCGGGCGACGCCCCAGACGTTCAGCTGTCCGGCGACCTCGCCGTCGTACTCCATCACGAACGGGTAGCCGCCGCCGTCCCGATACTGCTGGAGCAGGCGACGGATGCTGACCCGCATGTCGAAGGAGACCGCTCCGTGCGGGATGGTCGCCTCCCACGGCTGCAGCCACGCGCGATTGGCGAGCAGCTCCTGCTGCAGAGGCCGCGCGTCCTTCGTCCGGATGAGACGTAGCTCGACCGGTCCGTGCCGCATCCCCGTCGACAGCTCCACGCCGCACCTCCGACGACCACGAGGCGCCTAGAGGCGCTCCGCGAAGTCCTTGAGCCAGGGGCGGAGCTCGGAGCCCAGGTCGTCACGGTCGGCCGCGAGCTGCACGATCGCCTTGATGTAGTCCACGCGGTCACCGGTGTCGTAGCGGCGGCCTCCGAAGACGACGCCGACCACGCCGGGTCCGCCGTCCGCCGTCGCCAGCTCCTGGAGCGCGTCGGTGAGCTGGATCTCGCCGCCCTTTCCGGGTTCGGTGCGCTCGAGGATCTCGAAGACCGACGCCGGGAGCACGTAGCGACCGATGATCGCGAGGTTGGAGGGGGCGTCCTCCTTGGCGGGCTTCTCGACGAGGCCCGTGACACGAACGGCGTCCGAGCCCTCGATCGCCTCGACGGCGGCGGCGCCGTACATGTGGATGTTGTCCGGGTCGACCTCCATGAGGGCGATGACGGCGGCACCCGTGCGCTCGTGCTCCGCGATCATCTCCGTGAGCAGCGGGTCGCGCTCGTCGATGAGGTCGTCACCGAGCAGCACCGCGAACGAGCTGTCGCCGACGTGCGTCCGAGCGCGGAGCACGGCGTGGCCGAGACCCTTGGGCTCGCCCTGGCGGACGAAGTGGATGTCGGCGAGGTCGCTCGACTTCATCACGCGCTCCAGGCGACCGGTGTCGCCCTTCTCCATGAGCTTCACCTCGAGCTCCGGCACGGAGTCGAAGTGGTTGGAGATGGCGTTCTTGTTGCGCCCGATGATCACGAGGATGTCCTCGATCCCGGCGTTCGCCGCCTCCTCGACGACGTACTGGATCGCCGGCTTGTCGACGACGGGGAGCATCTCCTTCGGCATCGCCTTCGTCGCGGGCAGGAATCGTGTCCCCAGCCCGGCAGCGGGAATGACAGCCTTGATCTTCTCGTGAGCCATTCCCACAGCCTACCGGTGGGGGCCGCCCTAGACTCGGACCATGGCTAACGACGTCGAGCACGCCAAGCGAGCCCTCCGCGCCGAGCTGCGCGAGCGGCGTCAGCTGCTGTCCGATCCGCAGCGCGAGGCCGCCGCCGAGGCGATCGGCGAACGCCTCGACGCCCTCGTCGACGAGCTCGGGGCCCGCTCCGTCTCCTGCTTCCTCTCCACCACCACGGAGCCGGGCACCAGGGAGTTCGTGACTCGCGCGGTCCGCCGCGGGATCCGGGTCCTCCTCCCGGTCACCCGCTCCGACGGACTGCTGGACTGGGCCGTCGCCGACGACACCGAGGAGATCGCGGAGGGCCTGTACGGGCTGCCGGAGCCCACCGGCGAGGTGCTCGGTCCGATCGCGGTGAACGACGTCGACCTGATGATCGTCCCCGCCGCCGCCGTCGACCGCTCGGGGATGCGGATGGGCTGGGGCCGCGGCTACTTCGACAAGACCATCGGCTCCATGGAGAAATGCCCTCCGGTGTACGCGGTGATCTATGATTCCGAGGTACTCGACGAACTGCCGCGTGAGGTGCACGACCAGCCGGTCGACGGCATCGTGACCCCGTCGCAGACGCTGCATCTGTCGCCCCGGCGACGCTGACCCGCAAGGACCGCCATGCCCACCTACGCCTATGCCTGCACCGCGTGCGGGCACCAGTTCGACGCCGTCCAGAGCTTCTCCGACGACGCGCTCACGGTTTGCCCCGAGTGCGGCGGCGCCCTGCGCAAGCAGTACGGCTCGATCGGCGTGACCTTCAACGGCTCCGGCTTCTATCGCACGGACTCGCGCGCCAAATCCGGGGGTTCGAAGGATGCTTCGGCATCATCGAAGTCGGATTCGACGACGAGCGCCAAACCGGCTGCTGCGTCGACTCCCGCCTCGAACTGAGGCCCAGTCGACTTGGGGGTTTCCATGCTCAAAGGTTTCAAGGACTTCCTGCTCCGCGGGAACGTCATCGATCTGGCCGTCGCGGTCGTCATCGGCACCGCCTTCACGGCCGTCGTGACGGCCGTGGTGAACAGCATCATCAACCCGCTCATCGCGCTCTTCCTCAAGGCCGATGCCGCCGGCAAGTTCGGCATCCCTGTCACCAACATCTACGGCGAAGAGGTCGTCTTCCCGATCGGCGACCTCATCTCGGCGCTCATCAGCTTCCTCGCCGTCGCCGCGGTGGTCTACTTCGTCTTCGTCCTGCCGATGAACACGTTCAAGGCCCACGTCGAGGCGCGCAAGGGCACGCCGGCCGAGGAGCCGGAGGAGGAGCCGGCCGCCGCGACCGAGGCGGAGCTGCTCGTCGAGATCCGCGATCTGCTCAAGACCCAGCAGGGCCCGCGCGGCGTCTGACCGCACCGCCCTCACGACCCACGGCTCTCCTCGGAGGGCCGTGGGTCTTCCTTTTTCCGGGGGCGGACGCGTCAGTAATGCGGGGGCACGTCGCGGAGGAGCTGGTCGTCGTTGGGACCCTTCCGGTCGCCGGGCGCCGACCGCTGCGGCGCGCCGCCCTCCGGGACCTCCGGTGCCGGATCGCTGCCATCGACCGGCGTCAGCCGCGCCCGCCGGGAGCCCGGCACCCGGACGACCCGCTGCCGCGGCTCGTCCCGGCCCTCAGTCATTCCGGTGATCGCCGAGATCGAGGGGCTGCGTGTCGTTCTCCGCGCGCGGGGCCGTCTCCGAGATGCCGAGCACCGTCGCGATCCGGGACGCCACGGTGCGCGGGTCGCTGTAGAGGTCGAACGCGTGCACGCGGACGTAGTGCCAGCCGAGGCGACGGAGCACATGAGGGCGCAGCCGCAGCGTCTCGCGCAGGGATTCTCCCCGGGACTCCGGATCGGACTCGATCACGACCGCCTTGCCGTTGTGCTGCGCCACGAGCGGCAGGAGTCCCCGATAGTCGACGTCGACCGAAGCCCCGAGACGCCGGAGCTCCCTGGCCAGTGCGAGGGTGAGCGGGTCGGCCAGGTCCTCCAGTCGCGCGTCGCGGGCACGGGCCGCGAGACCGCCGAGGATCGACATGAGCGTGGCCGCGCCGTGCTCGAGGCGCCCGTCGTCGAAGGCCGAGGGGCGGATGGACGAGACGATGACCATCGAGCGCCGTGCGCGGGTCATCCCGACGGTCAGCAGTCGCTCGCCGTCGGGCGTCGACAGGTCGCCGAAGTCGCTGAGGACACGGCCGTGCTTCGTGAGCCCGAAGCCGAGGGAGAAGATGACGCGGTCGCGGCTCTCCGCGACGGACTCCTCGAGCGTCAGCACCGCGAACGGCTCCGCGGTGTCGCGGGCGACGAAGTCGGCGACGTCGGAGCGTCCCGCGAAGGCGGCGGTCACGGCGGCGCGCACGCGCTCGGCATGGCGAGTGCTGGCGGTGACGACCATGAGCGATTCGGTCGGGCGATGCACCGCATGCTCGACGACGAGGGTGACGACGCGGGCGACCTCGGCGTCCGGGCTCTCGACGGCGCCCGAGACGGGGTCGGGCGCGCCGGTACCGCCTTCGACGTAGTCGACGGTGAGGCTGCCGCGCCCCAGGTACGAACCGGCCCACGGGAGGGAGACGATCTCGCCGCCGTAGAACGCGTCGTTGATGAGCTCCGCGAGATCCTCGCCGCCGGCCCGGTAGCTGCGGGTCAGGGTCATCACCGGGAACAGCTCGGACAGGCGCTCGAAGACCGAGACGTCATCGAACGGAACCTCCTCCTCCCACTCCTCGGCGGGGTCGACCGCGATGCGGAAGGGAGAGGGACGCTGCGTGACCGGATCGCCGAACGCCACGACCTGACGGGCGCGGCGGATGGCCGGCGCCGCCTCGGCGAGGTTGATGGCCGCGGCGTCGACGAGGAGCACGGTGTCGAACTCCACCGCATCCGGGATCTCCGGCACCAGATAGGGCGACGAGATCCAGACCGGAGCCAGCACGTCGACGAGGGTCGGCGCGGCGCTGACGACCTCCGCGGCCGTCGTCGCGGACTGGGTCAGGGCGCGGCGGAGGTTCTGCGACTGCTCGGGCTCGTCGACGATGGCGATGCGCCACTGGTTCGCGAGCTGCCACGCGAGCAGCGGCCCTGCCATGGCCGCATGGGCCTCGTCCACCAGCCGGAAATCGCGCTCGAGGCGGTCGACCACGGCGGTGTTCGCGCCGAGCAGCGCCCGGTTGTCCTGCAGTGCGCGCTCCAGGAGGGACTGCCACCAGGCGTACTCGAGCTCCTCCCCCACCCGCGCCTCGGAGACGTGCCGCACCGAGAGCTCGGTCAGCAGCGGCTCCAGGCCGAGGAGGGCGAGCTCGTCGCGCAGCTGGGCACGCTCGACGAGGTTCTCGAAGACGTCCGACTTCGCGGCGAGGCCGGCGAGCATGCGCACGAGCCGTGCGACCGGCAGGGACGAGAGGGGCTCGCGGCGGCCGAGGGCGGCATCGAGCTCCGCCAACTCCGCTTCGACCCGCTGCCATGCGGAGGACACATCGGCCAGACCGAGCGGGATCTCCGGAGCGACGCCCGCCTCCACGTACCGCTGCCACTGGGTGCGCTGGGTCTGGATGCGCAGCAGCGCCTCGTGCATCTCCGTCACGTGCACGCCCGGGCGGACGTATTCCTTGGCCAGGCGACGAAGCCGACGACGATTGGCCCCCGACATCCCTGGCGCGTCCCGTCGCGAACCGTGGGCCTGGATGAGCTCCCCGAGCGGCCGCTCGAACACGGTGGGACTGAAGCGGTCGAGCGTGTCGCGGATGCCCTCCAGCAGCCCGAGGTACTCGCCGAGTTCGTCGATCGTCGAGAAGGGCCGCATGTGCGTCTGCGCGATGAGCTCGTACCCGCGCTCGAGCAGGGCGGGCACGCTGTCGGCGTGCAGGCGTCCGGCGAGCTCGTGCGCGGCGCGGGCCGCCTCGGTGCTGCCGAAGGTGACGCCGTACCAGGGCGAGTCGTTCGGCCCGACGCGGAACTCTCCGAGGCGCGCGGCCTGCGCCAGCGCCGCGGCCGCGTCCGTGCGGTCCCTTGCCAGCCTGCGCAGCGCATCCACGCTCAACCGCGCTGTCGTCGACGGGGGGACGGGAAGCGAGGCGAGGCGGGTGAGGTGTCGGGTCGCGTCCAGCACGGAGGCGTCGAGACCGGGGACGGGGACGGTCAGCGCGTCTCGGTAGTCGCGCAGCACCGTGCGCAGCCGCACCAGCGCGTCGTCGACCTCGCTGACCTTCGGAGCCGTCGCCTTCTCGTTGCGTCCGATCGCGCGGACGAGATCGCGGCGCAGGCTCCCCGGCGACACCGCGAGGCTGTCCAGCCCGATACCGGCGAGGCGATGACGAACACCGTCGAGCGTGGACCGCCGGGCCGAGACGACGAGGACCTTCTTCCCGGCGCGGACGAGCTCCCCGAGCGCGTTGATGACGGTCTGCGTCCCTCCGGTGCCCGGAAGGGTCGCCACGGTGAGGGAGTGCCCGGCGGCGATGCGGGCCAGCACGGCCTCCTGCTCCGCATCCGCATCGAGCAGCAGGTTGTCCGAGGCGGGCGCACGGTCGTCGGGCCCGACGTGGTGCGGGACGGCGCGGGGTGCCGTGACCTGCTCACGATCGCCGACGTGGCCGCCGAGCGCGTTGAGGACGGGATGATCGAGGCTGCCGCCGTCCTGGGCCATGGCGCCGGCGACGTCGGCGAAGGTGGAGACGACGAGTCGCGGTTCGACGGAGAACGTCTCGATGGATCGGGTCAGCGCGCGCAGGCTGTCGATCACGGGCTGGGGCTTGAAGATGCCGCCGTCGTACGCGAGTGCGGCGAGCGCTGACGCATCGAGGGTCAGCCCGAAGTGCTCGCGGGCGACCCGCACGAGCTCCGGGTTCACCTCGAACGCCCCCTGCAGCTTGAGCTCGAAATCGGTGTGATGGCGGCGGATCGCGAGCGGCCGCAGCAGGACGGGGGCGGCGAAGGTCGCCCCGCCGATGCGCCACCGTGCGACGCCGACGGCGAGGTGGACCGCTTCGATGCCGCGGACGGTGCGCAGCTCGGTGTTCTTGGCCGTGATGCGCTCGGCGGCGAGCCGCGCGGTGCGCAGACCCACCTCATCGCGGAAGAGGTTGGACAGGAGCGTCGACTTGCCGGTGATGAACTGCGGGAGGCTGCCGGGGTGCGCCTTGGAGATGTCGATGCCCGACTCCGGGCCGTCGCGGAAGCTGCTCAACGGCGAAGGCCCACCCAGATCAGCCGCCTCCGCCCGCAGCCGCGTGCGCTCCGCCTCCGCGGCGTGCGCGATGCCGACGCCGGTGGACGAGTCGCGCAGGTCGCCGAGGGACACAGCGTTGTCCACCGCCGTGTTGTTCGCAGACCTGCTTTCCCGTCGCCACACACTGACACCCTAGGCGCGACACCGCCGGAGATCGGTATCCCCGGCGGGTTTCCGGTGAAAAACCGCCGGTGCGGCACTCGCTCGGACTACTCCTGCCCGCATGGTCGTGCGCTCTCGTTGTCCACGGAACGCGCGACGGACCCGGCGACCGGTTCTCCGCTGTCGACCCGGACGGTCAGGATGGGGACATGACCTTCCGCTACGACTTCGCTCCGACGCCCTTCGGCGACGCCCTCGCGGTCTTCTCCGACGACGGCATCGTGCGCTTCGATCTGTCCGAGTCCGCGGATCCGCAGGTGCCCTGGCTGCTGGAGGGCGTGTCTCGGCAGCTCGGCGCCGTCCCGGAGCCCGTGCCCGGAGCTGCCGACGAGCTCGTCCCGCTCCTGGAGGCGTACTTCGACGGAGAGCCCGTGCGCTTCGACGAGCATGTCGCTCTCGACTGGCGCCTCGTGGACGGCTTCCACCGGGCGGCGCTGCGCACCGTCTGCGAGATCCCGTGGGGACAGACACTGAGCTACGGGGAGGTCGCGGTCCTCGCCGGCCACCCCGGAGCGGCCAGGGCCGTCGGCACCGCCTGTCGGCTCACACCGTTCTCCCTCATCGTGCCCGTGCACCGGGTGGTGCGGTCCGACGGCTCCGCAGGGCACTACGGCGGTCACCCGGAACGGAAGAGGTTCCTGCTGGACCTCGAGTCCCGGTGAGTTCCCCGCTCCTCGGGTGCGGGCCCGGCGAGTAGGCCGCCGGGCCCGCACCCGAGGGGTGACGCGTCAGTGATCGACGGCTTTCTCCGCACCGAAGCCGGTGAGAGAGCGCACCTCCATCTCGGCGGCCAGCTGGGGCGACTCGCGCCGGGTGCTCGTGATGGTCCCGAGCCAGCCGAGCGCGAACCCGAGCGGGATCGAGACGATGCCCGGGTTGTTCAGCGGCCAGATCGCGATGTCGATGCCGGGGATCATCGACGTGGGTGTGCCGGAGAACACGGGCGACAGGATGATGAGGATGATCGCCGAGCCGAGCCCGCCGTACATGCTCCACACCGCACCGCGCGTCGTGAATCGGCGCCAGAACAGCGAGTAGAGGATCGTCGGCAGGTTGGCGGACGCCGCCACGGCGAACGCGAGGGCCACGAGGAAGGCGATGTTCTGCCCCTGCGCCCCGATGCCGCCGACGATCGCGAGGATGCCGATGACGATCACCGTCCGACGGGCGACCCGCACCTCGCCGTTGGGATCGGGCTCGACGGGCTTCCCCTCCGCGTCCCTGCGTCCCTTCTGGATGACGTTCGCGTAGATGTCGTGGGCGAACGACGCCGCCGCGGTGATCGTGAGTCCCGCGACGACGGCGAGGATCGTGGCGAACGCTACCGCGGAGATGAACCCGAGGAGCACCGGACCGCCGAGCTTGAGCGCCAGCAGCGGAGCCGCGGAGTTCACGCCCCCTGGTGCCGCCGCGATCACGTCGGCGCCGACGAGCGCGCCGGCGCCGTAGCCGAGCACGAGCGTCAGCAGGTAGAAGCCGCCGATCAGCCAGATCGCCCACACCACCGAACGCCGCGCCTCCTTGGCCGTCGGCACGGTGTAGAAGCGCATCAGCACGTGCGGCAGGCCCGCGGTGCCGAGCACCAGGGCCATCCCCAGCGAGAGGAAGTCCCACGGGTTCGCGCCGTACTGCAGGCCGGGCGCCAGCACCGCCTCTCCCTTGTCGGAGTTCGCCACGGCGGCCTCCAGCAGGGTGTTCAGGCTGAAGCCGTTGATCGCGAGGACCCAGATGGTCATCGCGAGGGCGCCGCCGATCAGCAGCACCGCCTTGACGATCTGCACCCAGGTGGTGCCCTTCATACCGCCGATCAGCACGTAGACGATCATGAGGATGCCGACGACGGCGATGACGACCGACTGCCCGACCCTCCCGTCGATCCCCAGGAGCAGCGACACGAGACCGCCTGCCCCGGCCATCTGCGCGAGGAGGTAGAAGAAGCACACCGCGAGCGTGGTGATCGCCGCCGCCATCCGCACCGGCCGCTGCTGCAACCGGAACGAGAGCACATCCGCCATGGTGAACTTGCCCGTGTTGCGCATGAGTTCGGCCACCAGCAGCAGGGCGACCAGCCAGGCGACGAGGAAGCCGATGGAGTACAGGAATCCGTCGTAGCCGTTGATCGCGATGGCACCGCAGATGCCCAGGAAGGATGCGGCGGACAGATAGTCGCCCGCGATCGCGAATCCGTTCTGAGGTCCGGTGAAGGACCTCCCCGCCGCGTAATAATCGGCGGCGGTCTTGTTGTTCCTGCTGGCGCGGATGACGATGAACAATGTCACCGCGACGAAGGCCAGGAAGATCGAGATGTTGAACACCGGGTTGATGTCGAGCGCGACATCCTCGGTGGCCGTGCGGATGATGCTCATGCGTCGGCCTGCGCCTTCTCGAGTTCTTCACGGATCTCCGACGCCAACGGATCGAGTTTCCTGTTGGCGAACGCGACATATGCCATCGTGATGGCGAACGTCGTCACGAACTGCCCGAGCCCGAAAAGCAGCCCGACGGTGATATCCCCCCATACGCGCTGCGCCATGAAATCGCGGGCGAATGCGGCCAGCAGGACGTAGACGAAATACCACACCAGGAAGAACGCGGCGAGGGGGAAGATGAATGACCGCTGCGTCCGTTTCAACCGCAGGAATCGAGGGGATTGCTCGACGGCGACGTAATCGATCGCACCGTTCTGAGGGGTCGGAACCTGTTCGCTCATGGGGCCTCCTTGCCACATGTCCGCTGCACGCGCGGCCGTCGCCGCCCGAGTGGTAGGGTCGACGCTACGAAACGGGGAACACCGCCGTCACCCCCGAAAGTAGGTATTCGTGAGCTCTCCGATCACCGTCGAACCCGAGGCGGAGCTCGTCGCCAACGCGGTGCGCGAGCTGGCGCGGCGCACGCGCTTCCCGGTGGCGTTCGGTGGGCTGATCGAAGAGGGCGTCGTGAGCGTCACGAGCATCGTCGGAGCCCGCACACGCGCTCTCGACGGTCTCCGCGTACGCCCCGAGCGCGGTCTCGGCGGGCGGGCCATGATGGAGCTGCGTCCGCGGATGACGAGCGACTACGGCTCCTCCCGCCAGATCACCCACGACTACGACGTCTTCGTCCTCGGCGAAGGCCTGCGGACCCTGCTCGCCCTGCCGATCGTCGTCCAGGGCCGCCCTCGCGGCGTGCTCTATGCCGGCGCGTGGGCGGAGGAGAGGATCGGCGGCGTGACCACGGCCCCGGCCATGCAGGTCGCCCAGTCCGTCGCTGACGAGCTGCGCATCCGCGACGAGGTGCAGCGGCGCCTCCGCGCCGCATCGCCGACACCCGCAGCGGTCGCGCCGGCACAGCGCGAGGAGCTGCGGGAGAGCTTCGCCGAGCTCCGCAGCATCGCCGCGACCGTCGACGACGCCGGCATCCGCGCGCGGCTGGCGCAGGTCGAGCGCCGACTGCTGACCCTCGCCGGAGACGACCTGCCGACGACCACGACCGGCCCGGTCCCCGTCGTCCACCTCTCCCCGCGCGAGACGGATGTCCTGGCCTGCGCCGCCCTGGGATCGACGAATGCGGAGATCGCCGCGCACCTCGGTCTGCGGGAAGGGACGGTCAAGGCCTATCTCGGCACCGCGATGTCGAAATTGGATGCGTCGACGCGGCATGCCGCCGTGACCAAAGCGCGTCGCGCCGGCCTTCTCCCCTGAATCGACATTCTCGGCGGCTGCGTCATTGTTCGCCATGACGAAACGGCCTTTGTTGTGCGCATTCCCGCACCCGCGATAAAGTCGGCCCCATGGCGAGACGAATTGTGCACCAGCTGGTCGACGACATCGACGGCACCGTCCTGGAGGTCGGAGAAGGCGAGACCGTGCATTTCTCGCTGAACGGCACCTCCTACGAGATCGATCTGAATTCCGCGCACGCCGAGGAATTGCGACAGGCACTCGAGCCCTACATCACGGCCGGGCGTCGGGCCGGATCGGGAGCGGCGTCCGGCGGAGGACGGTCCTCGTCCTCGTCCTCGTCGCGGAAGCGGCCCTCACGCAACCCGGAGGTCGCCGCGATCCGCGCCTGGGCGAAGGAGAACGGCTACACGCTCTCGGAGCGGGGTCGCGTACCGGCGCCCATCCTCGAGGCCTACCGCGCCGCGCATTGACCCGGTCCCGCCCCACCTCACGGTCGGGCGGGATCTTCTTTCGCACCCTCGAGCGCCCACGCCTCATCGCGGAGGGTGATCTCCTCCGTCATGTCCAGGAGGAAGCGGATCACGACCTCCCGCTCCGCCGCCGACAGACGCGCCGCCGCGTAGAAGCGCTTGGCCTGCTGCCGCCCGACCGTCTCCATCGCGGCGTGCCTGGTCTCGGGGGTGATGGTGATCGCGAGGGCTCGTCGGTCGGTGGGATGCGGCGAGCGCCGGATGTGCCCACCCTTCTCCAGCCGGTCGAGCAGCTTCGTCGTCGCGGCGGTGGAGACCCCGAGATGGTGGGCGATCCCGCTGGGCGTCGCCACGACCGTTCGGTTGTCGCACACGATCAGGTAGTGCAGCGCGCGCATGTCGGTCTCGTTCAGCTGCATGTAGCGCCGGGACGCCTGCGAGAGACGCTGCTCGGCCTCGCGCAGCCCGCCGAGCGCCTCCATGAGGCGTCCGATCTGACGCAGATCCTCCGGGGCGACGCCCGAGCGATCGACGAGCGTACTGCGCGGGTCGCTGGCGTCGACGTCGTAGATGGACCCCTGAGCGAGTTCGTCCCGCTCCGCCGCCGCCGTCGCGTGGGCGACCGGGGTGGTGCGGGGCTCGGAGGGCATGCGATCATGTTACACACGAACAGCTTCATGCTAAGTTGATATTTCGCCAGGTTAGCTAAACGACGAGAGGACGCTATGGACAACGTCACACTCCTCGCCGAAGACGGGACTGCCGTCGGCATCCTGCCCAAGAGCGAAGTCCACACGACCGACACTCCTCTCCACCTCGCCTTCTCCTGCTATGTGCAGGATCGAGAGGGACGCCTCCTCGTCACGCGTCGCGCGCTCGGCAAGCGCACGTGGCCCGGGGTCTGGACCAACAGCTTCTGCGGGCACCCGCAGCCCGGCGAGGACATGGCCGACGCGGTGCGACGGCGCGGCTCCGACGAACTGGGTATCCAGGTGACCGAGATCCGCCTCGCTCTCCCCGACTACCGTTACCGCGCCGTGGACGCGAGTGGCATCGTGGAGAACGAGATCTGTCCGGTGCACGTCGCGGTGGTCGACGAGCAGCCCTCGGCGAACCCGGACGAGGTGGCGGAGTGGGAGTGGGTCGATGTCGATGACCTGCTCACCGCGGTCATCCGCACCCCGTTCGCCTTCAGCCCCTGGCTCGCCGAGCAGCTCCCTCTCCTCCGTCGACACGGGGAGGTCTGAGCCATGGCGGTCATGGTGACAGAAGAAGACCTCGGCACCAGGATCGAGGCGGTGCTGCGACGACGGTTCGCCGAGCGCACTGCCGCCGCCGAGCACTACGGGGCGGAGTTCGCCGCCCTGTGGCACACGGCCGCCGAGCACGCCCTCGGCGGGAAGCTCCTGCGCCCGCGCATGCTCATGGACCTGCTGTCCGCACTCGCCACGACCCCCCTCACGGAGAAGGACACGGCGCGGGCGATCGACGTGGCCGCTCATGTCGAGCTGCTGCATTTCGCGTTCCTCCTGCACGACGACGTCATCGACGGCGACCTCACCCGCCGCCGCCGTCCCAATCTCATCGGCTCCCTGGTCTCCCGTCGCCCCGACGAGGCCGGCGATGCGGCGCTGCACTGGGGCCGCTCGAGCGCCATCCTCCTCGGAGACCTCCTGCTCTCCACCGCCGTGCTCGGCTTCGCCCGTGCCGACGTCCCCGCGCCGCGACGGGAGCGGCTCCTCGCTCTCCTCGAGACGACCGTGTTCGAGACCGTCGCCGGGGAGCACTCCGACGTCGCCCTCAGCGACGGCATCATCGCGGCCGACCTCCGCACCATCCTCGCCACCAGCGCGTCGAAGACCGCCGCCTACTCGTTCGTCCTCCCGCTCCGCGCGGCGGCTATCCTGTCCGGCGCTCCGACCGCCGCCGAGGAGCAGCTGACCGAGATCGGCGGCCACCTCGGTCTCGCCTACCAGCTGCAGGACGATCTGCTGTCGGTGTTCGGTGACCCGGACGCCCACGGCAAGGACCCGTATTCCGATCTCCGCGAGGGCAAGGAGACCGCGATCATCGCGTACGCCCGGATGACCAGCCACTGGCCCGGCATCGAATTGCGGTTCGGCGAGAACGACCTCAGCATCGACGACGCGGCGGAGATGCGCGACCGCCTCCGCGAGTGCGGCGCGGAGGGATTCGTCCGAGGACTCGTGGAGGAGCAGCTCGCGGCCGTGTCGACAATCCTGGCGGAAGCCGAGGAGGCGGGCACGCTCTCGGCCGACGCCGGACGCATCATCCTCGCTCTGGCCGACCGGATCGAGGGCCGCAGCCGATGACCGCGACCCCTTCCGAGCCCCGCGACGACGCGGCGCTGCGACGCTTCAGCCGGACTGCCGAGATCGCGACATCCGACGTCATCCGCACCTACTCGACGTCGTTCGGACTGGCGACGCGTCTTCTCGGGCGACGCCATCGCCAGCACGTGCGCAACATCTACGCCATGGTGCGCATCGCGGACGAGATCGTCGACGGCGTCGCCGCCGAGGCCGGACTCGATGCCGGTGCACAGGCCGCGGCCCTGGACTCCTACATCACGGAGACCCATCGCTCCATGCGGACCGGCTACAGCAGCGATCTCATCCTGCACGCGTTCGCGCGAACGGCGCGCGAGTGCGGGATCGGCGAAGACCTCACCCAGCCGTTCTTCGACTCGATGAGGGCCGACATCTCCGGCCCGTCCGGCTTCACCGCCTATGACGCCGACGCACACGCCGCGTACGTCTACGGCTCGGCGGAGGTCGTCGGCCTGATGTGCCTGCGGGTCTTCCTGCGCGACGCCACGCGGACGCCGGAGGAGCTCGACATCCTCGACCGCGGAGCGCGTCGGCTGGGCGCCGCGTTCCAGAACGTGAACTTCCTCCGTGACCTCGCCGACGACACCGACCGCCTGCAGCGCGGCTACCTCGGCGGCACGGAACCTCTCACCGACGCCGACCGCGACACCTGGGTCGACACCGTCCACCGTCAGCTCGCCGACGCGAGAGCCGCGATCCCGCTGCTCCCGAAGGACGCCCGTGCCGCTGTCCGGAGCGCCCTCGCCCTCTTCGCCGCCCTGACGCACCGCGTCGCACGCACGCCGGCCGCGGAGCTGTACCGCCGCCGGGTGCGCGTGCCGGACCCGATCAAGGCGCTGCTCGCTGCGCGCGCCGTCCTCGTCACGGCCCTGGAGCGGGACCGATGAGCCGCGTCGTCGTCATCGGCGCGGGCGTGGCCGGTCTGGCCACGGCCGGGCTGCTCGCGCGCGACGGACATGACGTCGTGGTGCTGGAGAAGAACGACCGCGTCGGCGGACGGGCGGGCACCATCGAGCGCGATGGTTTCCGATTCGACTCCGGCCCGTCGTGGTACCTCATGCCCGAGGTCTTCGACCACTACTTCGCGATGATGGGGACCACCACCGAGGAGCAGCTCGACCTGACGCTGCTGGATCCGGGGTACCGCGTCTTCCGCTCGCCCGAGTCCGGCGACGACCCCGTGACGGTGCCCGCCGGGCGGGAAGCCGTGTCCGCGCTGTTCGAGTCGATGGAACCGGGCTCCGCCGCGGCACTCGAGACCTATCTCGCCTCCGCCCACGATGCCGGCTCCATGGCGAGGCGGTACTTCCTCTACAATCCGTTCACCCGCACCAGGACGCTCGCCGCTCCCGAGGTGGTGCGCGCGCTGCCGCGACTGTTCTCGCTGCTCGGCACCCGCCTCCAGGCTTTCGCCGCCCGGCGCTTCCGGCACCCGGTGCTGCGGCAGATCCTCGGCTACCCCGCCGTCTTCCTGGGCACCGACCCGCGGACGGCGCCGGCGATGTACCACCTGATGAGCGCGCTCGACCTCGACCAGGGCGTGCTGTATCCGCAGGGCGGCTTCTGGCGTGTCGTCGAGCGGTTGGCGGCGCTGGCCCAGGATGCCGGCGCGCGGATCGTCACGGGTGCCGAGGTCACCGGGATCCGCACGCAGGACGCGGACGGTGCGACCCACGTGACCGGTGTCGGCTGGACGGATCGCGACGGCCATCAGCACGTCGAGGACGCGGACATCGTCGTCTCCGGCGCCGACCTCCACCACACCGAGACGGCGCTGCTGCCTCCCACGCTGCAGTCCTATCCGGAGTCCTGGTGGGCGCGGCGCACGAGCGGACCCGGCGGCGTGCTCGTGATGCTCGGCGTCCGCGGGACCCTGCCCGAGCTCCCCCATCACTCGCTGTTCTTCACCGACGACTGGGATGCGAACTTCGACGCGATCTTCGGTCGCACCCCCGGCGTCCCCACGCCGGCGTCCACCTACGTCTGTCGGCCCAGCGCGACGGACGCGGGGGTCGCGCCGGACGGGCACGAGAACCTCTTCGTCCTGATCCCGGTCCCGGCCGACGTCGAGCTCGGCCACGGCGGGAGCGACGGCGCCGGCTCGCCGAAGGTCGAGAAGGCCGCGGACGCCGCGATCGACATGATCGCAGCGTGGTCGGGGATCCCCGACCTGCGCGAGCGGATCGTGGTCAGGGAGACGGTGGGTCCGGCCGACTTCCGCGACGACTACCACTCGTGGCGGGGCGGGATGCTCGGCCCCGCGCACATCCTCTCGCAGAGCGCCATGTTCCGCGCGCAGAACGCCTCCCGGCGCGTGCGGGGGCTGTACTACGCCGGAGCGACCACCGCGCCCGGCGTCGGCGTGCCGATGTGCCTCATCAGCGCCGAGATCGTGCTCAAGCGCATCCGAGGCGACCACTCGCCCGGCCCGTTGCCGGAGCCGGCCACCCGAACCCCCACACCCGAGAAGGCATGATGGGCGCGATCTACCTGACCGCCCTGCTCGTCTCCCTCGGCTGCATGCTGCTGCTCGACTGGCGGTTCCGTCTCTTCTTCTGGCGGGATGCCGTGGCGGCGGCCATCGTCACGATCGTCGGACTCGCCTTCTCCCTCGTCTGGGACGTGGCCGGCATCGCGGCGGGGATCTTCTTCCGCGGCGAGGCGGCGATCGCCACGGGTATCGTCCTGGCTCCGGAGCTCCCCCTGGAGGAGCCGATCTTCCTGATCTTCCTCGTCGTCTGCACGATGGTGCTCTACGGCGGCGCCGTCCGGCTTCTGGATCGCCGTCGGGTCAGCGCAGGGGAGGGAGCGGCGCGATGACCTACCTGCAGCTGTCCGCCGTGTTCCTCGCCGTCGCCGCTCTGGCCGCGGTCGCCCTCTGCGTCGGAGCGCGGCGCACCCCGCACCTCGGCGCCCTCACGCTCACCGCGCTCGCTCTCCTCGTGCTGACCGCCGTGTTCGACACCGTCATGATCGCCACCGGGCTGTTCCACTACGCGCCGACGCAGCTCGCCGGCGTGCACATCGGTCTCGCGCCGCTCGAGGACTTCGCGTATCCGCTGGCCGGGGTGCTGCTGCTCCCCGCGCTGTGGACCGCCCTGCGCGCGCGCCGATCCCGGACGCGCACCGCCGCAGACCGGGAGGAGCACGCATGACGGAGAAGACCTCCCGCGGCGGCATCGGCCACGACATCGCCCAGATCCTCCTCTCGTCCCGGCCGATCAGCTGGATCAACACGGCCTTCCCCTTCGCCGCCGCCTACCTGCTGAGCACCAGGGAGATCGACGCGACCTTCGTGATCGGCACCCTGTACTTCCTGGTGCCGTACAACCTCGCGATGTACGGCATCAACGACGTCTTCGACTACGCCTCCGACCTGGCGAACCCCCGCAAGGGCGGGATCGAGGGCGCGCTGCTGTCCCCGCGCATCCACCGCGCGACGCTGTGGGCGGCGGCCGCCACGAACGTACCGTTCCTGGTCTACCTCTTCGCCGTCGGCACCCCGGCGTCGTGGCTGTGGCTCGCCGTGAGCGTCTTCGCCGTCCTCGCCTACTCGGCTCCGGTGCTGCGCTTCAAGGAGCGCCCGTTCCTGGACTCCGTGACCTCCAGCACGCACTTCGTCAGCCCCGCCCTCGTCGGCCTCTCCCTCGCCGGAGCGCCCGTCACCACGACCAGCGTCCTCGTGCTCGTCGCGTTCTTCCTCTGGGGCATGGCCGCTCACGCGTTCGGTGCCGTGCAGGACATCGGGCCCGATCGCGAGGGTGGCATCTCCTCCATCGCGACCGTGATCGGCGCGAGGGCGACCGTCCGGCTCTCCCTCGTGCTGTGGGCCGTCGCCGGCGGTGCGATGCTGCTGACCCCGTGGCCGGGACCGCTCGCCGCCGTGCTGGCGCTGCCCTACATCGTCAACGCCGCGCCGTGGTGGAACGTCACCGACGAGACGTCGGCCGGGACCAACCGCGCCTGGCGCCGGTTCATCGCACTCAACTACATCGCCGGCTTCCTCGCCACGATGATCCTCATCCTCGCCTGGGTCTCCTGACCCTTCGCGCCCCGCCCCCTCTCCCGAAAGGACCCCGATGTCCCGCCCCGCCCCCGCACCGACGCCGCCGACCCGCGAGCGCACCCGACGCCACTCCTGGCTGCGCGTGTTCCTCCCGGTCGCCCTCATCCTGGTGTGGCTGGCGGGTGCCTCCTTCGGCGGTCCGCTGTTCGGCAAGGTCGACGAGGTGTCGTCCAACGATCAGACGACGTACCTGCCGGAGTCCGCGGACGCCACGACGGTGCAGCAGCTCCTCGGTGAGTTCACCGACAGCGACGCGATCCCGGCGATCGCGGTCTTCACCTCCGAGGAGGAGCTGACGCCGTCCGAACTCGAGGCGATCTCCGCCGCCGTGGCGGACGCCCCGGACGTGGAGGGGGTCACTGACGACGTCTCCCCCGCGCTCCCCTCCGAGGACGGCCGGGCCGTGCAGGCCTTCATCCCGATCGACGGCGACGCCGAGCTCAGCGATGCCACCGCCGCTCTCGGCGACGAGCTGCGCGCGGCGGTACCGGACGACATCACGGTCTACATCACGGGGCCGGCAGGCTTCACAGCCGACCTCGCCGCCGGGTTCGCCGGCATCGACGGACTCCTGCTCGGTGTCGCCCTGCTCGCCGTGCTCGTGATCCTCGTCCTCGTCTACCGTTCGTTCCTGCTGCCGCTCGTCGTGCTCTCCACGAGCCTGTTCGCGCTGTGCGTCGCGCTCCTCGTCGTGTGGTGGCTGGCGAAATGGGAGATCCTGCTGCTCAGCGGGCAGACCCAGGGGATCCTCTTCATCCTCGTGATCGGCGCCGCCACCGACTACGCGCTCCTGTTCGTCGCGCGGTTCCGGGAGGAGCTGAGGGTCGCGCAGGACAAGGGCGTCGCCCTCCTCGCCGCGTGGAAGGGATCGGTCGAACCGATCGTCGCCTCCGGGGGCACCGTGATCGCGGGACTCCTGTGCCTGCTGCTCAGCGACCTGAAGTCGAACAGCACGCTCGGCCCGGTCGCGGCGATCGGCATCGTGTTCGCGATGCTCTCGGCCCTCACGCTCCTGCCCGCGCTGCTGCTGTTGTTCGGACGCGCGGTCTTCTGGCCCCGGCGTCCCCGGTTCGAGCCCGAGGTCGTGGCCGAGGAGCACGGCATGCGCACCCCCGGCCTCTGGGCGCGACTGTCGGGCCTTATCAAGAAGCGCCCCCGCGTCATCTGGATCGCGACCACCCTCGTCCTCCTCGCCGGCGCGGCCGGCGTCACACAGCTCGACGCACAGGGCGTCCCGCAGTCCGACCTCGTGCTCGGAGCGTCGGAGGCGCGCGACGGTCAGGTCGCACTCGGTGAGCATTTCCCCGGCGGCTCAGGGAGCCCCGTCTCCGTGATCGTGGACGAGGACCGCCTGCAGGATGCCGCCGACGTGCTCCTCGCGAACGACGGGATCGACGGGGTGACCGTCACCGCGGCCGATTCCCCGAGCGGGTCCGCCCCGGTGACGACGGACGGGATCACGGCCGTCGGCCCTCCCGGGACCCCCGCTCCGGAGCCCACGACGGTCGACGGCCAGGTGCTCCTGCAGGGGACGCTGACGGATGCGGCCGATTCCGCCGCGGCCGCCTCCACCGTGCGCGAGCTGCGCGGAGAGCTCGACGACATCGGAGCCGTGGTGGGCGGGGTGACGGCCACCTCGATCGACACGAACGACGCGTCCATCCACGACCGCAACCTCATCATCCCGGTGATCCTCGTCGTCATCATGATCATCCTGATGCTGCTCCTGCGCTCGATCCTGGCGCCGGTGCTGCTGATCCTCACGACGGTGCTGTCCTTCGGTACGGCGATGGGCGTCTCGGCGCTGGTGTTCAACGGCATCTTCGACTTCCCCGGTGCCGACCCCGCGGTCCCGCTCTACGGCTTCGTGTTCCTCGTCGCCCTGGGCATCGACTACAACATCTTCCTCATGACAAGGGTGCGGGAGGAGTCGAAGCAGCACGGGACGAGGGAGGGCATCCTCCGCGGGCTCTCCATCACCGGCGGCGTCATCACCTCCGCCGGGCTGGTGCTGGCGGCGACGTTCGCGGCACTGTCGGTGATCCCGATCCTCTTCCTCGTGCAGCTCGCGTTCATCGTCGCGTTCGGCGTGCTGCTGGACACGTTCGTGGTGCGTTCGCTCCTCGTGCCCGCACTCGCCTACGACATCGGGAAGACCATCTGGTGGCCGTCGAAGCTGTGGCGGCGCGGGCAGCCCTGACGCATGCGGAAGCGGGAGTGCCCTCGACAGGATTCGAACCTGCGACCTGCCCTTTAGGAGAGGGCTGCTCTATCCTGCTGAGCTACGAGGGCGCACAGCCAGTCTACGGGACCACGGTTGCGCGCCCTCGCGCTGGCTCTCACGCGGCGAGGGCGAGGTAGGGCTCCCAGCGGGGATCGCTGCGCTCCACCCCGCGCACCGTCCACGCCGTCCCGTGCGGCGGGCGCGGCGTGAACCGCAACTGCCACCGCATCTCCTGCGGGGTGCGGTTGCTCTTGAGGTTGTTGCAGCGCAGGCAGCAGGCGACGAGGTTCTCCCAGGAGTCCGCGCCGCCGCGCGAGCGGGGCAGGACGTGGTCGATCGTCGCCGCGGCCTTGCCGCAGTATCCGCAGCGATGCCCGTCGCGCCGCAGGACCCCGCGGCGGGTGACCGGCACGCGACGGCTGAGGGGGACGCGCACGTAGCGGGAGAGGATGATCACCGCCGGGCGATCGTAGACGCCGTGGGTTCCCCAGACGGGGTCGTCCTCGACTCTCTCGATGACCGTCGCCTTGTCGTTCATGACCAGGACGAGGGCTCTCTTGAAGGACACGATCGCCAAGGGCTCGTATCCGGCGTTCAGGACCAGTGTGCGCATTCGTCATCCTCTCGATCCGCCGGGACGGCTTCCCGGCACTCTCGACTCACACGACGTCGTGCAGGAGGAGGAGTGTTCGCAGGGACGAGAAAAGGCGCCGTCTACAGACGGCGCCTTTCGCGCGCGGCAGCACCGCGGCATCCCTGCGGGCAATGCCGAAGGACGTGACGACCGAGAGCGTCCATGGTTCGGATGCTCGG
The DNA here is from genome assembly GCF_040702565.1 of Microbacterium meiriae. Classification (NCBI taxonomy): domain Bacteria; kingdom Bacillati; phylum Actinomycetota; class Actinomycetes; order Micrococcales; family Microbacteriaceae; genus Microbacterium; species Microbacterium meiriae. The sequence continues at coordinate 407,137 of NZ_JBFBLJ010000003.1, read as the reverse complement.
TGTTCGCTCCATCAGCCTCTCCCGCCTGTATGACGACGGGTTCAGGCTAACCCATCCCGCGAGGACCGGGGCGGAACGGGAGATGAATGCTCGAGAACGTGTCCCGGTCAGCCGGCGTTGACGGAGAGCCAGGACATCGGCTCGACGAGGCCGCCGTTGATCCAGACCTCGAAATGGAGGTGGTTCGCGGTCGACCGTCCCGTGCTGCCCACATAGCCGATCAGCTGTCCGGCGGCGACGGTCTGCCCGGCCTGCACCTGGCGCGACCCGTAGAGCATGTGTCCGTACGTGGTCTGGACCTGCTGACCGCCCACGACGCTGTCCAGCATGACGGCGACGCCGTAGCCGCCGATGCTCTCGGCGGAGGCGCGCACGACGCCGGCCGCGGCGGCGTAGATCGGCGTGCCGGCGGGCGCGAGCATGTCGGCGCCGTTGTGGCCGCCGCCGACGGTGCGGCTGACGTTCCAGGAGCCGAGCGGCAGCGGGTAGCGGACCTGGCCGGAGCCGGGAGCGACGAGTGCGTAGCCGGCCGTGTTGAAGGTGCCTGACGAGGGTGCGGAGGCGGAGGCGGAAGCAGCGGCAGCGGCGGCCCGCGCCGCGGCGGCCGCGGCCTCTTCGGCCTTCTTCTTCTCGATCTCCTCCGGCGTGGTCGCGCTGAAGGCACCACGTACGAGCGGAGCGGCCGTGGCCTCCGACGCGACGACGAGCGACTGCGCGTCGACCGCGGCGAGCTGCTGCACGGTCTGCGCCGTGGCGTCCATCGGCTTGGACGCCGCGTAGGCGGGCAGCGCGACAGCGGCGACGAGAGCGCCGACAGCACCGAAGATCGCCACCGACCGGAGGGGGGCTGCGATCTTCCGAGCACTGACCCGTGCACCGGTGCGCCGGGCGGGTACTCGATCTTCAGATGTCTTCGCGGTCGGTTCGATGTCTGCGGCCAAAACGTGGTCCTCCTGAGCCCTCGCACCTCGGGTGGTGCTGGCCCGTCGACGTTCTGCCCCAGGGCAGAGATGCACTACTCGGGTTCGAGTGCGTCCCTGTCGGGAAGACGACGAGCCGGAAGGCGGATCTTCGCGGTTCGCCCCCAGCGGGCTTCTTCGCTGAGGACCTGACCGAGGTTACCGGAAGATAACGATCATGTCACCCTGGGAAACTGACAATCCTCGGTGAGCGCTTCTCAGGCCGGTTCGCCGACGAGGAAGATGTGCGAGGCCAGCTCCACGGGGAGCTCGAGACCCTCCTCCTTGCCGTCCATCTGGATGAGCACATAGCCCTCGTTGAAGCGGAAGTCGCCGCGGGCCCCGGGCACGACGCCCGCGTCACGCAGCTGCTCCAGGAGCTCCGGGTCGACCTGGGCCGGCTCGGCGAGACGGCGGACCGTCCCCTCGACCGGCTCGCCTGCGGCGTTCAGCCGCTGCACGAGACCGATCACACCCTCGTCGAAGGTGCGGGCGGGAAGGTCGCCGAGCTGGTCGAGACCGGGGATCGGGTTGCCGTACGGCGACTCGGTGGGGTGCCCGAGCAGCTCGACGAGACGACGCTCCACCTGCTCGCTCATGACGTGCTCCCAGCGACAGGCCTCCTCGTGCACGAAGGCCCAGTCCAGCCCGATCACGTCCGACAGCAGACGCTCGGCGAGGCGGTGCTTGCGCATCACGTCGACGGCCTTGCGGCGCCCGGCGTCGGTGAGCTCGAGCGTGCGGTCCTCGGACACCACGACGAGGCCGTCGCGTTCCATGCGACCGACGGTCTGCGAGACCGTCGGTCCGGAGTGCCCGAGGCGCTCCGAGATGCGCGCCCGCAGCGGCACGATGTTCTCCTCCTCGAGTTCGAGGATGGTGCGGAGATACATCTCCGTGGTGTCGATCAGATCCGTCATGTGGGCCCTCCGGAAGTTCTTAGGCAAGCCTACATTCCTCCGGCGACATCGGACGGGGTCGCGGACGGGAGGAACGGCGGGATCCCCCTAGAATCTAGCCATGGCGATCGAGATTCCCCGTGACCTCCTGCCCACAGACGGCCGCTTCGGCTGCGGCCCCTCGAAGGTGCGCGGCGCGCAGCTCGAGGCGCTCGTCACGACGGGGGCCTCCGTCCTCGGGACCTCGCACCGCCAGGCACCGGTGAAGAACCTCGTCGGCAGCGTCCGCGAGCAGCTCGCCGCTCTCTTCCGTCTCCCCGAGGGATACGAGATCATCCTGGGCAACGGCGGCTCGACGGCGTTCTGGGACGCCGCGGCCTTCGGCCTGATCGAGCGACGCAGCCAGAACCTCGTGTTCGGTGAGTTCGGCGGCAAGTTCGCCAAGGCGGCAGGAGCCCCCTGGCTCGAGGCGCCGGATGTCCGCTCCGCCGAGCCCGGATCGCGGAGCGCGGCCGAACCTGTCGACGGCGTCGACGTCTACGCGTGGCCGCACAATGAGACCTCGACCGGCGTGGCCGCGCCGATCGAGCGCGTCCGCGCCGACGGTGCCCTGACGGTGATCGACGCGACGAGCGCCGCGGGCGGCATCGACGTCGACATGACGCAGGCCGACGTCTACTACTTCGCCCCGCAGAAGAACCTCGGCTCGGACGGCGGGCTCTGGTTCGCCGCCGTGTCTCCGGCCGCGATCGACCGCATCGAGCGGATCGCCGCCTCGGGACGCTACATCCCGGAGTTCCTGAGCCTGAAGCACGCGGTGGACAACTCGCGGCTCAACCAGACGCTCAACACCCCTGCGCTCACGACGCTGCTCCTCCTGGACGACCAGCTGCGGTGGATCCTCGGCAACGGCGGTCTCGCCTGGGCCGCTGCGCGCACGGCGGAGTCGTCGTCGGCGCTGTACGACTGGGCGGAGGCGTCCGCCGTCGCGACCCCCTTCGTCACCGACCCGGCGCACCGCTCACCCGTGGTCGCGACGATCGACTTCGACGACAGTGTCGACGCCGCGGCGATCGCCAAGGCGCTCCGCGCCAACGGCATCGTCGATACCGAGCCGTACCGCAAGCTCGGCCGCAACCAGCTGCGGGTGGCGACGTTCGTCTCGATCGAGCCGGACGACGTGCGTCAGCTCATCCGGGCCATCGACTTCGTGCAGGAGAACCTGGCCGGCTGAGCGTCCGCCTCACTCCTCTTCGTCGCCGGCGTCCGCATCGCGGGCGTCGGCGTCGTCGTCTTCGGAGTCCTCTGCCTCATCGTCCTCATCGTCCTCATCGGACGCGTCGAGCTCGTCGTCCTGATCGGACGGGTCGAGCTCGTCGATGTCCACGCCGTCGAGGTCTCCGGCATGGAGGATGTCGGAGCCGTCCTCGTCGAGTTCGTCATCGTCGATGCCGTCGTCGTCGAGGTCGCCGTCGGCGTCCTCTTCCTCCCCGTCGGCGTCCTCACCACCGGCAGCGGCGGCCTCGGCCAGCTCCGCCTGGTGTGCGCGGTACTCGGCGAGGCGTTCCGCCCACGGCACCCACTCCGGGGCCAGCAGAGCACCGTCGCCGGGGAGCAGCTCGACCTCGAGGACGGTGGGCTCCTCGTCCTCGACACGGGCGACCGTCACCGTCCAGTACCAGCCGGGGTAGCCGGGGAGCCGGTTCTCGAATCGCAGGGAGACGGATCCGTCCTCCTCCGGCGTGAAGCCGGCAGCCGGCCCGACCGTGGCGGCAGGGGTGATCTCGCGCAGGGCGGCGAGCGCGAGGTCGTGCGCCTCGACGAGCCGCGCGTCGGCGTCAGGCTTCGAGGTCATCGGCGACCTTGCGCAGGACGGCCGCGATCTTGCGGCCGTGGCTCGAGGAGGGGTAGCGGCCGCGGCGCAGGTCGCCGCCGATGCCGTCGAGGAGCTTCACGAGATCCTCGATGATGATCGCCATGTCGTCGGCGGGCTTGCGCTTCGCCTTCGCGAGACTGGGCGGCGCTTCGAGCACCCGGACCGACAGCGCCTGGAGACCGCGCTTGCCGTCGGCCACGCCGAACTCCACGCGCGCACCCGCCTTCACCGCGGTGCCGGCCGGCATCGCGGAGGCGTGCAGGAAGACGTCCTGGCCGTCATCGCTGGCGATGAAGCCGAAACCCTTGTCTTCGTCGTAGAACCTGACCTTGCCGGTGGGCATGGGAGAACCTCGCTGGATCGAATGCGGACGGAGCGCGCTCGTGCGCGTGTCCCCCAGCCTACCGGTCACGGGCGGAACGGAACCGCTCCCGCGCGTGCGAGTAGGCTGGGGCGGATGAGTACGCAGAGTCCCGGACCGGAGGTCCCCATCCGTCGGATCGACCGCATCCTGGCGTTCACCGCGCTCGGTATCGCGGCCGCGTCGGTGATCTGCTTCTTCGTCATCATCATCGGCACCGCGCTCGGCATGGACAGGGCCGCGTTCGGTGAGGGCCTGTGGCCGGTGATCGCCGCGATCCCCTACTGGGGGCTGCCGCTCGCCTTCGTCATGATCATCGCGCTGCTGGTGATGAGCTTCGTGCGGAAGGGTCGCGCCGAGTCGCGTCGCTGAGGCCGCATCGATGAGCACGCACGCACGCCCGTTGGCCGACGACCTGGCCGCGGCGAGCGATGACGAGCTGACGGCGCTGCTGGCCGCGCGCGGTGTGCGTCCCGATGTCGCCTGGCAGGATCTCTTCGACGCGGCCGAGGCCCTGCTGGACGCCGCGTCGATCGGCCGTGCGCTGCCCGCTCTGACCGCCGCGGAGGCCGCCGCGCTCGTCGACGCCGTGGCGGGAAACGGAGCCGGCGCCGGCCGCGAGCGTCTGACCGCGCTCGCCCTGCTCCGCGCCGACGGCACACCGCACCCGCCCGTCGCCGAGGCGGTGGCCGGGAGGTCTCGGCCTGCTCCCCTCGACGAGACCCCCGCACCGGCCGCGGAGGAGTCCGTCTCCGCGCACGCCGCGGAGCGCGCCTTCACCACCGTCGGCGTGCTCGCCGACATCCTGCTCCTCGCCAGGGAGCAGCCGTTCACCCTCCTCATGGGCGGTGCGGTGAGCGCGGGCCAGAAGCGTCAGCTCACCGAGACGGGCCTCAATGTCGAGAGCGTCGATCCGCTGGTGGCGCTCGCCGTGCGCGCCGGTCTCGCCGCTCCCGTCGAGCGCCTGCTGCGCACCACCCCGGCCGCTGAGGACTGGCTCCGTTCCCCCGCGCCCGCACGCTGGAACCTCCTGGCCACCGCCTTCCGTGACACGCTCCCCCGCGGGATCCGCACGGCGACGGGAGGGTGGCTGCCGCCGAGTCAATGGCCCCTCGCCCATCCCTGGGATCCGGCCTGGCCGGAGGAGGCGGCTCGACAGTTCGAGGCCGCTCGTCTTCTCGGCCTCATCGCGGAGGACGGCTCCGAGCCCCCGTGGTCCGCGGCGCTGCGGCGCGGCGAGGCGGCCGATCCCTCCGCCCTTTCGGCGCTCCTACCCGCGGAGGTGGACCGGATCTTCCTCCAGAACGACCTCACCGCGATCGCGCCGGGCCCCCTGCAGCCTGCACTGGACGTGCGGCTGCGGACCATGGCCCGTCGGGAGTCCGCCTCCCAGGCCTCGTCGTACCGCTTCACCGCGGAGTCGGTCGCACATGCGTTCGCCGCAGGGGAGGACGAGGCCTCGATCCTGGGGTTCCTCGGCGAGATCTCACTCACGGGCATTCCGCAGCCCCTCGGCTACCTCGTCGCGCAGACCGGCCAGCGCCACGGACTCGTGCGGGTCTCCGTGGACGAGGAGACGGGGCGCACGCGGGTGGAGAGCACGGACGCGCACCTCCTCGAAGCCATGGCGGTCGACCAGTCGCTCCGGCCGCTCGGGCTCACCGCGCACGTCGGCTCGCTGACGACCAAGGTCGGGCAGGACACGGTCTACTGGGCACTGACCGACGCCAGGTACCCCGCGACCCTCGTCGATCGCGACGGGACCGTCGCTGTACGCACGCGACACCCGGCTGCCGTACCCGACCCCGCCCCCGCCCCCGACTACGCACCGCTGATCGCGCGGCTGCGCGAACGCCAGGGACCCGACGCGGACGCCGCGTGGCTGGACAGGGAGCTGGAGGCGGCGGTGCGCGCGAAGGCCGTGCTGCGGGTGACGGTCGGCATGCCGGACGGATCCACCAGGGACCTTCTCCTCGAAGCCACCGGGATCGGCGGCGGACGGCTGCGGGGAAGGGACAGGGCGGCCGATGTCGAGCGCACCCTGCCCGTGTCGAGCATCCGCGCCGCGACCGTCGTCCCGACCTAGGCCCCGTGCAGCCACGGGCCGGTAGACTGGTCAGCTATGTCTGATGGCCCCCTGATCGTCCAGAGCGACCGCACCGTGCTCCTCGAGGTCGCCCACGCCGACGCCGAGAGCGCCCGCCACGAGCTCGCGATCTTCGCCGAGCTGGAGCGTGCGCCCGAGCACATCCACACGTACCGGATCACGCGGCTCGGGCTGTGGAACGCCCGCGCCGCCGGCCACACCGCCGAGGACATGCTGGAGACGCTCGACCGCTGGTCGCGCTTCCCCGTCCCGCCCTCCGTCGCCGTCGACCTGCGCGAGACGGTGAACCGGTACGGCCGCCTGGTCATCGAGCGTGACGATGAAGGCGTGCTCATCCTGCGCTCGACCGACCCCGCCGTGCTGGCCCAGGTCGCGAACAACAAGCGCATCCAGCCCCTGCTCATCGGGCACCCGACCCCGGAGACGTTCGTCGTGGACGCCTGGGCCCGCGGGCAGATCAAGCAGGAGCTGCTGAAGATCGGCTGGCCGGCGGAGGACCTCGCCGGCTACACGCCAGGCACCCCTCACGAGATCGAGCTCGCCGAGGACGGGTGGGCCATCCGCCCGTATCAGCAGGACGCCGTCGACGCCTTCTCGAAGGACGGCTCCGGCGTGGTCGTGCTCCCCTGCGGTGCGGGCAAGACGATCGTCGGCGCCGGGGCCATGGCGGCCACCAAGACGACGACCCTCATCCTCGTGACGAACACGGTGTCCGCGCGGCAGTGGCGGGACGAGCTGCTCAAGCGCACCAGCCTCACCCCCGAGGAGATCGGCGAGTACTCCGGGCAGGCCAAGGAGGTCAAACCCGTCACGATCGCGACGTACCAGATCCTCACCGCGAAGCGGAAGGGCGAGTACGCGCACCTCGCCCTCCTCGACGCGCTGGACTGGGGCCTCATCGTGTACGACGAGGTGCACCTGCTGCCGGCGCCCGTGTTCAAGCTCACCGCCGACCTCCAGGCCCGCCGCCGGATCGGCCTCACCGCGACCCTGGTCCGCGAGGACGGCCGCGAGGGCGACGTCTTCAGCCTGATCGGCCCGAAGCGCTTCGACGCCCCCTGGAAGCAGATCGAGGCGCAGGGCTTCATCTCCCCCGCCGCCTGCTTCGAGGTGCGAGTCGACCTTCCCCCGGCGGACCGCCTGGAGTACGCGGCGGCCACCGACGACGAGCGCTACCGACTCGCGGCCTCCGCCCCGGCGAAGATCGATGCGGTGCGCGAGCTGATCGCGGCTCACCAGGGCGAGCAGATCCTCGTCATCGGCCAGTACCTCGACCAGCTCGACGCGCTCTCGCAGGCGCTCGATGCCCCGCAGATCACCGGGTCCACTCCGGTCGAGGAGCGGGAAGAGCTGTACCGGGCATTCCGGGAGGGCGACATCTCGCTGCTCGTGGTGTCCAAGGTCGCGAACTTCTCCATCGACCTCCCCGAGGCATCGGTCGCCATCCAGGTGTCCGGCTCGTTCGGCTCCCGGCAGGAGGAGGCCCAGCGCCTCGGGCGCCTTCTCCGTCCGAAGCAGTCCGGCCACACCGCGAGCTTCTACACGCTCGTGGCACGCGACACGATCGACCAGGACTACGCGCAGAACCGGCAGCGGTTCCTCGCGGAGCAGGGGTACAGCTACACGATCATGGACGCCGAGGCGATCGCCGCCTGACGGCGGTGACGGCGCTCAGCCGCGCAGCATCCGCGGGAGCTGATGCGTGCCCGCGGCGCCGTCGGTGATCGCTGCGGTCCGCTCGATCCCCCGGCGGCGGGCCCAGCGGTCGGCGACGACGGCGAAGACGAGCATCGCCAGCGCGGAGCCGAGGAGATCGACCGGCGTGCCCGAGGTCGCGTTCGCATCGACCACGGCGACGGAGCCGAGCAGGAAGATCAGCAGATTGTTGACGATGTGGAGCGAGATCGCCGCCTCCAGACCGCCCGTGCGCCACGTCAGCCAGGCGGCGACGACGGCGAAGAGGCCGACGCTCGCCGCACCCCAGACGTCGTAGCCGTGCCCCAGCACGAACAGCGGCACCGGCAGCAGGATCGCGAAGGCGGGGTGCCTCAGCCAGCTCCCGACGAGCTGCATGAGGTACCCCCGGAAGACGTACTCCTCCGCTGCGGCCTGGAACGGGATCAGCACGAGCAGGAGCACCACCATGAGCAGCAGCCCCGGGTGGGAGAAGTCCGGCGTCACCGCGTCGCCCGCAGCGGCCGACCAGCCGAGCACCACGGCGAAGTAGACCACGAACACGGCGAGTGCCAGCCCGAGGGTCCGGCCGAGCCACCCCATCCGCAGCCGCCCGGTGACCGAGGAGAGCAGGCCGACGCCCCGCCCCTGCACCACCCGCGAGGCGAGCAGCAGCGCCGGGATCATGAGGATGAGCGGGAGCACGAGCGCCACGAGGAGCCACGGACGGTCGAGCTGGAAGTAGGCGGTGGTCCGGAACATCATCTGCAGTTCCGCCGCCCAACCCGGGACGAGGGCGGACACGACGACCAGCGGCACGATCACGAGCACGAGGATCGCGAGGTAGAACGCGATGCCGAGGAGCCCGGTGAGCAGCGGCTTCCACCACCGGGGGCGCGGGCGGAGGAGCGCCAGACGGTGGTACTCGAGCCCTCCGCCGGACCCCTCAGGAGACGCGGCGGACGGGGTGACGCGGGCGGCGGTGGCGTCCTCGATCGAACTCATGCCTCGATCCTCCCCCGACCGCCTGTGCAGCACATCCACCTGCCGACGGATCGACCGCATCCACGCCGTTCCGCAGGATAATCAGCCCGCGCATGGCCGAAGTCACCATAATGGGGTCATGACTGCTGCGCGCATCCTGGTCGTCGACGACGAGCCCAACATCCGCGACCTGCTCTCCACGGGTCTCAGCTTCGCCGGGTTCCAGGTGAAGACGGTGGCCAACGGCGCCGCCACGATCTCCGCCGTCCTCGAAGAGGAGCCGGACCTCATCATCCTCGACGTCATGCTCCCCGACATGAACGGGTTCAGCGTGACCAAGCGCCTCCGCGGCGCCGGCTTCACCGCACCCATCCTCTTCCTCACGGCCAAGGACGGCACCGAGGACAAGATCGAGGGACTCAACGCCGGCGGCGACGACTACGTCACCAAGCCGTTCAGCCTGGACGAGATCGTCGCCAGGGCCCAGGCCATCCTCCGCCGCACGATGCAGGCCGACGAGGAGTCGATCATCCGCGCCGGCGAGCTGTCGATGGACCAGGACACGCACGACGTGCACGTCGGCAAGGAGCCGATCGACCTGAGCCCGACCGAGTTCAAGCTCCTCCGCTACCTCATGCTGAACCCGAACCGGGTGCTGTCGAAGGCGCAGATCCTCGACCATGTCTGGGAATACGACTTCAACGGCGATGCCGGCATCGTGGAGAGCTACATCTCGTACCTCCGCCGCAAGATCGACCCGCACACCGAGGAGTCGCTGATCCAGACGAAGCGCGGCTTCGGGTACATGCTCAAGGTGGGCAAGACGGTCTGAGACCGTCAAGTCCGCACCCGCCGTCCCCGGACGGCACCGCCGTCGCAGCAGGGAGGACCGCATGGCGCACAAGCCGGATGCGGTCACCGCGTGGTGGCGGCGCATCAGCCTCCGCGCCAAGGTCACCGGCGTCACCGTGGCCGTCCTCGCGCTCGGCCTCCTCGTCGCGGGCATCGGGACCGTACCGCTGCTGCGGAACGCCCTGGTGGAGAACATCAACGCGCAGCTCCCTGCGCTGGTGACCAGCGACCTCGTCAACCGGTACTTCGACACGACGACGATCGACGGCGTCACCACATACACGCCGAGAGACGAGAAGCCGCGTGACTTCTCGTTCGCGGTCTACGACGCGGAGGGAGCCCTGCGCGCGACCGCGCCGAGCGCGTCGGGCCGAGCTCCGGTCTTCCCCGCCGAGTACTCGCTCTCCGACGCCCAGGCGAATGAGGAGCAGGTCCTCGCGCTCGAGGACGCGGACGGCGGCGTCTACCACGCGGCTGCCGCGGTCGTGCAGCAGGAGGGCGACCCGCTCAGCATCCAGATGGTGGCGCTCCCCCTCGCCGAAGCCGACCGCATCATCAGTCAGTACTTCGGCATCTACATCACCATCGCCCTCATCACGATCTTCGTCGCAGCGCTGCTCACCCGCGGCCTCGTGACGCTGACCTTCCGACGGCTCGGGCAGGTGGAGCAGACCGCCATGTCGATCGCCGCCGGCGACTTCCGACAGCGGCTCACCGACCTGGAGCCGACCACCGAGGTCGGCCGCCTCAATGCGGCCATCAACACGATGCTCGACCGCGTCGACCGGTCCCTCGCCCAACGCGACCGCACGGTACAGCACATGCGCCGGTTCATCGGAGACGCCAGTCACGAGCTGCGGACCCCGCTCGTCAGCGTGCGCGGGTACGCCGAGCTGTACCGCATGGGCGCGATCAAGGGCGAGGAGGACACCGCTCGGGCGATGGAGCGCATCGAGAAGGAGGCGATCCGCATGGGCGTGCTCGTGGAGGATCTCCTCGCGCTCGCACGGCTGGACGAGGAGCGCGAGCCGGAGATCGTCCCTCTCGACCTCCGCCCCATCGCCCGCGACGCCGCCCTCGACGTGCGCGCCGCGGCGCCCGGACGCGTGATCTCCGTGATCGACAGGACGGTCGAGAACGTCCCGACCGCCCCCATCCGCACGCCCGTGGTGCCCATCGCCCAGGACCCCGCACCCAAGACCCGGCCCCGCGCCACCCTGTCGCGGCTGCGCCGCCGTCCGCGCACGCCGGAGCAGCCCCCCGCCATCGACTTCACCGAGGTCGCGGACATCCCGGTCCGGACGCCGCCGATCGTGCTCGGCGAGGAGAACAAGGTCCGCCAGGTGGTCACGAATCTCCTGGGGAACGCGCGCCGCTTCTCCCCGGAGGACAGTCCGATCGAGATCGTGGTGGACTCGGACCGCGTCGCCGGGACCGCGAGCATCTCGATCGTCGATCACGGCGAGGGTGTCCCCCCGCAGATCCGGGAGCAGATCTTCGAGCGGTTCTGGCGCGCCGACACGTCCCGGGCACGGGAGACCGGTGGATCCGGTCTCGGGCTCGCCATCGTCGCCTCCATCCTCAAGGCTCTGAACGGCGACATCGCGGTCTCCGAGAGCCCTGGAGGCGGAGCCACCTTCACCGTGACGCTGCCACTGGCGCCGGCGCGCTCGACCCCGGAGCATCTCCTCGAGGACACGCAGCCGCTCGACCGCCTCGACCTGCCGTAACCGCCTCTTCTGCACAGTCGGCTCGCACCGCGGCGTTCTCCCGTCCACGGTGCCGCGCTCCCTCTCCGGGCGCCCCGGGACTGCCGCCTGCGTATCGTCGGGGTTTCCTCGAAGGGAGTTCCCATGACCGTCTTCACCGTCGACACCGACGCCGTCCACGCGGCCGAAGCCGCGACGCGCGCCACCATCGAGCGTCTGCGCGCCGAATCCGCCACCCTCATGTCGCAGCTCAGGCACTTGCAGACCGCCTGGGTCGGCACCGCCGCCACGGCGTTCCAGGGGTGCGCGGAGGAGTGGCAGGGCGCCCAGCAGCACGTCGAGCTCGTCCTGGACGGTATCGGCACCTCGCTCGGCGCCGTGGCCACCCAGTACGCCGACGCAGATCAGTACTCGGCGAGCCTGTTCCGCTGAGGGACACGCAGAAAGCCCCCGGCCGGAGCCGGGGGCTTTCTGTAGGTGAGACCGGGGTCTCCGATCCTGTCAGAGGATCAGAAGTCCATGCCGCCCGTGGGGTCACCCGCGGGAGCAGCAGCCTTCTCCGGCTTGTCGGCGACGACGGCCTCCGTCGTCAGGAACAGACCGGCGATCGACGCGGCGTTCTGCAGCGCGGAACGCGTGACCTTCGCCGGGTCGATGATTCCCTGTGCGAACATGTCGCCGTACTCGCCGCTGGCGGCGTTCAGGCCCTGGCCCGCGGGGAGCTCGGACACCTTGTTGGCGACGACGCCCGGCTCGAGACCGGCGTTCAGCGCGATCTGCTTCAGCGGAGCCTCGATCGCGACGCGCACGATGTTCGCACCGGTCGCCTCGTCGCCCTCGAGCGAGAGAGCGTCGAGCGCCTTCGTGCCGGACTGGATGAGCGCGACGCCACCACCGGGGACGATGCCCTCCTCGACGGCCGCCTTCGCGTTGCGGACGGCGTCCTCGATGCGGTGCTTGCGCTCCTTGAGCTCGACCTCGGTCGCAGCGCCGGCCTTGATGACGGCCACACCACCGGCGAGCTTCGCCAGGCGCTCCTGCAGCTTCTCGCGGTCGTAGTCGCTGTCGGTGTTCTCGATCTCGCGACGGATCTGCGTGACGCGGCCCTCGATCTGGTCGGCCTCGCCGGCACCCTCGACGATCGTGGTCTCGTCCTTGGTGACGATGACCTTGCGCGCACGGCCGAGCAGGTCGAGCGTGGCGTTCTCGAGCTTGAGGCCCACCTCTTCGGTGATGACCTGGCCGCCCGTGAGGATCGCGATGTCCTGCAGCTGCGCCTTACGGCGGTCGCCGAAGCCGGGAGCCTTGACGGCGACCGACTTGAAGATGCCCTTGAGCTTGTTCAGCACGAGGGTCGCGAGGGCCTCACCCTCGACGTCCTCGGCGATGATGACGAGCTCCTTGCCGTCCTGGATCACCTTGTCGACGATGGGCAGGAGGTCCTTGATGTTGGAGACCTTCTGGTTCGCGATGAGGATGTACGGGTCCTCGAAGACGGCTTCCTGGCGCTCCGGGTCCGTGACGAAGTAGGGGTTGAGGTAGCCCTTGTCGAAGCGCATGCCCTCGGTGAGCTCGAGCTCGGTGCCGAAGGTCTGCGACTCCTCGACGGTGACCACACCCTCCTTGCCGACCTTGTCGATGGCCTCGGCGATGAGCTCGCCGATCGCCGGGTCGGCGGCCGAGATGGAGGCGGTCGCGGCGATCTGCTCCTTGGAGTCGATCTCCTTCGCCGTGCTCAGCAGCTCCTCGGTGATCGCGGCGACGGCCTTCTCGATGCCGCGCTTGAGCGAGATGGGGTCGGCGCCGGCCGCGACGTTGCGCAGCCCCTCGCGGACCAGGGCCTGGGCGAGCACCGTGGCGGTCGTCGTGCCGTCACCGGCGACGTCGTCGGTCTTCTTAGCGACCTCCTTGACGAGCTCCGCGCCGATCTTCTCGTACGGGTCGTCCAGCTCGATCTCCTTGGCGATGGAGACACCGTCGTTCGTGATCGTGGGGGCGCCCCACTTCTTCTCGAGCACGACGTTGCGACCACGCGGGCCGAGGGTCACCTTGACCGCGTCGGCGAGGATGTTGAGGCCACGCTCGAGGCCGCGGCGGGCCTCCTCATCGAAGGCGATGATCTTTGCCATGAGTTTTGTCGTCCCTCCTGGACGTAGACGGTGGGTTTAGCACTCAGAGTAAGAGAGTGCTAACGCCATTCTGGCACTCGACACCATCGAGTGCAAGCCGCACGATCCGGGAGGGAGACGGGCGTCAGGGCGCGGGAGTCTCCGGCACCGACGCGGCCCGGTCGACGCCGATCACGATGGTGAGCTGCTTCTGCCCGTCCTCCGTCTGGCCGGCGTAGTAGTCGCTCTGCTGCACCTCGGCACCGCCGATGACGCCGGCGAGGCCCTTCGCCGCCTCCTCGTCCTCGGCGCTGACGTAGTAGACGGTCGTGGTCTCGAAGTCGTCGCTGGCGCTGTCGGTGGCGAGCACGGTCGCCGCCGCCCACCCGGCGTTGATGAGGGTGTCGCGCATCTGATCGTCCAGCCCGCTGTCCGGGGTCGCGTTGAGGATGAGCACCGAATAGCTCGGGTCGATCACCCCGGTCTGCTCAGGCGTGGGGGCCGCGGACGGCGCCGCCTCCGGGAAGAGGTCGATCCGTCCCATGACGGCCAGGGCGCCGAAGATGCCGGCGATGATGAGCACGAGAGCGGCGACGAAGGACCACAGCAGCACGACCCAGCCGTTCATGCCCGGGGCTTCGGCGCGGTGTGCTCCCACGCGTCCGGTGGAACGGGGGACCTCGTCGAAACGGTCACGGGGGGGCTTGGACACCCCTCGATGCTAGCGGCACGTCCCTGGCAAACCGTTCCGCGACGAGCCCGATCGCGTGCCGCGGGTCGGGTCAGCCCGTGAAGCCGGGGACCCGCGCCGACCGCCGGGCGCTCCTGGCATCCCGCAGCCGACGCAGGCGGCCGACGAGGATCGGATCGAAGGCGAGGGCCGCCTCCGAGTCGATGAGCCGACCGAGGAGCTGGTAGTAGCGCGCCGCGCTCATCCCCAGCCGCGTACGGATGACCTCCTCCTTCATGCCGCCGTGGCGCGGCCAGGCGGCCTCCAGGGCGAGGATCGCGCGATCGCGCTCCGTGAGGTGGTCTGCGGGCATGTCCTCAGGTTAGGTCGTGGTCGGCGTTTCGCCCGCGCGCCACTCCCACCGGGCGCCGAGCGGATCGGCTGCGGCGCGCACCCGACCGTCGAGCGCGACGACGAACCCGGGCCACGTCTCCGCGGCGACCGGCGGATCCCAGACGTCGAGCAGGGCGGGCGGGTCGATCGTGACCCAGCGCGCGGGGAGCGCCGCGATCCTCGCGACCAGCGCCTCCCGCTCCGCTCGCGGGATGTGCACGAGAACGCCCGGCGTCGTGATCACCAGCGTGGCGTCCGCCGGGGCGGCCCGCGCCAGGTCCTCCAGGTGGACGGCCGCGTCTCCGGCGATGAGAAGAGGCGGGTCGGCGGCCGCGATGTCGAGAGCGGCCGTGATGCGCTGCTCCCTCCCCTCCTCCCCCGGCCACACGAGAGCGCGCAGCCAGCGCCGATCCTCGTCGTCGGCGGCGTCCAGCGGCGCGAGGTCGATCCCCGCACGCCACACGACCTCGGGCATCCGCAGCGACGGGAGGTCGCCGGAGACGACGCTCTCCAGCACCACCGACGAGGGGCCGTCGAGGGGATCGAGCGCCTGACGGACGAGTCCGTCTCCGTCGATGACGCGATACGAATAGCGATCGGGGTACAGGCAGAGGCCGGCGGAGGCGCCGACCTCCAGCAGAGCGAGGGGTCCGTCGATCTCGGAGAGCACCGGGAGCAGCGCGGCGGTACGCAGCGGCTCGTTGGTCTGGAGCGCGCGCCGTGTGCATTCCTCGACGAGCCGGTCGGCGTGCGCGAGGACGAAGCGACGCCACTCCGAGTACGGCCCATGACCGGCACCGAGCAGGCGGGACACGGCGAAGATGAGGGGAGGCTGACGTCGGGTCGCAGGGATCCGCTGGAGGAGGTGCGTGATCTCCTGGTCTTCGGCGACCCCCGCCGCCCACTCCGCATACAGCGCGCTGCGCCCCGGCGCCTCCATCGCGGCGAATCGGGCATAGCGCTCGTGCACGGCGTGGGTCATTCGTCCATTCTGACGCGGAGCGCCACGAAGGCTCCGCACAAGGGAGAATGGAAGGGACTCAGGAGGACACGATGCCCTACAGCGTGAACAAGACCGAAGACGAGTGGCGCGAAGAGCTCGGCGAGGAGCAGTACGCCGTGCTGCGCCAGGCGGCGACCGAGCGCGCCTGGACCGGTGAGCTGCTCGACGAGGAGCGCGCCGGCCTCTACACCTGCGGCGCCTGCGGTGCGGAGCTCTTCAAGAGCGGCACCAAGTTCGACTCGGGCTGCGGCTGGCCGAGCTTCTACGAGTCGGTCCGCCCGGACGCGGTGGAGCTGCTCGAGGACGACAGCCTCGGCATGGTCCGTACCGAGGTCCGGTGCGCGTCGTGCGGCTCGCACCTCGGCCACGTCTTCCCGGACGGCTTCGGCACGCCCACCGGTGACCGCTACTGCATGAACTCGATCGCGCTGAACTTCACGCCCGACGAGTCGTGAGCGCCCTCGACGCCGTCCGCGCACGGCAGTCCTGGTCGAAGGTCGGCGACACCGCTCCCGGACGTGAGGAGCTGGTGACGCTCGTCGGCGCCGCCGGCCGCGTCGCCGACCACTCGTCGCTGCGCCCCTGGCGTCTGATCGAACTCCGCGGCGCGGACCGTGAGGCGCTCGGCGCCGCGATCGCCGAGGCGCAGGGGGACGCGGAGCCCTCCACGAAGCCGCTGCGTGCTCCGCTCCTCATCGCGGTGGTCGCGAGCTACCGCCCGAGCGAGAAGGTACCGCGCTGGGAGCAGGAGGCGGTGGCGTCCGGCGTCGCCCATGTGCTGAGCCTGCTGCTCGATGAGGCGGGGTGGGGCGTCATCTGGCGCACCGGGCACTACACGCGCTCGGAGCCGGTCGCGCGGATGCATGGACTGGGTACGGACGAGGAACTCCTCGGGTGGCTCTACGTCGGCGCGAAGCCGGAGGGCAAGAGCCCGGGCCGACGCAAGACCGTCGACGCCCGCGCCCTCCTGACCCGCCCGCCGAAGCTCTCCGCCGAAGCCCGGGCGGCTGCGGAGGAAGCCGCGCGGGAGGCCGCGGACAAGAAGGCCGCCACGGCGGAGAAGAAGGCCCGCAAGAAGGCCCGCAAGAAGGCCCGCAAGAAGGCGAAGAAGAAGGCGAAGAAGGCCGCCAGGAAGAGCGGTTCCTAGAGCCGGCGGCGACGCCAGGGCACCGCGACGAGGACCGAGCCGACCGCCACGATCACCATCGCGATCACCTGCCACAGTGCCGGTCCCGCCTGCGCCGGCCAGAGCAGGTCGATCACGACGGACGTGACGAGCTGCCCGAGCACCGAGCCCAGGCCCATCAGCAGCACGCCCGTGTGCGCGACGATGAACGCGCCGAGCAGGATGTAGCCGGCCCCCAGGAAACCGCCGAGGTAGAGCCAGGGCTCGGTCGGCAGCGCGGCCGGCCACCCCCGCACCGCGACGCTGGTGCCGGCGGCGACCGCCAGCACCAGGGTGCCAGCGATGAAGCTCATCAGGGTGGCGGCGATCGGCGACTGCACGCGCTGGGCCAGCCGCCCGTTGGTCGCCGCCTGCCAGGCGATGCCCACGCCGGCGGCGAACGGAAGCAGCAGCATCCACAGCGGGGCGGTCGCGAGCACATCGCCGGAGAGGGAGATGCCGACCGCGGCGAGGGCCAGCACGCCGCCCATCACGCGACCGGGGGTCACGGCCACGACGCCGGCCGGGCCGAAGCCGATGCGGTCGAGGACGAGGCCGTGCAGGGTCTGTCCCGCGACGACGCCGACGGTGAAGAGCGAGACGCCGAGGATCCCCGCCGTCAACCCCTGAGTGGACACGGTGAGCGCACCGCAGGCACCGCCGAGGAGCATCCAGAACGGGATGCTGCGCTCCCGGATCCCCCGTCCGAGGCGCATCGCGCCGCGCCGGGCGAAGGGCAGGAACGAGATGACCACGGCGAGCGCCACGAGCCCGACCGCGAAGGACAGGAAACCGGCGACGATGCCGTTGTCGACGCGCACGCCCAGCACGCCGTTGATGCGCGCCTGGACCGCGGTCATGACCCCGATCGCGACGGCTCCCCCGAGGGCCAGAGGAGCGGGGAGTCGGCGGGCGGGGGTCACCTGTCGACACTATCGGAGCGACGCAGCCCACCCGTCCTCCCCCACACGGTCCTCCCAGAGGACGATCCCACCGCTTCCGGGAATCGTCCTCCGGGAGGACGCGCCGCGGCCCGCCGATCCGTAGCGTGGAACCCATGATCACCGCAGAAGGCCTCACCAAGAGATTCGGGGACAAGACCGCTGTGGACGGCGTGTCCTTCACCGTGCAGCCCGGCAGCGTCACCGGCTTCCTCGGACCGAACGGCGCAGGGAAGTCGACGACCATGCGCATGATCGTCGGGCTCGACCGTCCGACGGCCGGGACGGCGACCGTCGCCGGGCGGGAGTACCGCAAGCTCCGCGCACCGCTCACCGAGGTGGGCGTGCTGCTGGACGCGAAGGCGGTGCACACCGGACGGACGGCGCGCGATCACCTCCGCGCGATGGCCGCCACGCACGGCATCCCCACCTCCCGCGTCGACGAGGTCATCGAGCTCGCCGGCATCGGCTCGGTCGCCCGGAAGCGCGCCGGGAAGTTCTCCCTCGGCATGGGGCAGCGCCTGGGGATCGCCTCCGCACTGCTGGGCGATCCGCACACCCTCATCCTCGACGAGCCCGTCAACGGCCTCGACCCCGAGGGCGTCCGCTGGGTGCGGCAGTTCGTGCGACACGCCGCCTCCGAGGGCCGGACGGTGCTGCTGTCCAGTCACCTCATGAGCGAGATGGCGCAGACCGCCGACCATGTCATCGTGATGGGACGGGGCAAGGTCCTCGCCGATGCCCCGCTCGCCGAGCTGGTCCGTTCGTGGACGACCAACCGCGTGCGCGTGCGGACGCCGCGCCCGACCGACCTCGTGGCCGCCGTGGGCGGTCCCGAGGTGGAGATCGTCAGCGCGGCTCCCGATCTGCTCGACATCGCTGGGCTCCCGGCGGCGCGCATCGGCGACCTCGCCGCGGAGCGGGGGATCCCGCTGCACGAACTCACCCCGACCACCGGATCCCTCGAAGAGGCCTACCTCGCCCTCACCGGCGACGCCGTCGAGTACCGCACGAAGGAGCTCTCATGACCGCCGCCCCCGCCGTGACGACCCCGGCCGTCGCACCCCCCGCCGCCGACTCCGGCCGGCGCCTCACGTTCGCGCGCGCCGTGCGCGGCGAGGCCATCAAGCTCACCACCCTCCGGTCGACGTGGTGGTCCATCGCGATCGCCGCCGTGCTCACGATCGGCATCGCCGTCCTCATCGCCCAGGCGATCGACGCCCCCGGGTTCGACCCGATCCAGGCCGTCGTCATGCCTATCCAGTTCACGATGCTGCTCGCCGGCATCATCGGCGCGATCTCGGTGACCGGGGAGTACTCCACGGGCATGATCCGCTCGACGCTGACAGCCGACCCGATCCGCGGGTCCGTGCTGCTGGCGAAGTCGCTCGTGCTCGCGGGCTTCCTGTTCGTGTCGTCGCTGGTCATCTTCGGTGCCGCGGCGGCGGCCGTCTCCGCCGTGGTCGCGGAACGCGAGCGGGGCATCGACTGGTCGGACCCCTCGAGCTCCGTCCTGCCGATCGTGGTCGCCTCGCTCGCCATGGCCGTCTTCGCGCTGATCGGTGTGGCCTTCGGCTTCATCCTGCGCTCGGGCGCCGGGGCGATCGCGGCGACGGTCGGTCTGCTGTTCGTGCTCCCGATCGTCGCGAGCTTCTTCTCGATGGCCGGCGAGGCCTGGGCCTGGGTGATCGACGCCTCGGCCTACCTGCCGGTCGCCGCTGCGCAGAACGCGATCCTGCCCGGTGACACGGCGACGCTCGACGCTCCGGTCGCCTACCTCACGCTGGGCTGCTGGGTGGTCGGCGGCCTGCTGGCCGCCTGGGCCGTCCTCCGCACGCGCGACGCGTAGGAGACCGGGTGCCGGCGACGCGACGCGGAACGGACACCGTCCGGGAGGACGAGGGGCTGCGGCTCCCTCGTCCTCCCGGGGTGTTCCGTCGTTTCTGGGCGCGCCATCCCGTCCTCGCCGACGTCCTGCTCACCCTGCTCTGCATCATCCTCACGATCACCCCCGCCGCGCGCATCGATGACGCCGACCGCGGGCCCGTCGGGCTCGTGCTCGCCGCCCTGCTGCCGCTGTGCGTGATCGCGGCGTGCGCCACCCTGCTCTGGCGTCGACGGAAGCCCTGGCTTCCCGCGGTCGCGGCGATCCTGCTCGAAGCCTTCCTCCTGTTCACCGCCCTGCCCGGGAGCAGCCCGCTCCTGCTGATCGCCGGTTACTCCCTCGCCGTCTACCGCTCCGCCCGCGCGGCGTGGACGGCCTTCGGCATCGGGGTCGCGACGACCGCCTCCGGGGCCGGGCTCCTCCTCTGGGCCGGCGTCTTCACCCTTCAAGAGGCGGTCAACGCGCTCCTCGGCACGGTCGTGCTCGGGCTCATCGGCACCCTGATCGGCGCGAACGTGGGCAACCGCAAACGCTATCTGGACGCCGTCATCGACCGCTCGCGGCAGCTTCTCGTGGAGCGGGATCAGCAGGCGCAGCTCGCCGCAGCCGCCGAGCGCGCGCGGATCGCGCGGGAGATGCACGACATCGTGTCGCACTCCCTGACCGTGGTCGTGGCGCTGTCCGAGGGAGCGGCCGCCACCCCGGACCGAGAGCAGGCCCGCGCAGCCGCCACCTCCGCGGCGGACACCGCCCGCAGCGCGCTCACCCAGATGCGGGCGATGCTCGGCGTGCTGCGAGACGACGACGCACCGCTGCTCCTCGCGCCGGTGTCTCCCGCGTCACCACAGGAGACCGTCGCGGCGGCGCAGCGGACCGGGTATCCGGTCACCCTCGCCACAGCCGGTCAGGCGGAGGTGTCGTCCGACGTGGCCCATGCCCTCGGCCGGATCGTGCAGGAGGGGCTGACGAACGCGATGCGGCACGCGCCGACGGCGACCACGGCGTCCGTGCGCCTCGAGTACACGCCCGCTACCGTGAGGGTGGAGATCGTCAACGACGGCGTAGCCGGGGCTCCCACTGAGGGCGGCTTCGGACTACGAGGGCTCACGGAGCGCGCCGCGCACGTCCGCGGCACCCTGGAGTCCCGGCCGGACGGAGAGGGGCGATGGACCCTGCGGGCTGTCCTGCCGACGTCGGCCGAGGCCCCGGCCGTGTCGCCGGGCGGAGAGGAGAACACATGACAGCGCCGATCCGCGTGCTCCTGGTCGACGATCAGGAGCTGATCCGTCTGGGTTTCCGCATGGTCCTGGAGGCGGAGCCCGACATCGTCGTCATCGGAGAAGCCGCCGACGGGAACGCCGCGATCGCCCAGAGCGCTGCCCTCGCCCCTGACCTCGTGCTCATGGACATCCGCATGCCGGAGCTCGACGGGATCGCCGCGACGAGAGCCATCGTCGGCGCGCATCCCGAGACGAGGGTGCTCGTCCTCACGACGTTCGATCTCGATGAGTACGCCTTCGGTGCGATCCGCGCCGGCGCCAGCGGCTTCCTCCTGAAGGACGCCCAGCGCCACGAGATGCTCTCCGCGGTCCGTGCCGTGCACCGCGGCGACGCCGCCCTGGCGCCGCGGGTGACCCGCATGCTGTTGGAGCATGTCGGTCCGCAGCTGGGAAGCGCCGCGCCGGCGGCCGAGACGGTTGACGACGCCGGATACCGTTCCCTGACCGACCGCGAGCAGGAGGTCTTCCTCGCGATGGGAAGGGGTCTCTCCAACGCCGAGATCGCGGCGACCCTCTACGTCGGCGAGTCCACGGTCAAGACGCACGTCGGCCGCATCCTGGCCAAGCTCGGGGCACGGGACCGGATCCACGCCGTGATCCTCGCGCACCGGCTCGGGCTCGTCGGGCGGTGAGGCCGGGTCAGCTCTGAGGCGGCGTCCAGGCCGACACGCGGTTCAGGCGCTGGACCTCCTCGGACGACAGCTCCAGCCGCGCTCCGGCGAGCAGATCCGGAACCTGATCCACCGTCCGAGCGCTGGCGATGGGCGCCACCACGGTCGGTTGCGCCCGCAGCCAGGCCAGAGCCGTCGCGGCGACGGATGCGTCGTGCGCGGCGCCGATCTCATCCAGCGCGTCGATGATCCGCAGCCCAGCCGCGGTGGCGTACTTCGCGGCTCCGGCGGCGCGCGGCGATCCTTCTCCCCCGGCATCCGTCGAGCGGTACTTGCCGGTCAGGAAGCCGCTCGCCAGCGCGTAATACGGCACGAGGCCCAGCCCGAACTCCTCGGCGACGGGGATGATGGTGTCCTCGACGTCGTTGCGGTGCACGAGGTTGTAATGCGGCTGGATGGCGACGGGACGCGCGACGCCGAGCCGGTCGGCGATGTCGATCCACTGACGGATGCGGTCGGCCGTGTAGTTCGACACCGCCACGTGCCGCACGAGTCCGTCCGTGACGAGGGCGCCGAACGCCTCGACGGTCTCCTCCAGCGGCACCGACTCATCGTCGAAGTGCGCATAGTAGAGGTCGATCTCGTCCACGCCGAGGCGAGCGAGGGACGCCTCCGCCGCGCGGCGGACGTTCCCGGCCGAGAGGCCGCGGAAGTCGGGATGCTGGCTGACCTTGGTCGCGACGACGACGCCCTGGGGCCGCCGCGACGCGAGCCACGCCCCGATGATCGTCTCGCTCTCGCCGCCCTCGTTGCCCGGCACCCAGGCACTGTAGGAGTCCGCCGTGTCGATGAAGTCGCCGCCCCCGTCGAGGAAGGCGTCGAGGACGGCGAACGAAGCGTCACGGTCGGCGGTCCAGCCGAACACGTTGCCGCCGAGGGCGAGGGGGAAGACGTCGAGGTCACTGGAGCCGATACGGGTCATGTCCGAGACAACCGCAGCGAGCGGCACGAACATTCCCACCGGGGATCGGAAAAGATGCGCAGGTGGCCGGGGCGGGGTGCCGACCACCTGCACCCCAGTAACATAACACCCTCCGACGTGCTACGCGATATGCGGGCGCCCTGACATCGCGGCGCACCTGCCGGCTATCGGCGGCCCGCGTCCGCTCCGTGTCGCGCTTCGAAGTCTCGGATGTCCCGCAGCGCGCGCCGCACTGTGAGCGCGTACGCGATCGCCAACCCCACGCTCACCGCTCCGACGGCCACCCGCATCGCATCGAGGGCGCGCGCGTCCGTCAAGAGACCAGAGCTCAGCCACCAGACGGCGCTCACCGTCCAGAAGACGGCGAGCACGATCGCCCACGTCCTCCGTCGCTGCAGTGCGAGCCGCTGCGGAATCAGCGACGGGTCGGACTCGTCCGCGGGTGCGCTCATGCGCAGAGCCTAGCGCTGGGGCCGTGGGCGCCGGTGAAGTGGGCAGCCCTCCTCACTCGGATGAGCAGAGGGCCCGCATTCCCAGTGTTTCCCAGGGGATGCGGGCCTTCGCGTGCGGAGCCGACTACGGGACTCGAACCCGTAACCCCCGTATTACAAGTACGGTGCGCTACCAATTGCGCCAAGTCGGCGGATGCCATCACAGCTTAGCGATGGCGGGGACGCGTGACGGTCTACTCCGCCGGCGCCGAGGTGGCGGTCGGGGTCGGCGTCGGGGACGTCGACTCGTAGTACGCCTCGCTGGCGACGGACATGACGAACGTCGACAGCTCCTGCGGGTCGTCCAGCGCGCCGACATAGGCCTCGCCGTTGACGACGATCATCGGGGCGGCGGTGAGCACGAGGTCGTCGGAGCCGGGAAGCGGCCCCTTGAGCGCACGCGTCGTCGCCTCCTTCGCCCAGTTGACGTAGTCGCCGTCCTCGATGCACGAGCGCACGGTCTTCGCGTCGTCCACGCCCACGGCGCCCGCGAGGTTGGCGAGCTCCTCGTCGGACATCCCGTCGCTGCCCACGTCGGGCTGGTCGTCGAGGAGGTCGTGGTTGAACGCGTAGAACTGGTCCGGCGAGTGCGTGGCGACGCAGGCGGCGGCGGCAGCGGAGCGCAGCGAGTACTTGGTGCCGTTGGAGCTGGCGGTGAGCAGGGCGACCGGGTGGTAGCTCACGGTCGCGGCGCCGTCCTCGATCCACTGCGCGAGCAGACGGGCGTTGGCGCGCTCGAACTTGCCGGCGTCGGGCGAGAGGTAGTCGACGTACACGTGCACGTCCACCGCACCGGCCGCGGTGGGCTCCGGTGCCGGGGTCTCGGTCGCACCGGCCTCCGTGGGCTCGGGCTCCGGCGTGGCGGAGGCGGTGCCGGCGATGGCGGCGGAGGCGATGTCCGTCACCACGACGCCGTCGGCCTCCATGCCGCTCGGGCTGAGCTGCGGCTTGGACGTCTGCGAGGTCACGGCGAGCGTCACCGCGGTCCCGATCGCGCCGACCGCGATGATCGCGACCGCGCCGATGATGATCCGTCGCATCAGACGCGCCCGCGACTGCTGGGCGTGCACCTTCTGTGCCTTCTCCCGCACGGCCTCGCGCGAATTGCGAGGGGCGGGGACGTTCGGCGTTTCGTCGCTCGACATCGTTCCTCTTGAGTCTCAGGGGGTCCGGGTTGGCCCCGACCACCGTCGGGCGGTGATCGCCGCTGCGCACGGCCGGGTTCGATGCTAACCAGTGAGGCTGAGAAATACCCAGGTGCGGCCGTTCGTGCCATACTGATCCCGACCCGATGGAGGGTCACGGCGGGTCGCTCCGCCGCTTCATTCACTACGGATCGTCCGGCACGTACCTGCCGGTGAAGGAGAAACACGATGGCATCTGTGACTTTCGACGAGGCCACCCGCCTGTACCCCGGCGGCACCCGTCCGGCTGTCGACAAGCTCAACCTCGAGGTGGGAGACGGCGAGTTCCTCGTCCTGGTCGGTCCCTCCGGTTGCGGTAAGTCCACCTCCCTCCGCATGCTCGCCGGCCTCGAAGAGGTCAACTCCGGCCGCATCCTCATCGGCGACCGCGACGTCACCGATGTGCCGCCGAAGGACCGCGACATCGCGATGGTGTTCCAGAACTACGCGCTGTACCCGCACATGACCGTCGCCGAGAACATGGGCTTCGCGCTCAAGATCGCCGGCGTCGGCAAGGAGGAGCGTGCCTCACGCGTCCTCGAGGCCGCGAAGCTCCTCGACCTGGAGCAGTACCTCACCCGCAAGCCGAAGGCGCTCTCCGGTGGTCAGCGTCAGCGTGTCGCCATGGGTCGCGCGATCGTCCGTCAGCCCCAGGTCTTCCTCATGGACGAGCCGCTGTCGAACCTCGACGCCAAGCTCCGCGTCCAGACCCGTACGCAGATCGCGTCGCTGCAGCGCCGCCTCGGCGTCACCACGGTCTACGTCACGCACGACCAGACCGAGGCGCTCACCATGGGTGACCGCATCGCCGTGCTGAAGGACGGTCTGCTCCAGCAGGTCGGTTCGCCGCGCGACCTGTACGAGAAGCCGGAGAACGTCTTCGTCGCCGGCTTCATCGGCTCGCCCGCGATGAACCTGTTCTCGGCCGACCTGGCCGACGGCGGCGTGCGCTTCGGTACCGAGGTCGTCCCGCTCGACCGCGACACCGTCGGCCGTGCCAACGGCTCCCAGGTCACCGTGGGCGTCCGCCCCGAGGACATCACCGTCGGCCCGGCCGACGGTCAGGGCCTCTCGGTCGTCGTCGACCTCGTCGAGGAGCTCGGCGCCGACGGCTACCTCTACGGCCACACCGAGATCAACGGCAAGCGCACCGACCTCGTCGCCCGCGTCGACGGCCGCAACCACCCGAACGCCGGGGAGACCGTCACCCTCGCCGCGAACCCGGGTCACGTGCACGCGTTCGACCTCGAGTCCGGCGACCGCCTGAACGACAAGCCGGTCGTCTCGGCCTGATCGGACACCTCCACCGCGGCGCGGGCTGACTTCGGTCGCCCGCGCCGCGTCTTTTCCCCGGCACCCCTCAGGAGTACCCATGCAGGAATCCCTCCGGATCACCGCCAAGACGGTCGACCCCGGGCTGCTCGCCCTGCCGTGGTCGACGCCCCTGGAGAAGTGGCCGTCCGAGCACATCGTCTCCCTCCCCAAGGGCCTCTCGCGCCACCTCGTCCGCTTCGCGGACCTCTCGGGTCGCGTGGTGGCCGTCAAGGAGACGACGACCGAGATGGCGCGGCGGGAGTACGAGATGCTCGGCAACCTCGCGCGCCTCGACGTGCCGTGCGTGGAGCGGGTCGCGGTGATCGCCGGCCGCACGGACTCGTCGGGTGATCCGTTGCCCGCGGCGCTGGTCACCTCGCACCTGCGCTTCTCGATGCCGTACCGGGCGCTCTTCACCCGGGTGCTCCGCCCGGACACGGCCACCCGTCTCGTCGACGCGCTGGCCCTGCTGCTCGTGCGTCTGCACAACGTCGGCTTCTACTGGGGCGACGTCTCGCTCTCCAACACCCTGTTCCGCCGGGACGCCGGAGCGTTCGCGGCGTACCTCGTGGACGCGGAGACCGGGGAGCTGCACGAGGAGGGCCTGACGGACGGACAGCGCGCCTACGATCTGGATCTCGCCCGCACGAACATCGCCGGTGAGATCATGGACCTCGCCGCGGGCGGCCGCCTGGAGCACGGCGTCGACGCGGTCGCCATCGCGGACGGCATCGTGTCCTCCTACCGCTCGCTGTGGGCCGAGCTCACCGCGCAGGAGTCCTTCTCCGCCGCCGAGACCTGGCGCATCACGGAACGCGTCGAACGGCTCAACGCCCTCGGCTTCGACATCGACGAGATGTCGATGTCGACGACCGCCGACGGCACCGTGGTGGAGATCCAACCCAAGGTCGTCGACGCGGGACACCACCAGCGCCGACTCATCCGCCTCACGGGTCTCGACGTCGAGGAGAACCAGGCCCGACGGCTCCTCAACGACCTCGACGAGTTCCGCGCCCGCTCGACCAAGCAGTGGGCGGACGAGGAGATGTACGCGCACGAGTGGCTCACGCGCGTCTTCGAGCCCGTCGTGCGCGCCATCCCGTACGACCTGCGCGCCAAGCTGGAGCCGGCCGAGGTGTTCCACCAGGTGCTGGAGCACCGCTGGTATCTGTCGCAGGCGCAGGGACGCTCGGTGTCCCTCGCGGAGGTGCTGACGAGCTACATCAACGATGTGCTCCGCCACCGGCGCGACGAAGCCACCATCATGGGGCCGCCGACGGAGACGATGGGCCTCCCCGTCGTGACCGGCACGCTGGCTCTCGGCGACGACGACGAGGTGGACTGGCGCGACCTCGTCTGAGGCGGCCCCTTCGGTTCCGGACGGCGTCAGTAGCCGACGGTGAACCGCTCGCGGTGGTGGTTGCCCTGCTCGATCTCGTCGACGATCGCGACGGCGAAGTCCGCCCCGGAGATGTAGGACTTGCCGTCCTCATCGCGGACGAGCACGTCACCGCCGTCCCGATAGCGACCGGTGCGCTCCCCCTCGGCCCACGGTCCGAAGACCTCGGCCGGGTGCACGAAGAACCAGTCCAGGCTCTCGGCCGTGCGCTCCAGGAGCGCCAGCGAGTCGATGCCGACCTGCGCCTCGTGCTTGTACTCCTCCGGGAAGCCCTGATCGAACAGACGGGGACCGCCCGGCGCGACGAGGCTGCCGCCCGCGCCGCCCACGACGCCGAGCCGCGTCTCGGTGCCGTCGATCAGCGCGACCACGTTCGTCAGCGCCTCGAGGACGCGGTCCTCCATGTCACCGCGCGGCGAGAGCGCGGAGACCACGGCGTCCGCTCCCGCGAACGCCTCGGTCAGCGTCGCGGGGTCGAGCGCCGACCCCTGCACGTAGGCCGCACCCGCGACCGGATCCGCGGGGGTCGAGCGCGAGATGGCGACGACCGCGTGATCACGGCTCACCGCCTCCGCGACGATGTGGCGTCCGGCGTAGCCGGTTCCTCCCAGGACGATGATGCGGGCCATGCGTGTTCCTCTCGGTCAGTCCGCGGCGCGGACGGTCGCGACCTGGTACAGCGCGACCGAGGCCGCGATGCCCGCGTTCAGCGACTCGGTCGCCGCGGAGATGGGGATGGAGACGATCTGGTCGCAGGTCTCGGTCACGAGGCGGGACAGGCCCTTGCCCTCCGAGCCCACGACGATGACGACGGGGCGGTCCGCCAGCTCCAGCGCCGGCAGCGACACGTCGCCGTCGCCGTCGAGCCCGAGCACGAAGACGCCCTGCTTCTTGAACTCCTTGAGCTGGGTGGTGAGGTTCGATGCCAGGGCGACCGGGATGCGCGCCGCCGCGCCCGCGCTCGTCTTCCACGCCGCGGAGTTCACGCCGGCGGAGCGACGCTGCGGCAGGATGATGCCGTGGCCGCCGAACGCCGCCGTCGAGCGGATGATCGCGCCGAGGTTGCGGGGGTCCGTGATGCCGTCGAGGGCGACGAACAGCGGCATCTCGCCGCGGTCGATGACCTCCTCCAGCAGGTCCTGCGGGTGGGCGTACTCGTACGGCGGCACCTTGAGCGCCACGCCCTGGTGCACGCCGTCGAAGCCGGCCATGCGGTCGAGCTCCTGGCGGGTGACCTCGAGCACCGGGATGTCGCGGTGGGTCGCGATCGACAGCATCTCCTTGACCCGGTCGTCCATCTCGACGCGCTGCGCGATGTACATCGCGGTCGCCGGGATCTTCGCCCGCAGCGCCTCGAGCACCGAGTTGCGGCCGGTGACCGTCTCGGTGTCGTTGGTGTTGTCCTTCGACCTGGCGGTGCGGTTCGGGTTGCCCCCGGAGGCCGGACGCCCGCCGGGCTTGCCCTTGCCCCCGGCCGCGGCGAAGCGCTCGGCCGCGGCCTTGCGCTTACCGGCGGGGTGCCACGCGCGGTCCTCCGCCTTCGGCGTCGGGCCACGCCCCTCGAGCGCCTTGCGCCCGAGACCTCCCGTGCCCTTGGTGGGGCCCTTCTTGTTTCCCTTGCTCGCGCCGGGGCGCCCTGGCTTAGCCATCGATACTCCAATGAGTTCCGGCCGGAGTATCCTCCAGCGTGATTCCTGCGGCGGCGATCGCGTCTCGGATGCGATCCGCCGCCGCCCAGTCCTTCTCCGCGCGCGCGGTGGCGCGCTGCGCGATCATCTCCTGCACCAGCGCGTCGAGCGCCGCTGCCTGCCCATTCCCGGCCTTACGGGAGCCCGCGTCCTCGACGAGGCCGAGCACACCGGTCATGCCGAGCACCGCCCGCGCCGCGTCCAGGGCCGCTGCGGTGTCGCCCGCGTCCAGAGCCGAGTTCCCGGCCCGCACGCTCTCGTGCACGACGGCCAGCGCCTGCGGCACACCCAGGTCGTCGTCCATCGCATCGATGAACGCCGAGGGCAGGCTCTGCGCGTCATCGGCGCCGATCCCGTCGCCGGCCGCGCGGAGCGCCCGCTCCAGGAAGGAGCGGATGCGGCCGAGCGCCGCCTCCGCTTCCGACCAGGAGGATTCCGAGAGGTCGAGGCTCGATCGGTAGTGCGCCGCCGCGAGGGCATAGCGCACGACGAGCGGATCCCGCTCAGCGAGCACGTCCCGCGCGAGCGTGAAGTTGCCGAGCGACTTCGACATCTTCTGTCCGTCGACGGTCACGAGGCCGTTGTGCACCCAGTACCGGGCGAAGCCGTCGCCCGCTGCACTCGACTGCGCGAGCTCGTTCTCGTGATGCGGGAACCGCAGGTCCAGTCCCCCGCCGTGGATGTCGAACTCCGCACCGAGGTACCGCTTCGCCATGGCCGAGCACTCGATGTGCCAGCCGGGGCGCCCGGCACCCCATGGCGACGCCCACGTCGCGTCGGCGGGCTCGTCGGCCTTGGCGCCTTTCCAGAGGGCGAAGTCCTGCGGGTTGCGCTTGCCGCGCGGGTCGGCGTCCTGCGCGGCTTCCATCGCGTCCACGGACTGGTGGGTGAGGTCGCCGTAGGACGGCCAGGAACGCACGTCGAAGTACACGTCTCCCGAGCCATCGGGGGCGGGGTACGCGTGGCCTCGGTCGATGAGCAGCGCGATGAGCTCCTGCATCTGCGGCACGGAGGCCGTCGCACGAGGTTCGTAGGTCGGCGGGAGGATACCGATGCCGGCGTAGGCGGCGGCGAACTCCTGCTCCATCCGGTAGGCGAGTGCCCACCACGGCTCGGAGTCCGAGGCGTTCGCGAGGACCTTGTCGTCGATGTCGGTGACGTTGCGCACGAAGGTCACGCGCCCGTGGCGGTAAGTCAGCCAGCGGCGAAGGAGATCGAAGCTCAGAGCAGCTCTGACGTGACCGATGTGCGGTCCGGACTGCACCGTGGGTCCGCAGACGTACATCGTGATGTTCTCGGGATCGAGAGGCACGAAGTCGCGCAGCAGCTGTGCGCGGGTGTCGTAGAGGCGGAGAGTCACCGCTCAAGCCTACTCGGCGGGCGCTGGGAGACCCCGCTCCGGTCGCGGGATGACGACCGCGACGGCCGTGACCGCGATCCCCTCGCCCCGCCCGGGGAACCCGAGACCGTCCGTCGTCGTGGCCGTGACCGTCACCGGGGCGCCCCCGAGCGCCGCCGACAGCGCCGCCTCGGCCTCCCCGCGGCGCCCGCTGAATCGCGGACGGTTGCCCTGGAACTGGACGGACACGTTGCCGATCGCGAACCCCGCCTCCGCCAGGAGCTCCCCGGTGCGGGAGAGGAAGACGTCCGCGTGAGCCCCCGCGTACTCCGGATGGGCCGTGCCGAAGTGCTGCCCGATATCGCCGAGCCCTGCAGCCCCGAGCAGCGCGTCGACGATGGCGTGGGCGACGGCGTCGCCGTCGGAGTGCCCGGAGAGCGCGGGCTCCCCCGGCCATTCCAGCCCCGCCAGCCACAGCGCCCCGTGGCCGCCGAAGGCATGCACGTCCGTGCCGATCCCCACGCGGGGAGCGTCGACCACGACCGCCGACGGCCGCGCCGCCGCGGAGGGGGCCCCCGGAGTCGTCGCCACGAGGAGGCGCGCGCGCTCGAGGTCGGCGGGGGTGGTGATCTTGAACGAACGCTCCGAGCCGGGCACCAGCCGCACCGCGTTCCCGGCTGCGGCGAAGAGCGCGGCGTCATCCGTGTACTCGGCGCCCTGGGCTGTCGCCTCCGCGTACGCCGCTTCCAGCAAATGGCGCGGGAAACCCTGCGGCGTCTGCGCGGCCGCGAGCTCCGCGCGATCCACGGCGCCGACGACGAGGCCGTCGGCCACCCGCTTGAGCGTGTCGACCACGGGCAGGCTCGGCACCGCTCCGGCGTCGCCGACCACGGCCGCCGCCACGGCATCGATGACGGCGGGCGGCGTGAGGGCGCGTGCCGCATCGTGAACGAGGACCGTCGTGATGTCCCCCCACAGGGCGGCGAGCCCCGCGGCGACCGACTCCTGCCGCGTCGCTCCTCCCGTGACCACGCGGCCCAGGTCGGCGCGATCGCCGGCGGCCGCCAGCAGCTCCGTCTGCGCGTCACCTTCGTAGCCCGACGGGGCGACCACCACGACCTGCATCGGGGCCGCCGCGAAGACACCGTCGAGGGCGTGCCGCAGGATCGTGCGCCCGTCGATGCCGACGAAGGCCTTGGGTGCCCCCGCCTCGAGACGGGTGCCGGAGCCGGCGGCGACGACGATGATCGCGGTGTGCGGGACGGGGAGGATGCTCACAGCTTCACGTTACCCGCGGGAACGACGAAAGGCGGGTGCCGCAGCACCCGCCTTTCGTGGAGGACGTCTCAGGACGCGAGGACCTCGTCGAGCAGTGCGCCCGCCTTGTCCTCATCGATCTTCTCGGCCAGCGCCAGCTCGGAGATGAGGATCTGCCGGGCCTTGGCCAGCATCCGCTTCTCACCCGCGGACAGGCCGCGGTCCTGGTCACGGCGCCAGAGGTCGCGCACGACCTCGCTCACCTTGATGACATCGCCGGACGCGAGCTTCTCCAGGTTCGCCTTGTATCGGCGCGACCAGTTGGTGGGCTCCTCCGTGAACGGCGCGCGCAGCACCTCGAACACGTGGTCGAGGCCCTCCTTGCCGATCACGTCGCGAACGCCGACGAGGTCGACGTTCTCAGCCGGGACCTCGATGATGAGATCACCCTGCGTGACGTTGAGCTTCAGGTACTTCTTCGCCTCGCCCTTGATGATGCGCTCCTTGACCTCGATGATGGTCGCAGCGCCATGGTGCGGATAGACGACGGTCTCGCCAACCTCAAAAAGCATAAAAACATGTCCTTTCGGCAACCTCAAGGATACCACAGGGGATATGCGCTAAGGTTCGCGCTCCCTGTTCCCTGCGCGCTCCGGACTTACCCATAGAATGGGGAGGGATATCCCGTCGGACCTCAGGAGGACCCGTGAAATCGCGCCTTGTCGCGTCTGCCGCCATCAGCGCCCTCGTTCTGCTCGGCGCGACCGGGTGCACGTTCATCACCCCTCAGGCGACGAAGACCGAATACGCCGCCTCCGACGGCGTGAACGTCTCCGATCAGGACGGCCCCATCGCCGTGCGCAACGCCCTGATCATCGCGAACGAGGACGGCTCGGTCGGCAACTTCGTCGGCGCTGTGGTCAACCCGTCGCAGGACCGCGCCACCCTCACGGTCTCGCTGGAGGGCGGCGACCCCTTCCAGATCACCGTGCCTGCCGGCGGAAGGATCAGCTTCGGCGCCGACGAGGAGCCCGTGGAGATCACCGGCCTCGACACGATGCCCGGCGCGACCGTCGCGATGCACTTCCAGTCCGGCGACTCCGCCGGTGTGACGACCGAGATCCCGGTCCTCGACGGCACGCTGCCGTACTACTCGGACCTCGCTCCGCAGGACTGAGTCCGCAGACAAACAGAAGAGGCCGGCACCCGCGGGTGCCGGCCTCTTCTGTCTGTCGTCAGCCCTCGAAGCGATATCCCAGGCCGCGGACGGTCACGAGCATCACCGGCTCGCTGGGGTTCTCCTCGATCCGCGAGCGGATGCGCTTGATGTGGACGTCGAGCGTCTTGGTGTCGCCGAAGTAGTCGCTCCCCCAGACGCGGTCGATGAGCTGGCCGCGCGTGAGCACCCGACCGGAGTTGCGCATCAGCACCTCCAGAAGCTCGAACTCCTTCAGCGGCATGTTGATCTGCTCGCCGGCGACCGACACCGTGTGCCGATCGATGTCGAGCGAGACGCGCCCGCCCTCCAGCACCCGTTCGTCCAACTCGCCCTCGGCCTGCACGACGCGTCGCAGCACCGCCCGCATCCGGGCGAGGAGCTCCCGCGACGAGTAGGGCTTGGTGATGTAGTCGTCGGCGCCGAGCTCGAGCCCGACCACGATGTCGACCTCGGAGTCCTTGGCGGTCAGCATGATGATCGGCACGGCGGACGTCGAGCGGATCTGACGGCACACCTCGGTCCCCGGCATCCCCGGCAGCATGAGATCGAGCAGCACGATGTCGGCGCCGCGCTCCCGGAACGCCGTCAGCGCACCGGGACCGTCCTCGGCGATCTCGACCTCGTAGCCCTCGCGGCGCAGCAGGTACGCGAGGGGGTCGGCGAGGTCGGGCTCGTCTTCGACGAGAAGGATGCGGGTCATGCGGTCTCTCCGTTTCGGACGCGCGTCGCCCCGGTCGCGGGGGCGCCCTTGCGTGCGCGCTTCTTCTTGCTCTTCTTGCCCTGCCCGCTGTTCGCGGGGGCGTCGATGCGAGGCAGGCGGATGGTGAACGTCGATCCTCGGCCGGGGCGCGACCACAGCCGCACCTCTCCCCCGTGCCGCTGAGTGGCGTGCTTGACGATGGACAGCCCGAGGCCGGTGCCGCCGGTGCGCCGCGAGCGGGCTTCGTCGGCACGGTAGAACCGCTCGAAGATGCGCTCGCGATCGGCCTCGACGATCCCGATGCCCTGGTCGGACACGGCGATCTCCACGACGTCGTCGTCGGCCTTCACCCCGACGCCCACCCGGGAGCCGCGGGGCGAGTAGACGATCGCGTTGGCGATGAGGTTGCCGACGGCCTCGATGAGGATCTGCGCGTCGCCGCGGACCCACACGCCGCGGTCGCCGCCGCGGGCGAGTTCGACGCCGGCCGAGTCCGCCTGCACGACATGGGCCTCGATCGAGGAGGCGATGACCTCGTCGATCGAGACGGGCGCGACCTCGGTCAGCCCGTCCTCCGCCTGCAGCCGCGACAGGCTCATGATGCGCCCGGTGAGCTGGCCGAGCCGGCCGGCCTCCGCCGAGATCCGGGAGGCGAACGCGCGGACCTGAGCGGGATCGTCGGCGGCGGACTCGATGGCCTCGGCGAGCAGGCTCACCGCGCCGACGGGCGTCTTCAGCTCGTGGCTCGTGTTGGCCACGAAGTCGCGGCGCATCTGATCGAGGCGCTCCTGCTCAGTCACGTCCCGGATGATGAGGAGCACGAGGCGCGTGCCGATCGCGCTCGCCCTGGCCGACACGAGTCGGGGGTCGAGACTCAGACCGCCGCGGGTGATCCGCATCGAGGCGGTCGCCGTCTCCCCCGTCGAGCGCACACCGCGCACGAGCTGCCGGAGCTCCGGATTGTCGAGCGTCGACCCGACCTCGATCCCGAAACGCGCCGCGGCCTTGGAGGTGGCCAGCACGAGCCCCGAGACGTCCACGACGCACGCGGCATCGTCCATGCTGCGCAGCACGTCGGTGATCCCGGTCGGGATGACCATCGAGGTCTCCTCCTCCGCCCGCGCTCGGGCGCGGTACGCCCAGACCACGAGGAGCGAGAGGCCCACGCCGATCGCCAACCCGATGGCGAGGGAGGACAGCGCGAGCTGCGGCAGGGTCATGACTCCAGCGTAGAGCGCGTTCACCGTCGATCCGGCGGGTTTCCGCGCCATCACGGGGAGCGGAGACGTACTATTCACTCGCTGGGCACCGTTCGTTAACCTTCGGAGCAGACAATCGCTTCAGGCCTGCGCGCGCGCAGTCCTCCCCCATGCGGACGCCCCGCCGCCCCGCGCTGGACCGTCAGCCGGGATCCGAACGAAAGGTTGCGCCCACCATGCGCGAAGTCTTCCACCAGTCCCTCGAGGACCTGCAGTCCCGCCTCGTCGAGATCGCCGAGCTCGTGACGGTCTCCATCGACAAGGCCACCCGCGCCTTCGCCACGAGCGACGTCGCGCTGGCCGAGGAGGTCATCGCCGACGACGCCAAGATCGACGAGCTCGCGGTCGCGCTGGACGAGCAGGCCATCGAGATCCTCGCCCGGCAGCAGCCGGTCGCGCGCGACCTCCGCATCGTCGTCACGGCGCTCCGCGTCAGCGCATCCCTGGAGCGGATGGGCGACATGTCCGAGCACATCGCCCAGCTCGCGCGGCTGCGGTTCCCGGAGCGCGCGATCCCGAAGGGCCTCAAGGGCACCTTCGTGAAGATGGGCGAGCTGGACGTGGAGATCTCCCGCACGCTCGCCGAGCTCCTTCGCACGCAGGACCTCAAGTTCGCGGACGCCATCCGCAACGCGGATGACGACGTCGACGAGCTGCACGCCAGCGTCTTCGAGAAGGTGCTCAGCGACAACTGGAAGGGCGAGGCCGTCGCCACGGTCGACGCGACGCTCGCCAGCCGGTACCACGAGCGGTTCGCGGACCACGCGGTCGCCGTCGCCAAGAAGGTCGTCTACCTCGCGACGGGCGACTGGCACGTCGAGGAGGAGGACATCGCCCTCGCGGTGGAGCAGCAGGAGCAGCTCGGTCACGCCTGACCCGAAACCCCGCCTTACCGTCGAGACCCCCTGCTGCAGGCGACTGCAGCAGGGGGTCTCGACGTGAAACCAGGGTCTCGGTTACTTCTTGCCCTGGGCGGCCACGGCCGCGGCACCGGCGGCGGCGGCCTCCGGGTCGAGGTAGCGGCCGGGACCGGTCGGCGCGTTGTTCTCGTCGAGTTCGTACACGAGCGGGATGCCGGTCGGAATGTTCAGGCCGGCGATGTCGTCGTCGCTGATCCCCTCGAGGTGCTTGACGAGGCCGCGCAGCGAGTTGCCGTGTGCCGTCACGAGCACGGTCTTGCCGGCTTCGAGGTCGGGGACGATCTCCGCGTCCCAGTACGGCAGGAGGCGGTCGATGACGAGCTTGAGCGATTCCGTGCGCGGCACCTCGCCGTCGATGCCCTCGTACCGGGCGTCGCCCACCTGGCTGAACTCGCTCGCGTCGTCCAGCGGGGGCGGCGGGACGTCGAACGAGCGGCGCCACAGCTGGAACTGCTCCGGGCCGAACTCCTCGAGGGTCTGTGCCTTGTCCTTGCCCTGCAGAGCGCCGTAGTGACGCTCGTTGAGGCGCCACGACCGCTTCACCGGGATCCACAGCCGGTCCGCCGCATCCAGCGCGATGTCGGCGGTCTGGATGGCCCGGCTCAGCAGCGACGTGTGCAGCACGTCGGGCAGGATGCCGGACTCGGCGAGCAGCTCACCGCCGCGACGGGCCTCGCCCTTGCCCTGCTCGGTCAGGCGGACGTCCACCCAGCCGGTGAAGAGGTTCAGTTCGTTCCACTCGCTCTGGCCGTGGCGGAGCAGGATCAGGGTGCGCTTCGCAGTCATGTCGCCAGTTTATCCGGGGGCGCGGAGCGGGCGCAGCGGCGGAGGAGGGAGGATGGACGCATGGCGTCATCTCCCCTCGGTCGGCCGACCCGCGGCACGACCGGGACGAACCGGCTGCGTCGGAACGACCGGTGGATCGCCGCCTCCCCCGCCTTCCGTCGCGCCGCGGACCCGCTCGTCGTCGACCTCGGGTTCGGGGCGAGCGGGGTGACCGCGTTCGAGCTGGCCGCACGACTGCGACGAGTGCGGCCGGACGCGGAGGTGCGCGGTCTGGAACTCGATCCGGAGCGGGTGTCCACCGCAGAGCAGCAGCTCGGCGAGGTCCGAGCCGGCCGGACTCCATTCCCCGCCGACCTCCGCGTCTCCTTCGCCCGCGGCGGATTCGAGGTGCCGCTCCCTGACGGCCGGCGCCCCGCCGTCATCCGGGCGATGAACGTCCTGCGGCAGTACGACGAAGCCGAGGTCGCGGGCGCCTGGCGGACGATGGCGCACCGCCTCTCGCCGGAAGGACTGCTGGTGGAGGGGACCTGCGACGAGATCGGGCGCGTCGCGAGCTGGGTGGATGTCGATCCCGTCGGCGCTCCCCTCCGTTTCTCCATCTCCCTTCGCCTCCGCGGACTCGAGGTCCCGAGCATCGTCGCGGAGCGGCTGCCCAAGGCCCTCATCCATCGCAACGTCCCCGGCGAGCGCATCCACGCACTGCTCGTCGACCTGGACCGGGAGTGGGAGCGCGCCGCTCCCCTGTCGACCTTCGGAGCCACGCAGCGTTTCCTCGCCGCGGTGGCCGCCCTGCGCGCGCAGGGCTGGCCCGTGCAGGGCGGACGGAGCCGCTGGCGACTGGGAGAGCTCACCCTGCCGTGGGAGGCGGTGGCACCGGTCTGACCGGCGCCCGTCAGCTCAGACTCCGGCGTCGCGGGGATCCGGCGCTGTGGGACGGCGGGACAGCCGCGTCAGTCGCGGCACATCCGCGGTGGCGCCGGCGTCCGCGGGCACGATGATCTGCTGGGACGCGGCGATGTCGATCCCCTCGGCGCGGACGACGAGGTCGCCGACGGGGGCACGGCGGGACAGGAGGGCGAGGGCGATCGGCCCGTCCTCGTGATGCCGCGCGGAGGAGGTGATGTGCCCGACCTCGTCATCACCCGCGAACACCGGAGCACCGGGTTCCGGAAGCACGGCGTCGCTGCCGTCGAGCTGGAGCAGGGCGAGACGCCGCGGCGGATGCCCGAGGTTGTGCACCTTCGCGACCGTCTCCTGGCCGCGGTAGCAGCCCTTGTTCAAGTGCACAGCACTGCGGAGCCAGTCCGACTCGTGCGGCAACGACCGCTCGTCGACCTCGGCCGCCCAGCGCGGACGCCAGGCGGCGATCCGCAGGGCCTCGGCGGCGAGCAGCCCGGCGACGTCCTCGCGGTCGAGGTCCGCGGCGAGTGCGCGCGCCGCCGTCTCGGGCACGATGCCGATCCGCCAGGCGAGGTCCGCCCCCGGGTGGGAGGGCACCGCGGCGTACTGGTGGCCGCCCACGCTGATGCGCTGCCAGGGGTCGACCCACACCCGCACACCGTCGAGGCCGCGCACGCGGACGGCAGCGGAGCCGCCATCGACGAATCCGAGCAGCGCGAGGTCGGGGCGCAGCTCGACGGTGGCCTGGGTGCGGAACTTCATCCGTGTCAGCCACGTCGCGAGCCCCTCGGCGTCGCCGGCGTCCGCGAGGAGCCAGGTCGAGATGCCGTCGTCGAGGACGCCGGCCGCGTGCTCCACCCGCCCCTGCGGGTCGAGCACGAGGAGCTCGGTGCTCTCCCCTGCGCGCAAGCCGCTCACCGCCTGGGACGTGATGGAGTCGAGCCACGGGAGGCGTTCGGGGCCGGACACCTCGATGACCGTCCGGTCGTCGAGGGGCGCGATGGCCGTTCCGGTTGCGAGACGCCGCTGCTCGCGGAAGGGGTCGCCGAAGTGGGCGATCCCGCGCTCACCCGTGATCGCTCCGGGGACGCCGTCGAAGACGCTGCTGCTCACGGTGTGCTCCGTTCAGACGCGGGCGAGACGCGCCGAGGCGTGCGCCCGCAGAGGTGTGCCGAGGGCCGCGATGTCCCACGCCCACAGCAGGTGCCCGTCGACGAGCCCGTACATCCGCGAGGCGGAGGCGTAGTCCTTGGCACCGGCGCCGCGCACGATGGCGTCGGACGAGAGGTCGACACGAGGACCGTTGATCTCACCGACGTAGTACTCGAGCATGCCGTCCGAGCGGGCCAGCGACACCTCGAGTGGGAAGGCGCCGTTGGGCGATCGCAGCGTCTCGACGTCGTCGACGGTGCGGGTCACGGGCGTCGCCGTCGGCGGGAGCAGGGCAGGACCCGCATCGGTCGCCGCAGCCGGTCGCGCCAGTCGCCAGAACCCGGACTCGGCGGTCAGCGGGACGGCGGGTGCGGCATCGTCGCCGACGAACGTCGCGGTCGCCGCGTAGTTGAGGAACGGTCCGCCGTCGTGGCTGAAGCTCACGCGATGGGTGAACTCCCCCTGCAGCCGCTCCTCCCCGACGGGGTAGTCGATCACCCCGGAGCCCTCCCACACGCCGATCAACCACGCCAGCGGGGCGAGGTCGGCGGGGAGGTCTGTGGGGAGCTCGATCACGATGTCGTCAGCGCTGGCCGCGGAAGAGGTTGCGCAGCACCACGGCCGAGACGAACACGATCGCGAGGCTCGCCAGGCCCAGCAGGCCGATGAAGAAGATTTCGAGCGCCATGATGTCCATGACCTCCACCTTACCCCCGGCGATCCGGCTCAGGCAGGGATGAGGGCGGCCAGGCCGAAGCCGACGGAGATGATCCCCATCAGCAGCAGGGAGCCCGTCACGCTGCTCGCGACGCGGAAGATGAAGCCCTGTGTGCGGCCGTACCAGAGCTGCACCGCGAAGGAGAGGAGCACGACCGCACCGAAGCCCACGAGCATCCAGGGGATCCGCCACTCCTCCGGAGCGAAGATCCCGATGAGGATGCTGCCGACGAACGCGGTCGCCCAGACCGCGATCACGCCGGTGAAGGCGTTGCGGGGCGCGAGAGCCGGTTCTGACATGTCACCATTCTTGCGCATCGGCGGCCGCTATCATGGCGGCACGGCGTCGATCCCCCCGCCGGTGAGGAGTGCGCGTGGCCCTGGTGCTGGTTCTGACCAATGCTCCGCTCTCGGAGCAGGTGCTGCCCGCCCTCGAGCTGCTGAGTCATCGCACGCGGCAGATCCCCGCCGAGCCGGCCCAGCTCATCAACGCCCCGGAGTACGACATCGTGATCGTCGACGGCCGTCACGACCTCGTCGGGGCGAAGTCGCTGTGCCGTCTGCTGCGGGCGACCGGGCAGGATGCGCCGCTCCTGCTCGTCGTGACCGAGGGCGGCATGAGCGCGCTGTCGGGCGAGTGGGGCATCGACGATGTGCTGCTGTCCACCGCCGGCCCCGCCGAGATCGACGCCCGCGTGCGCCTCGCGCTCGCCCGACGGGACGAGGTCGCGGAGCCGGCGCGCGTGCAGGCCTCCGGGGTCACGATCGACGAGCAGTCGTACTCGGCGAAGCTGCACGGACGACCGCTCGACCTCACCTACAAGGAGTTCCAGCTCCTGCACTTCCTCGCGACCCATCCCTCGCGGGTGTTCACCCGTGAGCAGCTGCTGAGCGAGGTGTGGGGGTATGACTACTTCGGCGGTACCAGGACCGTCGACGTGCACGTGCGGCGGCTGCGCGCCAAGCTCGGCGATCAGGAGCAGATCATCGGCACGGTGCGCAACGTCGGTTACCGCTTCAACGTCTACGAGGACGACAGCCTGGTCGGCTCGCGCTGACCGCTGTTCACACGTCCGACACCTGCCG
Organism: Microbacterium meiriae; assembly: GCF_040702565.1. Classification (NCBI taxonomy): domain Bacteria; kingdom Bacillati; phylum Actinomycetota; class Actinomycetes; order Micrococcales; family Microbacteriaceae; genus Microbacterium; species Microbacterium meiriae. Next base: position 367,267 of record NZ_JBFBLJ010000003.1, on the reverse strand, counting down.
GTGCTTAGATGTACCCCATGATCGATCCCGCACTCGCCGACGCCGGCCTCGGTGACGCCGAAGACGACGACTTCGACGACGCCGTCGAGGCGCCGGACTCGCAGCTCCCCGACCACCGCTATCTGGACCGCGAGCTGAGCTGGCTCGCGTTCAACCAGCGCGTGCTGGAGCTCGCGGAGGATCCGTCGCTGCCGGAGCTGGAGCGGGCGAACTTCCTGGCGATCTTCGCCAGCAACCTCGACGAGTTCTTCATGGTGCGTGTCGCCGGACTCAAGCGGCGCATCATGACCGGTCTCGCCGTGCCGACCAACATCGGGCGCTCCCCCGTCGACGCCCTCGCCGACATCTCGCGGGAGGCCCACGCGCTCCAGCTCCGCCACGCGGACGCGTGGACGACGCTCGTCCGTCCCGCTCTCGCCGACTCCGGCATCGAGATCACCGAGTGGTCCGATCTCACCGACGACGAGCGCCGGGCGCTGTCGGACTACTTCGGGGCGCAGGTCTTCCCGGTGCTGATGCCGCTCGCGGTCGACCCGGCGCACCCGTTCCCGTACATCTCCGGCCTCTCCCTGAACCTCGCCATCCGCATCCGCAACGCGCGGACCGGCCGGCAGGAGTTCGCGCGACTCAAGGTGCCGCCCATGCTGCCGCGCTTCGTCGAGGTGCCGGGCGGCGGCGAGATCAAGCGCTTCCTGCGGCTGGAGGAACTCATCGCCAACCACCTCGGCGACCTCTTCCCCGGCATGGAGGTGCTCGACCACCACGCGTTCCGCCTCACCCGCAACGAGGACGTGGAGATCGAGGAGGACGAGAGCGAGAACCTGATCCAGGCGCTCGAGGCCGAGCTGCTGCGTCGTCGGTTCGGTCCGCCCATCCGGCTCGAGATCACCGACGACATGGACGATGTCACCATGGACCTGCTGGTCCGGGAACTCGACATCACCGACCTCGAGGTCTATCGCCTGCCTGGACCGCTCGACCTGCGCGGACTGTTCGACCTGTCGCGGATCGACCGTCCGGACCTGCGGTACCCGCCGCACCTGCCCACCACCGCCGTCGCCTTCCAGCCCGCGGGGTCGAGCAACCGAGCCGACATCTTCAAGGCGATCCGCAAGTCCGACGTCCTCGTGCACCACCCGTACGAGTCCTTCACCACGAGCGTGCAGGCGTTCCTCGAGCAGGCCGCCCGCGACCCGCACGTGCTCGCCATCAAGCAGACGCTGTACCGGACCTCCGGAGACAGCCCCGTCGTGCAGGCCCTCATCGACGCGGCCGAGGCCGGCAAGCAGGTGCTCGCGCTCGTCGAGGTGAAAGCCCGCTTCGACGAGGCCAACAACATCGTGTGGGCGCGCAAGCTGGAGAAGGCCGGCGTGCACGTGGTGTACGGCCTGGTCGGCCTCAAGACGCACTGCAAGCTCGCCCTCGTGATCCGCGAGGAGGACGGCAAGCTCCAGCACTACTCGCACGTCGGCACCGGCAACTACAACCCGAAGACCAGCCGCATCTACGAGGACTTCGGGCTGTTCACCGCCGACGCCCAGGTCGGCAAGGATCTCACGCGGCTGTTCAACGAGCTCAGCGGCTACGCGATCGAGAAGAAGTTCAAGCGTCTGCTCGTCGCCCCGCTCCACCTCCGCAAGGGCCTCGTCCGGCTGATCGACGCGGAACGCCGGATCGCCGAGTCGGGAAAGCCCGCGCACATCCGCATCAAGGTCAACTCGATGGTCGACGAGGAGATCATCGACGCGCTGTACCGCGCCAGTGCCGCCGGGGTGAAGGTCGACGTGTGGGTGCGCGGCATCTGCAGCCTGCGGACCGATCTCGACGGGATCAGCGACAACATCACGGTCCGCAGCATCCTCGGCCGCTACCTCGAGCACTCCCGCATCTTCACGTTCGAGAACGACGGCGACCCGCAGGTGTACATCGGCAGTGCCGACATGATGCACCGCAACCTCGACCGTCGCGTCGAGGCCCTGGTGCGGGTCACCGACCCCGCGCACCTCAAGGAGCTGACCGCCTTCTTCGACCTGGCGATGGACGACCAGACCTCGTCGTGGCATCTCGGCCGCGACGGAGTGTGGGAGCGCCACGCCGTGGATGCCGATGGCAAGCCGCTCGTCGACCTGCAGGATAAGACCATGGGGATGATCCAGCGACGTCGTCGGGCGCGGGCGGTTCGATGACGGCGCGGCAGGTCCAGCTCCCGGCGTCCGCGGCGGACACGAAGTGGGCGGACAAGGCCGTGTACGCGGCCGGGGCCGTCGTGTGGCGTCTGGTCGACGGCAAGCTGCGCATCCTGCTCATCCACCGCACCAAGTACCGCGACGTCACCCTCCCGAAGGGCAAGGTCGACCCGGGCGAGATGCTCGCGGAGACCGCCGTGCGCGAGGTGCACGAGGAGACCGGCATCCGGGTGGCACTCGGCGTCCCCGTCGGGATCAGCCGCTATCACCTCGCGTCCCGCAAGCAGAAGGTCGTCCACTACTGGGCGGCCGAGGCCACGGATGCCGCGATCCGCGCCTCGACGTTCGTGCCGAACCGCGAGATCGCCGCCCTCGAGTGGGTCAGCGTGAAGAAGGCGCGTGCCGCGCTGAGCTACCCGGTGGACCTCGAGATCCTCGATGCGTTCGCGGCGCTGGTGGACGACGGCGTGCTGCGGACCTTCCCGGTGATCGCCCTCCGGCACGCGAAGGCCCTGCCCCGGTCGGAGTGGGACAAGGCGGACGCGGCCCGGCCGCTCACCGACCGCGGGAAGCGGCAGGCCAAGGCCATCGTCGGACCGCTCCGCGCTTTCGGCGTGCGCAAGATCGTCACCAGCGACGCGGTGCGCTGCGTGCAGACCGTCACCCCGCTCGCCAAGGCCCTGGACCGCAAGCCGGTCCTCACCGAGAAGATCAGCCAGGACGCATGGGAGGACGGCGTCGCCGACCTCCGTTCCGTCGTCGGTCGCCGCATCCGTGCCGGCAAGCCCGCGGTGCTCTGCAGTCACGGCCCCGTGCTCCCCGCGCTCCTCTCGGAGATCGCCCTCGCGACCGGCACCGTGCACGGCTCCTACGTCAGCAGCGCCGCCGATCTGGAGACCGGCGCGTTCTCCGTGGTGCATGTCTCGGCGACGAACCCCGGCTCCGGCATCATCTCGATCGAGACCCACGCGCCGAAGGTCTGACCCCTCCCTCGTTCGAGTCGCTCACGTGGCTGCATCCGGGCCGGGGATGGCGCACAGTGGGCGATTCGAACGGAGGAGGCGCCCCTGGGACCCGCACAACGACGGGGATCGGCCCCAGAGAGTCGCTGGCCGTTCACCTGCCGTTCACCTGCGCGGGAGAGTCTCGTTAACCGTCGCCCCTAGCGTCACTGTGTGCCCTGCACCGGGCCCCACCCCTCCAAGATCGAAGGATCCACAGTGAAGATCTCCCGAATCGCACGAATCGGCGCCATCGGCGCCGTCGCCGCTCTCGCCCTCGCCGGCTGTGCCGCGAACGAAGGCGGAACCGGCGGCTCCAGCGAAGAGCCCTCGGAGTCCACGCTCTCCGGCACGATCGACGCGACCGGCGCGTCCTCGCAGACCGCAGCCCAGGAGGCCTGGGTCGCCGCATTCCAGACGGCCAACCCCGACGTGACGGTCAACTACGAGCCCACCGGCTCCGGCACCGGCCGCGAGAACTTCCTCGAGGGCGGCAGCAACTTCATCGGCTCCGACCGCGCGTTCAACGACGAGGAGATCGCCGCCGGCGGCTTCGGCGCCTGCACCACCGACGACATCGTCGAGGTCCCCCTCTACATCTCCCCCGTCGCGGTCGCCTTCAACCTCGAGGGCATCGACACGCTGAACCTCGACGCCGCCACGATCGCGGGCATCTTCGCCGGCACGATCACCAACTGGAACGACGAGGCCATCGCGGCCCTCAACGACGGCGTCGAGCTGCCCGACCTGGCCATCTCGCCGGTGCACCGCTCCGACCCTTCCGGCACGCAGGAGACCTTCGCCAAGTACCTCAGCGCGACGGCCCCCGACGTCTGGACCTACGAGGTCTCGGACGAGTGGCCGATCCAGGGCGGCGAGGCTGCTCAGGGCACCTCGGGTGTCAAGCAGGCTCTCACCGCCGGCAACGGCGCCATCGGCTTCCTCGACGCCTCGCAGGCGGACGGCCTCGGCCAGGTCGCCGTGGGCGTCGGCGAGGACTTCGTCGCCTACTCGGCCGAGGCCGCCGCGAAGCTCGTCGAGGGCTCGCCGCTCGCCGAGGGCCGTGGCGAGGGTGACCTCGTCTTCGACGTCGACCCGGCCGCTGCCGCGGACGGCGCCTACCCGATCGCCCTGGTCAGCTACCTCATCGGCTGCGAGCAGTACGAGGACAGCAACGTCGCGGAGCTCGTGAAGGAGTACTTCACGTACGTCGCGAGCGCCGAGGGCCAGGATGCCGCCGCGGAGAACGCCGGCAGCGCCCCGATCTCGGACGGCCTGCGCGAGCAGGTCCAGGCCGCGATCGACCTGATCCAGGTCGGCTGATCCTGCCGATCCACTGACGACGGTGCCCCCGCGTCCCCGAGCGGGCGCGGGGGCTCCGCCAGGTCAGCACCCGATCCATCTCCACCCGGCCCGAGACAGGGAGATCATGAGCACGACCGCGCAGGAGCCGACAACGGCACCGGCACCGACCCCGGCGCCGCCCACACCGATCAAGGCCAAGCAGCGCCTCGGCGACCGGGTCTTCTCCGGCACCGCGCTGGCGGCCGGCATCATCATCCTGGTCGTGCTGGCGCTCGTCGCCGCCTTCCTCGTCATCCAGAGCCTGCCGGCCTTCCAGCTCGACACCACCGACAACCACATCCTCCGGGGCGAGTCGTTCTGGGTGTACGTGTGGCCCCTCGTCTTCGGCACGCTCTGGGCGTCGTTCATCGCCCTCCTGATCGCCGCGCCCATCGCGATCGGCATCGCCCTCTTCATCTCGCACTACGCGCACCGCCGACTCGCCGCCTTCCTCGGCTACATCATCGACCTGCTCGCCGCGGTGCCCTCCGTGGTCTTCGGCCTCTGGGGCGGCCTCGTGCTCGCGCCCATGCTGCAGCCGATCTACGTCTGGCTCAACGAGAACGCGTCGTGGGTGCCGTTCTTCGGTGGTCAGGTCTCCGCGACCGGGAAGACCATCCTCACCGCCGCCCTCGTGCTCGCCGTGATGTGCATCCCGATCATGACCGCCATCTGCCGCGAGGTCTTCCTGCAGACCCCGAAGCTCCATGAGGAGGCGGCCCTCGCCCTCGGCTCCACCCGCTGGGAGATGGTCCGCATGGCCGTCCTCCCCTTCGCCCGCGGCGGCATGGTGTCGGCCGCGATGCTGGCCCTCGGCCGCGCACTCGGCGAGACCATGGCCGTGACGATGGTGCTCTCCCCCTCCGCGGTGGTCAGCTTCCTCGTGCTCACCGCCACCAACCCCACGCCGATCCCCGCCAACATCGCGCTCGCCTTCCCGGAGGCGCACGGCACCGGCGTGAACACGCTGATCGCGACCGGCCTCATCCTCTTCGTCGTGACCTTCGCAGTCAATGCGGTGGCGCGCTGGATCGTCGCCCGCCGCGCCGAGTTCTCGGGAGCGAACTGACATGACCGCCCTCACCAGCGCTCCGCCCTCCGCGAGCACCACCGCCCTCACCTCCGGCCGTCTTCCGAAGTGGGCGCCGTGGGCCCTTCTCGGCGTCTCCTTCGTCGTGTCCGCCGCGGTCTTCGGCGTCGCCGCCGCCGGGTCCGACACCCCGCTCGCCGACTTCAACATCGCGGGCACCGTCATCGTCGGCATCCTGCTCTACATGGTGATCATCACCGTGATCTCCTCCATCGCGGAGAGCCGCCGGAAGGCCGTGGACCGCCTGATGACGGCCCTCGTCGCCACCGCCTTCCTCATCGCCCTGCTGCCGCTGATCTCGCTGCTGTGGACCGTGGTGGCGAACGGCATCGAGCGCTTCGACGCCGAGTTCTTCTCCTACTCGATGCGCAACGTCGTCGGCGACGGCGGCGGCATCGTGCACGCGATCTGGGGCACCGTCCTCATCACGCTCACGGCCACGATCATCTCGGTGCCGGTCGGCCTGATGACCTCGATCTACCTCGTCGAGTACGGCCGCGGCAAGATCGCCAAGGCCATCACGTTCTTCGTCGACGTGATGACGGGCATCCCCTCGATCGTCGCCGGTCTGTTCATCTACGCGGTGTTCGCGCTCCTGATCCGCCCCGGCATCTCGATGGGCTTCATGGGCGCGCTCGCGCTCGCGGTGCTGATGACCCCGGTGGTGGTGCGAGGCAGCGAGGAGCTGCTGCGGATCGTTCCGAACGAGCTGCGCGAGGCCTCCTATGCCCTGGGCGTGCCGAAGTGGCTCACGATCCTCAAGGTCGTGCTGCCCACCTCGATCGCCGGCATCATGACCTCCGTGATGCTCGCCATCTCCCGCGTGATCGGCGAGACCGCCCCGCTGCTGCTCACCGCCGGCTTCACGCAGAGCCTGAACACGAACATCTTCGACGGCCAGATGATGACCCTCCCGGTGTTCGCCTACAACCAGTACATGAACCAGGGCACGAGCCCGGACGCCGCCGTCGCGCGCGCCTGGGCCGCCGCCCTCACCCTCATCCTCATCGTCATGGTGCTGAACCTGCTCGCGCGCCTGATCGCGAAGCTGTTCGCCCCGAAGGTCAACGGCCGCTGAGCGCCCGACCACTCAGAATAGGAATCCACGTGTCCAAGAGCATCGAAGTCAACGACCTCAACGTCTACTACGGCAACTTCCTCGCGGTCGAAGGCGTCTCCCTCGACATCCAGCCGCGCAGCGTCACGGCTTTCATCGGCCCGTCCGGCTGCGGCAAGTCCACCTTCCTCCGCACCCTCAACCGCATGCACGAGGTCATCCCCGGCGCCCGTGTGGAGGGCGAAGTGCTCCTGGACGGCAAGGACCTCTACGGTGCCGGTGTCGACCCCGTGCTCGTGCGTCGCCAGGTCGGCATGGTGTTCCAGCGCCCGAACCCGTTCCCGACGATGTCGATCAAGGAGAACGTGCTCGCGGGTGTGAAGCTCAACAACAAGCGCATGTCGAAGAGCGAGCAGGACGACCTCGTCGAGAAGTCCCTCACCGGCGCGAACCTGTGGAACGAGGTAAAGGACCGCCTCGACCGTCCCGGCTCCGGACTCTCGGGCGGCCAGCAGCAGCGTCTGTGCATCGCCCGCGCGATCGCCGTCTCCCCCGAGGTGCTGCTGATGGATGAGCCGTGCTCGGCGCTCGACCCCATCTCGACCTACGCGATCGAGGAGCTGATCGGCGAGCTGAAGAACGAGTTCACGATCGTGATCGTCACGCACAACATGCAGCAGGCGTCCCGAGTCTCCGACAAGACGGCATTCTTCAACATCGCCGGCACCGGGAAGCCCGGCAAGCTCATCGAGTACGACGACACCACGAGCATCTTCACCACTCCGTCCGTGCAGGCCACCGAGGACTACGTCTCCGGCCGCTTCGGCTGACCCGCACTCTTTCGACCTTCGGGCCCGGACGCCTCGCGTCCGGGCCCGAACCTGCCCCCCGCCCGACCCCGGGCCTGTCCCCGGGCGCAACTTCGGAGATGCCGCGCGACACGCCGTCGCCCGGGCTCCGGCCACGGCGTGTCTCCTTCGATCTCCGAAGCTCTGCCCGGGTCGTGACTCCTGCACAGATCGCGAGTCGGGAGGACCGTCCACAGGCGGTGGGCTACCGAGGCGAGTCGCGGCCGGGGAGGCCGAGACGGCGCGAATGATGGCGGGATGTGCACGGGGCGAGGGACGCAGGTGTGGACGTATGCCGCGCTCCGCTCACGACACGGACGACGGGGAATCGAGCGTCGGGTGCGCGGCGGCACCCTCCTCCGGGTGCGGCGCGGGGTCTACGCAACGGACCGCGCCTGCGTGGAGGTCGTGACCGCCGCCGCCCACGGCGGGGTCCTCGGCTGCGAGTCCGCAGCGCGGCATCTCGGGCTCTGGGTGCTCGACGAGCCGGCCCTGCACGTCTGGATGCACCACGACCGCCACCAGCATCCGCACGAGGACTGCCGGTGCGTGACGCACTGGGATGCTGCGACGTCGAGCAGTGCCTTCGAGCAGCCGGGGGTGCCCCTCGTGCTCCGGCAGATCTACGGTTGCCGAGGGCCGGAGGCGTTCTTCGTCGCCGTGGAGTCCGCCCGCCGGCTCGGACTCATCGACAAGGCCGGGCTGCGCCGGCTCGGTGACCGGCTCGGAGCCGAGGGACGCGACCTCATCGCGTTCTCGTGTGCCGACGCCGACAGCGGGCTGGAGTCTCTGGTGCGGCTGCGGATCCGGCGGTATGGATGGCGCGTGCGGACGCAGGTCGGCGTGGTCGGAACGGGCCGGGTGGACCTCCTCATCGACGGCTGGCTCATCATCGAGACCGACGGACGCGCCAACCACGAGGAGAGCTCGCTCCGGCACCGCGATCTGGTCCGCGATGCGACCGCTGCCGGCTGGGGTCACCCCACGCTCCGCTTCGACTACGCGCTGGTCCTCCATGACTGGCCCCTCGTCGAGCGCGCCATCCTCGAGACCATGCGTCGCCGCCCCTGACCCCGGCTCAGCATCTTGCCGCCCTGTGCCGTGCACAGCTTCGGAGATCATCGAGGACACGCCGGTCTCGGGCGGTGAGTGTCGGCGTGTCGTCCGGCGTCTCCGAAGTCGTGTCCGGGGAGCGGGAGGACCTCAGTCGCGCGGGGAGAGGAGGTAGGTGTTGAGGTCGTCCGTGAGGGCGGTGTCCACGGGAACCGGCGTGCCGTCGATCGCGGTGATGGCGGTCGCGAGACGCACACTCGACACGAGCCACGCGGCATCGGCCTGCGTCAGATCGGCGGCGGGGATGCGGTCGTACCCGACTTCGAAGCCCCGCGCGAGGAGGTGGTCATAGACGCTGAGCTGCGTGGTCCCGTGCAGGATGCCGCCGTTCGGGGCCGGGGTCGTGAACCGGTCGCCGAAGCGCAGGATGAGGGAGGCCGTCGGAGCCTCCAGCACGAAGCCGTCGCTCGACAGGAAGATCGCGTCGTCGGCTCCGCGGCGCTTGGCCTCGCGCAGGGCCGCCATGTTCACGGCATAGGACAGCGTCTTGGCGCCGAGCAGCAGCCAGGGGGCGCGTTCCGCGGCGCCGAGGTCGTATCCGCGGTCCAGGGTGACGACCTTGACGCCGTTCCGCCGCACCGCCGCGAAGTCCGCCGCCGGAGCCGCCGTCACCCAGGCGGTCGGCGTCGGCCCGTGCTCGACGCCCCGGCTGAGGATCAGCTTGATGACCGACTCCCCCGTGCCGAGCTGTGCTGCGGCCTGCTGGATCGCCTGACGCCACTGCTCCTGGTTCGGCACCGGGAGGTCGCAGAGTCGCGCCGAGTGCGCAAGGCGTTCCAGATGCGGGACGACCTCCTGCGCATGTTCGTCGATCACGCCGATGGACTCGAACACGCCATCGCCCCGTTGCGTGCTCAGCTCGCCGACGCTGAGGGCGGGGGCCGCGGCGTCCACCTGCGTGAACGTGTCGGCGTAGTCGTCACGCTGCTCGTCGGCGGCGACGGGATCGATCATGAGGGCGAAGCGACGGGTCATGTGACGAGCCTAGGCCGCCGGGAATACCCACCGCGTCCTCGCGTTACACTGGAGTGGCCGGGCCGCATAACCCCGGGCTCCAATTTTCGCCGCTGCGAGCGGCCTTCCGCCGAGAGGCGTTCTTGCGGCCCGGTCTTTCTCTGTTCGGATGCCGTCCCGACAGAGCCGAACTCAGGCCAGCGCTCCGGTGCGCCACAGAGCCGCCGACGCCGCGAGGTCCTGGGCATAGCTGCTCAGCCGCAGCGCCCGCGTGGTGAGCTCGCTGGCGCGGGCGGGCTCCGTCGGCTCGTAGTCGTCGGCGGTGTGCGTCGCGCCGGAGGCCTGGACGCGGCAGAACGCCGCCGCGCGCTCCAGCGCCACGGCGAAGTCGCCGCGGAAGGCGCCGCGCAGGATCGTGTCGATGAGCGCCACGAGCTCGTCCGGGCTCGCCGGCACCGGCGCCCCGGCGACCACGGCATCGGCCGACGGCAGTTCGACCCGCCCGCGGTCGTAGAGGAGGGCCGCCGTGCGCGGATCGCCGTGGATGGCGAGCTGGAGGACGTACAGCCGCCACAGCGACCCCGGGAGGGTGCGCGACGGTGCCTTCGACCACAGTTCCGCGATCTCGTCGATGCCGTGCTCGCTCGTGAAGGCGATCAGCCGTTCGACGCTCGCCCCGCTCTCGTCCTCGCGGACGCGGGTCAGCAGCGCGGAGGCGGTGGCGTGCGCGACGCGCGTCTCCTCGGCGGGGTCATGGGCGCCGACGATGTTGTCGAAGGCGCTCGTCGGTCGACGCACGGGACGGTGGTGCTGCTCGGGCATCCCTCCAGGGTACGCCGGACCGGGGCCTCTCAGGCCGTCGGGATGACGATCACCGGGTCGGTCGTGGGCAGTCCGGACGGCGATCCGCCCTCCTGCTCGACCGTCACCGCGATGGCATCGCCGGCCTGCATCTCGCCCTCGAGGAGCGCGGTGGCCTCCCCACCGTCGACATCGAACACGCCGGCGGCGATCGGGTCCTCTCCGCGCACGAACCACAGCTCGTACGTCTTCCCGTCCGCGACCTCGGGCAGCCCATCCGTGACCAGCACGGCCTTGCCGACCGAGCCCGACCAGTGCGCGGTGGCCGTCGCACCGTCGTCGAGCTCCACCGTGGCCTTCTGCGCATCGCCCGCGGATTCGATCTCCTGCAGCGCGACGACGCTCTCCGGCCGGTTCAGCTGATCGTTGAGGGCGACGGCACCGATACCGACACCCACCAGGAGCGCGAGACATGCGGCGAGCGCGAACGCGAGCCGGGTCCAGCGTCGGGGCGTGCGGGGCGCCGTCTCATCGGCGGGAATCGAACTCGCCGCCGCCGGGACCTCCGGGTCGGCCTCGGGGTCCGTGGCATCATCCTGCGGAGTCTGGGCGATCTGGGCGAGCAGGGCCGCGCGGATGCCGGCGGGCGGAGCGACCGGAGCCATGCCGTCAGCGAGGAGAGCAGCAGCCTCGGCGTCGGCGTCGTGCTGCGCCGCCCACTCCGGATGCTCGGCGAGGGCGCGTCGGTACCGACGCTCGTCGTCCGCCGACAGCGCGTGGAGCGCGGCACCTGCCGCGAGTTCTGCGAAGTCCTTCTCGTTCATGCCGTCACCCCCATCGCCGTGCGGAGCCGGGTCAGCCCGTCTCTCATCCGTGTCTTGATCGTGCCGAGCGGTGCTCCCACGAGCGCCGCGATCTCGTTCTGACTGTAACCGCCGTAGTAGGCGAGGACGAGCGCCTCCCGCTGCGCCTCGGGAAGCCCCGTCAGCGCTGCGACGACCCGCTCTCCCTCGATCCCCAGTTCGACCCGTTCCGCCACGCTGTCGTGCGCGACGCCGAGGTCTCGATAGCCCGCACGCACGTCCCGGTCCGCACTCGACTGCGAAGCCCGCACCCGATCCACGGCCCGGCGATGCGCGATCGTCATCACCCAGGTTCGTCCCTGTCCCTTGTTCGGAGCGAACCGGGAAGCGGATTGCCAGATCTCGAGGAACACCTCCTGCAGCACCTCCTCGCTCTGCGCGCGGTTCACGAGCACGCGGAGGATGAGGCCGAACACACGGGAGGAGAGGGAGTCGTACAGCGCGGCGAAGGCAGCCTGATCACCGGAGGCGACGCGGACGAGGAGGTCGGCGACAGCATCCTGCGGCGCCGCCCCGTCCTCGGGGACGTCCATCCCATCGATGACCATCTCCATAAGCATGCCGTATCTCCTCCCTCTTCCCGTGCAGACGTCACCCGAATGTGAACGAATACACCTCGACGCCGGTGGGGACCTCGAGCGTGAACGTGCCCTTCTCGATGTCGCCCTCCTCGAGCAGGCCGTACGAACGCGGCGTTCCGTCGATCCGGATCGCCTGCTCGTTCCCGTCGGAGTCCGTGACCACGACCTCACCCGACCCCGCGACGACCATGCGCACCTCGGCCGCGCGGTACTGCAGCCGGATCCGGCCGTCGTCTCCGGTCGGCGTCACGTACTGGGTGTCCACGGTCCAGTCCCCGTCCAGCGCGAAGCTGTCGTCGGGCTGGTCATCGGGGAAGGTGAAGCTGCCGTCGCCGCGGCGGTACTCGTCGCCACCGCCGTAGTTGACGTCCTTCGAGGAGCCGAGGAAGGTCTCCCGGGTCGTGGCCCCCACCTCGGGGGTCTCGTCCTTCACGTCCGTGGCGGCGGGAAGCTCGACGTCGGGGTCGGCGTCCTGCAGCAGCTCCCTGATCATCTTCTCGGTCGCGGCGTAGTTGCCCTCACCGAAGGAGATGTGGCGCACGGTGCCCTCCGCGTCGATGAGGTAGTGCGCGGGCCAGTACCGATTGCGGTAGTTGGTCCAGGTGGAGAGCGTGTTGTCGAGCGCGACGGGGTACTCGATGCCGAAGTCGCGTGCGCCGGCGGCGACGTTCCCCGGATCCTTCTCGAACGCGTACTCGGGCGAGTGGACGCCGATCACCTGCAGCCCGGCGTCCCGGTAGGTCTCATCCCAGGCCACGACGTGCGGGATGGAGCGCTGGCAGTTGATGCAGGAGTACGCCCAGAAGTCGATGAGGACGACCTGCCCGCGCAGATCCTTCAGATCGATGGCCTCTCCGTCCGGGGTGTTGAGCCACTGCTGGATCCCCTTGATGGACGGCGCCGTGCCGCAGGACTCCAGCTCCGTCGCGCCGTTCGTGCACTGGTCGAGGTCCTTGTTCTCCTCGTTGACGAGGCCGCCGAGGTCGAGGGCGTCCTGCACCTGCTCGGAGTCGGCGATCTGCTCCTGCAGCGGTGCGGTGTAGTCCGGGAGCAGCCGCTGCAGCGCCTGCGGCACGTTGAAGACGAGACCCACGGCGAGGGCGATCATCGCCACCCCGGCGGCGATCCGGAGCACCCGTTCCTTCGTGCGGAAGGCCCGGATGCGCTCGATGACGCTGCGACCGGCGAGCGCGAAGACCAACAGGGGCACGGCGACGCCGATCGCGAAGGAGACGGTGAGCAGCACGGTGCCGACGCCGATCTGCCCGGTGGAGCCCGCGACGATGATGGCCGCGAGGACAGGGCCCGCGCACGGGACGAAGACCGCCCCGAGGGCGAGACCGACGCCGAACCCGTTACCGCGGTTCTTCACCTCTCGCTGCCCGAAGCGCTGGAACGGCCGCTCGAGGATGTGCTGGAACCGCGGCACGATGAGTCCCACCCCGATGATGACCAGCACCGCGATGCCGACCCAGCGGATGATGTCCTGCGGCAGGTTCAGCAGGCCGAGGAGAAGCGATCCGGCGAGCGTCACGAGCGTGAAGCTGAGCACGAGCCCCGCGATGACCAAGTAGGGGCGGCTGCGTTTCGCCGGCACCGCCTCCCCCTCGTACGACGCCGACTGGGCGCCGCCGGTGAGGAAGATCACCGGGAGCACGGGCAGGATGCACGGCGAGATGCCGGTGATGAGCCCGCCGAGCAGGCCGATGATGATCAGGTCCATGAGGTCCTCGTCTCTGTCGGGTGCTGTTCGCGCCGACCCCCCGCAACGGATTGGATCGGATCCGATTTCGGAGAATCTCGAAATTCCTCCCATCCGATCCGCGGAGGCTTCCGAACAGCCCTCGACGCCACGGAGAGGCCGTGGCCGGAGTTTCGAAGGAGCTCGACATGTTCAGCACCAAGAAGAAGGTCACCGCAGCAGTCACCCTGGGTCTGGCGAGCGCATTCCTGCTCTCGGCATGTTCCATGGGCAGCGGGACGAGCACGGAGGAGTCGTCGGAGCCGACGACGCCGGAGTCGTCGGAGTCGACGCCGATGGAGATGGACCCCGCCGCGAACCTCGTCGGTCCCGGCTGCGCGGCGTACGCCGAAGAGGTCCCGGACGGCGCCGGTTCGATCCAGGGCATGTCCCAGGACCCGGTGGCGGTCGCCGCCTCGAACAACCCGATGCTGACGACGCTCGTCTCGGCCGTCAGCGGTGAGCTGAACCCCGACGTGAACCTCGTCGACACGCTCAACGGCGACGAGTTCACCGTGTTCGCACCGGTCGACGACGCCTTCGCGAAGATCGACGCCGCGACGATCGAGACCCTGAAGACCGACAGCGACCTGCTGACCTCGATCCTCACGTACCACGTGGTCCCCGGCCAGATCGAGCCGTCCGACATCGAGGGCATGCACACCACCGTCCAGGGCGCCGACCTCGAGGTGACCGGCAGCGGTGACGAGTGGATGGTCAACGACGCCAACGTCATCTGCGGCGGCGTGCAGACCGCGAACGCGACCGTGTACCTCATCGACTCGGTCCTGATGCCCCCGGCTGAGTAAGCCAGGGACGGTGCCGGTGACCCGACCGGCACACGGCCTCCCCGGTTGTCAGGAGGGACACGGGGCAGGTGAAGGGGCCGTCGGCGGCTGTGGCGCCGACGGCCCCTCGTCGTGCGCCCCCTAGACTGGGAACACGGGCCTCTAGCTCAGTTGGCAGAGCATCGGACTTTTAATCCGCGGGTCGTGGGTTCGAGCCCCACGGGGCCCACCGCATCCTCAGTCGTCGCCGCCGGCGTTCCCGGCGAGCAGGTCGTCGCGGATCCCGGCGACGCCGTCCGGCAGCGTCTCGCCGTGCATCACGAAGTCGGGAGCGTCGGGGCTCCCCCCGATGCCGCAGACGGCGACGTTGTCCTGACCGCCGATCGTCTCCGGGACGGCCACGAACCACACCGCCGACTGTTCCAGCCACTCGGTGGTCGCCATGTCGGCGAAGAACGTGGCGTTCGGCGAGATCGTGCGGATCTTGTCGGTGCAGAGGGAGACGAGCTGCACCTTCGTGAAGGCACCGGCGGCCGGCGGCGACGACGTCTCCGCGGGCGTCGGGGTCGGCGTGGGGGCGGGCGAGGACGACGGCGTCGCCGTGTCGCTGGAGGTCGCGGTCGGCGTCGGTTCCGGGGCCGGCGTGCAGCCGGCGAGGACGACCAGCACCGGCAGGAGGAGGAGAGCGGGACGGAGGCGCATGTCTGGATCGTATCGAGTCGCCGATGCCCTTCCCTCCAGCGCGGCCGCTCTGTATCACCGTCGTCTCCGGCTGGCCACCCCCTGGCGACGCCCGGAGCCCTGCGAGAGGGTCGAAGAGTCCCCGGAACAGGGCGACTTCCCACCGAAAGGACGGACCATGACTCTCACCGGAAACCGCGTGGCATTCCTGGCGACGGACGGCTTCGAGGACAGCGAGCTCACGAGCCCCTGGGAGGCGGTGACGACGGAGGGCGCGAGCGCCACTCTCATCGCGCCGGACGGTGCCGCGATCACCGGCAAGAACGGACACGAACAGGCTGTCGACCTGAAGGCCGCCGACGCCTCCGCCGACCAGTTCGACGCGCTCGTGCTGCCGGGCGGCGTGGTGAACGCCGACCACCTCCGCATGGATCAGGCCTCCATCGACCTGGCCCGTGCGTTCTTTGAGCAGCACAAGCCCGTCGGCGTGATCTGCCACGGCGCCTGGATCCTCATCGAGGCCGGTGTCGTCGACGGTCGGACGATCACGAGCTACCCCAGCCTGAAGACCGACCTCCGCAACGCCGGCGCGAGCTGGGTGGACGAGGAGGTCGTGGTCGACGAGGGTCTCGTGTCGAGTCGCACGCCCGATGACCTCCCGGCGTTCAACGCCAAGCTCGTCGAGGAGATCGGCGAGGGCAAGCACGCGGGGCAGACCGCCTGACGCTCAGCTGACGCGCGCCCGATGGCGCCGCACGGCCGCCCGGTTCGCGCACCTCACGGAGCAGAACCGCTGGCGGCCGTTGCGCGTCACATCCGCGACGACGTTCGTGCACGGCGGAGCATCGCAGCGTCCGAGACGGTTCATCCCTCTCGTCACGAGGTGCAGCGCGGTGCCGAGGTTGATGATCGCGCGCAGCACGAAGGGCAGCGAGCGCACGTCGTCGCGATAGTGCAGATGCCACCCCTCGTCATCGTGGTTGGTGAGCCGCGGATAGGCCCCAGCGGAGGCGAGCTGATCGTTGAGCAGAGCGGCCCGCGCATCGGCGTCCGGTTCGTCGACGATGGCCAGCCAGTCGTCGATCACGGCGCGCACCTCAGCGTGGTCGTCCGAGGCCGGCGGAAACGTCTGCGTCATCCCCAACGCGAGCGTGCGCTCCTCGATCCCCGCGCGGTCCTCCGGCCAGTCGTTCGCGAGGGAGGCGGCGAGGAGCACTGCATACTCGCCGTAAGGGTTGAGATGCATAAGACCATTACATCACGCTGGTCCCATGACCTCCTCCGACACCCTCCCGATCCCCCGGCTCGCCTCCCCCGCCGACGCCCACGAGCACGCCTGGCTCGTGGAGTCGCGCCATCCCACGAGCGAGGGCGTCGTGATGTACGTCCGTTGCGTCGGCTGCGATTCCCGCCGGGTCGACCTGGCCGCGCACGCTCAGGTGCCACCGGCCGCGCTGAGCCGCGCGGTGGTCATGCCGTCAGGGCGATGAGCTTCCGCACGGTGCGCAGGTTACGGGCCGTCCCGGCAGTCCCGAGCGCACGGTCGAGCACCGCCTTCGTGAGTCTGGTCGTGTGCACTCCCCCGGCGGCGTAGTCGATCCACAGATCGTGCCCGACTAGGGCGAGACGCTCTCCCGGCACGAGACGTCCCTGCAGGGCGTCGAGGGCGCCGGCCGCCGGAGCACCCTCGAGGAACATCGCGTGCACCAGCTTCAGATCCCCCTCCGGGAAGGGTTGGGCCGCCTCGGAGTCGGCGAGCTCGGCGTGCGTGCGGTGGATGACCGGGGTGTCGACACCGAACTCGGCTGCGATCAGCGCGCGCACCGTCGCGCAGGACGCCGCCGGGTCTCGCGGGGTCGCGCAGACGATGTTGCCGCTGGCGATGTAGGTGGAGACGTCCTGCAGGTCGGTCTCGGCGTCGAGGACTTCCCGCAGCCGGGCCATGGGTACGCTGCTGCGTCCGCTGACGTTGACCGCGCGGAGGAGGAGGACGCTGCGACTCACGCCTCCGCGCTCTCGAGGAGTTCGGCACCGGCATGCGCGAGTTCGGCGAGGGCCGCGGCGCTCGATTCGGGGGCGACTCCGGCGATCAGGTCCGTGAGGATGCGGACGTGGACGCCGTGGGCGATCGCGTCGAGTCCCGAGGCGCGGACACAGTGGTCTGTGGCGATGCCGACGACGTCCGCCGTGACGACCCCCGCGGCGCTGAGGACCGCGGCGACCGTCGCGCCGTCGTCGGACACGCCCTCGAACATCGAGTACGCCGGGCGCCCCTGACCCTTGCGCACGTGGTGGGTGACGCCGTCCGTCACCAGCAGCGGATCGTAGTCCGCCCCCGCGGTGCCGGCGACGCAGTGCACGGGCCAGGAGTCGGTGTAGTCGGGGGTGGAGGAGAAGTGCCCGCCGTTGTCGCCGTCCGCGTCGTGCCAGTCCCGGGAGGCCACGATGACCTCATAGTCGGCGGCGTGCGACGCGAGGTGGGCGGATATCGCGGCGGCCACCGCGTCACCACCCTGGACGGCCAGGGCGCCGCCCTCGGTGAAGTCGTTCTGCACGTCGACGATGAGAAGCGCTCTGCTCATGCTCCGAGCGTACGCCCCACGGCCGGGCCCGGAGACGAGGAAACCCCCGGGACCACGAGGGTTCCGGGGGTTTTCCTGAGCCGCTTGTCAGAATCGAACTGACGACCTTTTCATTACGAGTGAAATGCTCTGCCGACTGAGCTAAAGCGGCGTGCGACGCGTGAGCGGCGCGATCACCGATATTACCCTGTCTCGCGCTCGCTCGCGAATCGAGGCGCGCTCACTCGCAGCGCAGGCCGTCCTCCGGCACCACGTCTTCGAGCAGGAAGGCCTCCACCGCGTCATCCACGCAGACGTTGCCCTTGTTGTAGCCGGTGTGCCCCTCGCCCACACGGGTGATGAGGACGCCCTCGGAGAGCTGGTCGGCGAGCGACTCCGACCACTCGTACGGGGTCGCGGGATCGTTGGTGGTGCCGACGACGACGATGGGACCCGCGCCTTCCGCGGTGATCTTCTCGCGGGTGCCGGTGGGCGGATACGGCCACACCTCGCACGGGTCGGGTCCCGACCAGTACGGAGCGATGGTCGGCGCCCCCTCCGCGATCTTCTTCTCGGTGGCCGCCTCGGCCGCAGGGTCGTCCTCGACCGGGTAGTCCATGCAGTTGTACGCACGGAAGGCCTCGGTCGAGTTGTCGATGTAGGTGCCGTTCTCCCGACCGTTGTAGAAGTCGGCGAGGCGGAAGGCCGTCGACGGGTCGCCCTGCAGCGCCTCGTCCAGGGCCTGGGTCAGGATCTCCCAGCTGTCCTCCGAGTACAGCGCCGCGATGATCGCCGTCATCAGGGCGTCGGCGCCCATGAGCCGGCCGTCGCCGTTCTTCAACGGCGTGCGGTCCGCGCTCGCGAGCAGGGCGCCGAGATCGGCCATCGCCTCGTCGACCGTCCCGCTGAAGGGGCAGGAGCCGGAGTCGAGGCAGTTCTGCATGTAGGCCCGCAGTGCCGACTCGAAGCCGAGTGCCTGCGTGGCGCCGACGTCGAGACCGGGGACGGAGGGGTCGATCGCCCCGTCGAGCACGAGCCGTCCGGCCTCCTCCGGGTAGAGCTTGGCGTAGGTCGCGCCGAGGAACGTGCCGTACGAGTACCCGAGGTAGTTGAGCTCCTTGTCGCCGAGGACGGCGCGGAGGAGGTCCATGTCGCGGGCGGCGTTGACCGTGGTGATGTACGGCAGGATCCCCTGGCTGTTCGCGTCGCACGCCTCTCCGAAGGCGCGAGCGGAGTCGAGCAGCTCGGACTCCCACTCCGGGGTGCCCCGCGGCGCGGCGGGGATACCGTAGAGGTAGTCGTCCATCTCCTTCGCGTCGTAGCAGGTGACGGCGGTGGAGGCCCCGACACCGCGGGGGTCGAAGCCGATCACGTCGTAGTTCTCGATGAGCGCCGGGCCGACCGCGTAGTCCAAGCTGCCCTGGATGAGGTCGACGCCGCTGGAACCGGGTCCTCCGGGGTTCGTGAGCAGCGAGCCGACAGCCTCGCCCTCGGCGCGGTGCCGCACCACGGCGAGCTCGATCTCTCCCACGCTCGGGTCCTCCCAGTCGAGCGGGGCGGTGACGGTGGTGCAGTCGAAGCCCTGGCCGCACTCGGTCCAGTCCAGCTCCTGGGAGTAGTAGGGCAGGAGTTCTTCGGCGACGCCCTCGGTGTCCGGCGTCTTCTCCACGGCCGGCTTCGAGGACTGCTCCGGGATCATGGCGTAGAGGCACCCGGAGAGCGCGACCGAGGCCGCGGCCAGACCGGCGATGAGCGCCGCGGTGCGACGGAGTCGAGGCAGGGATCGAGTCTTCACGGTTTCCTCCCGCTCGTGACGGTCACGAGCAAACTCTCGAGCGCGAGCAGCGGGGCGACGTTGCGCTCCAGCGCCTCACGGGTCTCGGCCAGGTGGTCGAGCACGACGAGCGTGCGCTCCACGCTCCATGCGGACGCGAGCCCGGCCAATTCGGCATGGAGCTCGCGGTTGATGAGGTCGTCGCCGCGACCGTACTGCAGCATCACGACGTCGCGGAAGAGCGACTGGAGGTCGGTGAGGACGCGATCGATACCGTCCCGCAGACTCCGCGTGGCCCGCTTCTTCTGATCGTCCTCCAGCGCCGACACCTGGGCGCGCAGCGCCGGAGGCACCGCCTGTCCCTCGGCGACCCCGACGGTGCGCAGCAGGGCGGCGCGTTCGGCCGCGTCCCGCTCGGCGGTGAGGGCCTTGGCGTCTTCCGTCGCCGCTTGGATGATGCGTCCGGCGACCTCGACGGCGTCGTTGACCCCGCGCACCCCCATCACGGCACGGAGCGTCTCGTCGCGGCGTCGCCGCGCGGCATCGTCGGTGGCCAGACGCTGAGCCATGCCGATGTGCCGCTGCGCGTGTCGGGCCGCCTGCTCGGCGACCGCCTCGTCCACACCCGTGCGGAGGCTGATGAGGCGGGACACGTCCGCCACGTCTGGTTCGCGGAGACGGAGCGACCGCACGCGCGACCGGATCGTGGGGAGGAGATCGGCCTCACTCGGCGCGCACAGGATCCAGACGGTCTGCTCCGGCGGCTCCTCCAGCGCCTTGAGCAGCACGTTGGAGGTGCGCTCCACCATCCGATCGGCGTCTTCCACCACGATGACCCGGTAGCGACCGGCGGACGGGGCGAAGTAGGAGCGTTCGACGAGGGCGCGCGCCTCGGCGATGGTGATGATCACCTTGTCGGTGCGCAATGCGGTCACATCGGGGTGCGTCCCGGCGAGGACCTGCCGCATCGTGGCCTCGTCGTCGGGCCCCTCGGCGATGAGCGCGGCCGCGAAGGCATAGGCGAGGGTCGACCGTCCGGACCCCGGAGGGCCGGTGATCAGCCAGGCGTGCGAGAGTGCGGCCGGATCGGATGAGGCGGAGCGCAGCGTCTCGACGGCGGCTTCCTGCCCCCAGACGTCTGCCCACGGAAAAGGCGGGGCGAGGGTCGAGGGCATGCACTCAGCCTAATCGGCACCGCCGACGCTCCCACCACCCGGCGGCGACTCTGCGTGCGTCCGGATGAGGATGTCTCCGGGGAGGATCAGTCGAAGAGTGCGGAGACCCGGGCGCGGATGCGGTCGGCGATGCGCTCGGGTGCGTCCGCGGCATCGATCACGAGGAACCGCCCAGGCTCCGCGCGGGCCAGGTCGAGATAGGCCTCGCGCACGCGGGAGTGGAAGGCCTCCTTCTCGGCCTCCAGCCGGTCGAACGGCTTGTCGGCCGAATCGAGGCGCATGCGCGCGGTGGCCGGATCGAGGTCCAGCAGGACGGTGAGATCCGGAAGAGCCCCTTCGGCGGCCCAGAGCGACAGGTCGCGGATCTCCGTGGCGTTCAGAACACGTCCGGCGCCCTGGTAGGCCACCGAGGAGTCGAGGTAGCGGTCCTGCAGCACGATCTCACCGCGAGCGAGCGCGGGTCGGACGACCGTGGCGACGTGGTGTGCGCGGTCGGCGGCGTAGAGCAGCGCCTCCGCACGCGGGGCGATGTCGCCGCGGTGGTGGAGCACGATGTCGCGGATGAGCTGCCCGACCTCGGAACCTCCCGGCTCCCGGGTGCGCACGACCGTCTGACCGCTCTGCTCCAGCCAGGTGGCCAGGAGGTTCGACTGGGTCGTCTTCCCGGAGCCGTCCCCGCCCTCCAGCGTGATCCAGAGGCCGGAGCCTGCGGTCACGAGTCCGCCTTCTCTGCCGCCTTCGCCGCCGCGTTCGCCGCCCGGGTCGCCGCCGCCTTCTTCGCCGCCGCCGAGCGGGCCGCGGAGGTGGTCGACGTCTTCGCCGTGGACTTCTTCGCGGTGGAGGCGGCCGTCTTCGCCGGAGCCTTCTTGGCCGGAGCCTTCTTCGCGGGAGCCTTCTTGGCCGCTCCACGCTTGGGCGCCGGACCCTTGGCGCGCTTGTCCGCGAGCATCTGCACGGCGATCTCGAACGTGATGTCGTCCGGGGTCTGTCCGCGCGGGATCGTGACGTTCGTCTCACCATCGGTGACGTACGGCCCGAACCGGCCGTCGCGCACACGGATGGGCTTGCCGCTCACCGGGTCGGCGTCGAACTCGGCCAGCGCGCTCGACGCCCGGCGGGCGCCGTACTTGGGCTGCTGGTAGATCTCCAGTGCCTGCTCCAGAGTCACGTCGAAGATCTGCGACTCGCTCTCCAGTGACCGGGAATCGGTGCCCTTCTTCAGATACGGACCGAAGCGCCCGTTCTGCGCGGTGATCTCGTCACCCGTCTCCGGGTCGACGCCGACGACGCGGGGCAGGCTCAGCAGCTGCAGCGCGGTGTCGAGGTCGATCGTGTCCACCGACATCGAGCGGAACAGCGAGGCGGTGCGGGGCTTGGGTGCCGCTTCCTTCTTCGCGCCGCGCTTCCCCTTCGCGCTGGGTGCCTGAGCCTGTCGAAGGTCGACGACCTCACCGGTGGCCTCGTCGACGGCGGCATCGTCGGAGACCGGATCGTTCTCCTGCACGTAGGGACCGAAGCGGCCGTCCTTGACGACGACGACCTTGCCGTTCTCCGGGTTCACGCCGAGGACGCGGTCACCGGCGACCGGCGCATCGATGAGCTCCTGGGCCTTCTCCGCCGTGAGCTCGTCGGGCGCGAGGTCTTCGGGGACGTTGACGATCCGCGGCTTGGCCTCCGGATCCTTCGGGTCCGCCACCTCGAGATAGGGACCGTACTTGCCGAAGCGGAGAGTCGCGGTGTCGGTGATCCGCGTCGAGTTCAGCGCCCGGGCGTCGATCTCCCCGAGGTTGTCGACGACCTGTCGGAGCCCCACGTGCGAGTCGGAGCCGAAGTAGAACGACTTGAGCCACTCCACGCGGTTCTGCTCGCCGCGTGCGATGGTGTCGAGATCGTCCTCCAGCGCGGCGGTGAAGTCGTAGTCGACGAGCTCGGCGAAGTGCTCCTCGAGCAGACGCACCACGCTGAACGCGAGCCATGTCGGCACGAGGGCCTGACCGCGCTTGACCGCATACCCGCGATCGAGGATGGTCTCCGGGATCGTGGCGAAGGTCGACGGACGGCCGATGCCCTTCTCCTCGAGCACCTTCACCAGCGAGGCCTCGGTGTAGCGCGGCTTCGGCGTGGTGCGGTGCCCCTTCGCCTCCGCGGCGGACACGGCCAGCTCATCCCCGACGGAGACCGCGGGCAGGGACTGGTTCTCGGCGGCGTCCGCGTCGCTGCGCTTCTCGTCACGCCCCTCTTCGTACGCCTCCAGGAAGCCCTTGAAGGTGTAGACGGTGCCCGAGGCAGTGAACTCGGCGGTCTGGCCGTCGGCCTCGACCGCGATGGTGACGGTCGTCGTCTCGTACTTCGCGTCCGACATCTGGCTGGCGACGGTGCGCTTCCAGATGAGGTCGTAGAGCCGCTGCTCCTCGCGGTCGAGCTCGCCCGACAGCGAGGACGGCGTGCGGAAGTTCTCCCCCGAGGGACGGATCGCCTCGTGCGCCTCCTGCGCGTTCTTGCTCTTCGACTTGTACACGCGCGGCTTGAGGGGCACCGCACTGTCGCCGTAGAGAGCGACGGCCTGGCTCCGCGCCGCCTGCACCGCCTGGGTGCTCAGCGCCGTGGAGTCGGTACGCATATAGGTGATGTACCCCTTCTCGTAGAGGCGCTGGGCGACGCTCATCGCCTGCTTCGCACTCATCGAGAGCTTGCGGCCCGCCTCCTGCTGCATGGTGGAGGTCGTGAACGGCGCGTAGGGGCTGCGCGTGCCGGGCTTGGCCTCGACCTTGGTGACGGTTCCCGCCCCCGCGGCGTCGACGGCTCGCGCCAGGGCAGCCGCCTTGGCCTCGTCGAGGACGACGACCGCCTTCTTGAGCTTCCCGGTGTCGTCGAAGTCGGACCCCCGGGCGAGCTGTCCGCCGTCCACGCGCACGAGGCGGATGCGGAAGGAGGTGCCGGTCGCCGCGGCGTCGGCATCCACGTCCCAGTACTCCGCGGACACGAAGGCCATGCGCTCGCGCTCACGGTCGACGATGAGGCGCGTCGCGGCGGACTGCACCCGGCCGGCGGAGATCCCCGTCTTGACCTTGTACCAGAGCACGGGCGAGACGTCCCACCCGTAGAGGCGGTCGAGGATGCGCCGGGTCTCCTGCGCGTCGACGAGGGCATGGTCGAGCTCGCGGGTGTTGCCGACCGCGGCCTGGATCGCGTCCTTGGTGATCTCGTGGAACACCATGCGCTTGACCGGCACCTTCGGCTTCAGCGTCTCCAGCAGGTGCCAGGCGATCGCCTCGCCCTCGCGGTCCTCATCAGTGGCGAGCAGGACCTCGTCGGCGTGCTTGAGCGCGCGCTTGAGTTCGGCGACCGTCTTGGTCTTGCGGTCCGACACCACGTAGTAGGGGTCGAAGCCGTTGTCGATGTCGATGGAGTACTTGCCGTACGCCTTCTTGTCCTCGGCCGGGATGTCCTTCTTGTCGGCGAGATCGCGGATGTGGCCGACGGAGCTGAGCACCTCGTAACCGTCGCCGAGGTATCCCTGAATAGACCGCATCTTCGTCGGGGACTCGACGATGACGAGCTTCTTGCCTTCAGCCAAGGGGCGTCCTTTCTTCGAAGCACACCATACACACCGCTATTCGGGGTCGTTCACAGCGGGCGAGGGGTAAGGCCGCCGTCATGATTCCTCGGGTGGCCCGGCGCGGGCTCGGGAGACGGCGGCGAGTCCAGCGTACGCCGCCTCCACAGACACGGTCGCCACATACCCTTCCAGCGAACAGCTCGTCAACGCCGCCCCGCCTGCCGCGGCGACCCTCGCCGCGAGCGCGCACGGCTCATCCGCCGTCGCCACGGCACCGCTGGCGGCATCGGCCGCGGCGAGTGCGGCGGCGTCGGCCGCACCCGCCGCGCGCTGTGCCGTGACCGCCGCACCGCCCACCGCCGCGAGCCCGACGGACAAGGTCGCGCTCACGACGAGGAGGGCGGCCGCGAGCGCCGAGCCCGCCATCACCGGCCCCCATCGAGAGCGCAGCTCGAGGCGCGCAAGGGGAAGCTGATGACGGCGCCGACCGAGACCCGGAGCGTCGCCGTGGCGCACACCAGGTCCCCGGTGGAGGCGAACGAGGCCCCGGCGCCGGGGACCGCCGCGTGCACGATGCGCGCAGCCGTCGCCGTGTCCTCGCCCCGTCCGAGCAGGCGGGCTGCGTCCGCTGCCGCATCCTGGAGCGCCACCTGCCGGGACGCGGCCGCGAGAGCCCCGGCCCCGAGCAGCAGCACCAGCACGACGGCGGGCAGCGCCATGGCGAGCTCCGCCGCGACGGCGCCTCGTTCGCTCCCGCCCCGCGGTCGCTCGCGAGGGGCCGTCACGACACGGTCAGGGCGCGGCGGACAAGCCCCGTGAGGATGCCCCGCACCTCATCCGAGCGCATGATGGCCACCAGCAGTCCCGCGAACGCGACAGCGGCCACTGTTGAACGAATTTGGCGTATATATGAATCGATATGCTCGGGCCATGACCATTGACCCGACCGTGCTCGCCATCCTGTCTATCTTCGGTGGCGCCGCGTTGACGGCGCTGGCCGGGCTCATCGGCGCCGGGATCAACTCGAGTCGCGAGCACAATCGATGGCTCAGAGAGCAACGCATCTCGGCCTATGAGCGGGCGCACGGGCTCCTCGAAGAGATGCGCTACCACGCGCAAGATGAGCGCGATGTCGAGAGCTTCGGCAAGGAGCTCAACGCGCTTGCTGACGAGCGAGGTCTCTCGAAGGAAGATCGCGCAAAGATGGTCGAGAAGGGGCTCCGGGCATTCAACGGCAAGCGGTTCACCCCCGAAGCAAGCTACGCGTGGTCGCGCGAGATTCTGGCGCGCAAGATCGAGATTCAAGCGTCGATAGCGCTCCTCGGGACGCGCGACGTTGATGCACGGTTCGATGCAGCGTTCGGCCCGCTGACAGACAAAGATCGCGAGGGCTATAAGCGCGCGATGCTCGACCTGGAACTCGCGATGCGCAAGGCGCTCAAGGTGAAGGACTAGACCCGGATAGATGAGAGGCCTCGCTGCGCGGGTGGCTCGCCGGGGAAGGCGGTAGGCCCTCGACGGCCGACCAGTAGTCGGGTCGTCACCTCATATGTGGGTCGCCGTCGGCTGATATGTGGGAGTCCACAAAGTTGCTCCGCCGGCGTGCGGGGTGCTCGTCGCGGATGCCCTGATCAGCGGCCAGATCGACGTCACCCAATATGTGGAATCCCAGATCAGAGGCTATTTCTTGACTTGAGCGGGTCGTGGGTTGCTGTTAGCTTGGACCTTGTCAGCAGCACCGCCCCGCATCGCCACTGAGAAGGTCGCCAATCGTCCGACTCCAGCGGGTTCCGTAGGAACCGTTTGGAAGAAGTCGAAATGGATGCCCGACCCCGCGTCGCCGGTGGCCGCTATGGTGCGGCTGTTCGCCGGTACGGTCCCGAGTCGCCCGAGGCGGTGGATGCGCGCCGCGACCTCGCCGCTGCCAAGATCAGCGCCGCGATAGACTCCGCGCTGGCTGCCTCTGGTGCGCCACTGAAGTCCGAGCACGCCGCGCAGCTCGCGGCACGCCTGCAGGGCGGTGCCCGATCATGAGCGCCGCGCCTGCTCCCGCTCCCGTCGACGACGGCACCGTGGCTCGGCTCGTCGCTGCGGCTCCGCCTCTCTCGGTGGATGCTCGCGCCCGTCTCGCGGCGTTGCTCGCGCCGAGCAAGGGGGCGAAGCGGTGACTACAAGCGAAACCGCCCCGGTTGTGGCGACCAGGGCGGTTCAGAAAGATCGTTGCGACGCGACCGGTTCCCATCCTCTCACGAGGTCCGGACATTCGCTCCTGGCGCGCTATCTCACCGAGTTCGCCGACGCTCGCGGGGCGTTGCTCGATCAGCTCGTGTGCGTCCGCTTCGCCGGGTCTGCGCTCGCGCATGGCCTCTGCGATGTCTCAGGTCGCGTGAAGGCCTCGGACAGCACCGGCCTCCTGCTGGTCGTGCCGGGCAACCTCGAGCTGGACGGCTCCGAGGTCGTCTCCCTGATCCCGTGGGTTCAGATCGAGCGGGTGGTCGTCGGCTGGTCCGACGACGTTCGGCCCGAGGAGGTCGCATCGTGAGCGGCAAGCGCAAGCGCCCCTACGCCGATGCGGTCGCGGGCTACGTCTCGCGGGCCTGGCCTTCGGTGATCCCCGTCATCGGCAAGGGCGGCAAGGGCAAGCTCCCGACCGGCTGCACCGGGTACGACGGCACCGTCTCGCGCGCCGACCGCGAAGCCTGGGCTGCCTCTTCCTCCTGGCGCGCAGCCAACATCGCGATCCGGCATGAGCTGACTCTTGCGTTCGACGAGGACTCGGCCACGGTCGACGACCTCCGCGCGCTGCTGGAGGCCGAGCTCGGCGAACTTCTGCCCGACCTCGCGCCCACGTGGTCGTCGACCGCGCGGGGGAAGGACTCGCCTCGGCGTCAGCGCTTCTACCGGCTGCCGAGTGCGGTCCCGGAGGGCATGCGGATCCGGTCCCGGCCTCTCGGCGGGATGGAGATCCCGTGGCGCGGTCACCGCTATTCGGTCGTCTCCCCGAGCGTGCATCCGGTCACCGGGAAACCGTACCGCTGGTACTCGCCGACCGGTGAGCGCTGCGATGCGCCCGCCGTCTCCGACCTCCCGCTTCTGCCGGTCGAGTGGTTCGAGGCGCTGCTGGAGCCGCGCGAGGATCGCTCCTCGGCCCGCTCCGTTGACCTGGACGAGTGGCACGATCGCGGCCGCACCAAGCCGACCAAACGCGTGCGCGCCGCGGTGAAGTCCGTTCCGACCTCAGGCGTCGACAACAACGCTCTGATGTCCATCGTCGGTCCCGTGGTCGCTGCTGCGTGGGAGGACCGCGCCGGGCGTCGCTGGGCGCATGACAAGGCGCTGGAGCGCTACTCGGGCGGCTACGGACGCGACTCCGCCGCCCACTTCGAGCGCGCCTGGGCGCGGAAGGTGGCCGAAATGCCCGACGATCTGACGGCCACGTTCCCGCTCTCGAAGGAGGAGCGCAAGCGGGCTGCCGCAGCTCCTGCTGCGCCTGTGCCCGCACCGGCGCGTGCCTCCTCGGGCGAGGTCCAGCTCGACGACGAGGAGCTGCTGCTGGATGCTCGCCGGGCGGAGGCGATTGCCGCCGACCTGCGAGGCCAGGTGCTCTACGTCGACGGTCATACGCCGTACGTCTGGGACGGTACCCGCTGGCAGATTCGGGATGCCGCCTACGTGCTCGAGCTGATCCGGGGTTGGCATCTGGATCATGTCCCCGATGTGCGCGCGGGCGAGTTGTCGAGCTTCATGTCGGCGTCGCGAATCCGGGCGTCCGAGGTGCTCATCCGGGGTCAGCTCGCGGTGCGCGCCGACCAGCTCGACGCTCACCCACACCTGCTCAACGTCCGTAACGGCGTGCTCGACCTCCGCACCGGCGACCTCGCTCCGCACCATCCCGAGCTGCGCCTGACGCACGTCACCGCGGCGCGGTATCTTCCCGGCGCGCGTCATGCCGACTGGGAGGCCGCGCTCACGGCGCTGCCCGGCGACGTAGGCGAGTGGCTGCAGGTGCGGCTGGGGCAGGGACTCACCGGGCATCCGACGCCCGACGATCGCCTGCTGGTGTTCCACGGCGGTGGCAAGAACGGCAAGTCCGTGATGCTCACCGCGATCAACTCGGCGGTAGGCGACGGCTACTCGCGGGTGGTCCCTCACAAGGTGCTGCTCGGCTCTCCGAGCGATCACACGACCGAGCTGACGACGCTGCAGGGCGCGCGCCTCGCGTGGCTCGAGGAGCTGCCCGAAGGCAACCGCCTGGACGTCGTGCGCCTCAAGTCCGTGCTCGGCACCGAGTGGATCACCGCTCGCCGGATGCGCCAGGACAACTCGACCTTCCCGACGACGCACTCGCTCTACGTCACGACGAACTATCGGCCCTCGATCTCGGAAACCGACCACGGCACCTGGCGTCGCCTCGCGCTGGTCGAGTTCCCGTTCACCTTCGTCACCGGTCGCCAGGCACCCGATCCTTCTCGCGGCGAGCTGGTCGGCGATCCAGGTCTGCGGGGTCGCTTGAAGGCCGGGAGGGCGGGTCGCGCTGAGGCCGTCCTGGCCTGGCTGGTCGAGGGCGCGATGCGCTTCTACGCCGCGGGCGAGGAGTTCCCACCGCTGCCGCTGGAGGTCGAGGCCGCCACCACCGACTGGCGATCGAGCGCCGACTCGGTGCACGGGTTCCTCGTCGAGAACGTGATCTTCGACGAGGCCGGGTTCGCCTCGTCGCAAGACCTGTACCGGCGGTTCTCCGCCTGGCTCGGCGATCGAGGTCATGCGAAGTGGTCGGAGACGCTCTTCGCCGAGCGCCTCGCGCGTCACGAGCTGATGCGCAGCGCGATCAAGGGTCGGCCCCGCATCGGCGGAAAGCAGACCACGGGCTGGACGGGGCTGTCGCTCCGCCCGAATCAGGAGGCGCTCACCTCCTGGGATACGAAATCGGAGGACGAATCATGACCCGCACAACCCTGCAGTCGCCGGGCGTCCGGCGCATCGAGGAAGCGCTGCGCTCAACTCCGCCCGCCGAGCAGCGGCCGCCGCTGCGGCCGTACGAAGGGCCGCCGCCGCCCGCCGAGGTCATCCATCGTCAGATCGCGACGATGGCGGTCATCCCGTCCGCGCTGGCGATCGCCTGCGAGAAGCACGGCGCGGAGATCGGCGAGCGGTGCTTCGATGCTGGCGTCTGCGGCGCTCGCGTCGCGAGGCGCTCGACGGGGGTGGCGTCGTGAGCGCCACTGCTGTGCGCGAGCTCTCGGTGGCAGAGGTGCGTGTGCGCGTGCTGTCGTGCACGACCTGCGGCGTCGGACCCGGCCATGAGTGCCGGACGTCGGAGGGCGTGCTCGGCTGGCTGGGCGTGCACCCAGAACGCGTCGTGGAGGCTCTGGTCCGCGGCTCCGAGGTCGACGAGCGGCTGTTCTGGACCGCCGAGACGAGCCGCGACCCTGGGGTGATCGCTGCGGCGGCTCGCGCCCGCCTCGACCGGGCCAACCGCATCATCGCGGCGGTCGCCTCGGCTGGGGGTGCATCATGACGCGCCGCTCCGGGTTCGTCGGCTTCATCCCCGCCGCGGCCGATGGTCTCGCCGCCGAGCAGGCCTCGACTGCCCGTCAGGAGCGGCTCGAGGCGCGTTACGAGGAGGCGCACGCTGCCGCTGAACGTGCCCGCGCTGCCGCTCAGCGCTCCGCTGCGGCCGTGAAGGTGGCCCGGCGCGTACCACCGGCCCCAGCGCCCGCTCCGGCGGCTCCTGCGGCCGCACAGCCGCCCGCCGTCCCGACCCGCGTCGTCCCCGAAGCGGAGTACAAGCTCCTGCTGCGCGCGGCCGACGCCTACCTCAAGCACATCTGACCAAGGAGAACGATCATGTCCAGCACCTCTCCCGCGGCCGTCCCGGTCGCCGTCCAGCTCTCCGGTTCTCTGCTGCCCTGCGGCATCTGCGGCGTCGCCGTCGAGGGTCCGCACCTGCAGCGCGACGTCGCCGAGCTGACCATCTCGGCCGTCGACGATCCCCGTCTCGGCGTGCGCGAGCTGCATCCGCCTCGCTCGCTCGCTGTCACACGGTGCGCGGCGTGCCGCGGCCGCCTGGACCGTGCCCGCGCCGCCGTCGACGCCTTCGGTGCGTTCGCCGCCCGCCTCGGCTCCCGCTCACTGATCGTCGAGCGCCTGGAGGCGGTGCTCGCCGTGGAGGGCGTCACCAGCTCCGCCGTGCGGCTCGAGTCGCCCCGCGACCTCTCGACCGCGCTCGAGCACCTGAACGTGGCCGGTGCCGCGGCGCTGTGGTCGACGCGCTTCTCGCCGGTGCAGGCGTCGGGCGCTCGACTGGGCGTCGCGAACGCCGCGCCCTTCGCCCACGTCGACGCCGAGGTGCGCCAGGCGGCGCGTGACGGACTCGCTGCGCTGCTGCGGTCGCGCCTGCTGCGCACCGGGCCGGTGGCGGTCCCGCTCGAGCCTCCCGCCGACTCCGCCCGCCGCGGCTGCCTGCTCTGCGGGGTCGCGACCTCGACCATCTGGGAAGCGCTGACGACCACACGGCGCTCGGTCGGTGGCACGGTGTCGCCCGGCTGGATGGAGCCGATCGAGGGCGACGTGTGCGGGCGCTGCGGAGATGTGCTCGCTGAGGTCGGTTCGGTAGGTCAGACGGCGATGAAGCGCTCCCTGCTCGGCCACCTCGGCGTCGCGCACACCTTCGCGACGGATGCCGTCGAGATGACCATCCGCGGGTTCGGTGCCCTCCCCGGCGGCACTCCGGCCAACCGCTCCCCGTGGGCGCACCTGGACCTCGCGGCGATCCGCCGTGACCTTCGCGAGATCGCGGGTGTGCGATGAGCGCCGCGGAGGAGCAGGACGGTGCTGTGGCCGTCGTGCGCCCGGCGATCGCGTGGTCTGCGCTGATCGATGCGGCCGAAGCTGCCGGGGTCGACCTCGCCGAGCTGGTCGTGTCGGAGTTCCTGGAGCGGGTGCTCGACGACGCGATCCTCGGACTGGTCCCCGGCTCCGGCTGGCCTCAGATGAGCTACTGCTCGCACATGCCTCGGGCCGCCGCGCTCGGCGAGTTCGAGGGCGTGGTGATCTTCACGGCGATGATGCTCGCCGCCTGTCCTCCGTGCGCTCGCGATATCCGCGATGAGGTCGAGGCTGGTCACCACCGGACGTGCCAGCGGTGCGACGAGGGGCGTGCTGCGGCGCTGCATCGCGCCGAACTGAGCGTGGCCGGGGTGCTGCTGGCGATCCCGCTCTGCGAGGCGTGCGAGATCGCAGAAGGCTTGCGCGGGACTGACTTGAGCGTTCGCACGATGCCCGCGCCTGCTGCTCCCGAGAGGACGAGATGATGAGTAACCCCATGCCACCGCCTGACCCTAGGGATGAAGCGCAACGTGATGCGCAGAACCGTCCGCTTTGCGGCGCGCATACTCGGGATGGCGGCTCATGCAGGCAACCAGCCATGCGGGGCGGGCTGCGCTGCCGCATGCATGGCGGTGCTTCGCCGCAGGCTCGGCGCGGCGAAGCTGCGCCTAGCCTCACTAGTTGATCCAGCGATCGCCACACTCGGCCGCGTGCTCGTCACGGCAAAGCGCGATCAAGACAAGCTGCGCGCTGCTGGCATGATTCTTGATCGTGCTGGCCACCCCGCCGCGACCCGCGTCGACGCCAGCATCAGCGTGGAAGACTCGCGCGAGCTACTTCTCGAGCGCCTGCTCGAGAAGCGCGCCGAGCTGGCCGCTGCGCCTCCGCCCCACGGTGCACCAGTCCGGCTCGAGGTGGTCGATGCCGAGGTCATTTGTGAGGAGGAAGGCGAGGAGCGTTGACCGAAACGACGGCGCGCCTGCCGATGTATGGTCGGCCTCATGGAGATTGATTACGGCGCGACGGTGACTACCCCCGATGGCAA
Organism: Microbacterium meiriae; assembly: GCF_040702565.1. NCBI lineage: Bacteria > Bacillati > Actinomycetota > Actinomycetes > Micrococcales > Microbacteriaceae > Microbacterium > Microbacterium meiriae. The sequence goes on along the minus strand of NZ_JBFBLJ010000003.1, from coordinate 335,277 downwards.
GGTCGGTACGGTGCTGCAGGAGAAGGTGCACGACGCGTTGCACTTCTACGACTGGAGCGGCAGCGGCAAGAAGGCGGTGACCGCCTACGCTGTGCTCCTTGAGAGCGGCGAGGTCCGCTTCTTCACCGAGGCGGCGCTGGGCAAGTCCGACAGCGGCATTCGCCGTTCGGGCACGCTCAAGTAGCCGCTCTCAGCCCTTGTACTTCGGGTTGGGCCGCCGGAGTGTGTATGTGCGCGCCGTCATGAGCGCTCCGCCGGACTGGCCGACGAGTTCCCATCCCTGGCGAACGAGCTTCTGCGCCTGCCGATCGCTGCGGACCTGCTTCGTCTCGTAAGGTTCCTTCTTGCTGGCCATCGCGCACCCTTCTGAGGCAATTATCAATGTGACTTATAGTCCGTGGACTCATCGTCAGCATATCGAGACTGTGGGTTCATGCCCTCCCCTCGCGTCGCCCTCGGTGCGCGCGTTCGCGAACTACGGGAGACGATCGGGCTGTCGCAGGAGGCTTTCGCGCACCGGGCCGAACTGGATCGCACCTACGTGAGCGGAATCGAACGCGGGCGGCGAAACCCGACGCTCGACGTGCTCTATCGCCTCGCCGCCGCGCTCGAGGTCGAGGTCCGCGAGCTATTCCCGGGTAAGCCTTAACGACAACAGCGGGCGCGATCGATGACGCGGCGTACCCGGGGGCGGCTGGTTATCGCATGGTGGCCCAGCCGACAATCCAGGAGAGGGCAAGGAAGGCGCTCCCAAGTAGTCCGATCAGACCAAGCGTTACGGATACGCGTCGACGCGCCACGCCCAGATCTGCTTTCAACCCTGCGCGGATCGCCTTCGAACCCCAAACGATCCCCACGACGCATGCGATCAGCGCGAGGAAGTAGCCGATTCCAAGCCAGATAAACGCTGCATCCCGCTCGTAGTATGGGAGATCGCTGGTCCAGATCGCGACAGCAAGCACCCCGGCGAGTAACGCGACGACGATACTGGCGCTCGGCCAAATCAGACTGTGCACTGCCGCCCTAATGCTGAGTCGTTGCGGTGCGCTGACAGTAATGGCGTTGTCAGGCTTAGGGTCCAAACGTGCCGAGAAACGAGCAATCGAAACCGATGCGGCCTCAGTGCCGTCTCGCTGACTCTTCCAGCGAGCGTAGTAGTCCTGAGTAAGCTCCCGCGAGGCCAGGATCGCCTCCGCGGCTCCTTGTGTGAGGTTCAGGCCGAGCAATGGGCGCAATTCAGGGTCGCCGAGCGCCCGGACGAAAGCCTCAAAATTGACGTGGGAATGGAGCGACACGTCGTCATTCTCGCAGAAGGCTACCCGCCGTGGATGCTCGGTCCCTCGAAGCTCGGCGGGAGCGGTCCCTGCTCCACCGGTTCGAAGCGTCGGCACTCCGGGCAGCTCCAGCCGCCCTCCTCGCCGCGCATCGCGACGCCGCAGTGTGGGCATCGCGGCTCGGTGCTCCCGAGGTCGTCGGCGTAGGTCACGGCAGAACGTGCACGGGGTCGGCGCGGAATCGTGCCAGCTGTGGCAAGAACTGCGTGGGCGCTGCTCCGCCGTCGACTGCATCGATGCGCGCGACGAGCTGCGCCGCCCAGCGGTTGTATCGCGCGATCAGATCGCCGCGCGATACCGCGTTGAACGCGTCGCCCTTGCCTGAGGCCTCGGCGCGCTTGTTCATCGTCGCCGCGGTCATCAGGACGCCACCGGCGTAGTGCTCTTCGCTGAGCCACTGCGCGAGGTTCGCGTCCGTCGAGGCGACCGCGAGCGTGGCGCGCTTCAGTTCGGCCATGGCCGCCACCTTCTCGGCCGTGTCCACCTCGGCCTCCGTCAGGGAGAGGTCGGCTGCGAGCGCGCGTACTTCGGAAAGGTCTGTCATGCCGCCTACCGTAATCCCTTACGCGCTCCGAATCGTCGCCTTAGTGCGCGCGGGGGTCGAGGGGGTCGCCCTTCGCGGGCATTTCAACTTCTCAGCGCCGCAGTCGCCAATCTCGCGCCGCCCGAGTTCCGCGTAATTCCGGGGGGTGTGCAGGGTGTGCAGCCTCTCTATATTGACGCGCCCACGCGCGCGCATTTCTCGTCAATGTTGAGTGCCTGCACACCCTGCACACCCTCTTAACGTCGCGTCGGCTCGCCCTTTAAGCGACGCGCCCCGGCGGCGGTGGCGATCCCGTCCGCCCCGGTGTCGCGCGCCTCGGGTACGGTCGGGCCATGAGACTGCTGACCGAGGGCTGGTGCGAGCGCGGCCCCTCTCTCTCCGAGGCCGCCGCCGCGGTGCCGCCTCCCGCGTCCGCCTGGTGGGACTCGGCCGAGTTCCTGGACGGCCCCGACGACGACCGCCGCGCCGCGATCAACCTCTGGCTGCTCACCGGCCTCACGCCCGAGCGCCGCGATGTGAAAGGCGAGCGCGACGGCGACGGCCGCGTCGACCTGCTGCTGCGCCCGGTCGGCGCTCCGGTCGAGGTCGTCGAGGTGCTCACGACGCTGGACCGCGACCACCAGGACGCCGTGCCGCGTGCCGCTGCTCTCGTCGCCGAGCTGAACGGTGCGGAGCCTCCCGCGCTGCTGTTCCCGGTCGAGCTGGAGCGCGGGTGGGAGCCGCCCCTGACGCGCGGCCGGAAGGGCAAGGCGACCGGTCGGCGGTGGGCCGCGGTGGTTGAGCGCCTGCAGCGCGAGGCGCGCGCCGGTGCGATCAGCGCCGAGGCCGCGGCGGAGGCGGCTGCCGTGTTCCCCGGCATCGAGTTCCGCGACCCGATCGACGATCCCGACCGCGGCGGGTTCTGGCTCAGCTCGCTCAACGCCGCGGTGCGCGATCCCGAGGACGTGCCCTACCTCGAGCGGCTGTCGGCGTATCTGGCGGTCGAGGAGCGCCCCGTGCACCACGTCGCCAAGCTCGCCCGCGAGGCGGCCGCTCTGGGCGCGCAGCGGCGGCACCTGTATCTGCTCGTCGCCTCCGCCGGGGAGTGGGGCGACCTGTTGCCGACCTCGCCGAGCTGGTTCACCGACGGCACCTTCATCGCGCCCGACGATCTCACCGACCTCTGGCTCGACGGCGGCACCGGCTACATCATGCGCTGGCGGCGCGAGAGCGGCTGGACCTACCACGAGGACCGCTGACCGAATCCGCAGCCGGAGCAGACCACCTGTCACAAGTCGCGGAAGAGCGGGGCGAGGGCCCGCGCGTCATTCATGACCAGATCCAATACGAAAGCGAGCTCGTTCACTTTCTCCGAGCGGAAGATCGTCTCCATCGGTATCGGCCGCAGGGCGAGTTTCAGACCTTCGACCGCTTCCGGCGGTGCGAGGAGAATGAGGCCGCCCGCCACTAGAGTGCCAGCGGTCATCATGGATCCCGCTTCGTCGTCGGCCACAAGCCGCACACTTTCACCGGCTGTCCGCCCATTCTGGACATTCGTGAGCCATGTGTTCGCTCGTTCAACGGTCGCTCGGACGGCTACGTTATCGGTGGGCCTTTCCCGTGGTGCAGATGCTGCCCGTCCAGGTATCGCGCGGTCGGAGATCGTCATGACGGTGTTCCGCACGATCGTTTCGACTAGTTCGAGAGAGCGCGGCGGGCAGACCTCAGCTAGAAAGCCAACGAGCGATTGAATCGTGCCTGGTCCCGAGCCAAAACTACTCGCTCGGATGATGTGTCCGTCGAGGCTCTTGAACCGCCGAGCGAAGTGACGCTTCCATTCCGATGCCGTCTGCATGTTCCATGTCTAGCGCATCGTGCGTCGAGCCGCCCCGGCGCTATACGTGCCAGAGGATGCTCAGGGTCCCCGCCATGGCGGCGTCGGGCATGTTGCGCCGGTTCCCCTGCCCGACGCTGTAGACGACGATCGTCATCAGCGCCTCGATCACCGCGCGCTTGCGCCCGAGCGTCAGCCCGTCCCAGACCTTGCGCACGTCGTCGGCGCCGACCAGATCGCGCAGCGGCTCGACGACCGCGCCGCGCTCGAGCTTCCCCCGCACCTCGGCGAGCTTCGCGTCGACGCGCTTGAGCCTCCGCTGGTACTCGGCGCGGCCGATGAGGCCTTCGTCGCGGTCGTCGCCCAGCTCCCGACGCACGGCCTCCAGACGGGTCAGCTCGGCGCTCAGGGTCTCCGCGTCTGGCCGCTCCCGGTCGATGAGCAGATCGGCCGCGTCGGGTGCTGCGAGGCGCGCGACGACGAGCCTGCTGATGAAGTCGTCGAGCGGGTCGCCTCGCCGCATGAAGTGCGCCATGCTACCGCACCGGTACGAGTGGATGCCCTTCTCTCCGCCGCCTGCGCGGATCGGCATGCCGCACCGCTGCTCGGCCAGCGCGACCGCGGCCTCCGCGATCTCCTGCGGCGTGAGCTCGGCAGCGTCGGTGCGGCCGGTGGCCTGCAGCGCCCGCGCTTCGATCGCGGCGTCGTCGCGCTTGCCCTGTCCTCCGCAGATCGCCAGGCCGCTGAGCAACCACCGCCGCGTCGGACCAGGCGAGGTCTTCCGCTCGGGGTGCTCGAGCTTCTTCTTCGCTGCCTGCCATTGCGCGGCGGTCACGATCGCGGGCCACCGGCCGGGCACGCAATCATCGACGCCGACGCTGCTCTGGTCGTAGTGCGCGCCGTCCTTCGGTGCCTCGCGCGGCAGGAGCGCGGCGTAGTACGGGTTCATTAGCATGCGGCGCACCGACGTCGGCGAGAACGGCACTCCTTCGGGGTGCCGCTTCGTCGGCATCGTACGCTTCCCGGCCGTGTTCAGATCGCGGGCGATCGATCCGAGCGGGACGCCGCCGAGGAAGGCCTCGAAGATCCCGCGCACGTCCGCAGCGCGGCCGCCGTCCAGCTCGTAGGCCTCTTCCGTGCCGCGCTCGGCGCGCTCCTTCGTCGTGACCCAGCGGTAGCCGTACGGCACCCGCCCCGATGTCGGGACGCCGTCCTTCCGGCGCTCGTCGTTGCGGTTCACCCGCCGCTCCGCCTTCGTCTCGCTCTCGGCTCGCGCGACCGACGTCAGCAGGTTCGCCATGAGGCGGCCGTTCACCGTCGTGAGGTCGACCTCGCCGTCGGTGGTCACCACCTGCGCCTTCGCCGCCGTCAGCGCCTCAAGCGCGGAGAGCGAGCGGCCTAGGCGGTCGAGCTTGCGGACGATCACGACGTCGAATCTGCGCGCTCGGGCGTCGTCGAGCATCCGCGCGAACGCGGTTCCCTCCTCGCGCGCTTTGTAGCCGCTCACGCCGTCGTCGACGTACTCGCCCACCACCTCAAAGTCGCGCGACGCTGCCAGCGCCCGACCCTTCTCGAGCTGGATGCCGATGCCCTCGCTATCAGAGACGGACTGCCGCGCGTAGATCGCGGCGCGGGTCTGGTGCTTCTTCGGCGTCATGGCGGTTACCTCGGTGGAGGGGTCAACGGCGGGTTCATCTAAGTATGCGTTAATCCCTCATCAGTGGCCATCGTGGTGATGGCGTACTCGGCGGTCGCCGCGCCGGTGTCGTCCCCGAAGAGAGCGAGGGCGCGGCGTCGGTTCAGGGTGGGAAGGGTGTCATTCATCTTCGGTACCTCTTTCTTCATCGGTGTGGAGGGGGTCGTCAGGTCGGCAGCGGTGTGGCGGCGAACACGCTGAGCAGCAGCGGTGCCACGCCGAGCAGGAGGAACGCCGGCAGTGTGCAGACGCCGAGCGGAAGCAGCAGGCGCGTGGAGAGCCGAGCAGCGCGAAGACGACCGTGGACCCGTGCACGGTGCCGGTCCTGCGCCGCGGTCGCGCGGAGGAGCTCGACGGCGGGGACGCCGGCCGCACGGGAGAGATCGAGCACCTCTTGCACACGGTCGCGTCCGGCCGCATCGACCACCCTCGTCTCTGCCACCAGTTCGACAGCGCGGTCGATCGGTGCGCCTCCCGCCAACGCCACCCCCACGAGCTCCGCAACCATCCCCGGGGTCCCCGGCTGCGGCCGCGCGCGGCGCAGCAGAGCCTGCGTCCAGAGCCGGGCGAGGACGACGAGCAGCAGACCGGTGACGACGCAGGCGGCCCCCAGAGGGTTCCCGACGATGACGCCCCAGGCGTCGAATCCCAGCGCGACGCCGAGCAGCAGACCGGCCAACGGCATCCAGAGCAGCAGGCGCGCCGTGCCCGCAGGCTCGGCGAGCGCGACCCGCACGTCGTCAGCCGCGGATGCGGCGTCGCGCAGAGCCTCGGCGATCGAGCGCAGCACATCGGCCAGTGGGGCCCCGACGGTGGTGGCGATCTCCCACGCCGCCGCCAACTCCGTCCACATCCCGCCCTGCTCCTCGATCGCGGAGACCAACGGCACACCCTTTTCCGTTCGTGCCAGCACCGCCACGGCCACCGGGTCTCCGGTGCTCGCCAGATGACGCCAGGCGACGAGCGGGACCGCGCCGGCCTGGAGCAGCACCGCGAGCGTCTGCACGGAATCGGCGACGTCGGATCCCTGCTCCGCCGACGGTGCGTGCGCGACGAGCCTCACCACGGCTGCACCTCCTCGATCGCGAGACGATCCGCCGCCATCACGAGCCGGCCGGCCTTCGCGAGTCGCCGCGTCCCGCCCGGCGCCCGCTCGAGATGGAGCACCATGGTGAACGCGCTCACCGCCTGACGCCCGAGGGCCACCGCGTCCATACCGGCGAGCGCTCCCAGCGCCTCCAGCCGCGCCGGCACGTCGGCCAGGCCGCTCGCGTGCAGTGTGCCGGCCCCGCCGTCGTGTCCGGTGTTGAGAGCAGTGAGGAGTTCTCGTACCTCCTCGCCCCGGCACTCTCCCACCACGAGCCGATCCGGTCGCATCCGCAGGGACTCCCGCACCAGCCGCGCGAGATCGATCCCACCCGCTCCTTCCAGGTTGGCCTGACGCGCCTCCAGCGCCACGTGGTGCGGATGCCGGGGTCTGAGCTCCGCCACGTCTTCGATGGTGACGATCCGCTCACCGGGTGGGGCGGCGGAAAGGAGCGCCGACAGCAGCGTCGTCTTTCCGGTTCCGGTCCCCCCGGTGAGGAGGAGGTTCGCCCGGTCGCGCACGAGTCCGCCGAGCCATCGCTGCTGCCGGGCGTCGAAGGCACCGCGTTCCGCCAGGGCGTCGAGGTCAGCCACGTGTACGCGAGGAACCCGGATAGAGATGGCGGTGCCCTGCGCCGCGATAGGGGCCAATGCGGTATGCACGCGCACCCCGGAACCGAGCCGCACATCGACGCACGGCGTCTGGTCATCGAGATGGCGGCCGCCGAGGGCCACGAGGGCGACGGCGAGGTCACGGACTTCGCGCTCCGTGGCGCGCCAGGACGGCACGCGCTCCGCGCCGCTTCCCCGGTCCACGAACAGCGTGTCCGCGCCGTTCACGAACAGGTCCGTGACGTCCTCGTCGAGGAAGGCGGCGAGCGGCGCGAACGCCGGCTCGTTCCGGAGCGCCTCCTGCGGGGCGCGCACCGGATCCGTGGGCCCTGAGGGCCGCGGGTGGATGACGAATCGATCGGGCATACGGCGACGCTAGGCGGCCTGCGGACCTCAGCCAGCGGACGTGCGTGGGCGCTCACAGAGGATGTGCACAACCCCACGGACCGATCCGCAGTGGAGGAGCGGGCGGAGGGCATCGAACCGGAGAGAGCGCTCCCATGAGAAAGGGCGGCACCTCACGGGGGGAATGAGATGCCGCCCACGGCGGCTCTCGATCGGGGGAATCGGGCGCGCCAGGGCCGGAATGAGATTTCGGCTGTCGTCGAGTGTACGCAAGGCGACCGTCCTGACAAAACCCATCCGAGTACCGACTTTCGGCAGTATTCGGCGGTCAGGGGCGGGGATAGATTCGCCCTGACCTGGTCGCACTCCCCCTGCGGCCATGCCTGCCTGACCCGAACGCCGCAAAGGAGCGCCTGCCGATGAGCAGTCAGATCGATCACCTTCTCGACGAGACCCGGCGCTTCGCGCCGTCGGAGGAGTTCGCCGCCCAATCCGTCGCCTCGCAGGAGCTCTACGAGCGCGCAGCCGCGGACCGCGAGGGCTTCTGGGCCGACCAGTCACGCGAGCTCGTGCACTGGCACAAGCCCTTCACGCAGGTCCTCGATTGGAGCAACCCGCCCTTCGCCAAGTGGTTCGACGACGGCGAGCTCAACGTCGCGTACAACTGCCTCGACCGTCACGTCGAGGCCGGCAACGGCGACCGCGTCGCGCTGTACTGGGAGGGCGAGCCCGGGGACAGCCGTCGCATCACCTACGCCGAGCTGACCGATGAGGTCAAGCGCGTCGCGAACGTGCTCGAGGGGCTCGGCATCGGTCAGGGCGACCGGGTCGCGATCTACCTGCCGATGATCCCGGAGGCGATCGCCGCGATGCTCGCCGTGGCCCGCGTCGGCGCGATCCACTCGGTCGTCTTCGGCGGCTTCAGCGCGGACAGCCTGCGCTCCCGGATCGACGACGCCGGCGCCAAGCTCGTCATCACCGCGGACGGCGGCTACCGCAAGGGCCGCGTCTCGGCGCTGAAGCCTGCGGTCGACCAGGCCCTGGCCGACCGCGGCGAGGGCGAGCAGCAGACCGTCGAGCACGTGCTCGTGGTCAAGCGCGGCGAGAACGACGTGGAGTGGACGGACGGTCGCGACCTGTGGTGGCACGACGTCGTTCCCGCGGCCTCGGCCGACCACACCGCCCAGGCCTTCCCGTCCGAGAACCCGCTCTTCATCCTCTACACCTCGGGCACGACGGGGAAGCCGAAGGGCATTCTGCACACCTCCGGCGGCTACCTCACCCAGGCGGCGTACTCGCACAAGAACGTCTTCGACCTGAAGCCGGAGACCGACGTCTACTGGTGCACCGCCGACATCGGCTGGATCACCGGACACAGCTACGTCACCTACGGACCCCTCGCCAACGGCGCGACCCAGGTGCTGTACGAAGGCACCCCGGACACCCCGCACCCGGGCCGCTGGTGGGAGCTCATCGAGAAGTACAAGGTCTCGATCTTCTACACGGCCCCGACCGCGATCCGCTCCTTCATGAAGATCGGCCGGAGCGTCCCGCAGAAGTTCGACCTGTCGTCGCTGCGTCTGCTCGGCTCGGTCGGAGAGCCCATCAACCCCGAGGCGTGGATGTGGTACCGCGAGGTCATCGGCGCCGGCACTGCCCCCATCGTCGACACCTGGTGGCAGACCGAGACCGGCGCGATCATGGTGTCCGCCCTCCCCGGCGTGACCGCCACGAAGCCGGGCTCCGCGCAGGTGCCGCTGCCGGGCATCTCGATCGACGTGGTGGACGAGCAGGGCGTCGAGGTCGGTAACGGCAACGGCGGTCTCCTCGTGGTCACGGAGCCCTGGCCGAGCATGCTGCGCGGCATCTGGGGCGACCCCGAGCGCTTCCGCGAGACGTACTGGGAGAAGTTCGAGGACAAGGGCTACTACTTCGCCGGCGACGGCGCCCGCCTCGACGAGGACGGCGACCTCTGGCTGCTCGGCCGGGTCGACGACGTGATGAACGTCTCCGGCCACCGGTTGTCGACCGCGGAGATCGAGTCCTCCCTCGTGGCACACGAGGCCACCGCCGAGGCCGCTGTCGTCGGCGCATCGGACGAGACCACCGGTCAGGCGGTCGTGGCGTTCGTCATCATCAAGGAGAGCTACCTTTCCGCCCACGACCCGGCCGGACTCGCGCAGCAGCTGCGGCTCTGGGTGGGCGAGCAGATCGGCGCGATCGCGCGTCCCCGCGACGTGTACATCGTGGGCGAGCTGCCGAAGACCCGCTCCGGGAAGATCATGCGACGCCTGCTGCGCGACGTCGCTGAGGGCCGCGAGGTCGGTGACACCACGACGCTCGCCGACACCGCCGTGATGAGCATCATCTCCGCCCAGGTCAAGTAACGCGAGACCCCGGGTTCACGTCGAGACCCCCTGCTGCAGATGTCTGCAGCAGGGGGTCTCGACGTTTGCGCGGGGTCTCGGCGGGCCGGGCGCGGGGACTACGCGAGGCGGAACGTGACCTCGACCTCGACGGGGCTGCCGAGCGGAAGCTCCGCGACACCGACAGCAGCGCGAGCGTGCCGTCCCTCCTCGCCGAAGATCTCGCCGAGCACCTCGCTCGCGCCGTTGATGACGGCGGGCTGTCCGGTGAAGCCCTCCGCAGAGCCGACGAAGCCGCCGACGCGGACCACACCGGCGATCCGATCCACACCGCCCGCGACATCGGCGGCCGCGGCGAGCGCGTTCAGGGCGCACGTCCTGGCGTACGCCTTCGCGTCCTCTGCGGAGACCTCCGCGCCGACCTTGCCGGTCGCGGGGAGGGCGCCGTCGACGAACGGGAGCTGGCCCGACGTGTAGACGAGTCCGCCGTGCACGACCGCCGGCACGTAGGCGGCGACCGGAGCGGCGACGGCGGGCAGCTCGATGCCGAGCTCGGAGAGACGGGCGGCGACGCTCATGCCTGGCCTCCCTCGAACTGGCGCGAGGCCTCGGCGGCAGCGGCGAGACCGGCGTTGGCCGAGCCGTCCGTCGTCACGGGGCGCTTGAAGTAGGCGACCAGACCGCCTTCGGGGCCCTGCACCACCTGGACGAGCTCCCAGCCCTGCTTGCCCCAGTTGTTGAGGATGGCCGCGGTGTTGTGGATCAGCAGCGGCGTGGTGAGGTACTCCCACGTGGTCATGGCACTCCTGTCGATCAGGGCGCGTCCAGGGCAGACCGGGCCGCGCTCGTCAAAGCCGGTATTCAGGGAACTCCCCTACGATCAAGCGTATGCCCCAAAAGAACCGCACGGTGAAGGGCGTGCTCGGCGGTCTCGTCGGGCTCGTCGGACTGAGCGCCATCGCCGGTCTGCTGGTCACCGCCAGCGTCACCCCCGTCCTCGCGATGACCGGCGTCGCCGGCTCCACGGCACTGACGATCTTCGATGAGCTGCCCGAGGTGCTCAAGGTCGACACCCCGATGGAGCAGTCGACGATCTACGCGACCAACCCCGAGGGCAAGCCGGTCGTGCTGGCGTCGTTCTACGAGCAGAACCGCGTGCCGGTCACCTACGAGCAGGTCGCACCGGTCCTCTACGACGCGATCCTCTCCAGTGAGGACAAGAACTTCTACACCCACGGCGGCGTCAACCTCGGCGCGACCGTGAAGGCCCTCGTCGACAACGTGCGGGGCACCTCCAGCCGCGGCGCCTCGACGATCAGCCAGCAGTTCGTGAAGAACGTCCGCATCCAGCAGTGCGAGCAGAACGTCAACACGGCTTCCGAGACGTATGCGGACGAGCTGCAGCAGTGCTGGCAGGACGCCACCAACGCCTCCGGTGTGGACGGCATCGAGCGCAAGCTCCAGGAGATGCGCTACGCCATCCAGATCGAGAAGGACTACTCGAAGAACGACATCCTCCTCGGGTACCTCAACATCGCGAACTTCGGCGGCACGGTCTACGGGATCGAGGCCGCCGCGCGCTACTACTTCTCGACGTCGGCGGCGAAGCTCACCGTCGGCCAGGCGGCGACGCTCGCCGGCATCGTGCAGAACCCGAACACGTACCGCATCGACAAGCCCGGCGGAACGTACACGACCGACGACGGCGTCGCGCACAACTCCGCTGAGGACGGCTACAAGGACGCCAAGGATCGCCGCGACTACGTGCTCGGCCGCATGCTCACCGACGGCAAGATCACCCAGGCCCAGCATGACGAGGCGAAGGCCGCGGCGATCGAGCCCGCCATCAAGGTCCCCACCCAGGGGTGCGCGGCCGCCGGCCGCAACGCGTACTTCTGCCAGTACGTGAAGTCGATCGTCGAGAACGACGAGGCGTTCGGTGCGGACATCCAGGAGCGCCGTGACCTCCTGCGCCGCGGTGGCCTGAAGATCTACACCACGCTGGACTTCCGCGTGCAGGACCCGGCGGCCGAGGAGATGGCCAACGTCGTCCCCGCGAACTTCGACAACAAGTACTTCGGCGCTGCCGGCGTCTCGATCGAGGTCGGCACGGGCCGCATCCTCTCCATCACGCAGAACACGAAGTTCTCGGAGACCCCGACCACCGACCAGCAGTACTCGTCGCTCGTCTTCGCCGGTGACCAGAAGTACGGCAAATCCGGCGGCTTCCAGGTCGGGTCGACCTACAAGCTCTTCACGCTCATCGACTGGCTCGAGAAGGGGCACTCCGTGCGGGAGAACCTGAACGGAACCGTGCAGACCAACCTGCAGATCCCGGTCTGCGGCAGCCCGCAGTCGACGGACACCGCGAAGATCGGCAACTTCGGCCGCAGCCGCGGCTATCCGGGGACGCCGATGACGTTCACCGCGCAGTCGCTCAACAGCGGGTACTTCGCGATGGCCTCCAAGCTCGACGTCTGCGACATCAACAAGGTCGCCGACAAGATGGGCGTCACCCTGGCCAGCGGCGAGAAGGTCACGGAGGAGAACGTCCCCTACGACGTCCTCGGCCCGAAGAACATCTCCCCCATCGCGATGGCCAACGCCTACGCGACGGTCGCCAGCGGCGGCACGTACTGCACGCCCCGCGCCATCGACAAGGTGATCGACGCCGAGGGCAAGGAGCGTCCGCTTCCCAAGGCGTCCTGCACCGAGGGCGTGCTCTCGAAGGAGGTCGCGGCGACCGCGGCCTATGCACTGCAGGGCGTCATGGCCGGCGGCGGCACCGGCGCGCGAGCCAACCCGTTCGACGGCACCCCGCTGATCGGCAAGACCGGGACACACGACCTGTGGTCGACCATGATGATCGAGTCCAGCACCAAGGTCGCGACCGCGGTCTGGGCCGGCCGCTCGAACGGCAACCACGACAACGTGTTCAACGTCTGGACCGGCAGTCACCTGCTCAACGAGGTGCGGTACCCCCTCGCGAGGGCCGCGCAGCATGCCGCGAACCAGGCGTACGGCGGCGACCAGTTCCCGGAGCCGGACGGCAACCTCATCCGACAGATCCGGGTCGACGTGCCGGATGTCGTCGGGCAGACCGTCGAGGAGGCGACCGCGACCCTCGAGCGCGCCGGTTTCGATGTCTCCGTGGGCGCCCCCGTGGACAGCGACAAGGCGACGAACATCGTCGTCGAGCAGAACCCGTCCGGTCAGGCGGCTGCCGGAGCCACGATCACGATCTCGCCCAGCAACGGCAAGGGCGCGACCGTCCCCGACGTGACGGGGCAGAGTCCGACCGAGGCGAACGCCGCCCTCGTCGCCGCCGGCTTCACGACGGTCGAGCGAGAAGGATCCTGCAACGCGGAAGGGGCGACCGTGACCGCGACGACCCCCGCTGCGAACTCCGCGGCCACGAAGGCCACGCCGATCCGAGTGTCGTGCAAGTAGGCGCGTCCCGCGCGGCGCACCCGGCCCTCATCGCGCTCGGCGCGGTGGGGGCCGTCGGTGCGGCCGCGGCGATCTGGGGTATCGGCATCGAGCGGTATCTGTTCACGGTGCGGGAGGTCTCGGCAGAGGCGCTTCCGACGGGCGCGGCGCCGCTGCGCATCCTGCATCTCTCCGACGCGCACATGGCGCCCTGGCAGCACCGGAAGCAGGACTGGCTCGCGTCCCTGGCCGACCTGAAGCCCGACCTCATCGTCAACACGGGCGACAACCTCGGGCACGAAGAGGGCTTGCAGGGCATCCGCCGGGCGTTCGCTCCCTTCGCCGGTATTCCCGGGGTGTTCGTGCACGGCTCCAATGACGTCAACGGCCCCTCCCCCCGGAATCCGCTGCGGTACTTCTCCGGACCGTCGCAGAAGCACCGCGAGCCCACGCTGCTCGACACGGCAGCGATGGACCGCTACTTCACGGACGAGCTCGGCTGGGCCGACCTGAACAACACGGCGACGCGCCTCACGGTGCGGGGCGCCGCCGTCGACCTGTTCGGCGTCGACGACGCCCACCGCGACTGGGAGCGGCTGGACGTGCTGCCTGCGGCCCTCGAGGCGCTGGGCCCCCGAACGGATGCGACGCCGGTGCTCGGAGTCACGCACGCGCCGTATCAGCGCGTGCTCAACGGTTTCGTCGACCTCGGCGCGGACGCCATCCTCGGCGGGCACACGCACGGCGGGCAGGTCTGCCTCCCCGGCTTCGGGGCCATCGTGGCCAACTGCGACATCCCACTGAAGCAGGCCAAGGGGCTCAGCACCTGGACGCACGGCGACCGTTCCGTACCCCTGAACGTCAGCGCCGGCTGCGGACACTCGATCTACGCGCCGGTCCGCTTCGCGTGCCGCCCCGAGGCGACACTGCTCACCCTGACCCCGCGCGCCTGACCCGCGAGACGGATCCGCCACGCGGGTGGGAGGGCTCGATTCGGTGCTGGAGGCATTTCGCTGTAGACTCGGAGGGTTGCAAAACGGGGTGTGGCGCAGCTTGGTAGCGCGCTTCGTTCGGGACGAAGAGGTCGCAGGTTCAAATCCTGTCACCCCGACCAGTGACACGAGAAGGCCGCCCGCAGGGGCGGCCTTCTCTGTATCGGGATGTCGTGCGAGAGGGGAACGCATGGGGAGGCTCCTGCCACCGCCGCGACGTTCGACGCGCGTGTGGGCCGTCGCCCTCGGGCTCCCCTTCCTCATCGGGGTGGCCCTCCTCACCCTCACGCCTGCCCGCGTGGAGCAGACGATGCCCAATCTGCTCGATCTCCTCCTTCGCGCTGTCCAGCGGCTCGGCTGGACGAGCCTGGACTTCACGCGCCTCGAGGTGCTGGCGAACATCGCCGTCTTCATCCCCGTCGGCGTCCTCGCCTTCCTGCTCGTCCCCCGTCGTACGTGGCCGCTGTCGCTGCTCGTCGGCCCCGCGCTCTCCCTCGCCATCGAGACCGCGCAGTATGTCGCCCTCCCCCATCGCGCCGCGACCGTGAGCGACGTGGCGGCCAACTCCGCCGGCGCGACCATCGGCGTCGTCCTCGCGATATTCTGCACGCTGCTCGCCGCCACACCGTCCTCCCGGCCGCGAACACCTACAGTGGAGGCATCATGACATCGCCCTCTCTCGTCGCCTTCGACCTCGATGACACGCTCGCGCCGTCCAAGGGCACGATCGACCCGCAGATCGCCGCGCTTCTGGGTGAGCTGCTGCGGTCGGTGGAGGTCGCGATCATCTCCGGCGGCAACGAGGCGCAGTTCCGCTCGCAGGTCGTCGCTCAGCTCGCGGATGCCGATCCGGAGGCGCTCGCCCGCCTGCACCTGCTGCCGACCTGCGGCACGCGCTACCTGCGGCATGACGGCACCGACTTCGTCGCGGTGTACGCGCATGACCTGAGCGACGACGAGAAGACCGCCGCCCTCACCGCCCTGCGCGAGGAGGCGGAGCGCCTCGGACTGTGGGAGGCGGAGCCCTGGGGGGAGATCCTGGAAGACCGCGGCTCGCAGATCACGTTCTCCGCGCTCGGTCAGCAGGCGCCGCGCGACGCGAAGCACGCGTGGGATCCGACGGGCTCGAAGCGCGGAGCCCTCCGCGATGCTGTGGCCGCACGGCTCCCGGGCCTCGAGGTGCGTTCGGGCGGCTCGACCTCGATCGACATCACCCGCGCGGGGATCGACAAGGCGTTCGGCATGCGGCAGCTCGCCACCCACACCGGCATCGACCTGACCGCGATGCTCTTCTACGGCGACCGCCTCGACGAGGGCGGCAACGACTACCCCGTCCTCGCGCTCGGAGTGCCGTCGGTGGCCGTCGAGGGCTGGGAGGACACGGCCGCCCGCCTGCAGGAGCTGCTGCCGACCCTCTCCACCCGGGTCTGACACGCTCGCCCGCACGATTTCGGCACGCCTGCACGACGGGAGGGCGGAGTCCGTCGTGCAGGCGTGACCTGGCCGTGCAGGTGGGTCAGTGCACCTCGATGCCGGCGGCGCGGGAGACGGGCACCAAGCGCGTGAGCTGGGTCACGTGGGCCGGCTCGAGCTCCGCGAGCGACGCGACGCCGAGCAGCCGCATCGTGCGCTCGATCTCGCTGCGCAGGATGGCGATCGTGCGGTCGACGCCCTGCCGTCCGCCCGCCATCAGGCCGTAGAGGTACGCGCGGCCGATCAGCGTGAAGTCGGCGCCCAGCGCGACGGACGCCACGATGTCGGCGCCGTTCATGATCCCGGTGTCGATCATGACCGTGAAGTCGTCGCCGACCGCACGACGGACCTCGGGCAGGAGGTGGAACGGGATGGGCGCGCGGTCGAGCTGACGGCCGCCGTGGTTCGACAGGACGATGCCGTCCACGCCCGCATCCCGCAGGCGCACGGAGTCCTCGACGTTCTGCACGCCCTTGATGACGATCTTGCCGGGCCAGATGTCGCGGATGACGGCGAGGTCGTCGTAGCTGATGGTCGGATCCATCGCCGCGTCGAGGAGCTCGCCCACGGTGCCGCCGGTCGTGCTCAGCGACGCGAACTCCAGCTTCGGGGTGGTCAGGAAGTCGAACCACCACCACGGCCGCGGGATCGCGTTGATGATCGTGCCGAGCGTGAGCTGCGGCGGGATGCTGAAGCCGTTGCGCTTGTCACGGAGACGGGCACCGGCGACCGGGGTGTCGACGGTGAACTGCAGGGTGTCGAAGCCGGCGGACGCGGCACGACGGGCGAGCTCGTAGGAGATCTCGCGGTCACGCATCACGTAGAGCTGGAACCAGTTCCGACCGGGCACGGGCCCCTGCGGCTCCCGGATCGTCGCCGCCTTGACGTCCTCGATCGACGTGGTCCCGAGGGTGGACAGGGTGAACGGGATGCCCGCGGCGGCCGCGGCTCCGGCGCCCGCGACCTCGCCCTCCGTCTGCATGAGGCGGGTGAAGCCGGTCGGCGCGATGCCGAACGGGAGCGCGGAGGGGCCACCGAGGATGTCGACGGCCGTGTCGACGTCCGGGGCCGGCTTGAGGATCCCGGGGTGGAACTCGACGTCCTGGAACGCCTGGCGTGCTCTGCTCAGCGACAGCTCGCCCTCGGCGGCACCGTCGGTGTAGTCGAAGGCGGCCTTCGGCGTGCGGCGCTTGGCGATCTTCCGCAGGTCGTCGATAGTGAGCGCGGCGTCGAGGCGCCGCTTGCGCCCGTCGAGCTCCGGCTTCTTGAACTTCATGAGCTCCAACAGCTCGGCGGGGTTGGGGAGCTGGCGCTGGACCATGTTCTGCCTCTCAGTTCTGCGGTGTGATGGCACGGGTGAGACCCGCGGCGGTGTAGTAGCCGGTGATATGGGTGCGGACGAGACGGCGGGCGGTGTCGGCGTCGCCGTCGTCGATCGCCGCGACCAGAGCGCGGTGCTCGGAGCGCAGGCGGGCGGCCATCCGATCCCAGTCGTCGACGGTCGCAGCCCCGGCGAGCACGTAGGACTCGATGGAGGAACGGAGCCCCGCCATCATCGCCGCGATGACCGTGTTGCCGCTGCCCTCGGCGAGGGAGAGATGCAGCTGCGCATCGAGGGCCAGGAACTCGGCCGGCGTGAGGGCACCGTCATCCATCGCGGTGAGCAGCTCGTGTGCCCGGGAGGTGTCGCGGTTTGAGGCGGCGGCCATGGCCTCGACGACCGCGTCCTCCAGCACGAGACGCGTGCGGACCACGTCGTCGAGCGGGAAACCCTGCGCGGCCACCTGGAGGCGCAGGAACGCGGACATGCCGCCGGTGGGGGTGGCGATGACGATGGCGCCCGACTGGGGGCCGGAGCCGGTCGCGGTGCGGATGAGCCCGAGCACCTCGAGTACCCGGAAGGCCTCCCGCACGCTCGATCGCCCGACGCCGAGGTCGCTGGCGAGGTCGCGCTCCGACGGCAGCCGGTCGCCCGGGCCGAGGCGACCGTCGAGCAGATCACGCTCGATGTGCTCGAGCACGAGTCGCCATGCACGCGCCGGCTGCTCGGTCATCCCGCCTCCTGTGGTCAGACCACAGGTTAGCGCGTGTGGTCAGACCACGCAATGCGGGACCGCTGCACCGCCGACCCACCCCGTTTCGTGCGCCCCGGCCGCTTGCGTACGCGCGCAGAGGGGTGGGTCGACCGGAAGGGGGTGGGTCGGAGGTGGGATCAGCCGAGACGGCCGCCGGACTCCTCCAGGTAGCAGGTGCCGCACAGCGACTCGTAGGTCGTGAGTTCGGGCGAGGAAGAGCCGTCGGCGCCCTCGTCGATCGCGACCTGGTCGCCGTCGAACACGAACCGGCCGCCGACCACCCGGCCGTTGAACACCGCCTTGCGCCCGCAGCGACAGATCGTCTTCAGTTCCTCGAGCGAGTGCGCGATGGCGAGGAGCCGGGCCGATCCGGGGAAGGCGTGCGTGCGGAAGTCGTTGCGGATCCCGTAGGCCATCACCGGGATGCCGTCCTCCACCGCGATCCGGAAGAGGTCGTCGACCTGGGGCGGCGTCAGGAACTGCGCCTCGTCGACGAGCAGGCAGGCCACGTCGACGGGCCCCGTCGGGATGAGCTCCTCCTCCGTCGACCGACGCATGCGCTCCCGATGGATCGCGAAGAGCGCGCGGGCGTCGTCTTCCGGACCGATGAGGACGTCGACGGGACGCGTGACCCCGAGGCGGCTCTCGATCTCCCCCGCACCCTTGGTGTCGATCGCGGGCTTGGCGAGCAGCACGTGCTGGCCGCGCTCCTCATAGTTGTAGGCAGCCTGCAGGAGGGCGGTCGACTTGCCCGAGTTCATCGCGCCGTAGCGGAAGTAGAGCTTCGCCACGGTCCCGGGTCAGGCGTTGATGCCGAGGACGGCGGCAGTGGCGGTGGTGGACTCCTCCGCGAGCTCCGCGTCACCGTTGAGCTTCCGGCCGAAGGTGGGGATGAGTTCGCGCAGCTGCGACTCCCAGCCCGGGTACTCGCCGGGGAAGCACTTCTTCAGCAGGTCGAGCATGATCGGCACGGCCGTGGAGGCGCCGGGCGACGCACCGAGGAGGCCCGCGATCGAGCCGTCACCGGCCGCGACGACCTCGGTTCCGAACTGGAGCACGCCGCCCTTCTTCGGGTCCTTCTTCATGACCTGGGCGCGCTGACCGGCGTCGATGAGCGTCCAGTCCTCATCCTTCGCCGTCGGCATGAAGGTGCGGAGGCTGTCGACCTTCTTGCGGTGATTCTTCATCAGCTCGCTGATGAGGTACGTGATGAGGTCGGGGTTCGCGAAAGCCACCCGCAGCATCGGCCAGAGGTTGTGCGGACGGACCTGCGTGACGATGTCGAGCATCGACCCGTTCTTGAGGAACTTGGGGCTGAACGTCGCGAACGGGCCGAACATGAGCGAGGCCTCGCCGTCGACGACACGCGTGTCGAGGTGCGGGACCGACATCGGCGGGGCGCCGACCGAGGCCTGCGAGTAGACCTTGGCCTTGTGCTGCGCGACGATCTTCGGGTTGGTCGTCTTGAGGAACTGTCCACCGATCGGGAAGACGCCGTAGCCCTTGATCTCAGGGATTCCGGAATTCTGCAGGAGCTTGAGCGCCCACCCGCCCGCGCCGACGAACACGAACTTCGCCTTGATCTCATTCGGAGTGCGGCCGATCGTCGTGCGGTACTTGATGAGCCAGGTGCCGTCCTTCTGACGCGTGAGGGACTTGACCTCGTGGTTCGTGCGGACCGAGACGCCCGAGTCGCGGAGGTGGTCGAAGAGCTGATGCGTGAGCGCACCGAAGTCGACGTCCGTGCCGGCGGGCACCCGGGTGGCCGCGAACGGCTCTCCCTTGCGACGCTTCTGCATGAGCAACGGCGCCCACTGGTTGATGACGCGGGAGTCCTCGCTGTACTCGATGCCCGCGAACAGCGGCTGCTCCTTGAGCACCTCGTAACGCTTCTTGAGGTACGCCACGTCCTTCTCGCCGCGCACGAACGTCATGTGCGGCGTCGCGTTGATGAAGGTCGACGGCTCGTCCAGCACGCCCTTCTCGACGAGGGAGGACCAGAACTGGCGGCTCTGCTGGAACTGCTCGTTGATCGAGATCGCCTTGGCGGGGTCGAGCGGCGCGTCACCCTGCTGCGGCATGTAGTTCAGCTCGCACAGCGCGGCGTGCCCGGTCCCGGCGTTGTTCCAGGGATTCGAGCTCTCCTGCGCCACGTCCGACAGCCGCTCGAAGGCGACGATCTTCCAGTCCGGCTGCAGCTCGTGCAGCAGGGTACCCAGGGTGGCGCTCATGATGCCACCGCCGATCAGGACGACATCGACGTTTTCAGTCACTCGAACAGTCTAGTTCGCGGGCAGGACACCGCAGACCATGCGGCCGTCAGGAGACCGGGGCGAGACGCTCCGCGAGCACCTCGGCGATCTGCACCGCGTTCAGCGCCGCCCCCTTGCGGAGGTTGTCGTTGCTGATGAAGAGCACGAGGCCCTTGCCCTCCGGAGCCGACTGGTCGGCGCGGATGCGGCCCACGAAGCTCGGGTCCTTGCCCGCGGCCTGCAGCGGGGTCGGCACCTCGTCGAGCACGACACCGGGCGCCGCGCTCAGCACTTCCCTGGCGCGGTCGGGCGTCAGATCGCGGGAGAACTCGGCATGGATCGACAGCGAGTGGCCCGTGAACACCGGCACCCGGACGCACGTGCCGGCGACGCGGAGGTCGGGCAGCTCGAGGATCTTCCGGCTCTCGTTGCGGAGCTTCTTCTCCTCGTCGGTCTCGTTGTCCCCGTCGTCCACGAGGTTGCCGGCGAGCGGGATCACGTCGAAGGCGATCGGGGCGACGTACTTCTCGGGCTCGGGGAAGTCGACCGCGGAGCCGTCGTGGACCAGGCGGAGGGTGTCGCCCTGCGCGAGCACGCCCTCGACCTGACCGAGCAGCTCCTGCGCGCCGGCGAGTCCGGAGCCGGACACCGCCTGGTAGGTCGACACGATCAGGCGCTCGAGGCCGGCCTCGGCGTCGAGGACCTTCAGCACCGGCATCGCGGCCATCGTGGTGCAGTTCGGGTTGGCGATGATGCCCTTGGGGCGGTCGTCGATCGCGTGTGGGTTGACCTCGCTGACGACGAGCGGGACCTCGGGGTCCATGCGCCAGGCGCTGGAGTTGTCGACGACCACGGCGCCGGCCTCGGCGAAGCGCGGCGCGTATGCCCGGCTGGCGGTGGCACCGGCGGAGAACAGGGCGATGTCGATGCCCGACGGGTCGGCCGCCTCGACGTCTTCCACGATCACCGTCTGCCCGCCGAACTCGATCGCCGTGCCGGCGGAACGCGCCGACGAGAACAGCCGCAGCTCGCGGATCGGGAACGAACGCTCCGCGAGAATCTCGCGCATCACGGTGCCCACCTGGCCGGTGGCGCCGACGATGGCGACGGAGAGTCCTGATTCGGAGATGCGGGTCATGATGTTCCTTGGCTTCGTGCGGTACGGCGTACGAGGCTTCGGGCGCGGCGTCGGGATGCTGAGGCTGCGCCTGGCGCCGGTGTCAGGGTTTCCGCGAGTCTATCGCGCCACGCTCCCCTCGGCTCTCCTCGTACGCCGCTCGCGAGAGCAGGCTGACACGCGAGCACAGGCGAGCGTGGACGACAGAGCCTGCGCCCGCGCGAAAGCCTGCGGTGGCGGGAGCGCGCGAAAACAGGCAGACCCGCGGAGACAGGCGAGCGCGCGACAGCAGGCGAGCGTGGGCAGCACGGCCTGACCAGGCGCGAAAGCCTGCGCTGGCGGGAGAAGAGGGAGCTCGTGAGGGGGTCAGCGACCGGTGCCGGCGTGGACCGTGGCCTCCGCGTCGCCGTCGAGGCCGTAGGCGGTGTGCACCGTGCGGGCGGCCTCGGTGAGGTCGGTGTCGCGGAGCACGACCGAGATGCGGATCTCCGAGGTGGAGATCATCTCGATGTTGATGCCGCCGGCGGACAGGGCCTCGAACAGGGTCGCCGAGACGCCGGAGTGCGTGCGCATCCCCGCGCCGACCACGGACAGCTTGCCGATCTGGTCGTCGTGGATGAGGTTCTGGAAGCCGACCTCGGTCTGCTCGCCGGCGAGGGCCTTGAGCGCCGCAGCGGCGTCGGCCTTGGGAACCGTGAAGGAGATGTCGGTGCGTCCCGTCGCCGACACGTTCTGGACGATCATGTCGACGTTGGCGCCGGACTTCGCGACGATCTTGAAGATCTCGGCGGCCTTGCCCGGGACGTCCGGCACCCCGGCGACGGTGATCTTGGCCTGGCTGAAGTCGGTGGCGACGCCGGCGACGATCGGTTCTTCCATGACTGCTCCCTCGGCTTCGCGAGGGTTCTTCATGCCCTCGCCCAGAACGTATGTGCCCTCGGCCGACGAGAACGTCGACCGGGCGTGGATGAGGACGCCGTGCCGGCGGGCGTACTCCACGGCACGGATGTAGAGGACCTTGGCACCGTTGGCGGCGAGCTCCAGCATCTCCTCGCTGGAGACGTGGTCGAGCTTCTGCGCCTTCGGGATCACGCGCGGGTCGGCCGTGAAGATGCCGTCGACGTCGCTGTAGATCTCGCAGACATCGGCGGACAGCGCGGCCGCCAGCGCGACGGCCGTCGTGTCCGACCCGCCGCGGCCGAGCGTGGTGATGTCGCGGGTATCGCGGTTGAAGCCCTGGAAGCCCGCGACGATGACGATCGCGCCCTCGTCGAGCGCCTCGCGGAGCCGGACGGGCGTGACGTCGACGATGCGCGCCGCGCCGTGCTGCGAGTCGGTGATCATGCCGGCCTGGCTGCCGGTGAACGACCGCGCCTCGAAGCCCATGGAGTGGATCGCCATCGCCAGCAGCGCCATCGAGATCCGCTCGCCGCTGGACAGGAGCATGTCGAGCTCGCGCGGAGCCGGGATCGGCGCGACCTCGTTCGCGAGGTCCAGCAGCTCATCGGTCGTGTCGCCCATCGCGCTCACGGCGACGACGACGTCGTGACCGGCGCGACGGGTGTCGACGATGCGCTTGGCGACGCGCTTGATGCTCTCTGCGTCGGCGACGGACGAGCCGCCGTACTTCTGCACGATGAGGGCCACGTTCACTCCCTGGGGTGTCGGGCGGATCCGCCTACGGTCATTCTACGATCGGCGCGCATGCCGCCCCGCGCATGTGACGGCTCAGGCCGGCGCGGGCGGAACGGGCGTCACCGGACGCAGGCGTCCTCCGGTGGCGGCGAACCAACACCCGATGATGATCAGCGGGAACCCCAGGAGGAGTCCAGGGGTGAGGGGTTCGGCGAGTACGATCGCGCCGAGGACGATCGCCACGACCGGGTTCACGTAGGTGAACAGCGGCGCCCTGACCGGCCCGACCTCGCGGATCAGCGCGAAGAAGGCCAGGAAGGCCAGCGCCGTGCAGATCACGGCGAGGGCGAGCAGGGCACCGATCGACGGGAGCGTCGGCACCTCACGCTGCGTGAGCAGACCGATCGGGAGGTAGAAGAGGCCGATCATGAGCAGCGACAGCGTGATCGTGCCGAGTGAGGGGACGTCGTTCAGCTTGCGCGCCACGATGAACGGCGCGATCGCGTAGAGCACCGCGACGAGCAGCACCTCCCCGGCCGCGAGCAGGCTCACCTCTCCCCCGAAGAGCCCGGGACCCGCCACGACGATGGCCACACCGATGAAGCCGACCAGAAGACCGATGCCGCGGGCGGGACGCAGCACGCCGCGGTCGCCGCCGCCCAGCGCGATGAGGGCGGCGAACAGCGGCACCGTGGCCACGAGGAGTCCGGTCATGCCGGAGGGCAGTGTCATCTCGGCGTGTCCGAGGAGGAGGAACGGTCCGGCCATCTCCACGGCCCCGAACGCCAGCACCCACGGCCAGTGCCGGAGCGCCGCACGGAGGGCGCCGCTGCGCAGGGCGAACGGCAGCAGGAGGAGCGCGGCGATCAGCGTCCGTCCGGCGACGATCGCCGGCGGGGAGATCGAGTCCACCGCCACGCTGATGAAGAGGTAGGGCACGCCCCACAGCAGGGCCATGGCCCCGAAGAGCAGCCAGCCCCGGCGGGAGAAGCCGGACTGCGGGGTCACAGCACGCGCCGGCCCTCGAAGGCCCGGCCCAGCGTCACCTCGTCCGCGTACTCGAGGTCGCCGCCGACCGGGAGGCCCGAGGCGAGCCGTGAGACCGTGATCTGCATCGTCGTGAGGAGCCGGCTCAGATAGCTCGCCGTCGCCTCCCCCTCCAGGTTGGGGTTCGTGGCGATGATGACCTCCTGCACGGTGCCGTCGGCGAGTCGCGTCATGAGCTGGGCGATCCGGAGGTCGTCCGGCCCGATGCCCGCGATGGGGCTGATCGCGCCGCCGAGCACGTGGTACAGGCCGCGGAACTCCCGTGTGCGCTCGATCGCCGCGACGTCCTTCGCGTCCTCGACCACGCAGATCAGCGCCTGGTTGCGGCGGGGGTCGCGGCAGATCGCGCACCGCTCCTGCTCCGCGACGTTGCCGCAGATCTCGCAGAACCGGACGCGGATGCGGATCTCGGTCAGCAGCTCCGCGAGACGGGCGACGTCGAACGTCGGCGTCTGCAGGATATGGAACGCGATGCGCTGCGCCGACTTCGGGCCGATACCGGGAAGGCGGCCGAACTCGTCGATCAGCTCTTGGACGATGCCGTCGTACATCAGGAGAACCTCGTGGGGGGCTCGTAGGGCTCTTCGCGAAGGAACGTCGCGCCGAGCACCTGGCGGATCACGGCCTCACCGTAGCGCTGCACGCCGCCCGCGGCGGGGGTGCGCTCGATGACGACCGGCGGAGCAGCCGCGGGGGCCGTGCGCGCGGCAGCCTGCGGGGCCGCCGTCGGTGTCGTCCGCGGGGAGGGAGGGCGGTCGTACGGAGCCGGGGGCTCGTAGGCCGGATCGTACGGCGGCTCCTCGTCGAACGCGGGAGCGTCGTCATCGCCCGGCAGCGGCGGCTCGTCGCGGTCGACCCTGCCGTCGGCCGGCGGGGTCGGGGCGGCGGAGGCGGCCTCGACCTCCTCCGGCTCGTCGTCGACGGCGAGGGGCGCCGCGGGGGCGGCGGCCGGTGTCGCGGCGTCAGCGGTCGGGATGGAGGCGACCGCCCACTCCGTCACGGGAGCGGTGGCGGCGCGCGTCTGCGGGCGGGAGGGCCGTGCTGACGCAGGCTCCGATGCGGGAGCGGCGTCGGCCGGCGCGGTGGATCCGGACGAGGCCGGCTGCCGCGGCGCACCGCCGGGTGGCATCGGTGCCGGGAGGTACTTGACACGTACCCCGACCTCCTGCTCGATGGCTGTGCGGAGGTGGTCGGAGGGGCCGGATCCCGGCGTGGTCCCCTTGAACTTCGCGACGTCATGCTGGCTCGTGAACCCGAGGGTCAGCACCTCGGAATCACCGTCGTAGGCGAGGGGCTGCACGGCGGTCGCGAGCAGCCAGGACGTGCGGCTGATGCCTTCCAGACGCTTCAGCACGGCCGGCCAGGCGTCGCGGACGCGCTCGAACGTGACGGGAGCGGACGGCGCGGAGGACGACTGCGGGGTCGGAGCGGGCTGGGGCTCCGGAGCGTGGCCGGGCTCGGGAGTGCTCTCGGGCTCCGGGGTGCGCTCAGGCTCCGGAGCGGGCGCAGGCTCGGGCGCGTCTGCAGGGGCGGTCGGAGCAGACGGAGCCGACGCCGCGGGCGCCGAGGGCGCCGCCGGAGCGGGCGTCCTCCCCGTGTCGGATGCGACGGTCGGAGACGGCGTCGCGGTCGCCGGCGGGACCACCGGCGGGTGCGTGGTGGCCGGCGGGTGCAGCGCGCCCGACGCGGCGGTGCCGGACGCCGCCGAGCCTCCGGGTGCGGCGGCGAGGACACGAGCGACCATGAGTTCGAGGTGGAGCCGCGGCGATGTGGCTCCGGACATGTCGTCCAGTGCCGCGCTGACCACGTCGGCGGTACGCGAGAGGCGCGCGGCGCCGAACGACTCGGCCTGCCGGCGCATCCGGTCGAGCTCGTCCTCCGCGATGCCGCGGAGGACGGCGGAGGCACCGGAGCCGACGGCGGCGATCACGATGAGATCGCGCAGGCGCTCCAGCAGGTCGTCGACGAAGCGCCGCGGGTCCTGGCCGGTCTGCACGACGCGGTCGATGGCGGGGAAGGCGGTCGCGGCGTCGCCCGCCGCCAGCGCATCGACGATCTCGTCGAGGAGGGCCCCGTGGGTGTACCCGAGCAGCGCCACCGCGCGCGCGTAGCCGACGGTGACGGTCTCCGAGCCGGCCGGGGCGTCCGAGCCCGCGATGAGCTGGTCCAGCAGCGACAGCGTGTCGCGGGGCGAGCCTCCTCCGGCGCGGACGACGAGCGGCAGCACACCCTGCTCGACGATCACGCCCTCTTCCGCACACAGCTTCTCGACGTACTCGAGCATCGCAGCGGGCGGGACCAGTCGGAACGGATAGTGGTGGGTGCGCGAGCGGATCGTGCCCAGCACCTTCTCGGGCTCCGTCGTGGCGAAGATGAACTTGACGTGCGGCGGGGGCTCCTCCACCAGCTTCAGCAGCGCGTTGAAGCCCTGCGGGGTGACCATGTGCGCCTCGTCGAGGATGAAGATCTTGAAGCGGTCGCGGCTCGGAGCGAAGGTGGCCCGTTCCCGCAGGTCGCGGGCGTCATCGACGCCGTTGTGGCTCGCCGCGTCGATCTCGACGACGTCGAGCGATCCCCCGCCCGCCCTGGACAGCTCGACGCAGCTCGGGCACGTCCCGCAGGGGGTGTCGGTCGGCCCTTCCGCGCAGTTCAGGCAACGGGCGAGGATGCGCGCCGAGGTGGTCTTGCCGCAGCCCCGCGGACCGGAGAACAGATAGGCGTGACCCACACGGTCGCCGCGCAGCGCGGTCATGAGCGGATCGGTCACCTGCGACTGCCCGATCATCTCGCCGAACGTCTCGGGTCGGTAGCGGCGGTAGAGGGCTGTGGTCACCCCTCCAGCCTACGGCGTGCCACCGACGTTGCTCCCCTCTCGCTCGACCCGGCCTCTTTAACGCGAACCACCCCGTTGCGGACGTCCGCAACGGGGTGGGACGCACGCAACGGGGTGGGTCGGCGGTCAGTCGATCGGCTCGATGACGGGGATGGCGCTCGTGATCACCGGGACCGAGGCGGAGAGCCGGGTGCCGTCGTCGCGGCGGGCGTCGGCGAACTCCTGCAGCGTCGGGCGACCGGGGATCACGGGTCCCTGGTTCGCGAGAGGGACGATGACGTCGTCCTCCAGGGTCGCGATGTAGGCGTTGTCGCGCACGCTGAACGGCACCGGAGGACCGCTGCGCACCTGCACCCGCAGCTCGTGCCGCGTGACGGTCACCTGCATCGCCGTGCCCTGCCACTGCAGCGGGAACGACAGCGAGGGCCAGGACTCCGGGAGCCGCGGGTCGAAGCTGAGGTCGCCGCCGTAGTCGCGCATGCCGCCGAAGCCGCACACGAGCGCCGTCCAGACCCCACCTGCCGAGGCGACGTGCACGCCGTCGGCTGCATTGTGGTGCAGGTCGTGCAGATCGACGAACAGCGACTGCTCGAAGTACTTCTGCGCGAGGTCCTGGTAGCCCACCTCCGCCGCGAGGATCGACTGCACGACCGCCGACAGGGTCGAATCGCCCGTCGTCAGCGGGTCGTAGTAATCGAAGTCGGCCTTCTTCTCCTCGGGCGAGAAGTGGTTGCCCTGCAGGAACAGCGCCAGCACCACGTCGGCCTGCTTGAGCACCTGGAAGCGGTAGATCACGAGCGGGTGGAAGTGCAGCAGCAGCGGACGCTGGTCGGCCGGGGTGTTCGCGAGGTCCCAGACCTCCCGCTCCAGGAACAGCGAGTCCTGCGGGTGGATGCCGAGGCTCTCGCTGTACGGGATGTACATCGCCTCCGCCGCCCGCTCCCACGACTCCGCCTCACCGGATCCGAGACCCGTCCGCTCGACGAGGGCCGCGTAGTCCTCCGGGTAGCTGTCGCGGATCTCCCGCACGACCTTGGCCGCGTAGCGGAGGTTGTACCGCGCCATGACGTTCGTGTACAGGTTGTCGTTCACGACGGTCGTGTACTCGTCCGGGCCGGTGACGCCGTGGATGTGGAACGTCTGGAGGCCATCGCCGGCACCGGACTGCTCCACGAGCCGCGACCCCCGCCAGAAGCCGAGGGTGGCCCAGAGCCGCGCGGTCTCGATCGCGACGTCGGCACCCTCGCGACGCAAAAACGCCTCGTCCCCGGTCGCCCGCACGTACTTGCCCAGCGCGAAGCTGATGTCGGCGTTGATGTGGTACTGCGCCGTGCCAGCGGCGTAGTACGCCGAGGCCTCCTCGCCGTTGATCGTGCGCCACGGGAACAGTGCGCCGGCCTCGTTGAGCTGGGCGGCCCGGCGACGCGCGGCGGGGAGCATCTTCACCCGGGCCCGCAGCGCGTTGTAGGCCCACCGCGGCGTCGTGTAGGTGAGGAAGGGGAGCACGTAGATCTCGGTGTCCCAGAAGTAGTGGCCGCTGTAGCCGGAGCCGGTCAGCCCCTTGGCGGGGACGCCGGCGCCGTCGGCCCTTGCCGAGGCCTGCGCGAGCTGGAACAGGCACCAGCGGGTGGCCTGCTGCAGGTCGTCGCGCCCGCCGATCTGCACGTCGCTGCGCTCCCAGAACGCGTCGAGCCACTCGCGCTGACGACGGAACACCGTCTCCACGCCCTCGTCCGCGGCCCGGTCGAGGGACCGACGGCAGCGGTCGACGAGCTCCCGCGGGGGCACCCCGCGGGAGGAGTGGTAGCTGACGAGCTTGGTGATCGTGATGGGGACGCCGGCCTTCGCCTGCACACGGAAGACGTTCTTGGCGATGTCCGGCTCGATGAGCGTCCGGACGTTGTAGTCGTTCTCCGTCTCGATGATGTGATCGGCGACGACGGCGACGGTCATCCCGGACGCGGCGACCCGATACGACAGGGCGGAGCGCAGGCCGTCCTGCCAGTGCTCGGCCGGCTGCAGCACACGGTCCGCGATGCGCTCGGCCTTGCGCGGGTCGAAGGCGGCGCCCTTGGTCGTCATCGGAGAGCCGGCATACACGCCCGCCCCGTCCTGACGGTTGAGGAGCTGGCAGCTGATCGTGACCGGGGCGTTGGCGTTCTCGACGACGACCTCGAGCCGCAGCACCGCGAGGTGGCGCTCCTCGAAGCTCACGAGACGCTGATCCCGCATGCGCACCCGCTTGCCGGAAGGCGTCTCCCAGACCACGCGCCGCTCCAGCACGCCCGTGCGCATGTCGAGCCTGCGGGCGTACTCGCGCACGTCCGCGTCGTCGAGGGAGATCGGCTCGTCGTCGACGTAGAGCCGCATCACCTTGGCGTCGGGGGCGTTGACGATGGTCTGGCCGACCTCGGCGAAGCCGTAGGCCTGCTCGGCGTGCCGGATGGGCCAGGTCTCGTGCAGACCGTTGATGAAGGTGCCGTGCTCCTGCGCGCCACGCCCCTCGATGTGGTTGCCCCGGAGCCCGAGGTAGCCGTTGCCGACCGAGAACAGCGTCTCGCCGACGCCCTCCTCCGAGTAGCGCGTCTCGATGAGACGCCACGGGTCGACGGGGAAGCGGTCGCGGTCGATCATGCGGTCTCCGGGGTGTCGGTACGGGTGGCGGGAAGCAGGACGCCGAGGTCGTCGACGACGTGGGTGGCTCCGGCGGCCCGGAGCGCGTCGGCGCCCGCTCCGCGGTCGACGCCGATGACCACGGCATACCCCGCCGCGGCGGCGGAGGCGGCACCGGAGGTGGCGTCCTCGACGGCGATGCTGCGGGCCGGGTCGACGCCGAGGGCCGTGGCGCCGGCGGCGAACATGTCGGCAGCGGGCTTGGAGGCGAGGTGCTCGCGCTCGGCGACGACGCCGTCGATCACGACGCGGAAGAAGGAGCGGATGCCGGCGGCCGCCAGCACCTCCTCGGCGTTCTTCGAGCTGGAGACGACGCCGAGCGGGATCCCGGCGGCGTGCAGCGCCTCGACCACGGCGAGGGAGCCGGGGAACGGAGCGATGCCCTGGCTGCGGAGGGAGGTCGCGAACGCGGCGTTCTTGCGGTTGCCGATCCCGCAGATGGTCTCGGCCGACGGGTCGTCGTCCACCGAGCCCCACGGCACCTCGACGTTGCGGCTGCGCAGCAGACTCGCGACGCCGTCGTAGCGCTTCTTGCCGTCGACGTAGGCGAAGTAGTCCTCGTCGGTGTACGGCGGAGTGATGTCCCAGCGGGCGAAGACGTCGTCGAAGACCGCCTTCCAGGCGCGCATGTGCACCTCGGCGGTCGGCGTGAGGACGCCGTCGAGGTCGAACAGCACACCGTCGGCGTGGAACAGGTCGGGCAGCGCGTGTGGCACAGAGCCTCCAGGAGAAGGACGAGGGTCGGGTCGGCACCTCTCCGTGCCACTGTGCAAGCGTAATGGCGGTGGCGCGCGCGGGGTAACCCCGGACCGGGATCAGAGCAGCTCGGCGGTCTGCCTGGCGATCTGCAGCTCCTCGTCGGTGGGGACGACGAGGACCGTCACGGCGGACGCATCCGTGGAGATGACACGGATGCCGCGCTCCTTCGCCTCGTTGCGGGCGGCATCGATCTCGATCCCCGCGAAGCCGAGCGTCGCCATCGCCGCTGCCCGCACAGGGGCCGCGTTCTCGCCCACGCCGGCGGTGAAGGACACGACGTCGACCCCGCCGAGCTGGGCGATGTAGGCGCCGGCGTAGGCCCGGAGACGGTGGACGTACACGTCGAAAGCGAGTGTCGCGGCCTCTTCGCCCGCAGCGACCCCGGCGAGGATGTCGCGCATGTCGCTGCGACCGGCGAGGCCGGCCAGCCCGCTGCGGGTGTTCAGGAGCGCGTCGAGGTCGTCGATCGTGTAGCCGGCACGGCGCGACAGGTGCACGAGGGCGGCCGGATCGAGGTCGCCCGAGCGCGTCCCCATGACGAGCCCCTCGAGCGGGGTGAGGCCCATCGAGGTCTCCACCGAACGGCCGCCGTCGATCGCGGTGACCGAGGCGCCGTTGCCGAGGTGGAACACGAGCTGCCGCAGGGAGCCGAGATCGCGCCCGAGGAAACGCGCGGCGGCCGCGCTGACGTACTGGTGGCTCGTGCCGTGGAAGCCGTATCGACGGACCCGGTGCGCGGCGGCGAGCTGCGCGTCGATCGCGTAGGTGTAGGCCGCCGGCGGGAGCGTCTGATGGAACGCCGTGTCGAACACCGCGACGTGCGGGACGTCGGCGAACACGGCGCGGGCCGCCCGGATGCCGGCGACGTTCGCGGGGTTGTGCAGCGGCGCCAGCACGGCGAGCTCGTCGATCTGCCGCTCGACGTCGGCGTCGATCAGGGTCGGCGCGTAGAAGCGCGCCCCACCGTGCACGACCCGATGCCCCACCGCGACCGGCGGATGGGCATCGAGCGAAGGACCGTGCGCGGCGAACTGCGCGCGCATGACCTCGAAGGCCGCAGCGTGGTCGGGGATGGGCTGCCCGTCGCGGTAGGTGGCGTCGAGCATCGTGGCCGACGGTCCGTCACCCGGCTCCGGGCGCACGGTGTGGGCGACAGGGCTGGACTCCTGTCCGATGCGCTCGATGAGCCCGCTGGCGAGTTCGTCCTCGTGCGCGGTGTCGATGAGGCTGTACTTCAGCGAGGACGACCCGCTGTTGATGACGAGGATCGCGCTCACGCCTCCTCCCCCGATCGCTCGTCGCCCTGGGCCTGGATCGCCGTGATGGCCACCGTGTTCACGATGTCGTCGACGAGCGCACCGCGGGACAGGTCGTTGATGGGCTTGTTGAGCCCCTGGAGCACTGGACCGATGGCCACGGCGCCGGCGGAGCGCTGCACCGCCTTGTAGGTGTTGTTGCCGGTGTTGAGGTCGGGGAAGACGAACACGGTCGCCCGCCCCGCCACAGCCGAGTCCGGCAGCTTGGCCTTGGCGACCGCCGCGTCGGCGGCGGCGTCGTACTGGATGGGGCCCTCCACCAGGAGTTCGGGAGCGCGTTCGCGCACGAGTGCCGTCGCCGCCCTGACCTTGTCGACGTCGGCTCCCGACCCGGACTCACCGGTGGAGTACGACAGCATCGCCACGCGGGGGTCGATGCCGAACTGCCGGGCGGTGGTGGCGGACGAGATCGCGATGTCGGCGAGCTGCTCGGCCGTGGGATCGGGGATGACCGCACAGTCGCCGTACACGAGCACGCGGTCGGCGAGGGCCATGAGGAACACGCTGGAGACGACGTTCACACCCGGCTTCGTCTTGATGATCTCGAAGGACGGACGGATCGTGTGCGCCGTGGTGTGCGCGGCACCGGAGACCATGCCGTCGGCGAGTCCGAGGTGCACCATCATCGTCCCGAAGTAGGAGACGTCCGTGACGGTGTCGGCGGCCTGCGCGAGCGTGATCCCCTTGTGGGCGCGCAACCGGGCGTACTCGGCGGCGAAGCGCTCCACGAGGGCCGGGTCGGTGGGGCTCACCACGTGCGCACCGGCGATGTCGAGGCCGAGCTCCGCCGCCCGCGCACGGATCGCGCCGTCGTCGCCGAGGATGGTCAGCTCCGCCACCTCACGGGACAGCAGCGCCGCCGCCGCGCGGAGGATGCGGTCGTCGTCGCCCTCGGGGAGGACGATATGGCGACGGTCGGACCGCGCGCGCTCCATCAGTCCGTACTGGAACATGAGCGGCGTGACGACGTGCGACTCGGCGAGCCCGAGCTGCTCGGTGAGCTCGGCCACGTCGACATGCGCCTGGAAGAGTCCGAGTGCCCGGTCGTAGCGACCGCGCGAGTCGGCGGAGATGCGACCGCGGGCGCCCATCACCCGTACCGCCGTGTCGTAGGTGCCGAGGTCGGTGGTGATGATCGGCACCGAGGAGGCGAAGCCGTCGAGCAGCTGGAGGATCGGTCCGGGCAGGGGGAAGGGACCGTTGAGGATGATCCCGGCGATCCGCGGGAACGTGCCGGAGGAGTCAGCGAGGAGGGCGGCGAGCAGCACCTCGGTGCGGTCGGCGGGGATCACGACGACGGCCTCGTCGGTGAGACGCGGCAGGACGTTCACCATCGACATCCCGGCCACGACGATGGACAGCGCGACCGCGGTCAGGCGATCCTCGTCGCCCTTGAGCAGCGTCCCGTCGACGGCGGAGACGATGCCGCGGATGGACGGTGCGACGAGCGCGCGGTCCTCGGGCAGCGCCCAGACCGGGGTGCCGGCGGGGAGGACGGCGCGCACCGCGTCGACGATGGCATCGAGCCCGTCCGGGTCGGCCCTGTTCACGGCCACCGCGAACAGCTCCGCGCGCTCCTCGGCGAGTTCCGGCAGCGCGAGGGCGGCGATCTGGCCGACGGCGGCGGGCACCCGCGCGGTCGTGGTGCCGAGCTGCTCGGCCTGCCGCTGCTGGTCGCGCCCGCTCAGCACGAGCAGGACGGGGGCGCCGAGGTTCGCCGCGATCCGGGCGTTGAAGCCGAGCTCCGCGGGGCTCGCGACGTCGGTGTAGTCGCTGCCGACGATCACCACCGCGTCGCACTGCGCCTCGACGGCCTTGAAGCGGGCGACGATGGTCGACAGCGCGCCCTCCGGATCGGCGCGCACATCGTCGTAGGTGACGCCGATGCAGTCCTCGTAGTCGAGCTGGACGCCGTCATGGGCGAGCAGCAGCTCGAGGATCTCGTCGCGCTCCGCGACCGCCCGGGCGATCGGGCGGAAGACCCCGACGCGCGGTGACACGCGCATCAGCGCGTCGAGCGCCCCCAGGGCGATCGTCGACTTCCCGGTGTGGCCTTCGGCCGAGGTGATGTAGATGCTCCGCGACACGGCTCCAGCTTAGGCGGGCGCCCCGACACCGCACCCCACAGCTGCCGTGACAATCGCGGCGGTCACTCGCACGGGCCGGAGAGCACGTCGACGACCGCCGTCGCGTCCTCCTGATACCGCGTGTAGTAGTCCCGATCGGTGTTCACCTGCACCCGGTGGATGGCATGCGAGGGCGACATCGACGGCCAGTCGGGCACGCGTCCGAGGCGCTCGAAGAACAACCGGGCGGCGGTGGCCGGATCCATCCGCTGCTCCACGCTCCCCCACCAGTCCTGCTGCTGGAAGAGGCCGATGCTCGTCGTGCGCGATCCATCCGGATTGGTCCAGCCGCGCGTCTCCCAGTCCCCGTAGTCGATGTTGCGCAGACTGCTCTCGCCCATCGCGGTCATGACGCCGAGGATCTGGCCGTCCCGCGCGAACCCGAGCTCGTCGGCGGTGCGGATGATGGTCGCAGCGTTCTCGAGCTGTTCACCGCTCCATCCGGCCACCCCTGCCTGGGGGAAGGTCGACGGACGGTCGAGGCAGACCGGCGCCGGATCCCTCGCCAGCCCCAGCGGGATGAGCACGAGCAGCGCCGCCCCCGCGGCCACCACGGCGGCGGACACGGCGACGCGCCGCAGGGTCCGCTTCCGCTGTGCGCGCCGGGCGGCTCGACGGCGGGCCTCGCGGCGTCGGCGGTTGGCGGCCTCGCGCGACGCGGCGGGCCGCCGGGTCGACGTGGTCCGCGTCCCCGTCGTCCTCCTCGTGCGCGGAGCCGTCATCGTCCGACGGCGCCGCGCTGGTCGGGACGCCGTCCGGCGAGCGCGGCCGCACCGCCTCCGATGGCGCCGAAGAGGTGCCCCTGCCAGGACACGCCGTCCGCCACTCCGAACACCCCGGCCAGCATGGTGCCGCCGTAGAGGCCGATCACGACGACGGCGATCACCGCGTAGAGGATGCGATGCGCCACCCGGCCGGGGGCGAACACCCGCATCACCACGTAGCCGAAGTAGCCGAACACGAGTCCGGAGGCGCCGACCGTCAGCGTGCCGGGCGCGTTCACGAGCCAGGTCCCGAGCCCGCCGACGACCGCGACGATCACGGTGACCGCCCAGAATCGGCGCGTGCCCTCGACGGCCACCAGGCAGCCCAGCACGAGGAACGGGACGGAGTTCGCGATCAGAGGCGCCCAGCTCGCGTGCGGCAGCGGCGCGAACACGATCCCGAGCAGCCCGGCGGGATCCCACGAGCGGATGCCGAGGCCGCTGAACGAGCCCGGCAGCACGGCGTCCGCGAACTGCACCGCCCACATCGCCGCGAGCAGCAGCACGGGCGACGCGAATCGCCGCAGCGGATGCTCGGGTCTGGCCGGCGGAGGAACGGTCACCGCTCGATTGTCGCAGGAGCACCCTGGGGCCGGCTGGACGCGGGCAAAAGAAAAGACCCTCCGCGCACCCAGCAGAGCCCGGTTACCCTTGCTGCGTTTCCGCCCTGGGGGAATTGGCCTGGATGCCGCCACGCGGAGAGCCGTCGTCCACTCTACCCGACGCCGACCGGCGCGATGACACACCCCACTCTTTGAGAGACTGTGCAGGTCATGGATCCGCTCGCCCACCCGCTCTCGTCGTGGCGGTTCCGCGGACCGCTGCGCACGTACCAGGCCGAGGTGCTGGAGCGCATCGAGGTCGGCTCCGACGAGAAGATGCACGTCGTCGCACCGCCGGGTTCCGGCAAGACCCTGCTCGGACTGCTGCTCGCCGCGCGGGAGGGGCACCGCACGCTCGTCCTGACTCCGACGCTCACCATCCGCCAGCAATGGCTCCGGGAGGCGCGGAAGCTCGCCCCCGAGGACGACGCCGTCTCAGACGATCCGCGGCGGCTCGGGGACCTCACCGTGCTGACCTACCAACTCCTCAGCGTCACCGGCGACGGTTCGCCGTTCGAGGAGCTGGCGCGTCATCGGTGGATCGCCGAGCTCGCCGAGACCGATCGGTCCGAGGCCGATGCGGCGACCTGGCTCGCCACACTCGAGGTCGACAACCCCGACCGCTACCGCTCAGGGCTGCGGCGGCGGGTACGCCGGGTGCGCCGCTCGTTCTCGCAGCAGCGCCCGGAGGAGCTGGCCCGGGTGCTGCACCCCAACGCCGTGGCGCTCATCGACGCGATCGTCGCCGCCGGAGTGCGCACGATCGTCCTGGACGAGTGCCATCACCTGCTCGACCACTGGGCGCTGGTCGTCGCCTACCTGGCGGCGCGCATCCGGGCCGCGGGATCTCCCCCGGTCCTGATCGGCCTGACGGCGACGCTCCCCTCCCCCTACGACGGTGTCGAGTACGAGAACTACACGCGCCTGCTCGGAGACGTGGACTACGAGGTGCCCGCCCCCGCGGTGGTGAAGGAGGGCCACCTCGCGCCCTATCGGGACTCGATCTGGTTCACCCAGCCGGACCCGACCGAGGCGGCCTTCATCCGGCGGCACGAAGCCCTGCTGGCGGATCTCGTCGGGCAGGTGCTGTCCTCGCCGGACGGCGTGGCGTATCTGGAGGCGACGTTGCAGCCGGAGCCGGCGGCGGGCTCCGTGCCACCGACGGCGACGGACGACCCCGACATCGCGCGGCGGGCACGGCTGGAGCACGCGCTCTCCACGGACTTCACGCTCACCCGGGCGGCCGGCGTCGTCCTCCGAGCCGCGGCGCCGGGGCATCCGCTCGGCGCGCTCCTGCCGCCGGTGCTGTTCGGCCGCTGCACGACCGACGACCTCCTCACCGTCCTCACCCGTTTCGCGCAGACGCGCCTGCTCACCGACCCCACCGCCCTGCGCCAATGGGAGCACGTGCGCGGAGCTCTCGCGGATTTCGGCCTGCACCTCACCGATCGGGGGCTGCGACGCGGCCGGGACCCGGTGGAGACCACACTGACGTCTTCGGTGGCGAAGGACCGCGCAGCCGTGGACATCCTGCGCCGCGAGCTGAGCGGAGAGGCCGGCGCCCAGATGCGGGCGGTGGTCGTGACCGACTTCGTCGAGCACGGGAGCCGCCGCGGGCTCACCGGGCAGCCCGCCGGCGCGCTCCGCGTCTTCGACCTCCTGGCCGCCGACGAGGTGACAGGGACGCTGCGTCCGGTGCTGCTGACCGCCCATCATCTGCGGGTGCGGGCCGTCGATGCCGCCGACCTCGCGGAGCAGCTGTCCGCGGTGCTCGGGGACGAGGTGACGGTCGTCGACGGAGCAGGAGGCGCGCGGGATCTCCGCGTCGCCGAGGCCGGACGGGGCCAGGTCGTCGCGGCCGTCTCGGAGCTGATCCGACGCGGCACCGTGCGTGTGCTCGTCGGCACCCGAGGACTCCTCGGCGAGGGGTGGGACTGCCCGTCGGTGAACACGCTGATCGATCTGACCGCGGTGGCGACGAGCACCGGCACCCAGCAGCTCCGGGGGCGCACCCTGCGTCTCGACCCCGCATGGCCGGAGAAGGTGGCGCACAACTGGTCGGTGGCGTGCGTCATCCCCGCGTCCGTCGACCTGGACAGCCCCGCCGAGACGCAGCGCCTGCGACGACGACACGGACACCTCTGGGGGCTCAGCGCCGACGACGGCACCCGGATCGTCTCGGGACTGGACCACGCGCTCCCCTCCGCCGCGATCGCCGCACTCGACGCCGTCCTCGAGAAGGTCCCCGGCGCCACGATCGAGAGGATCAACGAGGAGACGCTCTCGCGGCTCCCCACCCGCGCCCGGACCAGAGCGGACTGGCGGATCGGCGAGCCTCACGACTCCCGGGAGCGCGACGTGGTCTCCGTCCGCACGACGCCGGAGGCCCGCCTGCTGCGGACGGGACCGACCCTCGCCGCTGCCGTGCCCCTGACATTCGGATTCAGCGCGACCGGCATCGCCCTCGGAACGGCGGCGTTGGGGGCGATCGGCGCAGTCTCCCTCCCGCTGGAGGCGGGCGTCACCGTCGCGGCGCTCGGCGGCGTGCTGGCGACCGCTGTGGTGTGCGGGTCCAGCGTGCTGCGCGCGTTGCACCGCCTCCGTGACCCCGCTGCTCTGTACGGCGGCGCCGCGCTGGCCATCGCCCGGTCCCTCCACGACGCCGGACGGGTGGGGCCCTTCGATGCCTCGACCGTCCGGGTGCGCAACCGCTCCGCCGCCGACTTCTGGATCGAGATCGCCGGACCGCGGAGCGACCGCGCACTGATCGCCGACGCCCTGCAGGAGCTGTTCGCCGTGGCCGAGAGCCCGCGCTTCCTCCTGCGGGTCGACCAGGGGATCTTCGGCCGGCCCGGTCCCGTGCTCGACCGCATCCGCTCGATCGTCGACCGCGCCGTCCCCGGTCGTCGTCTGCTGCCGGTTCCCGCAGCGCTCTCCCGCCGCCGAGCCGACGCCGAGGCTTTCGCCGCGCGGTGGCGGGAGACGGTCGGGCAGTGCGAGCTCCACGAACTCCGGGGGACGACGGGTCTCGCGCTGCTCCAGGTCGCCCGCCTCACCCCTGCGCTGCTCGACCCCGCGGAGCCGCGGTACCGGATCTGGGGCTGACGGCCGACCCTGCCGTCCCCGCAGACCGGCCAGCCCGACGTGGTCCCGCAGGCCGTGCGAAGCGTACGATCGATGCACGCGCATCGTTGCGCCGGACGAGAGGGAACGCATGCCAGAGAACGCCCCCCTGAGCCCGGTCGCGATCGACGCCGACGGATTCGCCGCCCAGACGGCGGCCATCCTCGGCTCGATCAGCCAGGTGATCGACGGGAAGCCCGAGGCCGTGCGCAGCGCCCTCGTCTGCCTGCTCGCCGAAGGCCATCTGCTCATCGAGGACGTGCCCGGGGTCGGGAAGACCATGCTGGCGCGCGCCCTCGCCGCCACCGTCGATGCCACCGTCCGGCGCATCCAGTTCACCCCGGATCTCCTTCCCGGCGACGTGACGGGCGTGTCCGTCTACAACCCCGTCGACCGCGAGTTCGAGTTCAAACGCGGCGCCATCTTCGCGCACATCGTCATCGCCGACGAGATCAACCGCTCCTCCCCCAAGACCCAGTCGGCGCTGCTGGAGGCCATGGAGGAGGGGCAGGTCACGGTCGACGGCTCCACCCACCGGCTGCCCGATCCGTTCCTCGTGGTCGCCACGCAGAACCCGCTGGAGATGGAGGGCACGTACGCGCTCCCCGAGGCGCAGCGCGACCGCTTCATGATGCGCATCTCGATGGGCTACCCCGACCCCGCGGCCGAGGCCCTCATGCTCCGGCAGCGCGACGTCGTGAATCCGCTGGCGACCGTCACCCCCGTCGCGGACGCCGCCGCGATCTCCCAGCTCATCGCGTGGGCGCGCGCCGTGCACGTGGCGCCCGCCCTCGAGGAGTACGCCGTCTCCCTCGCCCAGGCGACGCGGAACGACCCCAGCCTGCACCTCGGCGCCAGCCCGCGGGCCACGCTGCAGCTCGTCCGCGCGGCGAAGGTCTGGGCCGCGCTGGACGGCCGCGACTACGTCATCCCGGACGACATCACCGACCTGCTGATCCCCGT
This sequence comes from Microbacterium meiriae, assembly GCF_040702565.1. Classification (NCBI taxonomy): domain Bacteria; kingdom Bacillati; phylum Actinomycetota; class Actinomycetes; order Micrococcales; family Microbacteriaceae; genus Microbacterium; species Microbacterium meiriae. The sequence continues at coordinate 296,302 of NZ_JBFBLJ010000003.1, read as the reverse complement.
GTTCGCGCACCGGCTGCTCCCCGCCCGCGGGGCCCACCGTGCCGGCGCGCAGCCGGTCGAGGCCGCACTCACCCAGATCGCCGAGCGCGTCCGCGTCCCCGTCGCGACCCGCTCCTGAGGACGCGATCATGCGCCGACGTCGACTGCTCACGCCGCGCGGCACCGGTGCGCTCGTCGCCGCGCTCGGGTGCGTGATCGCGGCCAACGTCCTCGGCGCCAGGATCCTCCTGTACCTCGGGATCCTGCTGGCTGCGCTCACGCTGTTCGCCGCCCTCGCCGTGCGTCTCCCGCGACGCTCCGGAACGGTCAGCCGACAGATCTCGACCGACCTGCTCACGGTCTCGGAGACCTCGCGGGTGACGGTCCGCTTCACGCTGCGCGCCCTCCGGGTCCCGCACGGGCTCTGGCACGACGTCCTCCCCACCGCGGTCGCCGGCGACTCGGGGGGCGAGTATCCCGGGGACACACCCCAGCTGAACTACCTCATCACCGGTGTCCGCCGGGGTGTCTGGCCGCTGGGCCCCCTCCTGCTGCGCACCGTCGACCCGTTCGGTCTCGCCCAGCGCGAGCAGGCCTTCGGCGACACGCGCACCATCACGGTCGTGCCGGAGGTCTTCGCGCTCACCCCGCTCGCCGTGCGGATCGGCGCCGCGGGCGGGACCGCGCACACCTCGTCCACCCGCCTGGGCCAGGGCAGCGACAACCTCTCCCCCCGCGGCTACGCACCGGGTGACTCGATGCGACGCATCCACTGGAGGGCGACGGCGCACCGCGGCGAACTCATGGTCCGGCAGGAGGAGGAGGAGTCGAGCCCCGACGCGGTCGTCGTGCTCGACCGCGCCGCCGGCGGCTGGACCACGGGGACCGATGCCGTCGACCCGGCGTTCGAGGCCGCGGTCTCCCTGTGCGCGTCCGCCGCCGTGCACCTCGCTGCGGAGGGGTACAGCGTCGACGTGCTGGACAGCGCCGGCACGCTCCTCGGCGTGCTCCGCGGACACGAGGACGACAGGGACGGCCTGCTGGTCTCCCTGGCGATGGTGACGCCGCGCGGCGAGAGGCGCGACCTCGCCGCGCTCCTGGGCGGGACACCGCCGGGGCCGCTCGTCTACGTGACCGGTCGGCTGGACGAGGAGGACGCCGCGCTCCTGCGTCCGGCGGGGGCCGCAGCGCCGCTGCTGTTCAGTACCGATCCGCTCCCGGGAACGGAGGACGCCGCCCGCCAGCACGGCTGGACCGTGACCCGGCTCGGCGTCGACGTCGCGGATGCCTGGGACGACGCGCTGTCGGCGCGGACGGGAACCGCCGATGTTCCGCGCTGAGCGCACGCGACCCGCCCCCGTGCCCGCCGACACCCGCGCACGCTGGCACCGTGACTGGGAGGATCCGCCGTCCGGTGTCCTCGCTCCGGCGGCCCTCGCCGGCCTCGCGGCCCTCACGGCGCTGTGGCCGTTCACCGCCGTCATCGCTCCGGGGACCTGGTCGTTCGTCGCGACCGTCGTCATCATCGCGGTCGTGGGGGTCGGCGCGCTCGTGCGTCATCTCCTACGCGGGCGTTCGGAGGGTATCGCCGGGCTGCTCGCCCTTGTGGCGCAGGTCATCGTGGCGGTCGGCGTCCTCACGCTGCTCCTCGCCGGAGACACCGCGATCGCGGGGGTCGTGCCGACGCCCCGCACCTTCGGCCTGTTCCAGGCCCTCGCCTCCGCCGCGGCGGAGGAGATCGTCTTCGGTTCGGCCCCGCTGGAGGCCTCCCCGGGGCTTGCGGCCGCCCTCGGAGCGGGCTTCGCGGTCGTCGCGATCCTGCTCGATCTCCTGATCGCGAGTCGCTCCGCCGTGCTCACGACCGTTCTGCTGGGCGTCACCGGTGCGGTGCCCATGATCATCACCCTGGGTGCCCCGAATGTGGCCTGGTTCGCCCTCGCGGCGGTCGTGGCGCTCCTCGTGTTCCGCTTCACCGCGCGTCGGCATCCGGAGTCACCGCGCCGCGCGTCGGCCGGCGTCGCGGTCGCCGTCGGTGCCGCCGCCCTCGCCACCACCTTCGTCGTGACGCCGCTGCTCCCGGTCGGCTCGACCATCACCGGCACCGGGGTCGGCGTGACCGTCGATGCCTCGCTACGGCTCGGCGACGACCTGCGGCAGCCGAGTCCGGTCGAGGTGCTGACCGTGGCCGCGAAGACCGACACCGCCCCGTATCTCCGCCTCACGACGCTCTCCCGGTTCGACGGCCGCGTCTGGCAGCCGGATCGCGGGGACCTGCAGTCTCAGGTCGACGGCTTCGGGGATCCGGAGTGGGGGGACGACATCACCACCGCGGAGCAGACGACCTCGATCCGGGTGCTGCGCATGTCGAGCTCCTGGCTCCCGCTGCCGTATCCGGCCACGGAAGTGCAGGGTCTGAGCGCCGCGTGGCGCGTGTCGCCCGAGAACCGCACCCTCTTCTCCCGCCGCGCCGATGCGGTCGGCAACGACTACACGGTCACCTCGCTCCGCGTGACGCCGACCCTGGAGCAGATCCGCGCCGCGGAGGCCGCCCCGCCCCTCGCGGACGCGGAGGACGAGGACGTCGAGCTTCCGGGGATCATCTCCCGGCTGGCGACGGAGGTCACCGCGGACGAGGCGACCGACTACGACCGCCTCGTCGCCCTGCAGAACTGGTTCCGGTCGCAGTTCGAGTACTCGCTGGAGACGCCGGTCGACGAGGGGTTCGACGGGACCGGCGCGGACGCGGTGGCACGATTCCTCGAAGAGCGGTCCGGATACTGCGTGCACTTCGCCGGCTCCTTCGCCCTCATGGCCGAGAGCCTGGGCATGCAGGTGCGCATCGTGGTGGGCTACCTCCCCGGGTCCCTCACGGACGAGAAGCGCGGAGACGAGTCGATCTTCTCGGTGTCGAGCGATCAGCTGCATTCCTGGCCCGAGGTGCTGTTCCCCGGGATCGGCTGGGTGCCGTTCGAGCCGACCGCCTCGCTCGGCGTCCCCACGGCCTTCCGGGCGGGCACGACCGCAGGCGGGACCGGCGGAGGCCCCGCCACTCCTGCGCCGACGACCGCACCCCAGACGGAGGAGACCTCCGGCCCCGAGGTCGATCGGCGGGATGCCGATGCCGGCTCGACGGACTCCGGAGAGCTGCGCCGGCTGGACCCGACGCCGGTGGTCCTCACCGTTCTCGGCGTCGTGGCGCTCCTCCTCCTTCCCGCGCTCGTCCGGCTCGTCGAGCGGCGCCTCCGGATGCGCCGTGCCGCTCGCGGAGACGCTGCCGCGGCCTGGGCGGAACTGCGCGACACCCTGATCGATCTCCGGATCGCGGTCTCGGATGCGGACAGTCCGCGGATGCGGGCCGCCGGTCTCGTCAGGGATGCGGGAGCCGACGAGGCTGCGCTGGGGCGGCTCATCGCGGCAGTGGAGCGCGCCAACTACGCCCGCGCGTCCGCGGCGGAGGACGACCTCGGCGCGCCCTTGCAGTCCGTGCTCGCCAGTCTCCGCGCGCATGTCGACGGGTCGACGCGGGCACGCGCACTGCTGCTGCCGCGGTCGCTCTACGCCCCGCGCGGATCAGACGCCCGGCTCCTGGTGTGACCGTCGTCGTCGCGCCGCTCAGGCCCGCGTCGGCACGGTGGCCTCATGCGCCGGGCACGCGACGGCCTCGCAGTCCGCGCAGACGACGGACTGCACGCGGCACGACGGGTCAGGGCAGTTGGCGGTGCGCTTGGTCGCCGCGCCGCATCCCACGCACACACCGATGACCCGCGCGTGGTCCGAGAAGTCGACGGATCCACGCCCGTCGTAGACGTAGAGCGATCCGTCCCAGAGGCCGTCGTCGCCGAAGGTCTCCCCGTAGCGGACGATGCCGCCCTCCAGCTGATACACCTCGCCGAAGCCGCGGGCGACCATGAGACTCGACAGCACCTCGCAGCGGATGCCGCCGGTGCAGTACGTGACGACGGGCTTGCCCTTCAGGTCGTCGTAGGTGCCGGAGTCGAGCAGGCGCACGAAGTCCCTGGTGGTCTCCGTATCCGGCACGACGGCGCCGCGGAAGCGTCCGATCTCGGCCTCCAGCGCGTTCCGTCCGTCGAAGAACACGACCTCGTCCCCGCGCTCGGCGACCAGGGCGTGCAGCTGTTCGGGGGTGAGCCGCACGCCCCCGCCGACGACGCCGTCCGCGTCCACCCGCAGCTCGTCCGGGGCCCCGAACGACACGATCTCGTCGCGCACCTTCACACTCAACTTCGGGAAGTCGAGGCTGCGGCCCGACGCGTCGAGCCCGGTGCCCTCGCTCCACTTGATGTCGGCGTCGCGGAAGGGCGCATAGGAGCGGAATGACCGCACCCATTTCTTCAGCACCGGGAGGTCGCCGCCGAGAGTGCCGTTGATGCCCTGCGACGAGATCAGCAGCCGACCGCGCAGCCCCAGCGCCTCGCCGAGATCGCGCTGCCAGACGCGGATGGCCTCCGGGTCGGCGAGCGGGGTGAACGCGTAGAAGAGGAGGATCTTGGGGGTGGCCACCCAGGAATCCTACGTCGCCTCCCGCGGGCCTAGGTCACGTCCCGCCGCAGGAACACGGCCGATCCCGCCCCCACCGCGAGGAGGATCCAGCCCGCCGCGATCGGCGCCGCCAGCAGCCCGAGTCCTCCGCCCGCCGGGATCCCGATGGCGGACCCGTCGAACCGGAAGGCGTCGAGCAGAGCAGGAAGAGGCAGGTAGACGGCGCCGGCGCTCCAGAACATCGCCACGAGCAGCCCGACCCCCATCGAGAACGCGGTGACGAACAGCGCCGCGAGATGCGCCTGCACGACGATGCCGACCCCCAGGCCCCAGAGGGCGGCGGCCGCGCCGAGGGCGAGGGCGGCCATGACGGCGGACGGATGCACGGGGATCCCGCCCATCGTGACGAACAGCGCCGCGCGGCCGCCGAGGACGGCCGCGACCGCGACGACCGCGCCGCCCAGCGCCGAGGCAGGCATACGGACGACGAGCATCGCACACCGGGACTCCAGCATCAGTCGCTGCGCGACGACACCGTCCCGCCGGTCGATCGTGTAGCGGAAGGAACCGTAGACGGCGGCGAGGATGCCGGCGTAGGTCGCGAGCACGCCGTCGAAGGGTGCCACCAGTCCTTCCCGCGCCTCCCGTGGCGCATCGCCGAGCTCCGCCGGGACGCTGGTCGCCAGGGACAGGGACAGCACGAAGGCCGCCAGCGCCATCCCGAGGAGGACGACATCCCCGACCGCGCCGCGCGCCTGCGCCCGTAGCGCCCGACCGATCACGCGACGCTCCGGCGTCCCCGGACGGCGGCGAGCGCGACGAGGCCGATCGCCCATGCCACCCCGATGCCGAGGGCAGGCACGAAGGCGAGCAGTCGTCCCTGGTACTCCGGCACGCTCAGCGCGGCGATGGCCATCCCGGGTGAGAACCGCGCGATCTCCGGTGCCGTCCGCAGCAGCGCGAACTCCAGCGCCATCGGGAAGACGAGGACGATGATCGCCGTCGCGTAGTAATTCCGGGTGATCCAGCCGATCGCCCCGCCGATGAGAGCACCGAGGACGACCCCGGCCACGGCCCCGGCGATGATCCGCCATGCCTCGGCGGTGAAGACGAGCGCGAGCCCGTGGCGCGCGAGCAGGAGGGAGATCGCGAGCGTCCACAGCAGGAAGACGACGCCGGCCAGCGCCAGGGCGATGAGGACGCCGGCGACCAGTTTCCCGCGGAAGGCGCGACGGAACCCGACCGCCGTGAGCGTGCGGTCCATGGAGCCGTAGTAGTACTCCCGCGTCACCGGGTAGGCACCGACGAACGCCGCCGAGATGACCGACCACGCGAGCGGCTCCAGCAGTCGCGCCGTCGCCGCGTCGGCGTCGAGGCCGTCCAGAGCGAAACGCGAGCCGTCGGAGAAGAGCACGAACGTCGGCATGAGGACGGCGACGAGGTACACGGCGAGGATCGACAGCCCGCTCACCGCGCGCAGCAGCTCGCTGCGGATCACGTCGCTCATGCCGGGGCTCCCTCGACGAGGTCGAAGTACCGGCTCTCGAGCGAGTCGGCCCCGCCGGTGACCAGATCGTCCAGCCGTCCGGCGAAGAGCGCCCGACGCTTGATCACGACGACCTCGTCCACGACCTGCTCGAGTTCGGGGAGCTGATGACTGGAGACGAGGACCGTGCCGCCGCGTTCGGCGAAACCGCGGAGGAACCGGCGCAGCCAGCGGATGCCGTCGGGATCCAGCCCGTTGGCCGGTTCGTCGAGGATGAGCGTCCGCGGCGCGCCGATCAATGCGGCGGCCAGCCCGAGCCGCTGGGCCATGCCCGTCGAGTACGTCTTCACGCGCCGACGCGCATCGGCGGCCAGGCCGACCTCGGCGAGGACCTCGTCGACGCGGTCGCGGGGCGCCCCGGCGGCGAGGCGGCAGATCTCCAGATGCCGTCGCCCCGAGATGCCCGGCTCGAAGCCGAACCCGTCCATGTGGACGCCGACGTGCACGGCGGGGTTGTCGAGCGCACCGAACGGCGCCCCGTCGATGAGGGTCTCTCCGCCGGTCGGGCGCACGAGGCCGACGATCGCGCGCAGCGTCGTCGACTTCCCTGCGCCGTTCGGTCCGAGCAGCCCGACGATCGCTCCGCGGGGCACGGCGAACGACAGGTCCTCGACGGCGGTGCGGTGTCCGAACCTCTTGGTGAGGCCGCGCACCTCGATGGCGTGCTGATTCATGGTCATCCTCTCTCCTCCTCGCTCGTGGGGGTCGCCAGCGGCGACACGGCCGCGGCCCAGAGCGCATGCCACAGCGGGGTCGTGCCCAGCTCGACCCGCGCCTGTCCGGCTGCCGGCAGGGCGCTTCTGTCCCCGGTCACCTCGACCTCCGCAACGGCCGTCGCCGCGACAGTCACCCCGGGCACCCTGACCGGGTACAGCGCCTCGATCGGGACCTCGGCCTCCGCCGCAGGCTGGACCGCGGTCCTCCCCTCACCCCGGTCCTCGTTCGCGAGGATCCCCCGCGTCGACAGGATGACGCGTGCACCGTCCGGGATGTCTGCACCGGCGTCCGATCCTCCGCGGACCAGGACCACGCGGTCGTCGTCCACCCAGTACCCGAGTGTCGCGGCCGTCGGGACCGGGATGAGGATGCCGGCGGCCACCGTGCCGACGGCGAGCGCGGCGGTCACCGCGACGAGACGAGTCCGGGAGACACCGGATCGCCGCACACGGATCAGTGCGCGCACCAGGAGGGCGACGCCCACCACGACCACGACGCTCTCCAGGGCGAGCACGACGAGGCTCGCCCCCGGCCCGCCTCCGGCGAGCAGCTGTGCGGTCCGCACGACCGCGAACAGCACCATCACGACCGGCGCGATCAGACAGCACAGGCCGAACGGCACACTCCACCACCGCTCGAGCGCCCGAGGCTGCCGCGGGCCGCCGAACAGGACACGGGCGAGGAAGCCCGCGCCGTCGCGGACCGTCCTCCCCCGGAGATTCGGCTCGTCCAGCACACTCATCAACGCGATGTACCCGTCGAACCGCACGAACGGGATCAGGTTCACGAGGACGACGACAGTGCAGGAGATCGCGAGGAGCAGCAGCGTCTCGCGGGCCGTCGACGCCGGCAGGCCGAGAGCCGCGAGCATCGCCACCGCCGCCGCGGTGGCGTGGACGGCCGGACCGGCGAGCGCGATCGCCACACGATGCCGACGGTCGGCGAGCCGCCATCCGTCCGTCACATCGACGAAGAACGCGGGCGTGAGATAGAAGAGCATGAACCCGGCGCGTCGGGGCCGACCGCCCAGCCGGGTGAGGGTGAGCCCGTGCGCGGCCTCGTGGAACAGCGTCGCGAGTCCCAGCGCCACGACGACGACGACGAAGCCGGTGAGCGGTAGGGGGCGCGTGAGCACGTTCCTGAGATCGCCGGCCTGCAGGATCGCGGCGACGGCCCCGGCGACGAGCACCGCGGCGACGGCCGCGAGGGCTGCTCGGCCCGGGACGGGGACGACCAGCCGGTCCAGGCGCGCGAAGAGGGCGGGCGCACGGAGCGTCGCGAACTGCAGGGTGAACGGCGGCCGGTAGGCGACGCGGCCGGGCGGGCGGGACGCGCCCCCGTCCAAGAGACCGTTGTCGCGGAAGCGCTCCACCAGTCGCAGCACGCTCTCGTCGGTCGCCTCCGGCGCGAAGCGTACCCGCAGCGCGGAGACCGGGGTCCGGCCGTCCATCGCCGTCAGCAGGTCGACCGCCGCCCGGGACAGCCGCGCGGACGGGACACCCTGCACCGTGGCGAGCCACGCGGAGCCCTCGCCGGTGGGCTCGAAGTCCACGCCGGTCGCCAGAGCGGGACACGTCTCCGCGGTGAGGGGGTCCCGCCCTCGTCCGCGCTGTCGCCACAGGGACCGGGAACCCGCGGTGGTCATCGCGCACCCCCTCGATCCCCGGAGGGAGACGTCGTGAGGAGCAGGATCTCCCCGGGGACTGGCGTCCGCACCGGAGAGATCCGGGGGGCCGTGAAGCCGGCCGCGACGAGTTCGTCGGCCAGGATCTCGGGGCTCAGCACGTGCAGCCGGCTCGTGAGCACCGGCACCTCCGCGCCCGGGGCGATGTCGGCGAGACGGACCCAGTTGACCACCCGTACGGCGCCGTCGTCCTCGATCTGCTGGGCGAAGAGGTAGGGCTCGTCTCCGGCGCTTCCGGGAACCACGATCTCGCGGTCGGTCGTCACCGCGAGGCGGTCCGCCGACGCTCTGCCCGCGACGGTGAGGGCGAAGACACCGGTGGAGTCGAGATGACGTCGGACACCCGCGTAGAGACGCGCCCGGCCCTCCCGGTCGAGCACCGTGATGGAGGTCGCCCCGAGGATGACCAGACCGTACCGCCCGTCGAGCGCGAGGTCGCGCATGTCCGCGACGACGCACTCGACCGTCGCGCCGTGCGGAACGGCTCCGCGGAGGCGCGCGAGCATGTCCGCCGAGAGATCGACCGCCGTGACGTGGTGCCCGGAGCGCACGAGCGGCACCGTCAGCCGTCCGCTCCCGGCCGCGAGGTCGAGGACGGGACCGGGGACCGCGCGCGCGAGCGCCAGGACCTCCCGGACCTCCGCCCGGTCCGGGCCGACGAGCCGGTCGTAGAAGTCTGTGCCGACCCCGGCGTACAGATCCTGCCCGCGGGCGGTCGCGCCGACCAGGTCGAGCCGTGCTGCCACGGTCTCGGTGATCAGGGATGTCATCCGTGCATCGCCTCTCCTCGCAGGGATGGTCGGGGGGTGCGGGCGGACGATCCCGCCCGCACCCTCTGTCAGGTCGCGATGGCGGCGGCTCCGCCGATGATCGCGATGATGTAGCTCGCGTGCTCCCACCACTCGAGCGGGGTGTCGATCTGTTCGAGTTCCAGGAACTCCAGCGACGTGGTCTGCAACGTGCACCTCCTAGGTCAGAGCGAGAATTCCGATGATCACGCCCACGGCGAAGCCGCGGATGTAGTCGTCGGCATCGCCCGGCGCATCCATGGCCTCGAGTTCGGTGAACTCGAGCGCCGGCAGTGCTGCGGTCATGCGTCCCTCCTTCCTCTGTCTGATCCGGATACGGCCAGGCGGCATCAGGTGGCGGCTGCCGCGCCGATCCCGATGAGGACCAGCGCGCCGATCACGCCCTGGTAGAAGCTGTCCCAGCTGGGCGCCTCCATCGGGTCGAGCTCCTGGAACCGGATGCTCATCTCCGTGCTGTCGTTCATTCACATCACCTCCTCTCGGCCGTTCGGGGCCGGCGATCGCCGACCGGGGGCGTGCTCCACCGGGAGTCGTGGAGCACGGCGCGGATGTCCGCGGCACGGATTCCGCGCAGCATGGGTCGGTGGTCTCCCCAGGCGGTCTCGACCGCAGCGGCGACCCGATCGATCTCCCGTGCGCTCGGGCGCGGCGGTGACGGGAGGTCTGCCTGATCGACGAGCGCGGCGATGCCGTCGGCCGGCTCGCGGGGTAGCCCGGTCGCGCCCACGACGCCCGTCCAGAACGCGTCGAGGCTGACGCGATCACCCCAGCGGAGATCGCCCGCGCCGATCCGACGCCAGACCGCGGCGATGACCGCCACGGTGGCCGTCATCTTGCGGACGCCGAGATGGAAGGCGACCTCGTTCGCGAGGTACCAGTGTCGGGCGCTGTACGGATCGGGTCCGCGGAGCGCTGCCGTGCGCTGGGTGGCGGCGCTCAGGCGCGCGAGACGCAGGCGCCCCGCCGCCGATATCGCTTCGCCGGCTGCGACCTCGAGGAGAGCGCGGCCGAGCAGCCTCGCGTCGCGCTCCGCTCGCTCCGTCCGCGGGCTCGTCGACGCTCCGGCCACCCGGAGGAAGGCCTCCAGCGCCCCTTCCCGCACGGCAGCGGGGCTGAGCGTGGCGAGCCGTTCGGGATCGAGGACGGCGTGACGCGGGCGCAGCGGTCGACCGATGAGGAGCCGGGACCCGTACCTGTTCCGGAGGATGGCGACGCTGTTCGTCTCCGAGGACGTGCCGAGTGTCGACGGCATCGCGATGATGTCGACGGGCGGAGGCGCGTCGGGCAGGACCGTGAGCGCTGCCGTCGCCGCGTGCCGGAGGGCGAAGTCGAAGAGGCGTCCGGGGCTGAGCGCCAGGGCCGCGATCTTGCTCGCATCGAGGACGCTCCCGCCTCCGACGGCCACGATGACCTCGGGCGGGCGCCGGATGATCTCGTCGGCGATCAGGAGGACCCCGACCTCGTCCACCGCGGAGGCGTCCACCGTCATCCTCCGCACCTGCTGTGCGGTCGGAAAGGTGTGCGCGACGGCCGCGTCGGCGATCACGAGCGTGTCCCGCCCCGCCGTCAGACGCCCCGTCGTCTCTCGGGCGCGGGGCCCGTGCCACAGTGTGGGGACGCGGCCGGCGAAGGGCGCGCTCATGCCGCCGCCTCCCGCACGCGCGCCAGACCGGCCCGCACGGCACGATCGGTCTCGGCCAGTTCCGCCGGCGAGAAGCCGTAGGCGGGGATGAGCTGGAAGGAGCTCGGACCCGGGGTGGACCACGACGCCGCTGTCGGAGATGGCGGACACCACCTCCAGGACCTCGGTGCCGGAGAGCGGGGAGTCGTCGGGCCGGCGGAGCCCCAGGCCGACGAAGCAGCCGGAGCCGGTGACATCGGTGACGATGCCCTCGTCCTGCCAGCTCCGGGCGAGGCGGTGCAGCGCGGTCGCCAGTGCCTGGGCGGTCGCCTCGACGTCGATACGGCGGAGCTCGTCGATCACGGCGAGGATCGCCGCGGCGCAGGCCGGCGTGCCCGCCTGCGTCTCCCCGTGGACGAAGGTCCACCCGCCGCGCGCGTAGGCCATCGCGATGCGGTGTCCGACGAGGAGCACGGCGGCCCCCATCGCGCCGTTCGTCAGCGCCTTCGACAGGATGAGGACGTCCGGAGCGGACGCCCAGCGGTCGGTGGCGAACAGCGAGCCGGTGCGGCCGAAGCCGGTCGCGACCTCGTCCGCGACCAGCAGGAACCCGTGCCGCTCCCGCAGCTCCAGGAGACGGTGGACGAAGGCGTCGGACAGGGCGTGGGCGCCGCTGCCCAGGACCGGCTCCACCACGACCGAGGCGACGCGGGACCCCTCGCGCTCCAGCAGCGCCGCGAGTTCCTCCCCGTCGTCGGAGTGCGACACGTGCCGCACCGTCCGCCGGTCGACGCCGTAGACGGACTGCAGCAGGTCGTCGCCGCTCAGCACGTGACTGCCGTACATCGTGCCGTGATAGCTGCCGCGGAGACCGACGACGAGGGATCGAGAGCCCGCGCCCTGCTGCGCCCAGTACTGCCGCGCGAGCTTCATCGCGGCATCGTTGGCCGCCCCGCCCGATGTGGAGAAGATCACGCGGCGGTAGCGCTCGGAACCCGCGAGGGCGATGAGGGCGTCGGCGGCATCCTCGGCGTACCGGTGCGGTGCGCGGAACAGCGACAGATACGAGGCGTCGTGCGCGGCCCTGTTCACCGCTTCGGCGACCCGGGGGTTGCCGAAGCCGAGGGGGACGTTCCACAGCCCGCTCGTCGCGCACAGACGGTGGGAGCCGTCGGCGTAGGAGATCCGATGCCCGGAGGCGCCCACCGCCACGCGATCCGGAGGGAAGGCGGTGTCGGCGGGGAGCATGGATGTCCACAGCGCGTGCGGCACGCTCATCGGGTGCCGCCGCTCTGGCCGCTCTCGACCGGACGGCCGAGATGGAGGCCGAGCACCTCCAGCGCCTCGAGGCAGAGTCGCCGCGCATGCGCGTCGGGCACTCCGCACGCCCGTGCCACGCGAGCCGCCGCAAGCCCGCGCGTCCGTGAGGTCTGGATCGCGTCGACCACGGTGGCGGTCAGCGGGGACAGCAGGTGCCGGCGCCGCGTCCCGACATCGGCGAGCAGGAACCCCTCGGCGGTGTCGAGCAGGAACGGATCGGTGGCCTCGGGCTCCGCATCCGCCAGGCCGTCGTCGAGGAGTGTCCATCCGAAGCCCGCGATCCGGCCGGTGCCGTTCGGCAGGCGGAGCATCTTCCGGAGATCGGCCGCATCGAGGTACCGGCCGATCCACAGCCGGGCGTCGAGTTCGGTGATGAGGTCGGCCGAGCCGGGCACGCCGCCCAGCGCCGATGCCTCGGGCAGGGCCTGCCCGAGGACGGCGGGGAGGTCGCGCACGTGACCGATCTCCTGCCCTTGCAGCCCGAGGTGCACGCCACCGTCCGCGTCGATGCGCAGGGCGCTCGGAGTCTCCACCTCGTGTGGCCGCGCGAGAACGTGGCGACCCGCGAGCAGCACCCGGGGGTCGAGCATCGCGGCGGCGAAGACCCCGGTGCTGCGGGCGAGATCGGCGTCGTCGAGGAAGGCGCGCCAGCTCGCCTCGTCGAAGAAGCGCACGGCCGTCGGTCCGATGATCTGGACGAACGAGGCCGCGATGTAGTCCTGGAGCTCGACGCCGCGCTCCCCCAGGAAGAACTCGTCGCCGAGGTCGGCGAGCGTTCCGCTGTAACCGACGATCCTCGCCGTCCCCGGCCGCGACGTCGATTCGAGGGGCTGGAAGATCACATCCTCGGGCCCTGCCGCCGCAGCGACAGCCTCCGCCCCCGCCTCGGCCTCCCGCAGGAACACGCGGGTGCGGGCCTCCCGCGCTCCCGTGACCCACGCCCGCAGGGCGTGCGGGCCGAGGAGCGGGTCTTCGCCCGTCGGTCCCTCGTCGCGTCGTGCCGTCGTCGCACTCGTCCCCATGATCCCCCCAGAGAACCGGATCCGTCTGACGCCTTTGCGTCTTCATATGAAGATATCCAGACCTCTGGTGACGTGCAATATAACAGCTTTCACCGCCGCGCCCGGTGATCGCCGGTATGTCACGAGGTCGGCGGGACATCGGATAGGATGGACAGGTTGTTCCCTGGTGACGTGTCCGAGCGGCCGAAGGAGCACGCTTGGAAAGCGTGTGTTGTGCAAGCAACCGCGGGTTCGAATCCCGCCGTCACCGCCACAGACGAAGAAGACCTCCGCATCGCGGAGGTCTTCTCTCGTTTCGGGTGCCGTCAGCCGTCGAAGCGCACCCCGTACGTCAGACCACCCGGTCCGGACGGCAGCCGGGTCATGCCGAGCCGCTCGTAGAAGGCGGCCGCGCCGCTGTTCGCGGGGTCCATCCCCAGATGCAGGGCCGGGACACCGCGTCGGCGCAACTCGGCGAAGAGCGTCTCGATGAGACCGCGCCCCAGCCCCTGCCCCTGGGTCTCCGGCAGCAGGTCGATGTGCAGATGCGCCGGATACTCCGCCGCGTTCGGCTCGACGCCCGGCTCCCTCGTGTACCCGTACTCGATCAGCTTCTGCTCGCGTGTCTGCGGGTCGGCCGACCGCGGATAGCGCGCGTGAAGGGTGGGCCACCACTCATCACGGAACCAGGCGTAGAACGCGTCGGTGTCGTCGGTGGCGACGATGTAGCCGATGGTGCGCCCGTCCTCCGCCTCCACGACCCAGGCGAGGTCCGGGTGCCGCTCGACGTACGGCACCGCGAAGAGGTTCCCCCAGAGCTCGTCATCGGACAGCACCCCGGTGGCGTCTCCCCCGGCGTCGGCCGTCCGCAGGCAGATCTCGAACATCGCCGCGCGATCGGTCGGACGGTAGGGACGGATACGCGACACGGAGGCTCCTCGGGCAGGTCAGGTTCCGCTCAGCCTATCGGCGCGTGCGGTCGCCTCGACGTCGCGTCGCACCCACGGCACCAGCCAGGCCGCCAGCACGAGGACGACCCCGGCCCCGACGAACGCACCCCCGAGCGTGTCCGTCGCCCAATGCACCGACAGGAAGGTGCGCGACAGAGCCATGAGCACGATCCATGCGGCCCCCACGATCGCCACCCACACCCGCGGGAAGAGCACCCACAGCACGAGGGCGATGGTCGCCGCGTTCGCGGTGTGGCCGGACGGGAACGAGCCGTAATCGCTCACGACGAGCATGTCGTGCGGTCGGGCACGGCCGAAGATGTTCTTCAGGAGCTGCACGGCGCCCGCGCTGACGAGGAAGCAGAGCGCGGCGAACAGCGCACCCCGCCATCGCCGCAGGAGCAGCAGGACGAGGATCGTCCCCAGCGGCACGGCGAGGATGGCGACCCAGCCGCCGCCGATCCAGTTCAGCGCGAGGGCGAAGCTCAGCATCCAGTCCGCGCGGACCGCGGCGATCGTGTCGTTCCACCACTGGTCGAGGCCCGGCGTCTGCGGATACACGAAGACGACGAGAGCGCCGAGGGCAGTGGCCAGGAGGAGGCAGGCGACGCCCCACCACAGCAGCATCCGTCGATTCATCGTCCCATTGTGACGGACGCCCCCGCGATCGCGGGTCGGCGTGCCGGTCAGCGGGCGATGCGGGCGAGCCCCTCCTCGAGATCCGCGATGAGGTCGGCCACGTCCTCGATGCCGACGGAGAGACGCACGACGTTCTCCGGGACGGCGAGCTCGGTTCCGCGGACCGACGCGTGCGTCATCTCCGGCGGGTAGCCGATGAGCGACTCCACGCCGCCGAGGGACTCGGCGAGCTGGAACACGGTCGTGCTCTCGGCGAAGGCCCGGGCAGCGTCCGCACCCGCGGCGAGGCCCAGCGACAGCATCCCGCCGAAGCCGCTCATCTGCCGCGCGGCGATCTCGTGACCGGGGTGCGAGGCGAGGCCCGGGTAGAAGACCTGCGCGAACTCCGGCCGTGCCTGCGCCCACTCGGCGATCGCCTGCGCGTTCTCGGAGTGCTGCCGCATCCGCACGGCGAGGGTCTTGATGCCCCGGGTCGTCAGCCAGGCATCCAGCGGCGCCGAGACCGCGCCCACCGCGAACTGCTGGAACTTCACGGCCTCGACGAAGCGGTCGTCGCCGAAGACGACGGCGCCGCCGAGCACGTCGGAGTGCCCGCCGAGGTACTTCGTCGTCGAGTGCACGACGAGGTCGGCGCCGAGCGCGAGCGGCTGCTGCAGAGCCGGCGAGGCGAACGTGTTGTCGACCACGACGAGCACCCCGGCCGCGTGCGCCACCTCGGCGATGAGTGCGATGTCGATGACCTTCAGCAGCGGGTTGCTCGGCGTCTCCAGCCACACGATGCGGGTCTCGGGACGGATGGCCGCCCGGATCACCTCGACGTCGGAGAGCTCGACCGTGGTCGTGTCGATCCCCCACGGCGCGAGCACCTTCGTGAGCAGACGGTAGGTGCCGCCGTACACGTCGTTGCCGAGGAGCACGTGGTCGCCGGGCTTGAGGATGCCGCGGAGCAGACCGTCCTCCGCCGCGAGCCCCGAGGCGAACGACAGGGCCCCGACCCCGCCCTCGAGAGCGGCGAGCTGCGTTTCCAAGGAGGAGCGCGTCGGGTTGCCCGCGCGGTTGTACTCGTAGCCCTCGCGGAACGCTCCGATGCCGTCCTGCACGTGCGTCGACGCCTGATAGATCGGCGGGATGATCGCCCCGGTGATCGGGTCGGGCGCCTGTCCGGCGTGGATGGCTCGTGTGGCGAAGGCGTGGGCGTGGTCGGACATGCTCTCAGCCTACGTCCGGGTCCTCCGACGGGTCCCGGCCTGTTACGTCCCGCGTCACCGCGAGAGGTAGCCGAGCAGATCCTGCCGGGTCAGCACCGTGTGGGGCTTGCCGTCCTCGGTGACGAGGAGGGCGTCGGCGTCGGCGAGCGCGGCCCGTGCCTGCGCGACCGGCGCATGGATGCCGATCAGCGGCAGCCGCTCCCCCACGTGCGCGCCGACGGCGTCGCTCGGCTCGGCGTCGCCACGGAAGAGCAGGTCGAGCAGGCCTTTCTCGTCGACGGTGCCGACGACCTCGCCCATCATCACCGGCGGCTCGGCGCTGAGGACGACGAGCTGCGACACCTCGTACTCCGTCATCATGCCGATCGCCTCGAGCACCGTGTCGGTGGGGTGTGCGTGCACGAGGTCGGGAAGGCCGTGGCGGGAGGACCGGGCCGCGAGCACGTCGGCGACCGTCTCCCCCTCCTCCACCTCGCTGAAACCGTAGGAACGCATCCACCCGTCGTTGAAGATCTTGCCCAGGTAGCCGCGCCCGCCGTCCGGGAGGAGCACGACCATGACCGCGTCCGCCGGGAGGTCCTTCGCCACCCGCAGCGCGCCGACCACGGCCATGCCGCTGGAGCCGCCGACGAGGATGCCCTCCTCGCGGGCGAGGCGCCGCGTCATCGCGAAGGACTCCGCGTCGCCGACCGCGACGATCTCGTGCGGGACCGCGGGGTCGTACGCCCCCGGCCAGATGTCCTCGCCCACGCCCTCGACGAGGTAGGGCCGACCGGTGCCGCCGCTGTAGACGCTGCCCTCGGGGTCGACGCCGATGATGCGCACCGCGTCGTCGGACACCTCGCGCAGATAGCGGCCGGTGCCGGTGATCGTGCCGCCCGTCCCCACGCCGGCGACGAAATGGGTGACCCGGCCGTCGGTGTCCCGCCAGATCTCCGGTCCCGTCGTCTCGTAGTGGCTGCGCGGCCCGTTCGGGTTCTCGTACTGGTTCGGCTTGAACGCCCCGGGGATCTCCCGTGCCAGCCGGTCACTCACGCTGTAGTACGACTCCGGGCTGTCAGCCGGGACCGAGGTCGGGGTCACGACGACCTCCGCGCCGTACGCGCGGAGCACGTCGATCTTGTCCTCGCCCACCTTGTCCGGGAGCACGAAGACGCAGCGGTAGCCGCGCTGCTGGGCGACGAGGGCGAGCCCGACGCCGGTGTTACCGCTCGTGGGCTCGACGATCGTCCCGCCGGGCTGCAGGTCCCCCGCGGCCTCGGCGGCGTCGATGATCCGGGCCGCGATCCGATCCTTCGCCGACCCGCCCGGGTTCAGGTACTCGAGCTTCACGAGCACCGTGCACGCGATGCCCTCGGTGACGTGCTGGAGCTTCACCAGGGGCGTGTCGCCGACGAGGTCGACAATGGAGTCTGCGTACTTCATCTGTTCAGGGTACGGCGCGGGATCCCGCCGCCGGGGCTGTGTTTCACCCGCGCTTCGACAGGCTCAGCGACCCAGAACCTGGGTCCCTGAGCCCGTCGAAGGGCCCTGAGCCCGTCGAAGGGCCTGGGCCCCTGAGCCCGTCGAAGGGCATGAGCCCGTCGAAGGGCATGAGCCCGTCGAAGGGTCAGCCCTTCGTCGCGCCGGCCAGCAGGCCGCGGACGAAGAAGCGCTGCAGGGCGAAGAACACGATCAGCGGGACGATGATCGAGATGAACGTTCCCGCGGACTGCAGGAACCACTTGTTGCCCCAGGTCCCGGAGAGCGAGTTCAGCGCCTGGGTGATCGGCAGGGCGCCGGGCGAGGCGAAGATCGTCGCGACCAGCAGGTCGTTCCACACCCAGAGGAACTGGAAGATCGCGAAGGACGCGATCGCCGGAGCCGCCAGCGGCAGGATGATCCGGAAGAACACCTGTCCGTGTCCGGCACCGTCGACGCGGGCCGCCTCGATGATCTCGCCCGGGATCTCGGAGATGAAGTTGTGGAGCATGAACGTCGCCAGCGGCAGCGCGAAGATCGCGTGCGCGATCCAGACGCGGGCGAAGCTGTACTGCACCTCGTTCAGCCCGAACCCGGGGAAGATCGGCACGTCGTTGATCGTCAGCCCGTCCGAGAACAGGCTCAGCAGCGGTACGAGGGCCATCTGCAGCGGCACGATCTGCAGCGCGAACACGAAGATGAAGAGCATGTTCCGACCCTTGAAGTCGATCCATGCGAACGCGTACGCGGCCAGCGCCGCCATCACGATCGGGAACACGGTGGCCGGGATCGTGATGGCCAGCGAGTTGATGAACGCGGTCGCGAGGGTCGTCGAGGTCCCGCCCGAGTTCCACGCCTGCACGTAGTTGTCGAACGTGAACTCCGGGTTGGAGAAGACCGTCCACCAGCCGCTGTTCTGCGTGTCGGCGCCCGGGCGGAACGATGTCACGAAGAGGCCGAAGGTCGGGATCGTCCAGAAGAGCGCGATGACCGCGGCCGCGATCGTCGCCCCCTTCGAGGTCAGCTTCTTGTGGGCGGTCGCCTCGTTACGACGCGTGTCGCGCGCCACCTGGCGCTTGGTGCGGTTGTCCACGACGGTGGCCTGGGTTGCACTCATCAGCGGATCTCCCTCTGCTTGGCCATCGATCGGGCGTTGTAGACGATCAGCGGCAACACGAACAGGAACAGCACGACGGCGAGCGCCGACGAGTGCCCGTAGCTCTGGAACCGCTGCTGCTGGTTGACCATCTCGAAACCGAGCACGCTGGTCTCGTCACGACCGCCGGTCATCACGGCGACGATGTCGTACACCTTCAGCGAGGCGATCGTGATGGTCGTGAGGACGACGATCAGCGACGACCGGATGCCGGGCACCGTCACGTTGCGGAAGCGCTGCCAGGCGTTCGTGCCGTCGAGCTCGGCCGCCTCCATCTGCTCGATCGGCACGGCCTTGATCGCGGCGGAGAGGATGACCATCGCGAAGCCGGTCTGGGTCCAGATGAACACGATGAGCAGCATGAGCGTGTTGAGGATGGGCTTGATGGCCAGCCACTGCACGGGGTCGCCGCCGAAAGCGGTGACGATGGCGTTGAGGAGACCGATCTGGTCGCCCTGGCGGGCGTCGTACATGAACTTCCAGATGATGCCGGCGCCGACGAACGAGATCGCCACCGGCATGAACACGAGCACCTTCAGGAACTTCTCACCGCGCGCACGGTCGATGAAGACGGCGTACGCGAGACCGATGACCACCGAGATCACCGGAGCGAGCAGCGCCCAGATGATGGTGTTGATCACCGACGACGTACCGACCGGGTTCGTGAAGACCCAGATGTAGTTCTCGAGTCCGACGAACTGGTTCCCCGACTTGTCGAAGAAGGACTTGAAGATCGTCGAGATCGCCGGGTAGATGAGGCCCAGCAGCAGCATGATCGCCGCGGGAGCCATGAACAGCACGAGCTGGAACAGGTAACCGGCTCCCTGTCGGGCGCGGAAGTCGGCGAAGAAGAGGAGCGCACCGACGAGCAGTGCGATCGCGACGACGTACACCACGGCGTTCGCGTAGGGACGAAGCAGCAGCAGGGCGAGCACCGGGATGACGAGGCACGCGACCAGCCGCATGATCGAGTAGCCGCGACCGGGGCGGGGCGCGAACTCGATCAGCACGAGGATGATCGCCACGACCACGCCGAACACGAGCAGCACGGCGGGGATCTGCACCAACGGATTCAGACCGCCCAGCCACAGGAAGAAGCTGTTGAGCGAGAACCCGATCGTGATCCGCGAGGACTCCTCGGTCGGGGCGGTGAAGACGAGGAGGAGAGCGAGGGCGGCGACGACGACGAAGCCGATCGCGAGGACCGTCCGCGTGGCCTTCCTCCCCTTCTCGTCGGTGCCATGCGTCGTCGGCGGCGCGTCAGCCTCGACGGGTTTCTCGATGGTCGCGTGCGACATGAACGTCCCCTTCTGGATCGTGCTGGGTTCCCGCGCAGTACGGATCGGTGGAGCGGGGCCGGGCTGTGCAGCCCGGCCCCGCTCTGCCTACGAAGATCGCGTCGAGGCGATCAGTTCTCGTAGCCGGCCTGGATGTCGGAGAGCACCGTGTCGGTGTCCTTGCCGTCGATCCAGTCGACCATCCCCTTCCAGAACGAGCCCGAGCCGACGGTCGACGGCATCAGGTCGGAAGCGTCGAACCGGAAGGTCGTCGCGTCGTCCTGCATGATGGTCATCGCCTCCTGGAGGAACTCGCTCGAAGCGAGGCTCGGGTCGGCGTTCTTGTTGGCGGAGATGACGCCGCCGAGCTCGACACGCGCGTCGGCGAACTCGGGCGATGCCATGAACTCGAGCACCTTCTGGGTGGCCTCGTCGTCCGAGAACGCCGCGACGAACTCGCCGCCGCCCTCGACCTGGAGCTCGCCCGCGGTCTCGCCCGGCATGATGAACGCGTAGACGTCGCCGTCCGGTGCGACCTCGGGGACGTTGCCGTCCGCGGTCTCCGTGTCGAGGAAGTTCGCCGACAGGAACGAGGCCTGGTGGGTCAGTGCGCAGTCGCCCTTGGCCACCGCGTTGGCGACGTCACCGAAGGCGGTCGAGTTGATGCTCTTGACGTCGCCGTAGCCGGCGTTGACGTACTCCGGGTTAAGCAGGATCTCACCGACGGCGTCGAAGGCCTGCTTGATCTCGGGGTCGGTGAACTTCACGTCGCCGGCCACCCAGTCGTCGTAGACCTCGGGGCCCGACTGGCGCAGGACGAGGTCCTCGATCCAGTCCGTTCCCGGCCAGCCGGATGCCGCCTCGGAGGAGAAGCCCGCGCACCAGGCCGGACCGCCGGTCTTCTCGACGATCGTGTCGGTGAGGGCGATCATGTCGTCCCAGGTCTCCGGGACCTCGACGCCCCACTCGGCGAACTGCTTCGGCGAGTACCAGACGTAGCCCTTGAGGTTCGCCAGCATCGGCGCCGCGTAGAAGGTGTCGTCGAACGTGCCGTACTTCTTCCAGTCCTCGGACCAGTTCTCGTCGACGGCGGACTCGACGGCCTCGGGGGCCGGCATGACCTTGCCCGTGTCGACGAGGGTCTTGAGCAGACCGGGCTGCGGGACGATCGCGATGTCCGGGGCGTCTCCACCCGTCACCTTGGTGACGATGTTGCCCTCGAAGCCCTTGTCGCCGGTGTACTCGACCTTGATACCGGTGTCCTTCGTGAACTGCTCGAAAGACGCGTTCAGGTCGTCGGCCTCGACGCCCGTGATGCCGCCGGAGATCCGGACGGTGTCCTTGGTCTCTCCGCCCTCGTCGCCCCCGCCCTCGGCGCAGCCGGCGAGCGCGAGAGACGCGACGCCGACGAGTGCGATGGGGGCGAGCAGGCGGTATCGCTGTGACAAAGCCATGTACTTCTCCTCTTCAGGTGGATCTTCAGTCCGCCCAAGGAGAGCAATCGCCGCAACCATTGGGGAACCGATTCCAGGCCAACCTACTCGGGTTCCTTCGCGCCGTACAACTGGGGAAGGTTACAAGATCACAACCCTTTGACATCCGAGTGGACGACAAGGTGGGAGCGCTCCCAGTCCGGCGCGCCTGGAACCGGTTCCTCCCCCGGTGTGGAACGACTACGATGGCTCCCGGCGAGTGCCCGATCGCTCGCCGTCGTGGAACCGGGTCGAGGAGGACACGATGAGCACGATCGCCGACGTCGCGATGCGCGCCGGTGTGTCCAAAGCGACCGCGAGTCGTGCGCTCAGCGGCCGCGGCTATGTCTCGGAGGAGACCAGGCAGCGGGTGGAGGAGGCGGCGCAGGACCTCGCGTACGTCGCGCACTCCTCCGCCACGAGCCTGGCCACGGGGCGTACCGGCACCATCGGCCTGGTGATGCCGCCGGTCGATCGGTGGTTCTTCGCCGAGCTGCTGGCGGGCGTGCAGGAATCGCTGCTCGCGCTCGACTACGACCTCTCGCTCTACGGCGTCCCCGAGCGCTCGGAGACCAGGGAGCGGCTGTTCGAGAGCGTGCTGCCCGGCCGGAGGTTCGACGGCATCATCGCCGTCGGCATCCAGCCCAGCGCCCGCGAGCTGGAACGGCTGCACCATACGGGGCGACCGCTCGTGAGCGTGGGCCCCTACAGCGCGGGATCGAGCGCCGTGTCGATCGACGACGCGGCCGCCGCCCGGATCGCCACCGAACACCTCATCGACCTCGGGCACACCGACATCGCGTTCGTGGGCGGTGCCACGGATGACACCGACCTCAGCTACGGCGACGCCCGCCGCCTGGCCGGCTACCGGGAGGCGCTGCACGCGGCGGGACTCACGCCGCGGGCGCGGGTCGCCGGTTCGGCTCCCACGATGCCGGGCGGCTACGCGGCGGCGGCGGGACTCCTCGGCGACCGGCGGCACCGTCCGACCGCCATCGTCGGCGTGTGCGACGAGGCGGCCATCGGCGCCGTGATCGCGGCTCGCCGCCTGGGCATCGCGGTGCCGACCGAGCTCAGCGTCGTCGGGATCGACGACCACGAGCATGCGGAGATGTTCGCCCTCACCACGATCGGACAGTCGCCGCGGGATCAGGGACGGGAAGCCGTGCGCCTGCTGATGCGGCGGATGAGCGAGCCGGATGCTCCGGTCGAGCGCGTCGAAGCCGCCTCGGCGCTCGTCGTCCGCAGCTCGACCGCGGCGCCGCGCTGACCCCCGCGGACGCACGAAGGCCCCGGGCGGAACCCGGGGCCTTCGCAGAAGCGCTGGTGCGCTGGAATTACTTGAGGGTGACGGTCGCGCCAGCCTCTTCCAGAGCAGCCTTGGCCTTCTCGGCCGTCTCCTTGTTGGCGCCCTCGAGGACGGCCTTCGGAGCACCGTCGACGACGGCCTTGGCCTCGCCGAGGCCGAGCGAGGTGAGCTCGCGGACAGCCTTGATGACCTGGATCTTCTTGTCGCCGGCAGCCTCGAGGATGACGTCGAAGGAGTCCTTCTCCTCCTCGGCCGCGGCCTCGCCTGCGCCGCCAGCGGCACCGGCGACGGCGACGGGGGCAGCAGCGGTGACCTCGAACTTCTCCTCGAACGCCTTCACGAACTCGTTGAGCTCGATGAGGGTCAGGCCGGCGAACTGCTCGAGCAGCTCCTCGGTGGAAAGCTTCGCCATGATGTATCTCCTAGATAGATGGGGTTTGTAGACGAGATCGCCGGTCGCTTACGCGGCCTCGGCGGTCTCCAGCTTTTCGCGAAGCGCGTCGATGGTGGCCGCAGCCTTGCCCATCGTCGCCTTCATCATGCCCGCGGCCTTCGCCAGCAGAACCTCGCGGCTCTCGAGCGAGGCGTACGTGTTGACCTCGTCGGCGGTGAGGGCTTTGCCCTCGAAGATGCCCGACTTGATCACGAGAAGCGGGTTGGCCTTGGCGAAGTCACGCAGAGCCTTGGCGGTGGCGACGAAGTCACCGTGCACGAACGCGACAGCCGACGGCCCCTTGAGGTCGTCGTCCAGCGCGGAGATGCCGGCCTTGTTGGCGGCGATCTTGGTCAGCGTGTTCTTCACCACGGCGTACTCAGCGTCCTGACGGATGCTGTTGCGCAGCTGCTTGAGCTGGGCAACCGTCAGACCGCGGTACTCGGTCAGCAGGACGGCGTTCGAGTTCTCGAATGACTTCGTGAGCTCGTTGACCGATGCATCCTTCTGCGCCATGGTCACTCCTTGGTGTGTACGAGGCGCCGCACGGTGGTGGGGCGCCGGCCTCCGACCCCCTGCAAAAGAGAAGAGCTCCGGCGCAAGCGCACGGAGCTCGGAAGTTCGTGACACCTGCGCGGGCCCCTGCGATGCAGAGCTTCGATCCTGTGCACTCACGCGCACACGACGACCAGCGGTCTTCGGTTATGACCACTGTACCCCACGCTCCCTCTCCCCCCAAATCCCCCTCCTCCTCCGTCCCTCCTCCTCCGCCGCCCCACCCCTTTGCGTGCGTCCCGGCCCCTTACGCCTGCACGCAACGGGCCGGAGCGCACGGAAGGGGGTGGGTCAGCGACTCAGCGGGCGAAGAGGTTGAGGGCGCGGAAGTGTGCGTCGGCCGCGGCGAGGGAGGCGACGTGCTCGCTCGTCACCCGGACCACCCGCCAGCCGGTGGTCCCGCGCACCCAGTCCTCGCGGATCTTCTCGTCGAGCACGACCTGTGACACGGGCCGGCCGCCGCGGAGGCCCTCGTCCAGGTACTTGTCCCGGCCGTCGCACTCCACGAAGGTGCGGGACTGGTCGACGGCGATGTCCATCCAGAACCGACCGCCGCGCGGTCCGTCCACCGGCACCTGCAGACGCGGCCTGCCGAAGCCGAGCTGATGGAGCCGGTACCGCGTCACGCTCTCCAGCGGAAGCTGCGCGCGCCCGTCGGCCAGGACCACGATCCGACGGGCCTGCACGATGCCGCGGAGCCGGGGACGACGCACTCGATCCGCGAGGTCCGTCAGGAGAGCCTGCGCCGCGGTGTCGTCGAACTCCCACGGGTCGCCGCCGACCAGAGCGAGGGCGGCATCCGCGACGGCGAGAGCCGCCTCCGGAGCGGCCGTGCGGGCGAGGTCGACGACCGTCCGGGCGAGGGAGGTGCAGCGGATGCCGTCGCGCTCCACGATGTCGCCGGCGGCAACCGCGCCCTCGTGCCGCAGGATCCCCGAGATGCTGTGGCGACGGTCGGGGGGCGCCGTCACATGGACCCTCGTCGGCCGCACCCGGTACAGCGGCAGACCCCACAGCACCGCAGCCGAGGCGTGCGAGAACACGGGCCGCGTCCCCGAGGCCGCGAGGTCGGCGGCCACCACCTCCGCACGGTGCCGGGACTCCGGGGCGAGATCGCTCCAGTCCCGTTGCGCGAGGTACCACCCGCGACGCACATGATGCAGCTGCCGCCCTTCCACCGCGGCGTGGAGCGTCCGAGACCCCCACCCCTCCTCCTCCAGCCGCCGACGACCGAGGAGCATCGCCCGGATCTCGTCCACACTCACCTGTCTCATCCCCCCGACTCTCCCCTCTCCTCTCGCCGATCCCCCGCCTTCCCGCAGTTCCCCACACCCTTTCTCTCCCTCCCGCGCCCTGTGCAGGAAGACACCCCTCGTCCTCGACCCACCCCTTTGCGTTCGAGCCACCCCCTTGTGCGCGCACGCAGGGGGCCGGGACGCACGGAAGGGGGTGGCTCGTCGGGAGGGCGGGAGGGGCGGCGTGTACGGCGGGAACGGGGGTGGGGGAGAGTTAGAGTCTTCTGGTGACCCCGGAACTCCAAGCTCGCATCGTCGCGGACTCGCGCGACCGCGTGGCGTGGATGAGGGCACGGTCCCGGGGCATCACGGCCACCGACGTCGCCGGACTCACCAGCGAACGCTCGATCGCCCGTGCCGCCGACGCCAAGCTCGGCGGGGGGCCGCGGTTCGGCGGCAACGCCTACACGGACCACGGTCGACGCCGCGAGCCCGAGATCGCCGCCTGGGTCGCCGCGACGCACGGCATCTTCCCCTCCTCCGCGTTGTTCCGCGCCGAGGTCGAGCACCGCCACCTGGCCACCCCCGATGGCATCTCGGTGGACGCGGACGGTCGCGTCAGCCTCGCGGAGATCAAGACCACCAACAAGGCCTTCCGCGGCATCCCGCGCACGTACCTGCGCCAGGTCTGGTGGCAGCAGCACGTGCTGGGCGCCGAGCGCACCCTGTTCGTCTGGGAGGAGCACGTCGACTTCTCCCCCATCCACGACGAGCCCCGCTGCGTGTGGATCGACCGGGACGACCGCGAGATCGCCAAACTCGTCGGCCTCGCGACCGACCTCATCGACGAGCTGTACCGTCGCACGACGGGACGCGCGGTGCCGACGCGCTCCGTCGCCCCGGTCGACAGTCGCCGCGAGCAGCTCCGCGAGCGCGACGCCTTCCGCGCCCTCGCCCTCGCCGACTGAGCGAACGCCGAGGGCCTCGGGACGACCCGCCCCGTCAGGGGTCGCGAGCGAGTATGCGACGTGCTTCTCCCGCGACCTCGGCCGCGATCGTGTCCAGCAGCGCGGAGCGCAGGTTCCACTGCTGCCAGTACAGGGCAACGCGCAGGGTCGGACCGCCGAGCGCGACGAGCCCGGGGACCTCCTGCAGTCGCGGCACCATCCCCCAGCCCAGGCCGAGGCCGACCGCGAGCGCGTAGTCGTGCGACGCCGGGACGTAGTGTCGCGGAACGCCCGCCGCCGGCACTCCCCGTGCCGCCAGCCACTCGTGCTGCAGGGTGTCCCGGCGGTCGAAGTCGACGAACGGCGCGTGCGCCAGCGCGGCGGGCGTCACGCCGTCAGGGAACCATCGACGGGCATAGGCAGGCTCGGCCATGGCGCGGTACTCGAGCACGCCGAGGGGCGTGACCGTGCACCCCGCGACCGCCGTGGCCTCGCTCGTCACCGCGGCCATGACCGTTCCCGATTCGAGCAGTCGGGCGGTGAAGTTCTGATCGTCGCGGTGCAGGTCCAGGTCGATGTCGTGCGCGGCCGAGAGGCGCGCCATCGGCGGGAGGAACCAGGTCGCCAGGGAATCCGCGTTGACGGCGAGAGGCACCGTGATGCGGTGTCCCCCACCGCCCTCCTCGATGCCGACCCCGGCGAGCGCATCCTGCTCCAGGAGCGCGATCTGCCGCGCGAGGCGCACGACGGACTCCCCGGCCTCGGTGAGGCGGACCGGCTTGCTGCGCACGAGGAGGATCCGCCCGAGCTGCTCCTCGAGCGCCTTGAGCCGCTGACTGACCGCGGACGGGGTGACGCGCAGGCGGCGGGAGGCGGCGTCGAGGGTCCCCTCGTCCGCGACGGCGGCGAGCGTGGCGGCGAGCTCCGGGTCGATCCTCACATCAGCCATGCTAATGGTGAGAAAGGAATCTTCGCTGCACCTCATGGCCAGCATCCCTAGGCTCGATGCATGCTCACCGTTCTCGCCGGCCTCGGCCTCGGCCTGTCGCTCATCGTCGCGATCGGCGCGCAGAACGTGTTCGTGCTGCGACAGGGCATCCGGCGCGAGCACGTCCTCGCCGTCGTGATCGTCTGCGCCCTCTCCGACGCCGTGCTGATCATCGCCGGCGTCGCCGGGCTCGGCTTCGTGCTGTCCGCCGCTCCCTGGCTCGTCGTCGTTGCCCGCTGGGCAGGGGCGCTGTTCCTCCTCGGCTACGGGCTGCTCGCGGCGCGACGGGCCTGGCGTGGCGGCGAGGAGCTGGTGGTCGACGGGGGCGACGCTCCGGTCCTCGAGGCGTCCGGTGGCACCGGGACCCTCACCCGCACCCGCCTCGCCCCGGTGATCCTCACGACACTGGCGTTGACCTGGCTGAACCCGCACGTGTACCTCGACACGGTGCTGATGCTCGGCTCGATCGCCGCGACGCACGGCGACGAGCGATGGCTGTTCGCGGCAGGGGCGGTCATCGCGAGCCTCCTCTGGTTCACCGCCCTCGGCTTCGGTGCCCGCTACCTCGGACGGTGGCTGCGCACCCCGCGCTCCTGGCGTCTCCTCGACGCGGTGATCGCGGTCGTGATGATCACGTTGGCGGTGAGCCTGGTGCTCCCGGTGCTGGACGCCTAGCCACTCACGCCGCGTCGATCTGCGCCACCCGCGCCCGGACGAGGGCCCGGACCGCGTCCTCCGGCAGCGGGTGCTCCGGCTGGAACCGGATCGTCCCCTTGTCGACGCTGATCTCGGGATGACCGTCGAGGAGGCCCGCCACGGCAGCGACCGCCTCGGGGCTGAACGGGTAGACGCCGATGTGCTTCTTCGCACGCATCACCGAGAGCAGAGGCTTTCCGGCGAGCACGAGCGCCGGCATCCCATACCCCTTGCCCTGCTCCGCATCCGGCACCTCCTCCGTGGCGATCGCGTACACACGATCGATCACTGCGCGGTCCGCCGCGTCGAGGTCGGTCAGGTAGTCGTCGATGATGCCCACGCACCGCATCCTGCCACCGATCGCCCTCGGGGTCGAGGGCTCAGGCGCCGTCGAGCGGACGGAGGATGCGCGTGAGGAACCGTTGCGTGCGTTCGTGCTGCGGGGCGCTGAACAGCTGAGCAGGCGGCCCCTGCTCCACGACGACGCCGCCGTCCAGGAAGAGCACGTGATCTGCGGCTTCGCGGGCGAAGCTCAGCTCGTGGGTGACGACGGCCATCGTCCATCCCTCATCGGCGAGCTCCTTGATGACGAGCAGCACCTCGCCGACCAGCTCCGGATCGAGGGCGCTCGTCGGCTCGTCGAACAGCAGCAGGTCCGGTTGCAGGGCCAGCGCCCGCACGATGCCGACCCGCTGCTGCTGCCCTCCGGAGAGCTGATGCGGCCGCGCGTCCGCCTTGTCGGCGAGGCCGACCCGGGCGAGCAGCGCCTGGGCCTCGGCGACGACCTCGGTCTTCGGACGGCCCTGCACCCGCCACGGCCCTTCGATGACGTTCTCCAGCACGGTCAGGTGCGGGAACAGGTTGTGGTGCTGGAACACCATCGCCGACCGGTCACGCAGCGCCAGCCGCTGCTGCTTCTCCACGCGCGGTTTCGGGCGCACCTCCGGTGCGAAGTCGATCTCCGGTCCCCCGGCCATCACGATGGTCCCCGCGTCCGGCGTCTCCAACCCGTTCAGGGCGCGCAGGACGGTCGTCTTGCCCGAGCCGCTGGGCCCGATGAGCACCACGACCTCGCCCCGATGCAATGTGAGGTCGAAGCCGCGGAGCACCTCGGTGGTGCCGAAACTCTTGTGCAGCCCGCGTGCGGTGAGCAGCGGTTCGGCCGTGGGGTCAGTGCGCGACACGACTGTCGAGCCTCCTCTCCAGGGCGCTCTGCCCGAAGGAGAGCACCAGGCAGATCACCCAGTAGACCAGCGCCGCGGCCAGGTACAGCACCATGAACTCGAGCGTGGTGGAGGCGATCTGCTGCGCCACCTTGAACAGCTCCGTCACGAGGATCAGCGAGGTGAGGGAGGTGTCCTTCACGAGCGAGATGAACGTGTTGGACAACGGCGGCACCGAGACCCGGGCGGCCTGCGGCAGGATGATGCGGGTCAGCGTGCGGGTGCGGTTCATGCCGACCGTGTACGCGGCCTCCCACTGCCCCTTCGGCACCGAGAGGATCGCCGCCCGCACGACCTCGGCGCCGTAGCCGCCGACGTTGAGCGAGAGCGCGATGATGGCGCTCGGCCACGGATCGAGGGTCACCCCGACGGACGGCAGGCCGTAGAAGATCACGAAGAGCTGCACGAGCATCGGCGTGCCGCGGATCACCGAGATGTAGAACCGCGCGATGCCGGACACCACCGGGTGCACCGAGATCCGCATCAGCGCCATGCCGATCGCGATCACGAGCCCCAGGACGAACGACACCAGGGCGAGCGGGATCGTCGCCGTCAGCCCTGCCCAGGCGATCGGCCCGAGCGAGGAGAAGAAGAGCTCCCAGGGATTCTGCATCGCCTACTGCGAGACGTCCTCGCCGAAGTACTTCTCGCTGATCTCGGCCAGTGTGCCGTCGGCACGGAGCGTGTCGAGCGCCTCGTCGACCGCATCGACGAGCGCCTCCTTGTCCTTCGTGAACACGAAGGCCTGCTCGCCGGCGTCGTCGGTCTCCGCGGCGATCTTCAGGCCGGTCGGGCTGTTGGTCGTCTCGTAGTCGAGGAAGGTCAGCTTGTCGTTGACGGTGGCGTCCACCCGGCCCTGGCGGAGGAGCTCCACGGCCTGCGCCCAGCCCTCGACTCCCTCGACCTTGGCGCCGGACTCGGTGGCCAGCTCGTACCAGTTGCTCGTGAGGGACTGCGCCGTGGTCTTGCCCTCGAGGTCGTCGAACGACGAGATGGAGTCGTCGTCCTCCTTGACCACGATCACGCCGGGCGACACCGTGTACGGGGTGCTGAAGAGGTACTTGGCCTCGCGTTCGTCGTTGATCGACACCTGGTTCGCGATCACGTCGAAGCGGCCCGCGTCGAGCCCCGCGAAGATCGCGTCCCACTGTGTCTCCTGGAACTCGACCTTCAGACCGAGCTCGTCGGCGACGGCCTGGATGATCTCGACGTCGTAGCCGGTGAGGTCGCCGGAGCCGCCGTCGCCGTGGAAGCTGAACGGCCGGTACGTGCCCTCGGTCGCGACCGTCAGCGTGCCGTCCTTCACCAGGCCGAGGTCGGAGCCCGCGGCGCTCTCGCCGTCCGTGCTCGCGGGCGTGCTCGAACCGCTGCACGCGGTCAGGGCGGCAGCGGCGACGACGAGTGCGGTGACGGCGATGAGACGACGGGACATGGACCCTCCTGGGGTGAGAAGCGCGGGTGCGAGTTTACGCGACGACCGCGGGAACTCCCCCACAGTACGCGTCGCTCCGGGCGTTCCCCGCATCGGATGACGCCGGATGTCGCGGGCGGCCCGGGAACGCGGAACGCCCCCGGGCGGACCGGGGGCGTTCGGTGCGACAGGTGCGAACCCGTCGACGCGTCAGATGGCGTTGACGTCCAGCGGGATGCCGGGGCCGAACGTGGTCGACACCGCACCCTTCTGGATGTAACGGCCCTTGGCGCTGGACGGCTTGAGGCGGACGATCTCCTCGAGAGCGGCGTCGATGTTCTCGTTCAGCTGCTCGGCCGAGAACGAGGCCTTGCCGATGACGAAGTGCACGTTGGCGTGCTTGTCGACGCGGAACTCGATCTTTCCGCCCTTGATCTCCTCGACGGCCTTGGCCGGGTTCGGGGTCACGGTGCCGGTCTTCGGGTTCGGCATCAGACCACGGGGACCGAGCACCTTGCCGAGACGGCCGACCTGGCCCATGAGCTCCGGGGTCGAGACCGCGGAGTCGAAGTTGGTCCAGCCGTCGGCGACCTTCTGGATGAGCTCGGCGCCGCCGACCTCATCGGCGCCGGCAGCGATCGCCGCCTCGGCCGCGGGGCCGGTGGCGAACACGATGACGCGGGCGGTCTTGCCGGTGCCGTGGGGCAGGATGACGGTGCCGCGCACCATCTGGTCCGCCTTGCGCGGGTCGACGGCGAGCTTCAGCGCGACCTCGACGGTCGAGTCGAACTTCGCCGAACCGGTCTCCTTCGCGAGCGCGACGGCCTCGGACGGCGTGTAGAAACGGTCTGCCTCGATCTTCTCGGCGGCAGCCTTGTAAGCCTTGGACTTGGTAGCCATGATTATTCTCCTCAGCCCTCGACCGTGATGCCCATGGAACGGGCGGTGCCGGCGATGATCTTCGAGGCGGCCTCGATGTCGTTCGCGTTCAGGTCGGCCTGCTTCTGCTCGGCGATCTGACGGACCTGATCCTTGGTGATCTTGCCGACCTTGACGGTGTGCGGGGTGGCCGAAGCCTTCTGCACGCCGGCGGCCTTCTTGATGAGCTCCGCCGCGGGCGGGGTCTTCAGGACGAAGGTGAAGCTGCGGTCCTCGTAGACGGTGATCTCGACGGGGATGACGTTGCCACGCTGCGACTCGGTCGCGGCGTTGTACGCCTTGCAGAACTCCATGATGTTGACGCCATGCTGACCGAGCGCGGGGCCGATCGGCGGCGCCGGGTTGGCGGCACCGGCGTTGATCTGAAGCTTGATCAGGCCGGTCACCTTCTTCTTCGGTGCCATTCTCTTTCCTTTCCTCGAGGCGGATGCGAGCATCCGCTTCTCCCACGGCTCCGGCCTTTCCGGCCCGTGGTCGTCTGCGCGCCCTTCGACAAGCTCAGGGACCCCAGCGGGCTATCGCACAAACCACGTAAGTCTACCTGATCACTCCCCTACTCGCGAGCCGGCCCCTTGCGTGCGAGCCGGCCCCGTGCGTGCGTCCGCAAAGGGGCGGGAGACACGGAACGGGGTGGGTCGGGGAAGAGAAGACGGCCGCCCCGGAAGGGACGGCCGTTCTCGTGCACTTCGGCGGGCTCAGTGACCCGCGGTCAGATCATCTTGGTGACCTGGTCGAACGACAGCTCGACCGGGGTCTCGCGCTCGAAGAGGGAGACGAGGACCGTGAGCTTGCCGCTCTCCGGCTTGATCTCGCTGATCGAACCGGGAAGACCCGCGAACGAGCCCTCCTTGATCGTGATGGTCTCGCCGACCTCGAAGTCGACCTCGGCGGGAAGCGGACGGGCGACGGCGACGCCGCCCTTGGCCGCGATGTTCTTGGCGGTCGGGACGTCCTTGACCTCGACGAGGGACTTCAGCATGTTGAAGGCCTCTTCGAAGCGCAGCGGCGTCGGGTTGTGGGCGTTGCCCACGAAGCCGGTGACGCCGGGGGTGTGCCGCACGACCGACCAGGTGTCCTCCGTGAGCTCCATGCGCACCAGGACGTAGCCGGGGATGCGCACGCGGGTGACCATCTTGCGCTGGCCGTTCTTGATCTCGACGACGTCCTCCATCGGGACCTCGACCTGGTAGATCTCGTCCTCGACCTCGAGCGTCGACTTGCGCTGCTCGATGTTCGCCTTGACCTTGCGCTCGAAGCCGGCGTACGAGTGGATGACGTACCACTTGCCGGGGAGCATGCGCAGGTCCATGCGGAAGGCCTCGTACGGGTCTTCCTCGGAAGCCGACTCGTCCTCGTCGGACTCGGCGGCCGGACGGTCGTCCTCGCCGTTGACGTCGGGCCCCTCGTAGGGAGTGACCTCGTCGGCGGCCTCGGCCTCCTGCTCCGCGACCTCTTCGGCCACGGAATCGTTGAGGACCTCGGCGGCGGCTTCGGACTCCGCGGCTTCGTCCAGGTTCAGAGCGTCGTTCACGATGGCGTCCGCCTCCGGGTCGTCGATGTCGATGTCGATGTCTTCCGTCTCCTGCTCGCCGTCCTCGTCCTCGACGTGGACCGCGACGTGCTCGGCAGAGGTGACCGAGAGCTCCTCGGCGGCGAGCACGTTGCCCTCCTGGGCCTCGTCCTCCTCGCTGGACTGCTCTGCGGCGGTCGCCCAGTCGGCGTCGTCGGAATATCGTTCAGACACGTTGCTTCTTCTCCATAGCTGCGGCCGATGCCGCGGGGGTCATCAGCCAGGGATTCCGAACACGTAGTGCGTCAGGAGCCCGAAGACGTAGTCGAGACCGTAGACGATGCCCATGACGATCAGGACGAAGACGAGCACCACACCCGTGAACTTGAAAAGCTCCTTGCGGGTCGGGGTGACGACCTTGCGCAGTTCGGCGATGACCTGGCGGATGAACAGGGCGATGCCCCCGAAGAACCGGGAGAAGGGGTTGCCCTTCTTCTGGCGCGTGGCGCCGGCCGCGACGACGTCGCCGCGCGGTTCGTCCTGATCCATCCTGAATGTACCTTTCGTGTGTCAGCGTGCGCTGACGCGCAGGGCGGACAGGAATCGAACCTGCAACCTGCGGTTTTGGAGACCGCTGCTCTGCCAATTGAGCTACCGCCCTAGAGACCCGGAGATCTCGGGGATGCCCTCCCCACCCTGCCACCGGCCGATGTCGAAGACGCCAGGCACGGCGAAAGAATGCAGAGAACAACTGCTCACCAAGCATACGGCATCGATCCCGTGGTGCCGAACAGGAAGCGGAACCCGCGTTGTTGCTAGGCTCGGCGGGCGGACGAAGCAGGAAGGGACGCATGTGAGTGGGGATGTGCAGCAGTTCCAGGTGGATCTGCGCGGAGTCGTCGACCTGCTCAGCAGGCACATCTACTCCAGTCCCCGGGTCTATCTGCGGGAACTGCTCCAGAACGCGCGGGACGCGATCGCGGCGCGCCGCGAGGTCGACGGGGGCGGAGGCCGCATCCGCATCACGCCGCTCACCGCACAGACGGGCGAGTTCGTGCTCCGCGATGACGGGGTGGGGCTGACCGCGGCCGAGGTCGCCGATCTCCTCGCGACCGTCGGGCGCAGCTCCAAGCGGGACATCTTCGACCTCCCCCGGAGCGACTTCCTCGGCCAGTTCGGCATCGGGCTGCTGAGCTGCTTCATGGTCGCCGACACCATCGTCATCCGCTCCCGCAGCGCCAGAGGCGGCTCCGCGGTGGAGTGGACGGGCAGCGCCGACGGCACCTTCCGGGTCGCGGAGATCGATGACGACCTGCCGATCGGCACCAGCGTGCACCTCGTGCCGCGCTTCGACGCCGACGAGCTGCTGCGACCGGCCGCCGTGCACGAGCTCGCGACCACGTTCGGGGAGTTCCTGCCCGTGCGGGTGACCATCGATGCGACCGGCGGGGACATCGACGTGACCCGCGAGGCGCCCTTCCTCGACCCCGCCGCCGACGTCGAAGCGGCCGTGCAGTACGGCCGCGACCTGCTCGGTGCGGCGCCGCTGGACGTGATCCCGCTGACCGAGCCGGCGACCGGGACGCAGGGCCTGGCATACGTCCTGCCCTTCGCTCCTCCGCCCGGCGCCCGGCAGGCGACCCGCATGTATCTGGGCCGCATGCTGCTGTCGGAACGCGTCGACGACGTGCTGCCCGACTGGGCGTTCTTCGTGCGCGCCGTCATCGACTCCACCGGCCTCGCACCGACCGCGAGCCGCGAATCCCTCGTCGAGGACACGGCGCTGGAGCACGTCCGCGAACAGCTCGGCGCCGGGATCCGCCGCTGGGTGCTCGAACTCGGACTGCGTGAACCGCATCGCCTCGCCCAGTTCGTCGCCGTGCACGAGGTCGGCCTCAAGTCCCTGGTGCGACACGACGAGGAGCTCGCGCGCTTCATCACCCGCTGGCTCACGGTGGAGACCACGCACGGCACGCTGCGGATCGGCGAGCTCGTGGAGCGGTACCCGCACGTGCGCTACACCCAGACGGTCGACGAGTTCCGCCAGGTGGCCGGGATCTCGCCGTCCGACGAGGTCCTCGTCAACGGCGGCTACCTCTACGACGCCGACCTGATCCGGCTGCTCCCCGACCTCTACCCGCAGGTCACGGTCGAGAAGGTCGACGTGACCGGGGAGCTCGATCGCCTCGACCCGCCGCCGCTGGACGACCGGGACATCGCGATGGCGCTGGAGTCCCGCGCCGGCGCCGTCCTGCAGTCCTCGGACTGCGCCGTGGTCGTCCGGGCGATCGACCGCCCGGAGCTGACCGGACTGTACGTGGCGGACCCCGAGGTGCTGCGGACGATCGACCGCGGGCGCACCAAGGGCATCGCGAGCACGCTCTGGGGCGGGGTGCTCGACCGCATCGACCAGACGCTCTCCTCGTCGCGGGACGACGACCTCACGGCGCGACTGTGCCTGAACTGGTCGAACCGCGTCGTCCGGGCCCTCGTCCGCGTCGAGGACGACGCCGTCTTCGCACGCACCGTCCAGCTGCTCTACATCCAGGCGCTTCTCGCGGGGCACCACCCCCTCTCGGACGCCGATCGGGCGCTCATGACCAGCGCCCTCTCCGACCTCGTCTCACTCTCCGCCGGTATCGAGGGGGACACTCTCCCCTTCGACGCGCGCTGACACCCCCCGACTACCCGAAGGGCCCTCCATGGCACGTCCGAAGAAGCGCTTCCAGCAGCTCATCGAGGAGATCGATCGCACCCCGTGGGGCCCGGCGGAGCAGGCCCTCGTGGCGGAGGCGGTCGCGCTGGCCATCGAGATCGGCGACGAACGGCTGGAATACGAAGCCCGGATGCGGCAGACCGCGTCGGCGAACATGGTCGGTGCCACCGACGTCATGCTGAACTCCTTCGCGTGGTGCCTCGCGCATCACGACGCCGACCCGCAGCGGTTCCCCGCCGACCTCGACAACGGCGGCGCCGACCTGATGTGGCAGTTCAAGTGGATGGCGTCCTCGCTGCGCTCCTCCCCCGCCTTCTCGCAGGAGCAGATCGCCGCGGTGCTCGACGACATGGAGTCGCACTACCGTGCCGCAGGACTCGGCCTCAGCGGCGTGCTGACCGCCCGCTTCGAGGACGCCTGGGACGCCGGCCGGTTCGACGCCGCCGAAGCCCTCCGCGTGCAGCTCGAGGCCACGCCGCGCGACGAGCACAGCCACTGCGACGCGTGCAGCCGCAGCCAGTTCGCGGGATTCTTCGCGGAGACCGATCGCGACGCCGACGCCATCCGGCTCGTCGAGGAGATGATCGAGGGCGGTTTCTCCTGCGGCGAGGAGCCGGAGCACGCGCTCTCCCGCGTCCTCCTCCCGTACCTCCGCGCCGGACGCACGGAAGATGCGAAGACCGCGCACCTGCGCAGCTACCGACTGGCCAAGGACAACCCCGACAACCTGCGCATCGTGGCGAACAACATCGTGTTCGCCGCGATCACCGGCAACGAGGCGCGGGCGCTGGCCCTGATCGAGAAGCACGTCGCGTGGCTCGCCCACGACGGCCTCAACGTCGACGCGCACTTCGCCGCCCTCACGGCGTTCGCGGTCGCTCTCGACCGCGTCACCGCCGCCGGCCACGGCGACACCCCGGTCCGCGGTGCCGACGCCCCTGCACTCGTGCCGCTGCTCGGGGCCCACGACGGCCCGTGGAGCGCCGCCGACCTCGCCGCGGCCGCCTGGTCCACGGCCGAGCGCATCGGGGCGCAGTTCGACGAGCGGGACGGCACCGACGGCCACGCCCGCAGCCTCGCCCGGATGCGCGCTCTCGCCGACGAGCGCTATGACGTCCCGATCCGCTCCGATGCGTTCGTCGCCCCGACCCCGGCCACCACTCCGGCGGATCCGGAGGCCTGGTACGAGCGGGCGATGCAGCTCGCGCAGTTCGGCGCCGAGCAGGAGACCCTCGCCGCGCTGCCGCACGCCCTGGAGGTCGACGACCCCGCCCAGCGCGCGCAGCTCCTGTCGATGCACCTCGGCATCCTCGTGGCGCTCGATCGCGTGGACGAGGCCGAGCGCCTCCTCCCCGAGCGGATCGCCGCCCTGCGGGCCGCAGGGAACGACGCGCAGGCCGACCTCGAGGAGCGTCTGAAGCTCGCGACCTTCGGGCTGCACACCGACGAGACCATGGCGGCGCTCGAAGAGGAGTTGGCCGCGGCCGACCGTCTGCCGGCCTGGTCGCGCGGCGACCTGGCCATCAGCCGCGCGTCGCTGCACCTCAGGGCCGAGGAGCCGGACGCGGCCCTCGACCTCGCCGAGCTCGCGGCCCGCTCGTTCGCGGAGGCGGAGGACACCCGGCTGTCCAACACGACCACCCTCGTGGCGATCGGCGCCGTGCTGAGCAAGGGCGACCTCGACGCCGGCCGCACGCTCCTCGACCGCTTCCTCGCCCAGGACGACCTGTCCGCCGGTCATCGGGCCCACGCGCTGCAGACTCGGGCCCGCGTGCGGGGTGGCACGGGCGCGTACCAGGACGGGGCGACGGACGCCGACGAGGTGTGCCGGCTGCTCGCCGAGCTCGGCGCCACGCGGGCTCTCGCCGACGCCCATGTGCTCGCGGGCGCGCTCTGGGAGGACGCCGAGGAGCCCGAGAAGGCCGTCGCCCGCTACCGTCTGGCTGCTCGGCTGCACGATGACGGCGATCGCACCGGCGTGGACTTCCGGTTGGCCAGGGCGATGCTCCGCGCGGGAGACGCCGAGGAGGCCGCGGAGCTCTTCGGCGACGTGCTCCAGCGCGAGGAGGACGCCGAGACGCCCGCCGGCTCCCGTGCCATGACCGCCTCTCTCCTCGCCCGGTCTCTCGCCGAGTCCGGAGAGTTCGGCCAGGCGGTCGGAGCACACGGCTACGCCGCCGAGTTGTTCGGACAGGCGGAGGCGCACGCGGACCAGGCCATGGCCATGACGGAGCAGGCGAAGATCCTCGCCCGCTTCGAGGAGCACGACGACGCCGTGCGGCTGCTGGAGGGCGCAGCGGAGATCGCTCGTCGCACCCCCGAGGCCGTCGGCGCGCTGTCCGAGGTGCTGCACAGCCTCGGCCAGGCCTACGGCGGTCGCGGCGACGAGCGCGCCTTCCCCCTCTTCGACGAGGTCGCCGCGCTCGCCCAGGAGCATGAAGCCGGCTGGCTGCTCGCCGACGTGACCGACTCCCGCGGCCGCGCCCTGGCCCAGCTCGGCCGGATCGACGAGTCCGTCGCCGCCGCCCTCACTGCCGCCGATGGTTTCGCCGCGCTCGGGGATCAGGGCGCCGCCGGGAGCTCGGAACTGTTCGCGGGGCGCGTCCTCGCGGGGAACGACCGTCCGGCCGACGCCGTACCCGTCTACCGGAGCGCCCTGGACCATGCCGAGAGCTTCCCGCCGCTGCGTCAGGTCGCGGCACTGGAGCTCGGCGATGTGCTGGAGGCACTGGGACGGCACGCCGAGGCCGCAGAGGTCAGGGCCCTCGTCGAGAACTGACACGCCGCCGGCTCGGGATCCACAGGGGTCCCGAGCCGGCGTCGTCGCGGTGGTGAGCGCGTCAGAACAGCTGACGCCAGTTCGCCCGTGCGAGGTCGAGCAGCTCGTCCCCGCGGCCCGACATGACCGTGCGGATCGCGTAGAGCGCGAAGCCCTTGACCTGCGCGGCCTCGATCGCCGGCGGCATGGACAGCTCCTGGCGCTCGGTCACGACGTCGAGCAGCGCGGGACCGTCGTGCGCGAGGACCTCACGGACCGCCTCCGGCAGATCCTCGCTGCGCTCCACCCGACGGGCGAAGATGCCCATGGCCTGGGCGATCGCCGCGAAGCTCGGGTTGTCGAGCCCCGTGCCGTAGGTGACGAAGCCGGCGGCCTTCATCTCCAGCTCCACGAAGTTCAGCGATGAATTGTTCACCACGATCGTCTTGACCGGGAGACCGTTCTGGGTGAGCGTGAGCAGCTCGCCGAGCATCATCGCGAGGCCGCCGTCGCCGGCGAGCGCCACGACCTGACGATCCGGATGTGCGACCTGCGCGCCGATGCCGTGCATCAGGGCGTTCGCCATCGAGCCGTGCGTGAACGACCCGATCAGCCGGCGTCCCTCGGTCATGGACAGGTAGCGCGCGGCCCAGACGGTCGGCGAGCCCACGTCGGCGGTGAAGATCGCGTCGTCGGCGGCGTACTCGTCCAGCAGGCGTGCCAGGTACTGCGGGTGGATGGGGCGTGCGCCCTTCGCCGGCACCGCGAGCTCGTCGAGCTTCTTCCGCGTCTTCCGGTAGTGGGCCACGGCGTCGTCGAGGTGGCCGCGGTCGTCCTTCCGGGCGAGTCGGGGCAGCAGGGCCTCGGCGGTCGCCTTCACGTCGCCGACGAGCCCGAGGTCGAGCGGGTGCCGCTTGCCGAGCTGCGAGCCGCGGATGTCGACCTGGATGGTGGTCGCGTGCTCCGGGTAGAACTGCTCGTACGGGAAGTCGCTGCCGAGGACGAGGAGCGTATCCGCCGCCTCCATCGCCCGATAACCCGACGCGAATCCGAGCAGCCCCGTCATGCCGACGTCGAACGGGTTGTCGTACTCGATGAACTCCTTGCCGCGCAGCGCGTGGACGATGGGGGCACCGAGTGCGTCGGCGAGCGCGATCACCTCGTCGTGCGCGCCCTCCACGCCGGCCCCGGCGAGGATGGTGACCTTCTTGGCCGCGTTCAGCATGGTCGCGGCCTTCTCCAGCTCCGGACCGCTGGGCTGGATCAGCGGGCGGGTGCGCTCGATCACCACGGCACGGTCGTCCGCGATCTCGGACAGCGCCACATCACCGGGGATCACGAGGACCGCGACGCCGCGCTGCTCGATGGCCGCGCGCATGGCGATCTCCATCAGCCGCGGCATCTGCGACGGGTCCGCGACGTATTCGACGTACACGCTGCACTCGCGGAACAGCTCCTGCGGATGCGTCTCCTGGAAGTATCCGGTGCCGATCTCGACGGTCGGGATGTGGGCGGCGATGGCCAGCACCGGCACTCGGGAGCGCTGCGCGTCGTACAGGCCGTTGATGAGGTGCAGGTTGCCGGGGCCGCATGAACCCGCCACGACGGCGAGGTCTCCGGTGGTGCCGGCGTCGGCCGCGGCGGCGAAGGCGGCGGACTCCTCGTGGCGCACGTGCACCCAGCGGATCCGGCCGTCCTTGCGGAGGGCGTCCGTGAGTCCGTTCAGGGAGTCGCCCGGGATGCCGTAGACCCGGTCGACTCCGTTGGCGTTCAGAGTCTTGACGATGTTCTCAGCGACGTTGGCCATACCCCGACCCTACGCCCGCCGAGGCCGCCCCGGGCCGGGCTCAGTACTCCTGCGGGCCGTCCCGGTCAGGCTCCGGATCGCGCCGGAACGCACGGCCGGACACCGATGCCGGCGCGATGCGCACGTACACGCGCTTGTCGGTCGGGATCCACGGGCGCAGACCCGCCGCCTCCGCCCGCTCGATGTCGGCGTCGGTCTCCAGAGCCTCCGCACGTCCGCGCACGATGACACTCCAGGCCGCGGTGTCCGTGTGGTCGTCGACTTCGAAGAGCACGTCCGCGGTGACCGTCAGCTCGAACAGCTTGCTCCCGGGCGCGGTGCGGAACAGCAGGCCTTCGCCGTCCACGGCATAGTTCACGGGGAAGATGTCGATGGTCTCGCCGACCCGGGTCACGAGCCGCCCGAGCTCCTGGCTGCGCAGGTGCTCCCAGCTCTGCTCCGCGGTGAGGGTCTGGACCGGATCCGTGTGCGCGCTCATGCCGCCATTGTGCCTCGTCCGCCCTCGACGCGCACCCCCGTCGACCCGGCCCCTCTCGTGCGAGCGGCCCCTTTGCGTGGGTACGCAAGGGGGCCGCTCGGCCGCAAGGGGGTGGGTCGACGATCAGCCGATGCGGATCAGCTTCTTGTTGACGAACTCGTCGGCGGCGAGGTGGCCCAGCTCGCGTGCCGTGCCGCTGCGCTT
Source organism: Microbacterium meiriae (assembly GCF_040702565.1). Taxonomy (NCBI): domain Bacteria; kingdom Bacillati; phylum Actinomycetota; class Actinomycetes; order Micrococcales; family Microbacteriaceae; genus Microbacterium; species Microbacterium meiriae. The sequence continues at coordinate 255,753 of NZ_JBFBLJ010000003.1, read as the reverse complement.
GATGCCGCCGAACGGGAGCTCCGGGCTGTCGGCGAGCACGAGGTTCACGTAGACCATGCCCGCCTCGATCTTGTCGGCCACCCGCTCCGCCTGCGCCTCGTCCGTCGTGAAGACGTAGGAGCCGAGGCCGAACGTGGTGTCGTTGGCCAGCGCGACCGCCGCGTCCTCGTCCGCGACACGGTACACGACCGCCGCGGGACCGAACAGCTCCTCGCGGTAGACGTCCATCTCCGGGGTCACGTCGGCGAGCACCGTCGGTGCGAAGAACGCCCCGTCGCGCGTACCGCCCGTGAGCAGCGTCGCGCCCTGGGCCACGGCCGTGTCGATCTGCTTCTGCAGGTTCTCCGCCGCCGCCTCCGACGAGACCGGGCCGAGGACCGTGTCGTCGAGCGTGGGGTCGGTCGCCTCGACGGCCGCCATCGCCGCCGTGAACTTCTCCACGAACGCGTCGTAGAGGTCGTCGACGATGATGAAGCGCTTGGCGCCGTTGCAGGCCTGACCGTTGTTGTCGAGCCGCGCGTCGACACCCGCCTGCACGGTGGCGTCGAGGTCGTCGGTGGAGAGCACGATGAACGGGTCGGACCCGCCCAGCTCCAGCGCGACCTTCTTGAGGTTGCGCCCCGCCACCTCGGCGACCGCGGCGCCGGCGCGCTCGGAGCCGGTCAGCGACACCCCCTGCACCCGCCGGTCCGCGATCATGGCCGCGATCTGGTCGTTCGTCGCGAGCACGTTCTGGTACGCGCCCTTCGGGAAGCCGGCGTCGTGGTAGATCGCCTCGATCGCGCTCGACGACTCCGGGCACTGCGGCGCGGGCTTCAGCAGGATCGTGTTGCCGACGATCAGGTTCGGCGCCGCGAAGCGCACGATCTGGTAGGCCGGGAAGTTCCACGGCATGATGCCCACGAGCGGTCCCAGCGAGGAGCGGCGGATGATCGCCGACCCCTCCCCGAGGATCTTGATGGGCTGGTCGGCCATGATGTCCTCGGCCTGGTCCGCGTAGTACTCGGCGATGTCGGCGGCGAAGTCGACCTCGCCGAGTGCGGCCTCCCGGGGCTTGCCCATCTCGCGCACGAAGATGTCGGCCAGCTCCTCGCGGCGTTCGCGGTGCAGCTCGGCCGCACGGCGCAGCAGCGCGGCACGGTCGGCGACCGTGGTGGAGCGCGACCACTCGCGGTGCGCCTCGTCCGCGGCGGCGACGGCCTCCTCGATCTGCGCGTCGGTGAACGTGTCGTACGACGCCAGGGTCTCGCCGGTGGCGGGGTTGACGACGGCGTAGTCGGTCATGTCTCTCCTCCTCTTGCCGTGCCGGTCAGGAGACCGGGATCAGCGTGTACTTGGTGGACAGGTACTCGTGGATGCCCTCGAAGCCGCCCTCGCGGCCGACGCCGGACTGCTTGACGCCGCCGAAGGGAGCCGCCGCATTCGAGACGACACCCACGTTGAGACCCATCATGCCCGTCTCCAGCGCGTCGATCATCCGCTGACCGCGCTGCAGGTTCTCGGTGAACACGTAGGAGACCAGACCGTACTCGGTGTCGTTGGCGAGACGCACGGCCTCGTCCTCCGTCTCGAAGGTCGCGATCGCGAGTACCGGGCCGAAGATCTCCTCGCGGAGGATCGCGGAACCGGGGACGACGTCGGTGAGGACCGTGGGCTCGTAGAACGTGCCGGTGCCCTCGAGCGCCTTGCCGCCCGCGAGCAGGGTCGCGCCGCGCTCGACGGCGTCGTCCACGAGCTCGCCGGCCTTGGCCACGGCGTCCTCGTCGATGAGCGGGCCGATCGCCACGCCGTCCTCCGTGCCGCGACCGATCTTCATGCCGTTGACGCGCTCGGTGACGCGCTTGGCGAACTCGCCCGCGACGTCCTTGTGCACGATGAAGCGGTTCGCCGCCGTGCAGGCCTGACCGATGTTGCGGAACTTCGCGGCCAGCGCACCCTCCACGGCCTTGTCCAGGTCCGCGTCGTCGAACACGACGAACGGGGCGTTGCCGCCGAGCTCCATCGACACCCGGAGCACGCCCTCGGCGGCCTGCGCGATGAGCTTGCGGCCGACCTCGGTCGATCCGGTGAAGGAGAGCTTGCGCAGGCGCGGGTCGGCGATGATCGGCGCCGACAGGGCACTCGACTTCGAGGTCTGCACCACGTTGACGACACCCTTGGGCAGACCGGCCTCTTCGAGCAGCGTCGTGAAGAAGATGGTCGTGAGCGGCGTGAGTGCCGGTGGCTTGATCACCACGGTGCAGCCGGCGGCGAGGGCCGGGGCGATCTTGCGCGTGGCCATAGCGAACGGGAAGTTCCACGGCGTGACGAAGAACGACGGTCCCACGGGGCGCTGCGACACGATCATGTGACCGGTTCCCTCGGGGTTCAGGCCGTAGCGGCCGCTGATGCGCACGGCCTCCTCGCTGAACCAGCGGAGGAACTCGCCGCCGTAGGCGACCTCGCCGCGGGCCTCGGCGAGGGGCTTGCCCATCTCGAGCGTCATCAGCAGCGCGAGGTCCTCCTTGCGCTCCTGCACGAGGTCGAACGCCCGGCGGAGGATCTCCCCGCGCACGCGCGGCGCGGTCGCGGCCCACTCGTCCTGTGCGGCGACGGCGGCGTCGAGCGCCCGGATGCCGTCCGCGGGGGTGGCGTCAGCGATCGTGCGGATCACCTGGTTGGTCGAGGGGTCCTTGACGTCGAAGGTCGCGCCGGTCTCCCCCTCGATCCACTCCCCGCCGATGAAGAGGCCGGTGGGGATGCTGTCGAGCAGCGCCTGCTCGTTCTGAGTGCTCATGGATTCTCTCTCTTTCAGACGGACGTGGGACGACGACGGCGGCTGGGCGGAGCGTCCATACCCAGCGTCTCACCGCGGAAGAAGGCGGGGCGGCGGATGGCGTTCCAGATCATCACGGCGATCCCGACGACGATGATGAGGATGCCGAGGATGAAGACGATCCCGATGCCGCCGATCTCCGACCCGGAGCCGTAGGCCGGGTCCATGGAGTCGATCAGCGTGGTGAAGAACAGGATCGCCAGGATGATGCCGCCCACCAGCGGGAACAGGAAGGTGAAGAAGACGTTCCGCGCCGAGTCGAACCACTGCTTGCGGAAGTACCAGACGCAGGCGAACGCGGTGATCCCGTAGTAGAAGCAGATCATCATGCCGAGCGTGAGGATCGTGTCCCACAGCGTGTCCTCGCTGACCACGCGCATCACGGCGTAGAACGCGGAGGCCACGATGGCCGACACGATGGTGGCGTAGCCCGGGGTGAAGAACCGGGGGCTCACCTTCGCGAACGACTTCGGCAGCGCGCCGTAGTGACCCATCGCGAGCAGGGTGCGCGCCGGACCGACGAACGTCGACTGCAGCGACGACGCCGAGCTCGTGAGCACCGCGAGGGAGACGAGGAACGCGAGCGGCCCGAGGATCGGCCCGGAGAGGTGGAAGAACACGTTCTCCTGGATGTCGCCGTTGCCGAGGCCGAGCTCCCCCGTACCGACGCCCGCGAACATGATCATCGCGACGGCGAGGAGCAGGTAGAGCGAGACGATCGTGAGCACCGTGACGGTGGCCGCGCGACCCGGGGTCTTCTCCGGGTCCTTCGTCTCCTCGTTCATGGTGAGGGTGACGTCCCAGCCCCAGAAGATGAAGATCGACAGCGACAGACCGGCGGCGACCGCGCTGAACGACGAGATCGCGAACGGGTTGAACCAGTTGAGGTCGAACGGCTGGTAGTCGAAGCCGTTGCCGCCCACGGCCTGCACGATCGCGGCGACCGCGAAGAACACGAGCACGAGGATCTGGAATCCGACCAGCCAGTACTGCAGCTTCTGCGTGGTCTGCATGTCCCGGTACGACACCCACGTCGCGCCGAGCATGAAGAGCAGGCACACGCCGATGTTGATCCAGGTGACGCCGGCGAGATCGGCGATCTCGGCGTTGCCCGTGATCTGCGACAGCAGCAGGAACAGGAAGTCGACCGCGACCCCGGCGAGGTTGGACAGCACGAGGATCGTGGCGACCACGAGGCCCCATCCGGCCATCCAGCCCACCCACGGCCCGAACGCCCTGGCGGCCCAGGTGAAGGAAGTGCCGGAGTCGGGCATGCGGTTGTTGAGCTCGCGATAGCCGAAGGCCACGAGGAGCATCGGGATGAAGCCGACGAGGATGATCGCCGGGATCTGCGCGCCCACCTCGGACGCGGTGGGGCCGACGGCGGCCGTGAACGTGTAGGCGGGGGCGATGCACGAGATGCCGATCACGACGGCGCCGATCAGGCCGACGGTGCCGGCGCTCAGGCCCTTCGTCGAGATTCCGGTCGTGACGCCGGATGCGGGCTCCGTCGCCCGGTTGGTGCTGCTCATCAGCGGTCTCCTGCTTCGATGCGGGTGCGCGGGACGACGATCATGGGGACGGGCAGCTCGTGCAGCATCTTCGCCGCCGTGGAGCCCAGGAAGAGACGGCGTGGCTGCGCCAGCCGGCTGGAGCCGACGAGGAAGACCTCGCCGGGGAGCCAGGAGAGCCCGGCCACGGCGTCCTCCACCGTCTCGCCCGGCGCCTCCTCGACGACGGCGCCGAGGCCGTCCGGCAGGCGCTCGGCCGCCACGGCCAGCACCTGGTGCGCGTGCTCGCTGCCGGCGAGGCGGATCGCGCCGGTGTCGAGTCCCGGCGGCACGTCGAACGGCACGAGCGACACCAGCCGGAGGCTCACCTCGGCCGCGCCGGCGAGGGCGACGGCCTGGTCGAGCACGCCCTCCGCGCCGGGACGCGTGCCGACGGCGACCGTGACGCGCGGAAGCACGTGGTCGTCCTGCTGCGCGAGCCCGGAGGGTGCGAGGGCCACCGGGATCGGCGAGGAGTGCAGCAGCTCCGATGCGACGCTGCCCAGGCGATGCCGGCCGAAGAGGCCGCCGCCGGCCGTGCCGATCACGATGACGCTGGCGGCGAACTCCTCACCGGCGGCGATGAGCCCCTCGGCGAACGACTCGGAGAAGCGCACATGGCCGCTGCGCACCAGCTCCTGCGGGAGACGCACGACCGCGTCCTGCAGCCAGCTCCGCGCCTGCTTCCGGATGACGTCCTCGTAGGCGCGCTCCGGTGGCACGGCGGCGCTCCGGGTGCCCTCGGTCGGCAGCACGATCACGAGGTGGAGGGTCGCACCGATGCTGCGCGCCAGACGTGCGCCCAGCGCCGCCGCGTCCGCCCCCGCATCCGTCGCCGTGTAGCCGACGACGACCGAGCCGGTCATCAGCCGATGCTCTCGGGAGCGCCGGCCTCGCGGCGGGCGTCGACGATGTTCGCCGCGACGAAGTGGCCCATGCGGATCGCCCCGTCGACGTGCTGGTAACCCGCTCCTGCCATGTCGCTGCAGGCGAAGTGGATCGGTCCGACGGGCGTGCGCAGGTCGGCGCCGTAGCGGTGCAGGCCGCCCAGGTCGAAGCTCGCGGCGTAGGCGCCACGCGTCCACTCCTCGCTGCCCCAGTCGCTCTCGTAGTACACGACCGGGTTCTTCGCCTCGGGACCGTAGTAGTGCGACAGCGACTCGAGGATGCGCTCCTTGCGCTCCTCGGCGGACAGCTCGAACACGCCGTCGGCGTTCGCATCGGACACGAAGCCGACCAGAGTGCCGCGCTCGTCGCCGTGGTTGCTGTTGTCGTAGGCCTCGTGCGAGAGCTCGTACGGGCTGAACGCCGTGCCGCTCAGGCCCTGCTCGCGCCAGAACGGGCGGTCGTAGACGGCGTGCACCTTGATGACGAAGCCCATCGAGAGGTGCTGGTGCAGCTGGTGCTGGCGACGCGGCAGCGGCGGGACGAAGGAGATGCGGTTGTAGAGGATGGGGGCGTGCGCGAGGATCGCGTACCGCGCCCGCACCGTGAGGTCGTCGGTGGTCGCCACGACCCCGTCATCCGACCACTCCAGGCTGCGGACGGGCTGGTTCAGCAGCACGTCCTCGCCCAGGCGCTCGGCGAGGCGCAGCGGCACCTGCTGGAGCCCTCCCACGACGCGCTTGTCGAGGATGAAGTCGGCGTCGACGAGGTTCGAGTACGAGCCGGCCGAGGCCGCCATGAGCAGCGACTGCAGCAGCGAGAAGGCGTGGGTCGGCTTGGTCAGCATCGCCGAGCCGGTGGCGAAGGCGAGGTTACGCACGGCTTCGTCGTCGTCGGTCTGCGAGCGCAGCCAGGCGTCCCAGGAGATCGAGTCCCACTCGGCCGCGTTCGGGTGCTCCCACGGCTTGTCCGGGTCGATCTCGGCGACGAGGGCGTCGAGGATGCCGGTGATGCGCGCGATCACGGCCTCGGTCTCCGCCGACACCGGGAACATCTCGCCCGTGAAGCGGTGGGCCTGTCCGTCCGGGCCGACGTAGACGCTGTCGCCCTCGCGGTACCGGCTGTAGGTCTCGAGCCCCAGCTCCTCGATCGTGTCCTTGAGCGCGTCCTGGTCGGGCGAGACCCACTGGCCGCCGATCTCCAGCATGGCGCCGTCGATCACGTCGGTCCACAGGCGGCCACCCACGCGGTCGCGGGCCTCCAGCACGGCGACCGACAGCCCGGCCTTCCGCAGGTCGTTGGCCGCCGTGAGCCCTGCGGCTCCGGCGCCCACGATCAGCACGTCGCGGGTGATCTCAGCCATCTGCAACTCCTTCGTCGTCGGGGGATGCGGGGGATGAAGTACCGGTCGCGTCCCGAAATCCCCCGATCCGGGGACGCGACCGGACAGGGTGTCAGGCGCCGGCGAGCGCCTCGGCCACGACGTCGAGGCCCTCGTTCAGCAGGTCGTCGCCGATGGACAGCGGCGGGAGGAAGCGGATGACGTTGCCGTACGTGCCGCAGGTGAGGACGATGACGCCCTGGGCGATGCACGCCTTGGCCACAGCAGCCGTGAGCGCGGCGTCCGGAGCATTGGTCTCCGGGTCGACGAACTCGGCGGCGACCATCGCGCCATGACCGCGGACGTCGCCGATGCGGGCGTCCTCGGCCTGGAGGGCGGTGAGGCGGCCGAGGAGGATCTCGCCGATCTCGCGGGCACGCTCGATGACGCCGTCGTTCTCGAACACGTCGATGGCCGCGAGCGCCGCGGCGCACGCGATGGGGTTGCCACCGTAGGTGCCGCCGAGGCCACCGGAGTGCGACGCGTCCATGATCTCGGCGCGGCCGGTCACGGCGGCGAGCGGCAGCCCGCCCGCGATGCCCTTGGCGGTGGTGATGAGGTCGGGCTCGATGCCGAAGATCTCGCTCGCGAACATGTGTCCGGTGCGGGCGAACCCGGTCTGCACCTCGTCGGCGATGAAGACGACGCCGTTCGCGCGGCACCAGTCGACGATCGCGGGGAGGAAACCGTCGGCGGGGACGATGAAGCCCCCCTCGCCCTGGATCGGCTCGATGATGACGGCGGCGAGGTTGTCAGCGCCGATCTGCTTCTCGAGCTGGAGGATCACGCGGGCCGCGGCCTCGCCGCCCTCGAGCCCGTCGCGGAACGGGTACGACATCGGCGCGCGGTACACCTCGGGGGCGAACGGACCGAAGCCGCTCTTGTACGGCATCGACTTCGCGGTCAGCGCCATGGTGAGGTTCGTGCGGCCGTGGTAGCCGTGGTCGAACGCGACGACGGCCTGACGACCGGTGTGCTTGCGGGCGATCTTGATCGCGTTCTCGACAGCCTCGGCGCCGGAGTTGAACAGGGCGCTCTTCTTGGCGAAGTCGCCGGGGGTGACGCGGTTGAGCGCCTCGGCGACGCCGACGTACGACTCGTACGGCGAGATCATGAAGCAGGTGTGCGTGAACTGCGCCGCCTGCGCGGCCACGGCGGCGGCCACCTTCGGGTGCGCGTTGCCGACCGTGGTCACGGCGATGCCGGAGCCGAGGTCGATGAGCGAGTTGCCGTCGGCGTCGACGACCACTCCTCCCCCGGCTGCGACGGCGGCGACCGGCACCGTGTGACCGACACCGGCGGCGACCGCGTCCGCCTTGCGGGCGAGGACCTCGGCCGACCGCGGGCCGGGGAGTTCCGTGACGAGGCGACGCTCCTGCGGGAGGTCGGGGCCGCCGAGGGGGACTGCGGGTGCTGCGGTGTCGAGGAGAGCCATGTCGCGAGCGTACGGCGGCAGCGGAGACGCCCGCATTCGCCGGGTCGTACAATCGGAGAATTGATTTCGCCGTCTCGTACAACCGGAGATCGTATGGCCCCCGCCGATCCCTCCACGCTGTCCGCCCTGCTGCGCCGCCGGGATCTCGACCTGCGCCTCGTCTCCACCGCAACGGATCTGCCGGACGGCGCGCTCGACCGGCCGCTGCGCTGGGTGCACAGCTCCGACCTCGCGGACCCGACGCCCTTCCTCGCGGAAGACCTCGTCCTCCTCACCACCGGCACGCAGTTCGACGACGCGGAGGCCATCGCCCCCTACGTCGTCCGGCTCGCCGAGCGCGGCGTGCTGGGGCTCGGATTCGGGACCGACGTGCATCGCTCGGGAACACCGGAAGAGTTGATCGCGGCGTGCGCGGCGCAGGGCATCCCCCTGTTCGAGGTGCCGTACCGCACGCCGTTCATCGCCGTGGCCCGCGCGCACTCCGAGGCGATCGCGGCGCAGGCCTACGCCCGGCGCACCTGGGCGCTGGACACCCAGCGCGCCCTCGCCCTCGCCGCCCTCCGGCCGCGCGGGCTCGAGGCGATCATCACCGAACTCGGCCGTCGACTCGGTGCCTGGGCGGGCATGTTCGACGCGGCGGGCGACCTGATCGTCGCCCACCCCCGCGACGCCCTCTCGGCGACTGTCCGGGAAGGGCTCGGGACGCGGGTCCAGGAGATCCTCGACCGCGGACTCGAGGCGGGGCAGTCCCTCACCCTCGATGCGCACACCTTCATGCTCTTCACGGTGGGGCGGGGCGGGCACCTGCGCGGCGTCCTCGCCGTGGCGGCGGACGCCCTCGACCAGGAGGCCAGGGCCGTCGTCACCTCGGTCATCGCGATGGCGGGACTGGCGCGTGAGCAGAGCGAGCAGCTCGCCCGCGGCCGCCGCCGGCTGCACACGCAGCTGCTGCGCTCGCTCCTGGGCGACGACCCCGGCCTCGCGCGCCGTGTCCTCGGCAGCCTTCCGCCCGCCCCCGTGGTGGTGGCGGTGACCGGGGATGCCCCGGCCGAGCCTCTCCTCGACTGGTGGGAGCGCCGACGGGTCGAGCACGGGACGCCCGTCTTCCTCGCGGACTCCGAGGACGGCGTGGTCATCTGCGTGTCCGCGGCCGACGAGGCTCTTCTCGACGACGCGGCCTCGCGCTTCAGCGCCCGCGTCGGCGTCTCGGCCCCGGAGGGGTACGACGCCTTCTCCCGCGCGCACGCCCAGGCGCTCATCGCTCTCCGACAGCCGGGCACGAGCGGCGCCGTCCGGTACGCCGACACGGTCGGATCCAGCCTGCTCACGGCGCTGGCGACGGATGAGGCCCGGCTCGTCGCGGAGTCGCGGCTCGCTCCGCTCCGGGAACACGACGCCGCCCACGGCACCGCGCTCGAACACGCGCTGCGGACCTGGCTCGACCACGACACGCGGGCCGAGCAGGCCGCGGCCGCCCTCGGCATCCACCGGCACACCCTCCGCTCCCGGGTCTCCCATGCCGGCGCCCTCCTCGGGGTCGACCTCACGACCTTCCCCGCCCGGGCCGAGGTGTGGGCCCTCCTGCAGACCGCCCGCGACTGACCCGGCCCCTTCCGTCCCCGCCTCCCCCCTTCCCCCGCGACACCTGCACGACCGCGCGACACCTGCACGACGGATCGGCCCGCCAGGTCATGCCCGCGGACCGAGGTCGTGCAGCCGGAACCGCGGTCCCTCAGCCGTCGAGGTTGTCGGAGACCACTTCGAGGGCGTGTGCCCGAGCCTGGACGGCGGCGTCGCCGCGGGCGGAGGTGACCGCGGCCGCGAAAACCTCGGCGAACACGAGGAAGGCGACGCGGGAGGCGTGCTGCAGCTCTTCGCGGAAGCTCACCCCGGCCGGGGTGATGACGAGCGACAGGGAGGCCGCGTCGGTCAGCGCGGAGGACGCGAACGAGGTGAGTGCGATCACCGTCGCACCGCCGCGGGCGGCGGCGGTCGCGACACGCAGGCTCGCCTCATTGGCTCCGGAACCACTGACGATGACGCACACGTCCTGCTCCGTGAGATGCCGAGCCGCGATCTGCTGGGCGATGGCGTCGGCGATGAACTCCGCCGGTCGCCCTGCCGCCGTGAGCCGCATCGCCAGATCGCTCGCGATCGGCGACGAGAGACCGTTCGCCAGGACCAGCACACGTCGCGCGGAAGCGGTCGCGGCGACTGCCGCGTCGACGGTCGCCGGGTCCAGGAGACTCGCCAGCATGGGGAGGGACGCCGCGACACGGTCGATCTCACCGCGCATCCGCCCCAGCACACCCGGCCCGTGATCGACCGCAGCGTCACCGCTCCCCCCGCCGAGCTCGGCGGCCAGCGCGACCCGGAGCTGCGGGTAGCCGCGGTAGCCGAAGCCCTGGCACGCACGGACGACGGTGGCGCGGCCGACACCCGCCCGGTCGGCGAGCTCCTGCGCTGTCCACTCCACGACGGCGTCGGCGGAGTCCAGGATGAGCTCGGCCACCCGCCGCTCCGCGGGCTGCAAGGTGTTGCGGACCGCGGCGATGCGCACGCTCGGCGGAGAGCTAGGGGCGAACACGGGCTCGGGCTCCCTCCATGATCCGGCGGCGGATCGCGCCGGATACCGCGTCGATCAGCATCGTCACCGTGACAACCACGATGAGCAGGACACCCACCGTCGACCACTCACGGTACTGGGTGTAGGAGGTGAGCATGTCACCGATGCCGCCGACGCCGATGAGGCCGAGGACGGCCGACGAGCGCACGTTGATCTCGAAGCGGTAGAGCCAGAACGACCAGAACGCCGGTTCCGCCTGTGGCCACACTCCCCATCGCAGCACCTGGAGAGTGCTGCCGCCGGCCGCGTGTGCCGCCTCGATGGGGCCACGGGGCACGGCTTCGACGGCCTCATAGCCCCATTTGCCGAGGGTGCCGATGCCGTTGAGTGCGAGCGCCAGGGCTCCCGTGAAGGGCGTGAGCCCTGTCACCGAGAGGATCACGATCGCGATGATGATCTCCGGGACCGCGCGGATGAGCGAGAACAGCCCGCGAAGCAGATTGCGCAGCCAGACCGGTCCGAAGCCGCGAGCGGCCAGCAGGCTCAGGGGTGTCGCGAGGAGGATGCCGAGCACCGTGCCGACCCAGGCCATCTCGATGCTCCGCCAGGTCTGCCACAGGGCCTCGGGGAGCTTCTCCCAGTTCGGGTCGCCGAACATGAGCACGGTGTAGCGGACGATCTCCGCCGGGAGATCGGCGAGGCGCGCCCAGGAGATGTCGATCGACCAGAAGGCCAGCACGATCACGGCGGTCACGAGGCCCCATCCGACGAGGAGCCAGGGGCGCCGAGGCCGGGCGGGGACGGCGGTGAGGGGCGCGGTCATACGAGCCTCCGTCGGACGGCGTCGGAGACCACGTCGATCACGATCACCACGATGAGGATCTCGAGGATGATGAGCGAGAGCTGGTCGTAGCGGTAGAACGTGCGGACGGCGTCGATGAGCAGCCCCATCCCGCCCGCGCCGACGAGTCCGAGCACGGTCGATGCGCGCACGTTGAGCTCGAAGACGTAGAGGGTCTGGTTCGCGAAGGCGGGCCAGGCGTCCGGAAGGGCGAGCGTCCGGTTGATCTGCATCTGCGTCGCGCCCACGGCCCGGCCGGCCTCGAGGGGCCCGCGGTCGTTCGTGTCGATCGCCTCGGAGACGAGCTTGACGATGATGCCGATGTTGAACAGGACCAGCGCCAGGATCCCGGGAAGGGCGCCGACGCCCACCATCGCCACGAGGATGGCGGCGTACAGCAGGTCGGGAACACTGCGCACGACGTTGAGGACCCCGCGCACGACCAGTCTCGCGCCCGTGTTCGGGTTCGTCGCCCGCGCCGCCCAGAAGCTCAGGGGCAAGGACACGGCGGCGCCCAGGGCGGTGGCGATGACCGCCATCTGCAAGGTCTCGATCAGCGGCGGGACCGTGCGCGGGAAGAACGACCAGTCGGGCACCAGCAGCTTCAGCACCTTGTCGGCGCCGTTCTGCCAGTTGCGCGCGATCGCGTCGAGGTCGACTCCGATGCCGACACCGGGCAGACACATCACGACCGTCACGGCGACCACACCCGCCAGGACAGCGGCTCCCTTCCAGGCACCGGGTGGGCGCGCGGGCACGTCGAGCGGTGCCACCGCGGTGTCCTGGTCGACGACGGGGGTCACGCGTCCAGCCGATCGTCCGAGGTGAGCGACCGGCCGTAGATGCCCTCGAAGTCCGCGTCCGAGGCACCGGCGGCGGGGCCGTCGTAGACGATCTCGCCCGCGCGCATGCCGATCATCCGGGCGCCGTATTCACGGGCGAGGTCGAGCAGGTGGAGGTTGACGAGCACCGTGATGCCGAGATCGCGGTTGATGCGCCGCAGGTCGTTCATCACGCCGTGCGCCGTGGGCGGGTCGAGGCTCGCCACCGGCTCGTCCGCCAGGACGACGCGAGGCTCCTGCGCCAGAGCGCGGGCGATCGCGACGCGCTGCTGCTGGCCGCCGGAGAGATCGGAGGCCCGCGCGTGCAGCTTGGGCAGGATCCCGACCCGGTCGAGCGCGTGGTACGCGCGCTGCCGGTCAACCTCAGGATAGGCACCGAGGAGTGTGCGCCACAGCGGCGTGTGGGCGAGACGCCCGACGAGCACGTTGTGCAGCACGCTGGCGCGACCGGCGAGGTTGAAGCCCTGGAAGACCATGCCGATGTCCCCCCGGAGCCGGCGCAGCGTGCGCGGGGAGGCGCCGCTGACGCGATGCCCGCCGACGTCGAGGGTGCCGGACGTGACCGGCACCAGGCCGTTGATCGTGCGGATGAGAGTCGACTTCCCCGAGCCGGAGAGCCCGACGACGGCGACCATCTCGCCCGCGGCGATCTCCAGTGAGACGCGGTTCAACCCGATCGTGCCGTTCGGATAGCGCACCGTCACATCGTCGAGACGGATGTTCCACGGCGTGGACGCCGCGGCCGGAGCCGCGGCGTCCACCGGGTGATGCGGAGCGGACAATTTACTGCAGCCCCAGGGCCTCGGCGGCCCGGGCGACGACGTCGAGCGACGCGGGGTCGGCCGGTGCGAGCTTGGTGATCGAGTAGATGCTCTCCAGGATCGTCGAGCCCTCCTCCGTGTTCGAGAACTCCTCGAGCGCGGTCGTGATGCGCTCCTGCAGCTCCGGGGACAGGTCGGCAGACAGAGCGACGCCGTCGTTCGGGATCTCCTCGGTCATGGCGAAGACGACGACCTTCTCCCCCACGTCCGGGGTGTCCTTCTGCACGATCGTGCGGGCGTCCCAGAAGCTGAAGCCCACCTCCGCGTCGCCGTTGTAGACGGCCAGCACGGACGCGTCGTTCGCAGTCACCGGGATCTGCTCGATGTCCGCGTCCGTGTCCAGGCCCGCCTCCTGGAGCGCGAGGATCGGGTAGATGTAACCGGCGGGGGACCCCGGGCCGAGGACGGCGACCTTCGCGCCCTCCACCTTGTCGATGCTGTCGAGACCGGCGGGTCCGGTCATGGCGTCGGCGCCGTTGCAGAAGAGCATCCCGTCACGCGCGACCGGCTCGTCCTCGCAGTACTTGTCGGGGTTGTTCGTCATGAACTGCGCCGGGTAGGTGATGTTGCCGTTGCGCTCGGTCTGCAACACGACGGACGCGTCGTACATGTCGTTCGCCTGCCAGAGCTGCAGCGACGGCAGGAAGCCGATCTGCGCCTGCCCCGCGCCCATCGCCTCGACCGCGGCCTGGTAGTCCTTCGAGACGACACCGGTCACCTCGATCCCGAGCTCTTCCGTGAGGTAGTCGGTCAGCGGGGCGGCTGTCTCCACGAGGCCGTCCTGGTCCTGCGACGGGACGAGGGCGAGGACGAGGGAGTCCGGATCCTCGGCGGGGGCGGCGGACGGGTCGGACCCGGCAGTGGTGCCGGAGCACCCGGCGAGCGCGACGGTCAGCAGGGCACCGGCGGCGGCGAGACCGAGAACCGGGCGGCGGAAGGGGGAGGTACGCATGATCATCCTTCGGTGGTGAGGGTGTGTGAAGTGGACGGAACGGAGGAGTCGGTGGCCCGCAGCCAAGCCTCGAGCTGCGGTGCGAGAGTGGCGAAGTCGGCCGCGCGGAAGGTCGGGGTCGCTGCCGGGTCGGCGAAGCCCCCGATCAGCGCGGTGGCGTGGCCGCGGGCGTGTGCGGGAGCGAGATCGTTTCGCCACATGTCGCCGATGCTCAGGATGCGGGCATCGGGCGGCAGCGCATCGAGGACCTTCTCCATCCCGGCGGGCTTGCGGGCATCGGTCACGATGCGGTCGAACAGTCCCGCGAGCCCGAGGTGCTCCAGAGCCTCCGGAAGACGCAGGGCGGGGGCGTTGGTCACCAGCACGCGCTCCGCTACGGGGCCGGCGGTCCGAAGGAACTCGACCAGGCCGCTCGGGACCGTGACCGGAGCCGCAGCCGTGGCGAGCTGGGCGCGGCTCGCCAGGTAGGCCGCGCTGAGCACGGCACCGTCGGCGCCGAAGCTGTCCGCCGCGCGGCGGACGACGTCGTACCCGTCGACGGCGTCGGGGCCCGCGACGGCGAGCGCGACGCGGACGTCGTCGACGAACCGCTCCGACGCGCCCAGCGCGGTGGCCACATGTCGGGCGTAGGCGAGGACAGGGCCGTCGCCGAGCGCGATCGTGCCGTCGAAGTCGAAGAGGAGGATGGTGGTCACGGGGTTCCTTCCGTGCGGACGCTCCGTCCAGCATGGGCAAACGACATGGACGGAACGCCCACAGCGCATGAACGCCGCGTGAACACTCCGTCCACGTCGTTCCCGTATGGTGAACGCCGTGTCCGAACTCGCTGCCCTCATGCACGCCGCCGACCGCGCCGCGACCAGCACCCCGGCCGCCGCGCAGAGCGCGATCGACGCGTTGCCCTGGCTCGATGCCTCACTCCGGGCTGATCGCGATGCGAGGCGCTTCGCCGCGTGGGGCCGGTCGACCGCCGTCGACGAGAACACCGGCGCGGGCGTCATCGCGCCCGCCCTGTTCGACGAACTCCACCGGCGCGCGGGCCTGCCGGCGACCTGGCCGGTCGGTAACGCCGGGCTCCTGCACTGCTACGGCTACCTGCTCTCGCGGGAGCCCACCCCCTACGGCCTCAAGAGCGACCGCTGGCTGACCCCGGCGCTGGCTGTCGCCTGCGGACTCCCCGAGGACGCCTTCCTCCCCTGGCTCCCCGGTCCGACGCTCCTGGCCCGAGCGACCGCCGCGGCCGCCGCCCTGTCCGCAGGCCTGCACGGATCCACGGTCGCCGTCGCCGGCCGCGAGAGTCGGGTCTTTCTGAGCGCGTCGGAGGGGCCGGCGGCCCTGGCCTACGCGGTCGCACCATCGCCGGGGCTCCCCCCGCTCCCGGTCACGCTCTTCCCCGTGACCGACGCGGCGGCGATCCTCACCGAATTCCCCACGCTGCCGCGACTCCGCTGGAACGCGGCGTAGTCAGCGCCTCGCGAACGTGCGCCGCTCCGCGGCGAGAAGCCGCCGCGAGGCCGCGACATCCGCGGCGGTCCGGGCGACGAGCTCCGCGACCCCATCGAAACGGAGCGTCGGCCGGAGCAGCGCGACGAGCTCGACCGACAGCAGCTGCCCGTAGAGGTCGCGGTCGATGTCGTGGAGGTGCACCTCGAGACGCCGCGCCCGGTCGCCGCAGAACGTCGGATTGACGCCGATGCTCGCCGTCGCCTCCCACCGCCGGTCGTCGCCGGGCAACAGCGCCCACGCCGCATAGATCCCATCGTCGGGCAGCGACCGCTCGGACAGGGCGAGATTCGCGGTCGGGAAGCCGAGCAGCCGACCGCGACCGTCGCCGGGGACGACCAGGCCGGAGAGCACCCGGGGCGCCGGTCCGCTCACACGTCTCCGGCGGGCGAGATGGCACGGTAACGGCTCTGGTGGAACACGAGCGGCTCGACGCCGTCGAAGAGCGTCACATCCTGGATCTCGTAGAGCGCGATCTCGTGGTCACCACCGTCGAACGTGCTGTGCAGCCGGCACGTGAGCCAGAGCGCGGCGTCGTCGATCAGCACGGCCCCACCCTCCGAGCGATGCCACGCATGGCCGCCGAACCGGTCGCCTTCGCGCGCGGACAGCGAGCGGCTGAGCGGCTCATGGTGCGCCGCGAGGACACTCATCCCCAGTTCGGGGACGGCGCGCAGCACGGGCCACGTCTTCGAGGTGCGCGCGGCGCTGACGGCGACGAGGGCGGGCTCCAGCGAGATCGAGGTGAAGGAGTTGACCGCCATACCGACGGCGCGGTCCTCGACGTGCGCGGCCAGCGCGACCACACCGGTCGGGTAGACGGAGAAGGCGCGACGGAGAGCGCGGTCCCGCGGCAGGGCGTCGGTCACGGCAGTGGTCATCACGAAGTCCTTTCGATAGTCAACTTTGACTAGTCTGAATTATATGCATTTTTGACCATACAAACAACAGGTTCCACCGCACCGAGCCGTTAGCATGAAGCGCATGTCGACCACCCGCCTCGTCGTCCTCGGTGCCGTCAAGCAGTTCCAACCGGTGCACGGCTACTTCCTACGCCGCGAGCTCATGACCTGGCACGTCGACGAGTGGGCGCACATCCAGCCCGGTTCGATCTACAACGCCCTCCGCGCGCTCGAAGTCGACGGCTACGTGGCGGAGAGCGGCACCGAGACGGAGGGCAAGCGCCCCGCGCGCACCACCTACCGCATCACCCCGGCCGGCGAGGTGGAGCTGCAGCGCATGCTGCGCGAGAACCTCTGGAACGTCGCGGCCTTCGACACCCAGGCGATCATGACCGTGGCCTCGTTCATGTTCGTCCTCAGCCGGCAGGAGGTCATCGCCGGCCTCGAGCACCGGCTCATCAAGAGCGACGCGATCATCACGCAGAACGGCTTCGACGTGCAGGACACCCTGCGCTCGGAGACGACCCCGGAGTACGTGCGCGAGATCTTCGACCTCTCCACCGCCCGACTCACCGCCGAGAAGGAGTGGCTCCTGACGCTGCTGGAGCGGCTGCGTGCCGGAGCGTATACATTCGCCGGCGAGACGGCGGAGACCACCCCTACGCGCTGATACCGCCGCGCCCAGCGCGGACTCAGCGCCGCGCTACCAGAGCCTCCAGAGCGGTGACGGACAGCGCCGGAGTGGTCGCCCCACGGTGACGGGCGACGATCGCCCCCGCGGCACAGGCACGGACGAGAGCGTGCTCGATGTCGTGACCCTGGGCGAGCCCCGCAGCGAGGGCGCCGCAGAAGGCATCCCCGGCTCCCGTCGTGTCGACGGCGTCGATGCGGAAGGCCGGCACGTGCACGCCGGGGCGCCCTGGCCGATGCAGCGTCACACCGGCGGCCCCCTCCGTGAGCACGACCGCCCCGGCGCCGGCGCCGAGGAGCCGCTCGACGCCGCCGAGTTCCGCGCACTCCGTCTCGTTCACGACCAGCACGTCCACCTCCGGCAGCAGGTCGACGGCGGCGGGGTGCGCGGGGGCGGCGTTGAGGATCGTGAGGGTCCCGGAGGCATGTGCGGCGGCCAGGGCGGCGGCGACCGCGGCGAAGGGCACCTCGAGCTGAGTGAGCATCACGGCCGCCCCGACGGTCCCGGCCACGGCGTCTTCCGGAGTGAGCTCGCCGTTCGCCCCCGCCGCCACGAGGATGCTGTTGTCGCCGTCGTCGAAGGCCAGCACGTGCGCGACCCCGGTCGGCGCGGACGCGGAGCGGCGGAGCGCGGCGTCCACTCCCGCCTCCGTCAGCGCCGCCTCCAGAACGGCGCCGGCCTCGTCCGCTCCGACGACGCCGCAGAACGTGGTCACGGCTCCCGCGCGGGCCGCGGCGACAGCCTGGTTCAGACCCTTGCCACCGGGGAAGCGGCCTCCGGCCCGGCCGAGCAGCGTCTCACCGACGCGGGGAGGACGCGACACCTCGACCACGAGGTCGAGGTTCGCGCTCCCCACGACGGCGACGCCGGCGAGGCTGTCAGACACGGGCCATCGTCCGCCGGAACGACGACCCGATGTGGGAGTCGGCGAGCGCGGGCGTCGGGGTGCCCATCAGCCGTTCCCGCAGCGACTCCGGCTCGGCTGCGGGGTCGGCGATCGCCCCGCGCTCCTTGAGGATCGGCAAGACGTGCTCGATGAAGTCGGCGGTCGAGGCCGGCGGGATCACCGGAGCGAAGAGGAAGCCGTCGAGGTCGGCGCCGTCGGCGAGCTCCATCATCCGGTCCGCCACCTGCTCCGGCGTGCCCACGATCGGGCGGGCGCCCACGCCGTGCGCGTGCCAGTCGCCCAGGACATCGCCCACCGTCTTGTCGGCGAAGCGCGCGACCTGCGTCTGCGAGAGTTCGGTGCGGAGCTCGGACATCGGCGTGCGTGGGTCGTACGACGACAGGTCGAGACCGGTGAACCAGGCGTAGGAGGCGACGGTGACCTCGGGATTCTGCGCATCGGCGACCTCCGCGTAGGTGCGGCGGGCCTCCTCCTCGGTGCTGCCGACGACCGCGGCGAACGCCGACATGATCTTCACCTCGTGCGCCGCACGGCCGTTCTTCACCGCCTCCTCGCGGATCGCCGAGGAATGCGTGCGGAGCTGCTCGACCGAGCCGCTCCCGACGAAGATCGCCTCGCCGTGCTTGCCGCCGAACTCGCGACCGGCGGGCGACGCCCCGGCCTGGAACAGCACCGGCGTGCCCTGCGGCGAGCGCTGCGTGTTGCCGTAGCCGTGCGAGCGGAAGTAGGGCCCGTCGTGCGCGATGCGGTGGACCTTGGCCGGGTCGGCGAAGCGACCGGACTTGTCGCGCTCCAGCGCCCCTTCCTCCCAGGCCTCCTCCCACAGCTTGTAGACGACCTGCATGAAGTCGTCCGCCATCAGATAGCGCTCGTCGTGTCCCACCATCGGCACGCCGAAGCCCTGCACCGCGGTGTCGGCCGTGCCGGTGGTGACGACGTTCCAGCCGATCCGGCCCCCGGACAGGATGTCGAGAGTGGCCAGGCGTCGGGCGAAGGAGTACGGCGGCTCGAGCAGGGTCGATCCGGTGGCGACCAGGCCCAGGCGGGTGGTCTCCGGGATGAGGGCGGCGAGGATGATCGCCGGGTCGAGCCGCGGCAGATCCAGGCCCTCGACGGAGCAGATCTCCGGCCGCTCACCGGCGACGTCGGCCCAGCCCCACGCGTCGGCGAGGAAGAGGAAGTCGAAGCCCGCGTTCTCGACCAGGCGCGCGGTGTCGCGCCAGTAGTCGAGCTTGTCGAAGAGGTAGCGCCGATTGTCGGGGTGGCGCCAGGTCGCGGTGCCGGAGTCGTTCGCCTGGGCGTTCTCGAAGAGTCCGAGCCGCAGGGTCTTCACGGGGTGCTGAGCGGTCATGGCGGATGCCTTCCTGGGAGTGGGGGATGGAGTCGTTCGGAGTTTCCGGGCACGCCGGGGGAACCCGGGGGCGCGGGGTCGCGCCCCCGGGACCGGGGGTCGTGCGGTCAGCCCTTCGCGGTGACCTCGCCGTCGCTCCACCACAGGACGCGCCGGCGCACGACCGCGAGGAGCACGATGAGGAGCACCCCGAGCAGGCAGAGCAGAGCGATGCTCGCCCAGGTCACGGGCAGGTTCGCCTGTGCCGCCGAGGTGGTGACGAGGGAGCCGAGACCGGCCTGCTGACCGGCCGCCACGAACTCGGCCACGGCGGCGCCGACGACGGCGAGGGGCAGTGCGATCCGCAGACCGGCGAACACGTACGGCATGCTGCCGGGGAACCGCAGCTCGCGGAAGATCTCCCACCGCGAGGCGTGCAGCGTCGTGAACACGTCGAACGCCTTCTGGTCCACGTCGCGGAGGCCGGCGAGCGAGTTCACGAGCATCGGGAAGAACACCACGAGGCCGGTGACGATGAACTTCGGCACCATGCCGAACCCGAAGGCGACGACCAGCGCCGGGGCGATCGCGACGATCGGCGTCACCATCACGATGATGACCAGCGGCATGACGGCCCGCTCGATGATCTGGAACTCGGCCATCACGACGGCCAGCAGGAAGCCCGCCAGTATGCCGGCGGAGGCCCCGACGACGACCTCCAGCAGCGTCACGAGGAAGTTCGACCAGTACATGCCCGCGTCCTCGACGAGGCTGGCGCCGATGGCCTCCAGCGTCGGCAGGACGTACGGGTTGGTCCACGCCACGATCTGCCAGAGCAGAGCCGCGATCACGAACGTGATCAGGGTCGGTCCCCACGAGCCCCAGCGGAGCCAGCCGGGGATGCCGCGGCGGGGCTGCGCCTTCAGCCGCGCCGTGGCGAGGGTGGCGGTGGTGTCTCTCATCGTCAGCTCAGACATGGGCCTTCTCCGTCTGCGCGCGCAGCGCACCGCGCACGACTGCCTCCAGGTCGCGGAACTCGTCCGTCGCATACGCCTCCTCGGTCCGGGGCCGCGGAAGGTTCACATCGATCACCTCGGCGATGCGGCCAGGGTGGGCCGCCATCACCACGATCCGGTCGGAGAGCATGATCGCCTCCGGCACCGAGTGCGTGACGAACATCACGGCCTTGCGGTTCGACTGCCAGAAGTCCAGCAGGGCGATGCGCTGCAGGTCGCGGTTCATCTCGTCGAGGGCGGAGAACGGCTCGTCCATCAGCATGATCGCCGGGTCGAACACGAAGGCCCTGGCGATGGCGGCGCGCTGCTGCATACCGCCGGAGAGCTGCCCCGGGTACTTCTTCAGCGCATGGCCGAGCCCGAAGGTCGACAGCAGCTCGGCGGGGTCGCGGAGGGCGCGGTCGCCGTTGGCCCCGCGGTTGATCCGCACGGGGAGCTCGACGTTCTCGCGCACCGTCTTCCACGGCAGGAGCGCCGGGGACTGCGGGACGAGACCGATCTTCTTGTCGCGGGAGGCCGCCGTGACGCTCTCGCCGTCGATCGTGACGGTGCCGGAGTCGGCGTCGAGGAGTCCGGCGACCACCTTGAGCAGCGTGGACTTGCCGCATCCGCTGGGACCGATGACCGACACGAACTCGCCCATGCCGATCGTGAGGCTCACATCGTCGAGCACCGTCACCTGGGCTCCGTCGACACCGAAGGACTTCGAGACGTTCCTGACCTCGACGCCCGCGCCGTGTGCCGCGGTCATCACTTCTCCGCCCAGACGAGGGTGTCGCCGTCGTACAGGTCGGCCACGAGATCCGGGTCCATCATGTCGGCGATGGCGGGGAGGTCCTTGACGTCGCCGTACTCCTGCACGATCTCGTACTCGGGCTGCCACATGTCCTCGGTCTGCACGCCGGGGTTGCCGCCCGCGCTCTCGCGCACCCAGGCCGACTCGACCTCCCACGTACGGGCGAGCTGGTCGCGCGGGAACGCCGCACCCTGGCCGTTCTCCTCCGCGAGGGCCGCCAGCATGTCGATGCATTCGTCCGCCTCGTCGAGGCAGAACTGCAGGGCCTTGAGGCTCGCGCGCATGAAGTCGGCGGCGACCTCACGGTGCTCGTCGAGGAAGCGCGAGTTCACCTCCATGACGTTGTACGTGCCCTCGACGCCCAGGTCGGAGGGCAGGAACTCGCTGAACGGGAGGTCCTGTGCCTTGAGGGTCTGCGGCTGGTTGGAGGCGTAGCCGACGATCGCGTCGACCTGCTCGCGCACCACGACGGTCGGGTCGTAGTTGGTCATCTTCACCATCTCGACCTTCGAGACGTCGACCCCGGCCTCATCGAGCATGGCCGAGGCGATGGGCGTGAGGTTGATGAAGTACCCCAGCGAGCCGCCTTCGAGGTCGGTGAGATCGGTGAGCTTCTCGTTGCCGAAGATCGAGAACGGCGGGGTCGTGCCGTAGGTCGCTACCGCGGTGAGGTTCTTGCTGTTCGCCGCGGCGAGCATCACATCGGAGGCGGAGCCGAGAGCGGTGAACTGCGCCTGCCCAGAGGCGACGAGCTGCTGCCCGTTCGCACCGGACGCGTTGATCTCCACGTCGAGGCAGAGGTCGTCGAAGTAGCCCAGCTCCTTCGCCAGGAACACGTCGAGCTGCCCGGCGCTGGCGGAGTAGCCGTAGCCGGAGATGTAGGTGATGGTGCCGGCATCCTGGTTGCGCTGGCAGGCGTCGCTGCCGCCCGCGCTCGTGGGGGCGGTATCGCCGCCGGGCGCCGGCGAGGAGCATGCTCCGAGCGTCAGCGTGGCGGCGAGAACGCACGTCAGGGTGGCAGTGGTGCGGAATCGGGTTTCCGCAGAGGAAGTAGCCATGAGGGTCCCTTCTCGGCCGTTCGTCATTGATGGCTCGATGAAAGTAACATAGTCAATCTTGACTAAGCAAGATCAAACTAACTCCATCCGCACGATCCGGTGACGGATGCACGACTCCCCCGGGCCTCGGCTCGTGCGCGCGCAACACGGTCGTGCATCCGTGGCCCGGGGAGAGAACGAGAAGGAACAGTGTCCAGGACGGGACGGGACGGGCGGATTCAGACCGGGGTCGAGCGGAGCGGCCAGGCGGGCCACCAGCCGTCGTCGAGCCCGCGCAGCAGGGCGGCCGTGCGCTCTCGCGCCTTCGCGGGCATCTCCGGAGCGGGGCCTGAGCTGCTCTCCCGCCGGTCGCCGTCCGGCGACCGGATCTCGGTGTACAGCCACGCGCGGCGGCCGACGGGATACTTCTCCCGGAAACCCCCGGCGGCGACCGACAGCAGGATCCGCTCCAGCTCGTCCGCCGCCGTCTCGGCGGTCTCGTCGCAGGCATCGCAGATGCACGACGGCACGATCGCGTGGAAGTGGGCGCCCGCCTCGACGCTGACGGAGGGAACGGTCGGCGTGATGACGACTCGCGCACCGCGCGCCGGTTCGAGCACGACGCGCTCCGTCCCGTCCTCCCCCGACTCTCGCCGCGCCTCGACCTCGTACTCGCGGGAGAGGTGCTCGACGAGCGCGTCGACCACGAGAAGCAGCGGTGCGAAGCGCTCAGGGTGGCTCTCCCGAGAGTACGACTCCTCCGGCGCGATGCCATCGGGCCAGCGGCGTCCGTAACGGATGACCTCGCCGCGGTCGTCGTGGAAGGTCAGGGGCGGGAGAGCGGGCCGGACGTACGCGCGCGCCGGGACGACGACGACCGCGGGAGCGGAACCCTCCGCGGACAGCGCTCTCATCTCCTCGTCATCGATGTCGTCCTGCTCCCACGACGCGAGCATCTGCAGGAACGCATCCCGCTGGTCGGGCTGCTGCACCATCCCCTGCACGAGACCCGCGACCGGGATGGAGAGGGTGTTCGTCCCGATCTCCGGCTCGCTCGTCATCCGCCAGGTCGCGGCCGGGTGCACGACCGCGATGACGTTGCCGACGAAGCGCGCGGCGGCCGCCGCGAGGTCCGGGCGGTCGAGGATCTCCGGACGCGCTGCCACCACATCCCACGTCGCCGCGAGGTCGTCGGCCAGCAGCGCGGGGTCGATCCCGAGGCCCCGCAGGAAGTCGGCGAACGGCTCGAAACCGTCGACGAAGCGGACCGGCCGCAGGGCCTCCGCCGGCGATGGCATCCACAGGATCGCGGCGGCACCCGCCTCGGGCATCGGGCCGAGGGGACCGGGGAAGACGTCACTGCTCATCGACCGAGCGTACCGAGCGGGATCACCGGGGCGCGTGGGACTCCAGGAACTCGTACACATCGGTCGTGTCCACGCCGGGGAAGGCACCGGTGGGCAGCGTCGCCAGCAGCGTGCGCGGGGTCTTCACGTTGGGCCAGGAGTTCTCGCGCCACCGCTCCTCCAGCTCGGCGGGAGCCCGACGGCAGCACACCTCGACCGAGTGCTTCGACACACCGCGGTGCGGGGTGTCCCTGCCGACGAACCACTTCGTGTCATCGAACCGCACCCCGACGCTCACCGAGTGCAGACCCTCGCTCGATGCCTCCACACGGGCGGTACACCAGTAGGTGCCGTTCCCGGTGTCGGTGTACTGGTAGTACGGGTTGAACCGGTCGTCCTCGTCGAACACCACCCGGGAGGTCCACCGGCGGCAGCACATCTGCCCCTCGATGGCGCCGAGCCGGTCGGTCGGGAAGTTCACGTCGTCGTTCTCGTACGCCTTCGTGATGGTGCCCGACTCATGCACCTTGAGGAAGTGCACGGGGATGTCGAGGTGCCGCGTCGCGAGGTTCGTGAACCGGTGCGCCGCCGTCTCATACGACACCGAGTACGCGTCACGGAGGTCTTCGATGGAGATCGCCCTCCGCTGCTTGGCATCCTGCAAAGCGGGGACGACGTGCGCCTCCGGGATGAGCAGGGCACCGGTGAGGTAGTTCGTCTCCACCCGCTGCCGGAGGAACTCGGCGTAGCTGCGCGGCTCGGAGTGCCCCAGGATGCGGCTCGACAGCGCCTGCAGCACCGCGGTGCGTGCGTCTCCCTTCGCCGGGACGCTGCTCGACAGGTACAGCCGGCCGTTGGCGAGGTCGGCGACGCTGCGGGTCGTCTGCGGCAGGTCGGGGGCGTAGTGGAGGGTGAAGCCGAGATGGGCCGCGATCTCCGAGGCGGTGCGCTGGGTCAGCGGTCCCCCGGGATGGCCGACGGCCGCGAGGATCTCGGCCGCCTTCGCCTCCAGCTCGGCGAAGTGGTTGTCCTGCCGGCGCATCAGATGCCGCAGTTCGACGTTGGCGCGCCGGGCCTCCTCCGGGGTCGCGGCGCGCTCGTCCTTGAGTCGGTCGATCTCCCCCTGCAGCGCCAGCAGGGCCTTCAGCGCCTCCGTCGGCACACTCTTGGCGATGCGGAACGGCGCGATGCCCAGCGCCTGGAACGTCTGCCCCTTCATCGCGCGTTCCAGGGCGACCTCGATCGCGCTGCGCTCGTCGAGCGGCTCCCCCGTGAGCAGCGCGTCGATGGTCACCCCGAGCGCGCGGGCGATCGTCTGGAGTTGCGTGAGCTTGGGCTCGCGCTTGCCCGTCTCGATCATCGACATCTGGCTCGGCGCCCGCTCGACCGCGGCTGCGAGCTCTTCGAGCGTCATGCCCCGCGCGGTGCGCAGCTGGCGGATGCGCCGCCCGACAGTGAGGGCGTCGGTCTCTTCCGTGGCGTCGTCCATGTCGGCTCCTCTCAGCCGCACCGCCGTCCGCGTCGGTGCGGGATCGGGAACGCTCCTCGCGGGGCCGGGCCGGGGTCTTTCCTGATCCCGCGAGGCCGCGTGAGCGGTGCGTGCGGGCCGAGTCTGTCACGAAAACAGAAATTCAGTCAAACTTCTCCTCAATTCGGCACCGGAGAGGCGCCGAACTTCACACAGAGTGGAGGCACGCCATCGGCACCGACGCCGATTCCCATCCGAGGAGACACCATGACGAACACCGCAGCGACCCCCACCCCGCGCCCCGCCGGCCTGCGCGCCGGCGATCAGGTCCAGACGGCGGCGGAGCTCCAGGAGATCTGGGACACCGACCCGCGCTGGGACGGTGTCGAGCGCACGTACTCCGCCGAAGACGTCGTCCGCATCCGCGGCTCGGTCCGCGAGGACGCCACCCTCGCCCACCGCGGTGCGGAGAACCTCTGGAACCTCCTGCACACGGAGGACTACATCCGGGCGCTCGGCGCCTACACCGGCGGCCAAGCCGTGCAGCAGGTGCGCGCCGGCCTGAAGGCCATCTACCTCTCCGGATGGCAGGTCGCCGCCGACGGCAACCTCGCCGGACAGACCTACCCCGACCAGTCGCTCTATCCGGCGAACTCGGTCCCGGCGGTCGTGCGTCGCATCAACAACGCCCTGCTCCGGCAGGACCAGCTCGAGCACGCCGAGGGTGAGATCACGCAGGACTGGCTCGCGCCGATCGTCGCCGACGCCGAGGCCGGCTTCGGCGGACCGCTGAACGCGTACGAACTCGCGCAGTCGCTCATCCAGTCCGGTGCCGCCGGCATCCACTGGGAGGACCAGCTCGCGAGCGAGAAGAAGTGCGGCCACCTCGGCGGCAAGGTGCTCGTGCCCACGCAGCAGCACATCCGCACTCTCAACGCGGCCCGTCTCGCGGCGGACGTCGCCGGTGTTCCGACCGTCATCATCGCCCGCACCGACGCCCTCGCCGCCGATCTGCTCACGAGCGACGTCGACGAGCGCGACCGGGAGTTCACCACAGGCGAGCGCACGTCCGAGGGCTTCTACCGGGTCCGCCCCGGCATCGAGTCGGTCATCAGCCGCGGCCTCGCCTTCGCCCCGTACGCCGACCTGCTCTGGGTCGAGACCGGGGAGCCGGACATCGAGCTGGCGCGGGAGTTCGCCGCGGCCATCCACGCGCGGTTCCCCGGTAAGCTCCTGGCCTACAACTGCTCCCCGAGCTTCAACTGGAAGCGCCACCTGTCGGACGCCGAGATCGCGACGTTCCAGCAGGAGCTGGCAGACCTGGGCTACAAGTTCCAGTTCATCACCCTGGCCGGGTTCCACGCCCTGAACCACTCCATGTTCGACCTCGCCCGCGGTTATGCCGAGCGCGCCATGAGCGCCTACGTCGAGCTGCAGGAAGCCGAGTTCGCCGCCGAAGCCGACGGGTACACCGCCACCAAGCACCAGCGCGAGGCGGGCACCGGCTACTTCGACGTCATCTCGACCGCGCTCAATCCCGACAGCGCGACCCTCGCCCTCGCCGGCTCCACCGAGACCGCCCAGTTCCACTGACCCCCGTTTTCTCCCCCCACTTCCCCCGAGACCCCAGGTTCTCGTCGAGACCCCGCCCCGCACACGCCGGGAGCCCGGGGTCTCGACGACAACCCGGGGGCTCGGCATAAGGCAAAGGACACCATCATGACCACCGCACCGATGCAGACGACCCGACAGGGCCCCGCGATCGAGATCGCCGGGCCCATGCGCGACCGCTACGACGAGATCCTGACCCCGGAGGCGATCGCCTTCCTCACCGAACTCCACCACCGGTTCGCCTCCCGCCGCCACGACCGGCTGGCCGACCGGATGCGTCGCCGCTTCGAGATCGGCAACGGACACGACCCGCAGTTCCGAGAGGACACCGCGCACATCCGCCAGGACACCACCTGGCGGGTCGCCGGCGCCGGACCGGGACTCGAGGACCGCCGCGTCGAGATCACCGGGCCCACCGATCCGAAGATGACCGTCAACGCCCTGAACTCCGGCGCGCGAGTGTGGCTCGCCGATCAGGAGGACGCCACGAGCCCGACCTGGAAGAACGTCATCGAGGGGCAGCTGTCCCTTCGCGACGCGATCCGCGGCGAGCTCTCCTTCACCTCCCCCGAGGGCAAGGAGTACCGGGTCACCGCCGAGCGCACGCCCACGATCGTGATGCGCCCCCGTGGCTGGCATCTGCCGGAGAAGCACCTCACCTTCATCGACCGCGCCGGCCGGCCCACGTCGGCATCCGGCTCCCTGGTCGACTTCGGTCTCTACTTCCTGCACAACGCGCAGGCGCTGATCGAGGCCGGCCGCGGACCGTACTTCTACATCGCCAAGCTCGAGTCCAGCGAAGAGGCCAAGCTGTGGGACGACGTGTTCTCCTTCAGCGAGGAGTACATCGGCATCCCGCACGGCACCATCCGCGCGACCGTGCTGATCGAGACCCTGCCGGCCGCGTTCGAGATGGATGAGATCCTCTACGAGCTGCGCGATCACTGCGCGGGCCTCAACGCCGGACGCTGGGACTACATCTTCTCCATCATCAAGAACTACCGCGGCCGCGGCGCCCGCTTCGTGCTCCCCGACCGCAGCGAGGTCACGATGACGGTGCCCTTCATGCGGGCGTACACCGAGCTGCTCGTGCAGACCTGCCACAAGCGCGGAGCCTTCGCGATCGGCGGCATGAGCGCGTTCATCCCGAACCGCCGCGACCCCGAGGTGACGGCACGCGCGGTCGAGAAGGTGTCGGCTGACAAGAAGCGCGAGGCCGGCGACGGCTTCGACGGCACCTGGGTCGCCCACCCCGACCTGATCCCGACGGCTCAGGCCGAGTTCGACGCCGTGCTCGGCGACCGCCCGAACCAGGTCGACCGTCAGCGCGACGACGTGCACGTGGAGGCGCGCGACCTGCTCGACCTGCACATCGGTCGGCC
Source organism: Microbacterium meiriae (assembly GCF_040702565.1). Classification (NCBI taxonomy): domain Bacteria; kingdom Bacillati; phylum Actinomycetota; class Actinomycetes; order Micrococcales; family Microbacteriaceae; genus Microbacterium; species Microbacterium meiriae. The sequence continues at coordinate 227,676 of NZ_JBFBLJ010000003.1, read as the reverse complement.
GATCACCGCGCAGGGCGTGCGGGACAACGTGTCCGTCGCCATCCGCTACCTGGAGGCGTGGCTGCGCGGACTCGGCGCCGTGGCCATCGACAACCTCATGGAGGACGCCGCGACCGCGGAGATCAGCCGCTCGCAGGTGTGGCAGTGGATCCATCAGGACCGCACCACGCAGGACGGCACGGCCATCACGGTCGAGTACGTCGAGGGGCTGATCGCGGAGGTGCTCAGCGAGGTCGACAGGCGCGAGGGCGACCGCTTCGACGACGCCGCCGAGATCTTCCGCGAGGTCGCGCTCCGTGAGGAGTTCCCGACCTTCCTCACCCTGGGCGCCTACAGCCGGTTCCTGGTCGACGAGGACTGACGACGCGAGCATGCCGCAGGCCGTGGGGTCTGCGGCATCGCCGCGTCGTGCCCGGCCCGCCCCCTCCCTGCCGGGCGTAGCCTGGAGCCATGAGCGACGTATGGAGCAGCATCGCCGAGGAGTTCCTGCACCTCTATCCGCGCGGACGACGACTGCTCGCGGTCGCCGGCGCGGATGCCGAGCGCTCCCGCGCAGCCGCGGACGACCTCGCGACAGCCTTGACCACGGCGGGCCAGACCGTCGAGCGTGCGCACACCGCTGAGGGGGACGAAGCCGCCCTCCGCGCCGACGTGGTGGGCCCCTTCCGCGCCACGGACAGCGGAGCTGTGCTCCTCGTGTCCGGCCCGGGCCCGATCGTGGCTCCGAGTACGCGCGGGATGTGGAACTACGTCCTCTGGCAGCTCGCGGGAGACGAGCCCCCGCACACCGCGGCGAACGCCCTGGTCGACGTGACCGATCCGGCCCATCCCACCCGGCGTTTCGCCGACTACTGCGCAGTCCCCTCCTCGTTCGAGACCTGAGTCGCCGCCCGCCGACTCAGTGGAACGACGCGGCGACCGAGTTGCGGTGGTAATCGAACACGATGCTCGTGCGGGTCGACGCCACGCTGCTCTGCGCGGACAGGTGCTCGAGCACGAACTCGCGCATCTCCGAGGAGTCGGCGACGGCGATGTGCAGGAGGAAGTCGTCGTCACCGCCGAGGAAGAACACCTGGATCACCTGCGGCAGCGCGCGCACCCGATCGGCGAACTCGACGATGCTCTCCCGTCGGGCGGCCGGACGCAGGCTGACGCCGATGATCGCCTGGAGTCCGGCGCCGAGCTCGCGTTCGTCGACGCTCGCATGGAAGCCGGTGATGACCCCGCGCTCGATCAGCCCGCGCAGCCGCGCGTGCGCGGTCGACGGCGCGACTCCCAGTCGCCCGGCGAGCTCCGCGTTCGTCATCCTCCCGTCGGCGGTGAGGAGCTGCACGATCCGCGCGTCGATGGGGTCGAGGGCGGGCGCCCGAACGCTGTTCGGCTCGGACGACGCGGAGGCGGTGGTCATACGAAGCATTATTCAGGATCCGACCCGTCGCCGAAGACTCTTCACTGATTCTGTCCATCTCGCGACGTTTCTGCGATCCTTGTCTGCACCCTGCGCCCCGACACCTGGAGGATCGATGAAGATCGGCGTCCCGACCGAAGTCAAGAACAACGAGAACCGCGTCGCCCTCACCCCGGCCGGCGCCGATCGGCTCGTGCGGGAGGGACACCGCGTGCTCGTGCAGTCGGGTGCCGGCATCGGATCGAGCATCGACGACGACGCGTACCGCGCGGCTGGTGCGGAGATCGTGGACACCGCCGCCGACGCCTGGGGAGAGGCCGACCTGCTCATCAAGGTCAAGGAACCCGTCGCCGAGGAATACGGCTTCCTCCGACCCGACCTCACGCTCTTCACCTACCTCCACCTCGCGGCGGACCGTCCGCTGACCGAGGCCCTCGTCGCGGCCGGCACGACCGCCGTCGCCTACGAGACCGTGCAGCTGCCCGACCGCACGCTGCCCCTGCTCGTGCCGATGAGCGAGATCGCCGGTCGCCTGTCCGTCATCATGGGCTCCCACTCGCTGCTGCGCTCGCAGGGCGGCCGCGGCATGCTGCTGGGCGGCATCGCCGGCACTCCCCGGGCCAAGACCGTGGTCATCGGCGGTGGCGTCGCCGGAGAGCACGCGGCCGCGAACGCGCTCGGACTCGGATCGAAGGTCACCGTCGTCGACGTGGCGCTCCCCCGGCTGCGCGAGCTCGAGCACCGCTACGGCGGCGCTCTGGAGACCCGGGCATCGAGCCGCTACGACATCGCCGAGGAGCTGACGTCGGCGGATCTCGTCATCGGCTCGGTCCTCATCCCCGGTGCCGCGGCCCCCAAGCTGGTGACCGACGACATGGTCGCCGCCATGAAGCCGGGATCCGTGCTCGTCGACATCGCGATCGACCAGGGCGGCTGCTTCGAGGGCTCCCGTCCGACCACGCACGACGACCCGACCTTCGCGGTGCACGACTCGATCTACTACTGCGTCGCGAACATGCCGGGAGCCGTTCCGACGACCGCGACCAGGGCGCTGACGAACGCCACTCTCCCCTACGTCTCGGCCATCGCCGCCAAGGGCTGGGAGCGGGCGGCCTCCGACGACGCTGCCCTCGCGAAGGGGCTCAACGTGCAGGGCGGGCGCATCACGCTGGACGCCGTCGCGCAGGCCCACGGCCTCTCCACCGACTGACCTGTCGAACCCGAAAGAACCTCGGATCTTGGCGGCATCCCACACCTCATCCGCCGCATCGACCCGAGTACGCTCGTAACCGTGACCGAACGCGCTCCTCTCTCCCGCAAGCTGTCCGCCATCGCCGAGTCCGCGACCCTCAAGGTCGACGCCAAGGCCAAGGCCCTCAAGGCCGAGGGCAAGCCCGTCATCTCGTATGCCGCGGGCGAGCCCGACTTCGCCACCCCCCAGTTCATCGTGGACGCGGCTGCTGAGGCGCTGGCCGACCCGGCGAGCTATCGCTACACCCCTGCTCCCGGCCTCCCGGCGCTCCGCGAGGCGATCGCCGCAAAGACGCTCCGCGACTCCGGACTCGAGGTCTCCCCCGGTCAGGTCATCGTCACCAACGGCGGTAAGCAGTCGGTGTACCAGGCGTTCCAGGCGGTCGTGAACCCGGGCGACGAGGTGCTGCTGCCCGCGCCGTACTGGACCACGTACCCCGAGGCCATCCGTCTCGCCGACGGCACCCCGGTCGAGGTCTTCGCGGGCGCCGACCAGGAGTACAAGGTCACCGTCGAGCAGCTCGAGGCCGCCCGGACCGACCGCACCACCGTCCTCGTCTTCGTGTCGCCGTCGAACCCCACCGGTTCCGTGTACACGGCCGAGGAGACGAAGGCCATCGGCGAGTGGGCCGTGGAGCACGGCATCTGGATCATCAGCGACGAGATCTACCAGAACCTCACCTACCCTTCGACGGGCTCAGGGACCGCGGTGACGGCGACCTCGATCGTGGATGCCGTGCCGGAGGCCGCGAACCAGACGATCCTCGTCAACGGCGTGGCCAAGACCTATGCCATGACCGGCTGGCGCGTGGGCTGGATGGTGGGCCCGGCCGACGCCATCAAGATCGCCGGCAACCTGCAGTCGCACCTCACGAGCAACGTCAACAACGTCGCACAGAAGGCGGCGATCGCGGCGCTCAACGGTCCGCAGGACGAGGCCGAGAAGATGCGCGAGGCCTTCGACCGCCGCCGTCAGCTCATCGTGTCGGAGCTGTCGAAGATCGACGGGCTCGTGGTGCCGAACCCGCTCGGCGCGTTCTACGTCTACCCCGATGTGCAGGGCCTGCTCGGCCGCACCTGGGGCGGCGTGACCCCGACGACGTCGCTGGAGCTCGCCGACCTCATCCTCGACCAGGCCGAGGTCGCCGTCGTCCCCGGAGAGGCGTTCGGTCCGTCCGGCTACATCCGCATGTCGTACGCGCTCGGCGACGACCAGCTCCTCGAGGGCGTGCAGCGCCTCCAGCGCCTGTTCTCCTCCTCTTCCTCCTGACCCCGAGACCCCGCTTTACCGCCGAGACCCCCTCGTACCTGCGCAGGTAGGAGGGGGTCTCGGCGTGAACCCGGGGTCTCGGGTCAGTCTTCGGGGTGGAAGCCGATCAGCCAGCGGATGCCGTAGCGGTCGACGAGGGTGCCGTCGACATCTCCCCACGGGCGCTGCTGCAGCGGGTCGATGACGCGGCCGCCGCCGGAAAGCTCGTCGTACCAGCGGGTCAGCGTTCCGGGGTCGGCTGTTCCGAGGAGCGAGAGGAACATCCCGCTCATCTGGACGGCGTCGTCATCGGCTCCCGCGTCCGCTCCGGCGAGTTCGACCGGACCGCCGAGCTGTCCGTGCGCGACCGCGTCGCCCGGGCCGTCGTGGCGGCCGGCGCTTGCGTAGTCCATCAGCTGGAGCTCACCGCCGAACACATCGCGGTAATGGCCGAGTGCTTCGGCGGCGTTGCCGGGGAACAGCAGGTACGGGATCAGTCCGCTCATCCCGCGAGCGTAGTTCGCGGCGGCTCCGGTCACCACCTGCCGAGAACGACGGACGGCCGCCACCCGGAGGTGACGGCCGTTCGTGCGAGCGCGGTCAGGAGACCGGGATCACCGCGTACAGCACCCAGGTCAGCACGAATCCGGAGACCCCGAGCACCGTCGTCAGAGGCGTCCACGTGCGCAGGCCGTCCTTGACCGAGAGACCGAGGTACCGCGTGACCACCCAGAAGCCGGAGTCGTTCACGTGGCTGAGGCCGAGGCCACCGTAGCCGATGGCGACCGCGAGCAGCGCGGTGTGCACAGTGTCGAGTCCCATCGCGGAGACCGAGGGCAGGAGGAGGCCCGCGGTCGTCGCGATCGCGACGGTGGCCGACCCCTGAGCCGCACGCATGATGAGCGAGATGAGGAAGGCCGCGAGCAGCAGGGGCATCCCGCTGGAGGCGAGCACCTCGGCGACCGCGCTGCCGATCCCGGTCTCGGTGAGGACGCGGCCGAAGGCGCCACCGGCACCGGTGACGAGGATGATGACCGCAGCGGCCGGCAGCGCCGACTCCATGACCTCGCCGAGGTGCGCAGCCGACCAGCCGCGGCGCACGCCGAGCAGGTACATCGCGGCGGCGATCGCGACCATGAGCGCGAAGATCGGCTGGCCGACCATGCTGAGGAATCCGTTCCAGAACGTGCCCGCCTCGAACAGCGGCGCCACGGCGGTGCCGAGCATGATGAGCACGAGCGGCAGGAGGATGAGGCCGAGGACCGTGCCGGCGCCCGGCGCCTTCTCGCCCTCGCCGAGTCCGCCGGTGAGCGTCGACTTCTCCGTGCCGAAGTTGTCGTACATCTCCTTGGTGGCGGCGAGCATCGCGAACTCACGGGTGTTGATCCACTTCGCCACGAGGTAGGACAGGACCGCGAGCGGCACAGAGATCGCGAGCGCGAAGATCGTCACCCAGCCGATGTCGGCGCCGAGGATCGCGGACCCACCGACGATGCCCGGGTGCGGTGGCACCGCGACGTGCACGGCGAGCATGATGCCGGCGACCGGGAGACCGAACTTGATCGGGTTGAGACCGGCCACCTTCGAGAAGGCGAACACGATGGGGATGAGGATGATGAAGCCGGCGTCGAAGAACACCGGGATCGCCAGGATGCCGGCGGCGATGACGAGCGCGATGCCGACGCGCTTCGGGCCCAGCCAGCCGGTGAAGCGCCCCGCGAGCGACTCGGCACCGCCGGACAGCTCGATGATCTTGCCGAGCATCGACCCGAGGGCGACGAGTACCGCGACCGAACCGAGGGTGCCGCCGACACCGGCGATGATCGCCTGGATGACGCCGAGCTGCTCGGGGGTGTCGCCGTCGGCGGGGATCGTGGTCAGCGGCAGGCCTGCCGCGATGCCGACGATGATCGATACGAGGATGAGGGCGTAGAACGCCTGCATCTTGAACCGGATGATGAGCAGGAGCAGCAGGCCGAGGCCCGCCAGGCCGATCAGGATGAGGATCGGAAGAGGAAGCATCTCTGGATCTCTTCTTTCAGTGAGGGCGCGACGTCGCGCTCAGGACAGTCGTTCGGGTGCGACGACGCGGATGACGGCGGAGTCGTCCAGGGCGCCGAGGCCCTGCGCTTCGCCGAGGAGGAACAGCTGCTCGGCCGCGGCGGCGACCGGCGTGGACAGGTGCGCACGGCGCGCGGCGTCGCCGACGATGCCGAGGTCCTTGACGAAGATGTCGAGGCGGCTGAGCACCTCCGCGCCGTCCTCGTCGTACGCCTGCAGGGCGCGCGGGCCGCGGTTGCCGAGCATGAAGGAGTTGGCAGCCCCGGCGGTCAGCGCGTCGAGTGTGCGGGCGCGGTCCAGGCCGAGGGCGTCCGCGAGGGCGAGCGCTTCCGCGGCCGCGGCGATGTGCACGCCGCAGAGGAGCTGGTTGACGGTCTTCAGCGCCTGGCCGTCGCCGGGCTTGTCGCCGACGATGGACAGCGTGGAGGCGAGCTGGTCGAGCACTGGGCGCGCCGTCTCCAGAGCGCTCGGGGTGGCGCCGACGACGATGAGGAGGTCGCCCTCCCCCGCCCGGACCGGACCACCGGAGAGCGGGGCGTCCACGAGCTGCGCACCGTGCGCGGCGAGCTGGGTGGCGATCGCGTCGATGCCGTCCGTCCCCACCGTGCTGGTGAGGATCACGACCGCACCCTCGGCGAGGTGCGGGGCGAGCCCGTCCTCACCGAACAGCAGGGCGTCGAGCTGCGCGCCGGTGCGCACGGCGACGAGCACCGCGTCGGCACCGTCCACGGCGTCGGCTGCGGACGATGCCGGCGTCACGCCCGCCTCCGCCGCGAGAGCGATGCGTTCGGCGGCGATGTCGAAGCCGCGCACGGCGAAGCGCTCGGCGAGGCGGGTGGCCATCGGCAGCCCCATGGCGCCGAGTCCGATGACAGCGACGGTGGATGTCATGAGTGTCCTTCCGGGTTGTTTCCATCGTCGCCTGCGAGAGTGGCGACGACGGTGACGAGGGAGTCCGCGTCGCCGACGTTGCCGGCGAACACGACGTACGGGATGCCGACCGCGGGGCCGGTCTCCGGCTGCCACAGCGACACGAGGCCGGGCAGCATGGGGCCGAGCACGGTGGCCCGGCGGATCTCGAGCGCTTCACTGGCGACGTCGCTCGACGTGATGCCGCCCTTCGCGATGACGAAGCGGGGCGGCGCGATGGCGAGCACTCGACGCACGAGGTCGACCACTCCGCTGGAGATGCGGCGGGCGATCGCGAGGCTCTCGTCACCGTCGGCGCCGGTGACGAGTTCGCGGGTGGTGTGCACGATCACGGTACCCGTGGCGAGGGCGTCGGCGACCGCGTGCGCCTGCGTCTCGAGGTGGGTCTCGCGCTCGGGGCCGATGAGGGCGCGCACGTCGAGCTCGATCGTGCGGGTGTTCGGTCGAGCTGCCGTGAGGGCCTCGAGCTGGGCGGTGGTGAGCGGCACGTGGCTGCCGACGACCACGAGGCCGCCGCGGTCGTGCGCGAAGGGGATGTCCTCCGCGCGTACCGGATCGGCGATCTCCTGCCCGATGTGCGCGCGCACGTAGGGCGGGCCGACCCGGAGGAGCACGTCGCGGTCCCGCAGGCGGTGCAGCGCCAGAGCGACGACGCGCATATCGGATTCCTCGACCACGTCGACCGCGACGACCGTGCCGTCGGTCAGGGTTGCGAGGAAGCCGGCCACGGCGTCCACGCCCGCGCGGATGGTGCGGATGTCGAGGCCCGCGACCGCGGACGCCGGGATGCGGCCACCCGTCTTCTCGGCGACCCATTCGCGCAGGTCTGAGGACGCGTAGCCGAAGGTCGCGTCGGCCGCGAAGGGGGTCTCGCCCACCGGGGTCGCCTCGCCGTCGGTCACCCAGTAGTGCACGGAGTCGACCGTGATCCGGCCGGCGTCGGGGAAGGCGGGGACGAGCAGGGTCAGCGCGGGGGCGCGACCGGAGCGGGAGCCGATCTCCGCGGAGAGGACGTCGGTCTCGAGCGGGAAGTGCCCGCGCAGCGTCGAGTCGCCGCGCGAGACGAACGTGACGCGCCGCCCCTGGGCCTCGGCGGCGGCGAGAGCCACGTCGACGATCTCGCGGTTGCGGATGGCCGCGGCGTCTTCGTCGAGCGACCGGGTGTTCGTGAGCACGTATACCGCGGCGGCGCCGGTGGCGAGCGCCTCGTCCAGGTCGGCACGCTCCCACCGGGTGAGGACGGGGAGGTTCGCGACCGACTGCGTGCCGGTGGGGTCGTCGTCCAGGACGACCAGCACATCCGTGGGATCGACCTCTGCACGGACGTCGGCGGCGGTGACGGCGACAGGTGCAGGCAGGGGGGCCAGCAGGGCGTCGATGTGCACACGAACTCCTTCGTTCCGGGAGATGGTCCGTGGTGGGGGCCACGGACCAGGGGAATCTGCATCGTTATCCGATATCAGATAACGACGAGCGTACCTCACGATCATCGCGGCTCCAAACCGACGGGGAGCGCGCGGATCAGCGACCGTGGACGAAGTGCAGCAGGTCGTCGCGGGTCTGGCGCATGTGACTGCGCATGGCCTGACGAGCGGCCGCGCCGGAGCCGGTTCGCATCGCCTCCAGCACCGCCGCATGCTCGGCCAGCGCGTGCTCGCGGATCTCCGGGATGGCGCTCGTCTCACTGCGGGTCGCCTGGAGCATCGTCGTGAGGGGACGCATCGAGGCGACGAGGATGCGGTTCTCCGCCGCGCGGATGATCACGTCGTGGAAGGCGAGGTCCGCCGCGACGAACGCATCCACGTCGGCCCGCTCGTGGGCCGCCTGCATCTCCTCGAGGAGTGCGGCCATCTCGGCGAGGTGCTCCTCGGTGCGCCGACCCGCCGCGAACTCCGCTGCTCCGGTCTCGAACATCATGCGCATCTCGAGCATCTCCAGCGACGAGCGCTCACGAGCGCCCGCGCTCTGGGCGTGCCGGACGACCGCGTCGAGGCCCGTCCACTCGTCGGTCGGCGCGATGCGGTGCCGGGTGCCCGGAACGGCGACGATCACGCCCTGCGCCTGCAGGAGACGGACACCCTCGCGCATCGTGAGACGGGAGACCCCGAACTGCTCCGCCAGCTCCCCCTCGGGAGGCAGCGGCTGCCCGGCCTCGAGCCGGCCCGCGATGATGGCGTCGAGCAGTCCGTCCACGACCGCCTGCGTCCGCGACACCCGCTCGACCTTCGTCACAGGTCGACGCCCACCAGCACGGGCTCCGGCTGCAGCACGAGGCCGAACTCGGCGTGCACGCGGTTCTGGATGAAACGGGCGAGCTCGGCGACCTCGGCCGCCGTGGCACCACCCCGGTTGGTGAGCGCCAGGGCGTGCTTGGTCGAGACGGACGCCCGCGAGCGGGGCAGCTTGAACCCCTTGCGGATGCCCGCCTGCTCGATGAGCCACGCGGCGCTCACCTTCACGTCGGGGGCCTCGGTCTTCGTCGGCGGCACGTGCCCGTCGTACGAGGCGAGGGGGATGACGGTGACCGCGTCGAGGTCGGGGGCCACCGGCCACCGCGGGCACTCCGGCGGGAGGGACCGGGCCTGAGCGGCCGTGACGATCGCGTTCTGGAAGAAGGAGCCGACGCCATGCGTGTCCGGGTCGTCCGCATCGAGCAGCATGCCCTTCGATGCGCGGGTGGCGAGGATGCGCTCGCGCACCCAGGTCAGCGGCACCGGGGTGTCGTCGGTCAGGCCGAGGGCGCGACGCAGCTGCTCCCCGCGCACCACGCGCTCGCGGGCGACCAGCAGATCGACCGTGACGGACAGGATCACGGCACGACGCTGCGGCTCGCTGCCGTGGTGATGCTTGAGCACCGAGGTGCGGAATCCGAGCCCGAGCTCCGTCGCCGGCACGGTGGAGATCTCGTCGGAGCCCTCATCGATCAGCTCGACCTCGACGAGGGTCTCCTGGATCTCCTGGCCGTAGGCGCCGATGTTCTGCACGGGTGACGCGCCGACCGTGCCGGGGATGCCGCTCATCGCCTCCAGCCCGGCGTACCCGCGCTCGACCGCGTACGACACCAGGTCGTCCCAGCTGTGTCCGGCCTGCACACGCAGACGGACGCGACCGGGATGCGGCGACGGAAGCTCCTCGACGCCCCGGGTCCGGATGCGGATGACGGTGCCCTCGAACGGCTCGTCGCCGACGAAGAGGTTCGAGCCCCCTCCGAGCACCAGCCAGGGGTCGCCCTCCGCCCAGGTCTCGCGGAGGACCGAGACGAGCTCCGCCGTCGTCGTCGCCTCGCGCATGTGCGCAGGCGCAGCGCCGGTGCGGAGCGTGGTGAGCTCGGCCAGGCGGATCGGCTCGACCTCGCTCATCGGACGGCGACGCGCAGCTGCGCCTTGACGAGCACGGTGGTGTCGCCGGTCGTGACCTTGAGGTCGATGCGCGCGGACTCCTCGTCCACGGCGCCGACCGTCGCGACGACGTGCACATCGGCGCCGGTCTCGGGGTCGACCACCACCGGCTTCGTGAAGCGCACGCCGTAATCGAGGATCCGGGTCTGCGGGTCGAGCGCGGCCACGACCACCGACGAGGCGATGCCCATGGTCAGCATGCCGTGCGCGAGCACGCCGGGAAGGCCCACCGCGGCGGCGACGTCGTCGCGGTAGTGGATCGGGTTGAAGTCGCCGGAGGCTCCGGCGTAGCGGACGAGCGACTCCCTCGTCAGGTGCACGGTGCGCTCGGCGAGCACGTCTCCCACGGTGAACGCGCTCATGCGGTCTCCTCCTCGGCGCCGACGAGCAGGACGCTGGTGGCGGTCACCACGTGCGCGCCCGCTTCGTCGGTGATCTCGGCCTCGCTCGTGATCATGGCGTTCCCGCCCATCATGCGGATGCCGGTGACACGCAGCTGCGCCGTCAGCTCGTCTCCCGCGACGATCGGCCTGGTGTAGCGGAATCGCTGCTCCGCGTGGATCGTGCGCGCCAGCACGATGCCGGAGTCCGGCTCGGCCAGCAGCTGCTGGAGCGTGAGGTCCTGCAGGACCATCGCGAAGGTCGGCGGCGCGACGACGTCGGCGAAGCCGGCTGTACGGGCGGCCTCGACGTCGGTGTGCTGGGGGGCGTCGGCGAAGACGGCGCGCGCGAACTCGCGCACCTTCTCCCGCCCGACGAGGTAGGGGGCGGTCGGCGGGAACTCCCGGCCGACGAGTTCTTGGTTCACTGCCACCCGTCGATCCTACCGAGGCCCGCCGACGGCCCGCCGTGCGCGGGCCGTCCGAAACCCGGATGATATGCCACATCGCGGGGACCGGCGGGCCTCACCCCTGGGAGCGGACCACCATGTTCAACGTCATCCGACTCGGAACGACCTTCACCCGTGAGGTGTGAACGACCTCGCCGGCCCGGTCCAGCGCGCGCTTGCGGACGACGATGAGCGGATCGTGCTCCGGGCGGGCCAGCCACTCCGCGGTCTGGGCGGTGGTGAAGCCGACGTCGATCTCCCGGTACATCTCCGAGAACTCCACGCCGTACACGTCGCGAAGCACCTGATATGTGGAGGTGTCGTGGTCGATGTGCCGGTCGAAATCAGGGAAGCGCGTCAGTGAATACCGGCTGTCGTCGATGGAGAGGGGGATGCCGTCGAGAGCGAAGACGCGTACCAACCGGAAGACCGGGTCGCCGACCGGGACGCCGAGGCGCCGGGCGCGCTTCTCGTCGGCGGGGGTCGTCTCGGCGCGCATGATCCGTCGGGATTTGACCCCGTCCGCCACCACGGTGTCTGCGAAGCCACCCAGGGTCATGGCACCGATCACCTCGCGTCGCGGAGCGACGAAGGTCCCGCGGCCCTGCTGTCGGCGCACGATGCCGAGTCCTTCCAGATCGGCCACCGCCCGCCGCACGGTGATGCGGCTGACGCCGAAGCGCTCACACAACTCGGGTTCGGACGGAAGCCGTTCGCCTTCGGCATAGGTCCCGGCGTCGATCTCCCGCATCAGCAGGCTTCGCACCTGCTCGTGCAGCGGGGTCGAGCCGACGGCGGACGACAGCTGAGTCACGTCGGAGCCCTCCTCTACGTCGCCGGGTATCGCCGCAGCATCTGCGCGCGTGCGTCGTCCCCCGCATGCACAGGGTATCCGAACGCCCCGCGCAACGTGCAGGCGAGCGCTCCGCTGACGGCGGCCACTTCGAGGCATCCGGCGAGATCGGCCCCACCCGCCCGTGCCGCGAGGAACCCGGTGAGGAAGGCGTCCCCGGCCCCGAGCGCATCGACGGCGTCGACCTCCCGGATACCGGTGCGCCGCACGGAAGTGGCGTCGAAGCCCACGGAGCCGCGGGCACCCCGCGTCACCACGGCCGATCCCATGCCGCAGGCCACTGCGAAGCGGCCGAGGTCGTCGATCTCGGAATCGCTGCGGTCCCCTCCCGAGAAGAACCCCACGTCGACGTGCGGAGCGGTCGCCCGGATCACGTCCGGCGACGCGTCGTCGGAATAGTCGTACGACACGCGGCTCCCCCGTTCCGCGATGGCCGGGAGCTCCGGCTCCAACGACGAATAGACCGAGGTGTGCACCCGGTCGAAGCCGGAGAGGTATTCATGATCGGCCTCGCTCAGCCGCAGCCTCAGCTCGGCCTGGACTCCCCCGCGATTCGAGGCGACGAAGCGCCGGTCGCCGTCCTCGTCCAGCGCGACGAAAGCCATGCCGTTCGCGCCGCGCACGCGTCTGACGCGGGCGCCGTCCACTCCGATCTCGTCGAGGACGCCCCGCACGTGTTCTGCGAAGCGGTCGTCCCCCATGATCCCGACGAATCCGGCGGTGCCGCCGAAGAAGAGCCTGCTGTACGCGGCGACGTTCAGTGCGTTACCCCCGGGATAGGCCAGGTCCTCATGCAGATAGCAGTCGAGCACGTTGTCCCCGACGCCGACGAGCGAGGGGGGCGGCACCGCGGCGAGTGCGTCCCTGAGCTGACCCGTATCCATCGTCATCCCTTCACACTCCCCGCCGCGACTCCGGCGACGAAGTACCGCTGCAGCGCGAGGAACACGACCACGATGGGCAGGGCCGCGATGGTCAATCCTGCCAGGAGCACACCCCACTCGGTGGAGAGCGAGTCGCGGAACGACATCAGTCCCGCGGGGATGGTGCGCAGCGCATCGGCGTCGATGTAGACGATCGCGAACAGGAACTCGTTCCAGGCGAAGTAACCGGTGAGGACGGCAGCGGTCGTCAGCACGGACGCGCTCAACGGCAGGTAGACGTGCCGGAAGACTCCGAACGAGCGGCAGCCGTCGATGGTCGCCGCGTCCTCGAGCTCACGGGGGATGCCGAGGAACACCGAACGGATCAGCAGTATCGCCATGGGCAGACGGAAGGCCACGTAAGGGAGGATCATCGCCCAGTACGTGTTCAGCAGCCCCATCGTGTCGAGAAGCCGGTAGAGCGGGATGAGGCTCACCTGGGGCGCCACCACCAGCCCGCCCATCGCCACGATCAGCACGATGTTCGCGACCCGGCTCGACAGCCTCACCATGCCGTAGGCGCACAGGGCCGCGATCGCGACGGTCGCGACGGTGGAGATGATCGTGACGATGACGGAGTTGACGAAGTAGTCGGAGATCCCGCGGTCCCAGGCGGCGGCGTAGTTCTGGACGAGCCAGACCGACGGCAGGCCCCACGGATCGGCGAAGATCTCGGACGAGGATTTGAAAGAGGAGATCACCATCCAGAGCAGGGGGTAGGCGATCACGACGGCGTAGACGGCCAGGATCACCTGGACCGGGGCACGGCGGACACGTTCCGCTGGACGAAGCCGGGTACTGCTCATGTCATTGCCTCCCGCTTCGGAACGAGACCATCTGCACGACGGACAGCACGAGGGTGATCACGAAGATCAGGCTCGCGATGGCTGAGGCGTAGCCCATCTCGTTCTGGAAGAAACCCTGGTTGTACATATAGGTCGCGAGGACCTGGGTGGTGTTTCCCGGACCGCCCTTGGTCAGGATGTAAGGCTCGTTGAACACCGTGAAAGCGCCGGAGACGGTGAGGATCATCGCGACGAAGATCATCTCCTTGGCCTGCGGGACGGTGATGCTGAAGAACTGGCGAACCCGTCCGGCGCCGTCCAGCGACGCGGCTTCGTAGTATTCCTCCGGGATCTGCTGCAGTGCGACGACGTAGAGCATGCAGACGTAGCCGATGCTCTGCCACTGGGAGACGCCGATGACCGCTCCCATCGCCGTGTCGACATCAGCCAGCCACGCCGTCTGCAGGCTGCCGAGTCCGATCGCCTCCAGCAGAGCGTTGAGGAGTCCGCCGCGGGCGTTGTACACGAACGTGAACAGCAGCGCGATCACGGTCATCGAGATCACGGCGGGAAGGAAGTACACGCTGCGCAGGAACGCGCCCATGCGCGGTCCGAGCAGCCGGGTCAGCCAGGCGGCGATCACGAGGGAGCCACCCACCTGGCAGACGATCGAGACGACCGCGTACAGGATGTTGTTGCCCAGGGCCGTCGCGATGATCGGATCGCCGAAGAGCCGCGCGAAGTTGTCGAGGCCGACGAAGCGCATCTCCCCGCTGCCGGCGCTGAAGGAGAAGAAGCCGAAGGCCGCATTGGCGACCAGCGGGTAGTACACGAACACCCCGATCAGGATGATCGCGGGAAGCACGTAGAGCAGGTTCGACCAGGCTCGGGAGCGTGTTCTCATCACGGTGTCTCTTCCGAAGGTGGGAGGGGCTGCCGGCCACGGGTGCCGGCAGCCCCGGTGCGGATCAGGAGGCGTCGCGCACGCGCTTCGCCGCTTCCTGCACGGCGGCCATGACCCCCTCGGGGGTCTGCTGGCCGCTGAGCATCAGCTGGGTCTCGGACAGATACGCCTGCACGATCTGCGGATCGTAGGCGTTGTCGAGCCAGGTCGTCATCGCCGAGGCGCCGACGATCCCCTGGGCGAGCTCCCGTGAGACCTCGGGCACATCCGCCTCTTCCACGGCCCCCTTGACCGGGCTCAGCTCGCCCGCTCGTTCCGCGTAGGCGATACCGCTCTGCTTGCTGAGCAGGAACTCGAGGAACCGCTGGGCCTCCTCGGGATGCTCCGTGGTCTTCGAGATCGCGAAGCCCTCCGGCGCTCCGGTCAGTTCCGCCGGATCACCCTTGCCACCCGTGACGGCGGGGAAGTTGAACGTGCCGTACTCGAACTGCGCGTCGCCGAAGTACCCCACCTCGGCGCTCTGCATGTACATGATCGGCGCCTCCCCCGCGATCCAGGCGTTGCGCGCGATCTCATGCCCGACGGCCGTGAGGTCGTCGTTCATGTACTCGGCGAGTTCCTGGAAGCGCTCCAGTGCCCGGACATATCCCTCGTCCGTGAACTCGCCGGTCGCCGGATCCTGATCCGCTGCGAACACCTCCGGATCGACGACACGCTGATTCAGCGTGCCGACGTAGTGCGCGATCGTCCACTGCTCCTGCGCACCGTACTCGATCGGGGTCATACCGGCGTCCTGGATCGTCTCCAGGACGTCGATAAACTCGTCCCACGTCGCCGGCGCCTCGAGTCCCAGCTCCTCGAAGACGTCCCTGTTGTAGAAGAACAGCTTCGACTGCATCCCCACCGGCAGGCCGTAGGAGGTGCCGTCGACCTCGAAGGCCTCCAGCTGACTCGGGTAGAAGCTGTCCCGGAAGTCCGCGTCCTCCTCGAGCCACGGCCCGAGGTCGAGCAGAGCGTCATTGGAGACGAGCTCGTCCACGAACGAACCGCTCCAGGTGAACAGGACGTCAGGAGCATTGGCGGAGCCCGCGACGACCTTCACCTTGTCCTTGTAGGCGTCGTTGAGCACGCTCTCGACGGAGACCTTGATGTCGGGGTTCTCCTTCTCGAACTCCGCCACCATGTCGTTGTAGTACGAGTTCTTCGGCTCGTTGGGCCAGCGGTGGAAGAAGCTGATCTCCACCTGGCCGTCCGACGCCTCGCTCTCGCCTCCGGCGCACGAGGCCAGGGGTAGGACGAGGGCTGCGGCGGCCGCAGCCGCCAGGCCGATCCGGGCTGATGTTCGCATCGTTGCGATCCTTTCGTTCCTAGTACTCCATGCGCCACATGTAGCGGCGCACGCTGAGGGGGTGTCCTCGGTGGTCGGCGAGTGCATCCGCGTACGCGCGGAGCACGACGTTGAAGAGGAGGTGGGCGAAGACGCCGCGCACCTCCGGAGCGACGACGTCCAGGCCGAACTCCTGGGCGTCGAGGACGAGCACCCGATCCGAGTGCTTCGTGACGAAGTCCACCGCGCGCTGCTCGACGGCCCGCGTCTCGTCGAGTCCGAGGAGGGCGATGAACGGCACGTCCTCCTCGGTGATCTCGAAGGGGCCGTGGAAGTACTCGCCGGCATGGATGGCGGCGGAGTGCACCCACTGCATCTCCTGCAGCAGGCAGATGGCGAACGAGTAGGCGGAGCCGTAGTTGGAGCCTGCCGCCATCGTGTAGATCAGGGGCTCGCGACGGTGGCGGTACCCCCAGGCATCGGCGGCAGCGGAGTGCGCTTCGCGCGCTGCCGGCACGAGGGCCGGCAGCTGGGCGACGGCCTCGTCGACTGCGCCGGCGATGCCGGCCTGTTCACGGTCGTCCAGGATGCCGGCCGCCAGGCGCAGCAGCAGCGCGGGACCGACGTGGGCCTCGCTCTTCCCCTCACCGTGCTGATACGCCACCACGTGCTCCGATGCCTCGGCGAGTGGCGACGTCGGGTCGAACGTGAAGGCGACCGTGAGCGCACCGCGCTCGCGTGCGTGCCTCGCCGCGGCCACCGTCTCCGGCGTGGTTCCGGAGTGCGAGCAGAGCAGGACGAGGGTGTCGGCGTCGACGCGCGACGAGGCGCGGCTGGTGAACTCGGCCGCATTGAGCGCGGTCGCCTCGAGCGACACCGCCTTGGTGCCGAACAGGTACTCGATGGGCTGCATGACGGCAAAGGAGCCGCCGCAGGCGGTGAGCACGACGCGCGAGATGGTGTCCCGGGTCGCGATCGCCTGGCGGGCCGCAGCGAGCTGGTTCTCGATAGCGGCGGAGTCGACGAACAGAGCGGTGGCAGACAAGATGGTCCCTTCTGATGACCTTCGATCAAACATCATGACTCGTTATATAACGTCATGTGATGACTGACGATAGCGAGCACGAAGACGCCTGTAAAGAGGTACGGCGAAAATCGTTCGCCGGAGTCACCGAAAGAGCGGGCCTCGCGCGCTTCTTCCGGCGGCGCACACCGGGTGTCCGGCGGCCGCGGGATCAGCCGCGCCGGCGGCCGCGGACGGCCTTGAGGGCCATCTGCACGGCGATCACCATGAGATACGCGGCGAAGAGGAGATTGCCGACGGTGGGGTCGACGATGGTCGCCAGCCAGGCGCCGAGGGCCGTGGTCGTGCACGCCGAGACGCCGATGAGCAGCGCGGCCACGAGGTCGACGTTGCGGTTGCGGAGGTTGCCGACCGTGCCGGAGATCGCGGTGGGGATCATCATGAGCAGCGAAGTGCCCTTCGCGACGAGGTCACTCGTCCCGAAGGCCAGCATCAGCACCGGGACGACGATCACGCCCCCGCCGACGCCGATGAGTCCGGCCAGGACGCCGGTGCCGATTCCGACGACCACCAGGGCGATCCCGGTCAGCCAGGTGAGCTCGAAGACGGCGTCGCGCGACGGGATCACGAGGAAGAGGCTCACGATCACGACGACGAGGAAGCCGACGAAGCCCCAGCGGAGGGCGGTCTGCGAGATCCGCGGGAGCAGGCGGGTGCCGATCTGCGCGCCGACCACGGCCCCGGCGGCGAGGATCAGCGCCGGGATCCAGGCGACGGAGCCCGATGCGGCGTAGGAGATGACGCCGACGGTCGCCGTCGGGACGATCGCCGCCAGCGAGGTTCCGGCTGCCAGCCGCTGGTCGAACGCGAGCAGGAGCACCAGCAGCGGGACGATGACCGTGCCGCCGCCGACGCCGAAGAGACCGGAGAGGAGGCCGGCGAGGAGGCCGATGCCGATGAATGCCGCGTAGGCGCGAGGCCCGCGTTTCAGGACCGTCGCATCGTTCACCGGATCAGCCTACTCCCGGCCTCTCCCCCGCTCGAATCGTGCCGGGTCAGACCTCCGAGTCCGCTGTGACGGGCACCGCGATGGACTCCGTGAGCGCCTGCTCGTAGCGTCGCTGCCGGCGCCGCAGCCACAGCCCGCCGGCGATGAGCAGCGCGAGGATGACGTAGGCGACCGCGGAGAACGGCTGCGCGATGAGCGTCGTCAGGTCGCCCTGGCTGAGCTGCAGCGCACGACGGAGCTGCTCCTCCCCCATCGGCCCCAGGATCATGCCCACCACCAGCGGCGCCACCGGGAATCCGTACCGCCGCAGGAAGTAGCCCAGGACGCCGATGATGAGCAGGATGAGGATGTCCACGACCGCGAAGTTCAGCGCGTACGCCCCGAAGGCGGCGAACAGGAGGATGCCGGCGTACAGGTACGGCCGCGGGATCTGCAGGAGCTTCACCCACATGCCCACCAGGGGCAGATTCAGCACGAGCAGGATCACGTTGCCGATGTAGAGGCTCGCCACCAGCGCCCAGACGGGGTCCGCCTGTCCGGTGAACAGCTGCGGCCCGGGCTGCAGGCCGTAGGTCTGGAACGCGGTGAGGATGATCGCCGCCGTCGCCGTCGTCGGCAGGCCCAGCGTCAGCAGCGGCACGAGCACGCCCGCGGCAGCCGCGTTGTTCGCCGACTCCGGGCCCGCGACACCCTCGATGGCCCCGCGGCCGAACTCGTCCTTGCGGCGCGAGAGCTTGCGCTCGGCGGCGTAGGACAGGAAGGTCGCCACGTCGGCCCCGCCGGCCGGGATCGTGCCGATCGGGAAGCCGATGGCGGTGCCGCGGAGCCAGGGCTTCCACGACCGACGCCAGTCGTCCTTCGTCATCCAGCTGCGCCACCCACGGGAGACGGGGATCACGTCGATCGCGCCGTGACGCAGCCGGGCCGCGACGTAGAGCGTCTCGCCGACGGCGAAGAGCCCGACCGCCACGAGCACCACGTCGATGCCGTCCGCCAACGGGAGCAGGCCGAGCGTGTAGCGCTGCTGCCCCGAGAGCCAGTCGGTGCCGACCAGGCCGAGGAACAGACCGACGCCGAGCGACAGCAGGCCACGCGACACGGAGGACCCCATGAGCGCACCGACCGTGACGAAGGCCACGACGATGAGGGCGACGTAGTCGGCCGGCCCGAGGTTCACGGCGAACTGCGCGAGTACCGGGGCGAGCAGCGTCAGGCCGACGGTCGCCAGGGTGCCCGCGACGAACGACCCGAGCGCGGCGGTGGCGAGGGCTGCCGCACCGCGACCGAGCTTGGCCATCTTGTTGCCCTCGATCGCCGTCACGATCGACGACGACTCCCCCGGCGTGTTCAGGAGGATGCTCGTGGTCGACCCGCCGTACATTCCGCCGTAGTAGATCCCGGCGAAGGTGATCAGGGCGGCGGCCGGTTCCAGCGTGTAGGTGAGCGGCAGGAGCAGGGCGACGGTCATCGCCGGCCCGATGCCCGGGAGGACGCCCACGGCGGTGCCGATCAGCACGCCGAAGAAGGCGAAGACGAGGTATTGGGGCTGCAGCGCGGTCGCGAACCCCTCGAGGAGCAGACTCCAGCTGTCCATCAGAACATCCTTCCCAGCCAGCCGAGCGCCGGTCCCCACGGGAGCGACAGCCCGAGCAGACCGCCGAACACGACCTGCACGACCAGCGCGATGATCGCGCCGATGAGGAGCGCCGTCCACCAGCGCCGCGCGCCGAGCGCCCAGGCGACGCCGCCGAACAGCAGGGCCGCGGCGGGTGCCCAGCCGAGCGGTTCGATGAGGAGCAGGTGCGCGACCACCAGCGCCACGATCTTCACGAGCGTCAGCCAGTCGGTCGGGAGGCTCTGATCGACGTCCTCTCCGTCCTCCGGCACACCGCGGTGTCCGCGGAAGATGCTCACGACGACGGCGAGCGACGAACCGAGCAGCAGCACGGAGACGAACAGCGGGAAGACCGTGGGCCCCACCTGGCCGCCTGCGGGCACATGGATGGTGAAGACCCCGGCGAACGCGAACACGCCGAGGGCCACCATGAGCAGGGCGAAGACGAGCTCCCCCCGCGGGAGGGACGCGACGAGGCGTGCGGACCGACGGGCGTCGGTCCGCACCTCCTCGCCGGGTCCGGAAGACCCGGTCGTCATCTCAGCCGACCAGCCCGATGTTCTGCAGCGTCGTGGTGACCTCGGCGATGTTGCCGTCCAGGAACTCGTCGAACTCCGCGCCCGTGAGGAACGCGTCCGCCCACCCCCGCGTCTCCAGCTCGTCCTTCCACGCGTCGGACGCCTCCAGCTCGGTGACGAGGCGCTCGAGCTCCGCGCGCTCGGCGTCGCTGATCCCGCCCGGGGCGATCACACCGCGCCAGTTGGTGAGCACGACGTCGTATCCGGAGTCGGTGATCGTGTCGACGTCCGGCAGCTGTGTGACCGGCTCCTCCGACGAGACGGCGAGGGCCTTCATGGTCCCGGCCTCGATGTGCTGCAGGAACTCGCCGACACCGGAGATGCCCGCCGAGACCTTGCCGCCGAGGATCAGCGACGTCGCCTCGCCGCCGCCCGAGTTGGGCGTGTAGTTCAGCTTCTCGGCGATCTCCGCGCCGTCGAGCCCTGCCTCCTCGAGCAGCAGCCCGGCGAGGATGTGATCGGCTCCTCCCGCGGAACCGCCGGTGATCGTGACCTCCTGGCCCTTGTCCACGACATCCTCGACGAGGTCTTCCAGAGTGTCGTACTCCGAGTCGGCGGGCACGACCACGACGAGCGGTTCATCCGTGAGCCGGGCGATCGGTGTCATGTCCTCGATGCGCACGGCGGAGGCGTTGGTCTCCACCGCTCCCACCATCACGAGGCCCATGACCATGAGCGTGGCCGGGTCCTTCTCGTTGGCGAGCTGTGCGAGGCCGACCGTGCCGCCCGCGCCGCCGACGTTGGTGACGGGCGCCGAGCCGACGATGTCCTCCTGCGTGAGCAGCTGCGACAGGGCCCGGCCCGTCTGGTCCCACCCTCCGCCCGGGTCGGCGGGGACGACGATGTTCACGTCGGTGATGGCGACCGCCTCATCGCCGCCGTCCGAGCCGGCGGCTCCGCCGTCGGTCGTCGAGCACGAGGTGAGGACGAGGGCGGTCGCGGCGACGGCCGCGGCGAGAGTCCCGATGCGGGCATGATTCATGGCGCTCCTCCTTGAGCGTTCGGATGCAATCCGTCCACTGTCGAGGCGCAGATGCGCACGCTCAACCTTCGGAAACCATTGGTCGCGTTCCGTAACTATTGGTCGCGAACACCTCTGCCGGCGGCTCGCGGCCCGGGAACCCAGCCGGGAGAATGGACCCGTGGCCTCGAAGATGACGCTCCGCGTGCAGCTGCTCGCGCTGCAGGCGCTGATCGTGTTCCTGGTGACCCTCGGCACCGGCATCGCCGCCGGAGCGTTCCAGGAGAACGCGCTCCGCGAGGCCTACAAGGACCGCATGCAGGCGGTCGCCCAGTCCGTCGCCGCACTCCCCGTCGTCCTCGATGCGTTCGACGACGAGGATCCGGCCGCCGCCATCCAGCCGGTCGCCGAGGTCATCCGCGAGGCCTCCGACCTCGCCTACGTGGTGGTCGCCAACGACGAGGGCATCCGATACTCGCATCCGAACACCGACCGCATCGGGGAGCGGGTGTCCACCGACCCGTCGATCCCGCTGGGCGGGGAGATCTTCGTGGGCACGCAGACCGGCACGCTCGGGACGTCGTGGCGGGTGAAGGTGCCCATCCGCGACGAGGACGGCGCGGTGATCGGCACGGCCTCGGTCGGCATCCTGGAGTCGGAGCTGAACGAGGAGTTCACCAGCAACCTCGTGGGACTCATCTCCGCCATGCTCGCTGCGGCGGTGCTCGGGGTCTTCGGCGCCGCGTGGGTGACGTCGTTCATCCGTCGCCGCATCTACCGTCTCGAGCCGCACCAGATCGCGGCGCTCGTCAAGAACCAGGAGACGACCCTGCACGGGCTGAGCGAAGGCGTCGTGACGGTGGACGGGGCCGGGCGGATCACCCTGGTCAACGACGCGGCCGCACGATTCCTCGGTCGCGATGCCGCCGACCTCGACGGCGCTGCCGCGGACGAGGTCCTCGGCACCGAGCTCGCCACGGTGCTCCGCGAGGGCGAGGCCGCGGGACGCCCCGTGATCGTCGGCTCGCATGTGCTCGTCGCCCGGAGCACGGCGTCCGGGAACGGCTCCGCCGATGTGGGGGCGACGCTCCTGCTCCGCGACCACACCGAGCTGCACGACGTCGTTCGCCGGGTCGAGGCGGCCGACGCCATCATCGCCTTCCGGGAGCGCTACGGCCTCCCGAAGGGTCTGAGCGCGGAGACGCTGGAGCGGGTCTCAGCGGCCCTCGCGGCCCGGCCCGACGCCTCGGCGACCGAGATCGGCGACGACCTGGCCATCTCCCGCGTCAGTGCCCGCCGCTACCTGGAGCACCTCGCGGCGACCGGACAGGCGGTGCGCTCGCTGGACTACTCCACGAAGGGACGGCCGGGGGCACGCTACCGGATCACCGCCCCTCGATGAACGACGAAGCCCGCCACCCCGGAAGGGGCGGCGGGCTTCGTGGGGAGAGAGGTCCTTACTCGGACTTCTTCTCGACAGCGTCCTCGGCGGCGGCCTCAGCGGCCTCGCCCTCGGCCTGCGACTCGGCGCCGGCCTCGGCAGCCGTGTCGTCGGCAGGGGTCTCGTCCGCGGGAGCCTCGACGGTCTCCTCGGCGGGAGCCTCCTCGGCGGCGGGCTTCTCGTCCTTCGGAGCCGCGGCGGCCTTCTTGGTCGACTTCGCCTTCGGGGTGACGGGCTCGAGGACGAGCTCGATCACGGCCATGGGAGCGTTGTCGCCCTTGCGGTTGCCGACCTTCGTGATGCGCGTGTAGCCACCCTCGCGGTCCGCGACGAGCGGAGCGATCTCGTTGAACAGGACGTGCACGACTTCCTTGTCACCGATGACCGACAGCACGCGACGGCGGGCGTGCAGGTCGCCGCGCTTGGCGAAGGTGATGAGGCGCTCGGCGAGCGGACGCAGGCGCTTGGCCTTCGTCTCGGTCGTCTTGATCGACTTGTGGGTGTACAGCGCAGCGGCGAGGTTGGCAAGCAGCAGGCGCTCGTGGGCGGGGCCGCCTCCGAGGCGGGGACCCTTGGTGGGCTTGGGCATAATCGTCTAACTCCTGGTCAGAAAGGGTCGGGTATCAGAAGGACTCGTCTTCGCTGCCGCCGTAGAAGTGGGCGCCGTCGAAACCGGGCACCGAATCCTTGAGCGACAGACCGAGCGAGATGAGCTTGTCGCGCACCTCGTCGACCGACTTCTGGCCGAAATTGCGGATGTTCATGAGCTGCGTCTCCGACAGGGCGACGAGCTCAGAAACGGTGTTGATGCCCTCACGCTTCAGGCAGTTGTACGAGCGGACCGACAGGTCGAGGTCCTCGATCGGCATCGACAGCTCGCTGGAGTTCACAGCCTCCACCGGCGCCGGGCCGATCTCGATGCCCTCGGCCTCGACGTTCAGCTCGCGGGCGAGACCGAACAGCTCGGTGAGCGTCTTGGCAGCCGAGGCGACGGCGTCGCGCGGGCTGATCGCCGACTTGGTCTCGACGTCGAGGATGAGCTTGTCGAAGTCGGTGCGCTCACCGGCACGGGTGGCGTCGACGCGGTAGCTGACCTTGAGCACGGGCGAGTAGATCGAGTCGATCGGGATCTGACCGGCCTCGGCGTACTCGTTGCGGTTCTGCGTCGCGGAGACGTAGCCACGGCCGCGCTCGATGGTGAGCTCGAGCTCGAACTTGGCGGTGTCGTTGAGCGTCGCGATGACGAGCTCGGGGTTGTGCACCTCGACACCGGCCGGAGCCGAGATGTCGGCGGCGGTCACTTCACCGGCACCGGTCTTGCGGAGGTACGCGGTGATGGGCTCGTCGCGCTCGCTGGAGACGACCAGCTGCTTGATGTTGAGGATGATCTCGGTGACATCCTCCTTCACGCCGGGGATCGTGCTGAACTCGTGCAGCACACCGTCGATGCGGACGCTGGTGACAGCGGCACCGGGGATCGACGACAGCAGGCTGCGGCGCAGCGCGTTGCCGATCGTGTAGCCGAAGCCGGGCTCCAGAGGCTCGATGATGAACCGGCTCCGGTTCTCGACGATCTTTTCCTCGGTCAGTGTGGGACGCTGTGCAATAAGCACTCTGTGTTCCTTTCGATCACATGCCCGCTATATGACATGTGGTGGGGTGAGGTCTTGAGTTGTGGAAGTCGATGCCCCACGCGGGGCGCCGAGCCGCTCGACCCGAAGGACGAGCGGCTCGGCACACGCATCAGACGCGGCGGCGCTTCGGCGGGCGGCAGCCGTTGTGCGCCTGCGGGGTGACGTCCTGGATCGAACCCACCTCGAGGCCGGCGGCCTGCAGCGAGCGGATCGCGGTCTCGCGGCCGGAGCCCGGACCCTTCACGAGGACGTCGACCTTCTTCACGCCGTGCTCCGCAGCCTGGCGGGCAGCGGACTCCGCTGCCATGCCGGCGGCGTACGGGGTCGACTTGCGGGAGCCCTTGAAGCCCACGCCACCCGACGAGGCCCAGGCGATGACGGCGCCGGACGGGTCGGTGATCGAAACGATGGTGTTGTTGAACGTCGACTTGATGTGGGCCTGGCCCAGCGCGATGTTCTTCTTTTCCTTGCGGCGCGGCTTGCGCGCGGCGGCCTTGGGTGCAGCCATGAAAGTGTTCTCCTAGTCCCTGGCCGCTGCTTAGCGGGCCTTCTTCTTGCCGGCGACGGTGCGCTTCGGGCCCTTGCGGGTACGGGCGTTGGTCTTGGTGCGCTGACCGCGGACCGGGAGACCACGACGGTGGCGGATGCCCTCGTAGGAGCCGATCTCGACCTTGCGGCGGATGTCTGCGGCGACCTCGCGGCGCAGGTCACCCTCCACCTTGTAGTTGCCTTCGATGTAGTCGCGGAGGGCGACGAGCTGGTCGTCGCTGAGGTCCTTCACGCGGATGCTCTCGTCGATGTCGGTCGCCTTGAGGATCTCAACCGAGCGGGTACGGCCGACGCCGTAGATGTAGGTAAGGGCGATCACCACGCGCTTGTCGCGCGGGATGTCAACGCCGGCAAGACGTGCCATGCGGTTCTCCTGGGTGTTGTGGAGGTGTGGAGCAGGATCGGTGCCCGGGCCTCCGCCCCGAGGTGTCAGCTCCGCGTCGTCCGACAGGCGGGAACCTGGGTTCCTGAGCCTGTCGAAGGATCGAAGCGTCTGATCCTGCCGTTTCGTATTGAGTTATGAGATTGCGAGAGCGGCGCTCACGCAGCGGGGGCGCTCAGCCCTGGCGCTGCTTGTGACGCGGGTTGCTCTTGCAGATCACCATGACGCGGCCGTGGCGGCGGATCACCTTGCAGTGGTCGCAGATCGGCTTGACGCTGGGGTTGACCTTCATGATGTTTCCTGTTCGCTGTCTTCACCGGGCAGGCGCGAAGCCTGGGGTGTTACTTCTCGACCGATCAGCGGTAGCGGTAGACGATGCGGCCGCGTGTCAGGTCGTAGGGGCTGAGCTCCACGACCACACGGTCCTCGGGGATGATGCGGATGTAGTTCTGCCGCATCTTTCCGGAGATCGTTGCCAGGACCTTGTGTCCGTTGCTGAGCTCAACGCGGAACATCGCGTTGGGGAGAGCCTCGGAGATCACGCCCTCGATCTCGATGACACCGTCTTTCTTAGCCATAGCCTCGCTGACGCTTCTGCAGATCGGTCGATCTGCGGTGGGTGGGTGGTGTGCGGTACCGGGCCGGATCGGACACGCCGAACGCATGGCACAAGGCACCAAAGATCTATGTTATCCGACGACGCCCCATCCGGCAACTTGGCCGGACGGGGCGTCGAGCGGATGGGCGGGTGTCAGCCGAGCAGGTCGGTGAACCGCTTCATGTCTTCCTGGTTCTGCAGGTCGAGGCGCTCTCCGTCGATCTCGACGGTCGGCGTGCCCTGGATGTCGTTGCTCTTGGCCTGTGCGGCGCCGAACTTGCGGTACGTCTCGTCCGTGATGCAGGACACGACGTCGTCGCCCGCGCCGACCTGGGTGGCGAACTCGGCGAGCTGTTCGTTCGTCAGGCCGGGGGTGTTCTCCGCCGGCTGGTTCTCGAACAGGACCTTGGCGTAGTCGAAGTACAGGTCGGAGTCCGACTCGGCGACGCAGAACGCCGCGCCGGCCGAACGGGAGGAGAACTCGGTGCCCTGCGAGAAGCGGTCGAGGATCGCGATGGGGTGCTGCTCGAGCGTGATCTCCCCGCTCTGGGCCTTCGCCTCGAGCGCCGCACCGAACTGGTCCTCGAAGGACTTGCAGACCGGGCACTGGAAGTCGAGGAACACCGACACGGTCGTGTCGCCGTCGCCCATGGAGACGGAGCCGGCCTCGGCGTCGAAGTTGTCGCTGGCGGACGGGGTGGCGCCGGGAGACGTCGCCTGGTTGTTGAGGAACACCACGAGTCCGCCGAGGGCCACCAGGACCACGACGACGGCGATGGAGACGCCGATCGCGAACCAGTTGGTGTTGCTCTTCGCCGCTGCCATTACTTTCCGATCTCTCGAGGCTCGACCCCGAACGGGGCGAGTCCGGCTCTTCCACCATCGGGCGCAGTGAGCACCCAGATGCCCCCATCATGCAGGGCGACGCTATGTTCCCAATGTGAGCCGTCGGTGCCGTCGACCGTCGTGACGGTCCAGTCGTCGTCCTCGACGAACGTCGCCTCACCCCCGGCGGTGACCATCGGCTCGATGGCGAGCACGAGTCCCGGCTTCACGTCTGCACCGCGGTCGGGCGTGCGGTAGTTGAAGACGCTGGGCGCCTCGTGCATCTTCCGACCGATGCCGTGACCGACGTACTCGCGGAGGATGCCGTAGGGCTCGCCGCTCACGGCGGACGGCCCCTGCGCCTCGATGTAGTCCTGGATCGCGGCGCCGATCTCGTCGATCGAGGACGCCGAGGCCATCGCGGCGATCCCCGCCCACATCGACCCCTCCGTCACACGCGAGAGCTCCTCACGGCGGGCCACGAGCTCAGGGTGTTCGGGATCCGGGACGACGACGGTGATCGCGCTGTCCCCGTTCCAGCCCTCGAACTGGGCTCCGCAGTCGACCGAGACGATGTCGCCGGGCTGGAGGACCCGCTCCCCCGGGATGCCGTGCACGACCTGCTCGTTGACCGAGACGCAGATCGTGTGGTGATACCCCTTGACGAGCTGGAAGTTCGACTCCGCACCCCGCTGCAGGATGGCGCGGTTCGCGGCGGCGTCGAGCTCGATCGTCTTCACCCCCGGCTTGATGAGGGCGCGGACGGCGTCCAGGGCCTCGGCGGTGATGAGGCCGGGTTCGACCATGGCTCGTAGCTGAGCCGGGGTCTTGTAGATCGAGCGGCGGAACATCTCAGGCGGCGGAGGCGGGGGAACGCAGCCCGCGAGCGGCCAGAGCGGCGGCGATGCGCTCCGTGATCTCCTCGAGCGAGCCCACACCGTCGATGCGGTCGACGATGCCCCGGCTGCTGTAGACCTCGATGATCGGCGCCGTCTCCTTCTCGTAGATGTCGAGTCGGTGCGCGATGGCCTCGTCGGTGTCGTCGGAACGCCCCTGCTCCGCAGCGCGAAGGGCGAGGCGGGCGATGCTCTCCTCCCGCGGGACGTCGAGGAGGATCACCGCGTCCAGCGCCTCGCCGCGTCCTTCGAGGAACGCATCGAGGTGCGCCACCTGCGCGGTGTTGCGGGGGTAGCCGTCGAGGAGGAAGCCGTTCTCCGCGTCCTCCTGGCTCAGCCGGTCGCGCACGATCTCGCTGGTCAGCTCGTCCGGCACCAGGTCGCCCTTGTCGAGGATCGCGGTGACCTGCTGGCCGAGCGGCGTCCCCTCCTTGATGTTCGCGCGGAAGATGTCGCCGGTCGAGACGACAGGGATGCCGTAGGACTCGGCGATGCGCACACCCTGGGTGCCCTTGCCGGAACCCTGGGGGCCGACGATGAGCAAACGGGCAGTGGGTCGGTGCCCTTCGACGGGCTCAGGGACCAGGTGGGGCACTGTCATCGGAGAAGTCCTTCGTAGTGTCGCTGCTGCAGCTGGGCGTCGATCTGCTTGACCGTCTCGAGACCCACGCCGACGATGATGAGGATCGACGCGCCACCGAACGGGAAGTTCTGGTTGGCACCGACCGTCGCGAGCGCGATGAGCGGGATCAGGGCGATCAGGCCCAGGTAAAGGGAACCGGGGAGCGTGATGCGGGTGAGCACGTAATCCAGGTACTCCGCGGTCGGACGGCCGGCCCGGATCCCGGGGATGAAGCCGCCGTACTTCTTCATGTTGTCGGCGACCTCGACCGGGTTGAACGTGATCGCGACGTAGAAGTAGGTGAACCCGATGATCAGCAGGAAGTATGCCGCCATGTAGATCGGGCTGTTGCCGGTGGTGAAGTTCGCGCTGACCCAGCTGACCCACGCGGGCGGGGTGGAGCCGTCCTGCGGGGTGTTGAACTGGGCGATGAGCGCGGGGATGTACAGCAGCGACGAGGCGAAGATGACGGGGATCACACCGGCCATGTTCACCTTGATCGGGATGTACGTGTTCGTGCCGCCGTAGGTGCGACGGCCCACCATGCGCTTCGCGTACTGCACGGGGATGCGCCGCTGCGACTGCTCGACGAACACCACGAGTCCCATCACGATGATGCCGACGAGCAGCACGAGGAGGAAGACCTCGAAGCCCCGGGTCTGCCAGATGATCGACATCGCGCCGGGGAACGTCGCGGCGATCGAGGTGAAGATCAGCAGCGACATGCCGTTGCCGATGCCGCGCTCGGTGACGAGCTCAGCGAACCACATGATCAGACCGGTACCGGCCGTCATCGCCATGATGATGAGCACCTGCGCCCACCAGACGTCGTTCGTGAGGAGCTGGGTGCACGCGCCGATGTCGGTCGTACCGAAGAGCTGGCCGGTGCGGGCCACGGTGACGAGCGTCGTGGACTGCAGGAGCGCGAGGGCGATCGTGAGGTACCGCGTGTACTGGGTCAGCTTGGCCTGCCCGGCCTGGCCTTCCTTGTGCAGCGCCTCGAAGTGCGGGATGACGACGCGCAGGAGCTGGGTGATGATCGTCGCGGTGATGTACGGCATGACGCCGAGCGCGAAGATCGACAGTTGCAGCAGCGCGCCTCCGGAGAAGAGGTTGACGAGTCCGAGCAGACCCTCGGTGCCGGCGTTGGCCGCGAGACACTGCTCGACGTTCGGGAAGTTGACGAACGGCGCGGGGACGTTCGAGCCGAGGCGGTAGATCGCGATGATCGCGAGAGTGAAACCGATCTTCCGACGCAGGTCGGGCGTGCGGAAGATCCGCGCGATGGCGCTAAACAAGAACGTTCCTCCTGAAAAGGTGGCCGAACCCCGAGGGGCGGCTGAAACACCAGGGTAACCCACTCCGAGGCCGGGGGAATGCGTGCGGTCGGCTTCTCCCCCGCCGAACCAGAAGAGGGGCCGGAGAATCTCCGACCCCTCTTCCGCAGTGGTTACTTGACGGATCCGCCCGCAGCCACGATCTTCTGCTCGGCAGAACCCGAGACCTTGTCGACCGCGACGGTGAGCTTCACGGCGATGTCGCCGTTGCCGAGAACCTTGACCTTCTCGTTCTTGCGAACCGCACCCTTGGCGACCAGGTCGCTGACGGTGACGTCGCCACCCTGGGGGTAGAGCTCCGCGAGCTTCTCCAGGTTCACGACCTGGTACTCGACGCGGAACGGGTTCTTGAAGCCGCGCAGCTTCGGCGTGCGCATGTGCAGCGGCATCTGGCCACCCTCGAAGCCGACGCGCACGGTGTTGCGGGCCTTGGTGCCCTTCGTGCCGCGACCGGCCGTCTTGCCCTTCGAGCCCTCACCGCGACCGACACGGGTCTTCGCGGTGTTGGACCCGGGGACGGGACGCAGGTGGTGGACCTTCAGCACACCGGGGCGGGACGCCGCGGCGTCCTTCTTCGGCGCAGCCTTCGCGGAGCCGTCAGCCTTGGCGTCGGCGGCACTGGTCTTGGCCGGTGCCTTCTTCGCGGCGGGCTTCTTGGCAGCGTCGGCCTTGGGAGCCGCCGCCTTCTTGGTGGCCTTCTCGGCCTCGACGGCCTCGTTCTTCTCAGCCATTAGTCGATCTCCTCAACCTTGACGAGGTGGGCGACGGTCTTGACGTAGCCGCGCGTCTGCGCGTCGTCGGGGCGGACGGTGGTGTCACCGATCCGCTTGAGACCGAGGCTGCGCAGCGTGTCGCGCTGGTTCTGCTTCTCGCTCACCTTGGACTTGATCTGCGTGACCTTGAGTCGCGCGGCCATCAGGCACCTACCTTCTGTGCGGCGATGGCCTCGGCCTCGGCGCGGACGAGCCGGGCCGGGGCGACCTGGTCGAACTCGAGACCACGGCGTGCGGCGACGGCGCGGGGCTCCTCGAGCTCCTTCAGGGCGGTGACCGTCGCGTGCACGATGTTGATCGTGTTCGACGAGCCGAGCGACTTGGACAGCACGTCGTGGATGCCGGCGCACTCGAGCACGGCGCGGACCGGACCACCGGCGATGACACCGGTACCGGCAGCGGCGGGGCGCAGGAGCACCACACCGGCGGCCGACTCACCCTGCACGGGGTGCGGGATGGTGCTGCCGACGCGCGGGACGCGGAAGAAGTTGCGCTTGGCCTCTTCGACACCCTTCGAGATCGCCAGGGGGACCTCACGGGCCTTGCCGTAGCCGACGCCCACCAGACCGTTGCCGTCACCGACGACCACGAGAGCGGTGAAGCTGAAGCGACGACCACCCTTCACGACCTTCGAGACGCGGTTGATGGTGACGACGCGCTCCAGGAACTGGTTGTCGCCGCGGTCGCGCGAGTTGCGGTCGCGGCCGCCCTGGTTACGGTCACGTCCGCCGCGGCGGCCGTCCCGCTGGTCGCGAGAGGGCTCAGCCTGCGTGGTGCCGGCGGCCGTCTCGGAAGTGGCAGCAGCCGCTTCGGTCACTTCGTTCTCCTTGTTGTCACTCACAGTGCCAGACCCCCTTCACGGGCGCCGTCGGCGATGGCGGCGACACGACCCGCGTAGCGGTTGCCGCCACGGTCGAACACTGCCTCGGAAACGCCTGCGGCCTTCGCGCGCTCGGCGAGGAGCTCGCCGACCTTGCGAGCCTTGGCGGTCTTGTCGCCATCCAGCGAACGCAGGTCGGTCTCGAGCGTCGAGGCCGAGGCGACCGTGTGGCCCTTGCTGTCGTCGACGAGCTGCACGAAGACGTGACGCGCCGAACGGTTGACGACGAGGCGCGGACGCACCTCGGTGCCCACGATCTTCTTGCGAAGACGGGCGTGACGACGCGCGCGGGCGTCAGACTTTGACTTGAGAGCCATGGTTACTTACCACTCTTTCCGGCCTTGCGACGCACGTTCTCGCCGGCGTAGCGCACACCCTTGCCCTTGTACGGTTCGGGCTTGCGGATCTTGCGGATGTTCGCAGCCGCCTCACCGACGGCCTGCTTGTCGATCCCGCTGACGGTGAGCTTGTTCGTGCCCTCGACCGTGAGCGTGATGCCGGCGGGCGGGTCGATCAGGACCGGGTGCGAGAAGCCGAGGGCGAACTCGACCGAGTTCCCCTTCTGCTGCACGCGGTAACCGGTGCCGACGACCTCGAGACCCTTGGTGTAGCCCTGGGTCACGCCGATGATGTTGTTGTTGATGAGCGTGCGGGTCAGGCCGTGGAGAGACCGGGACTCGCGCTCGTCGTCGGGGCGGGTGACGAGAACCTGGTTCTCCTCGACCGACACCTCGATGGGGCTGGCCACCGTGAGGGTGAGCTCACCCTTGGGGCCCTTCACCGCGACCTCACGGCCGTCGACCGAAACGGTCACGCCCGCGGGAACGTCGATGGGAAGTCGTCCAATACGCGACATTTCGGATTACCACACGTAGGCGAGAACTTCTCCGCCCACGCCCTTCTGCTCAGCCTGGCGGTCCGTGAGGAGACCGGAGGAGGTGGACAGGATGGCCACGCCGAGGCCGCCGAGGACCGTGGGGATCTCGGTCGACTTCGCGTACACGCGCAGGCCGGGCTTCGACACGCGCTTGATGCCCGCGATCGAGCGCTCGCGGTTCGGACCGTACTTCAGCGTCAGCGTAAGGTTCTTGCCCACGCGAGCGTCGGAGGTCTCCCAACCGGCGATGTAGCCCTCCTGCTGGAGGATCTCTGCGATGTGCGTCTTGAGCTTGCTCGACGGCAGCGTCACGGTGTCGTGGTGCGCCGAGTTCGCGTTGCGCAGACGGGTCAGCATGTCTGCGACCGGGTCTGTCATTGTCATTGTTGTCTACTTTCGATCATGAGGTTCCGGCTGCCGTTACACGACAGACGGCCTGCGATGAGCACGCAATCTTCAATTGTACGTGCACATCGACGGGCTCAGTGACACGGAGACCACTGAGCCCGTCGAAGGGTCACGCCTGGGCGTCGTCCGCGCGGAACGGGAAGCCGAGGTGACGCAGCAGCGCGCGTCCCTCGTCGTCCGTCTTCGCCGAGGTCACGACAGTGATGTCGAAACCACGGACGCGGTCGATCTTGTCCTGATCGATCTCGTGGAACACGCTCTGCTCCTGGAGACCGAAGGTGTAGTTGCCGTTGCCGTCGAACTGCTTGCCCGACAGACCGCGGAAGTCGCGGATGCGGGGCAGCGCGAGCGACACCAGGCGGTCCACGAACTCCCACGCACGGTCGCCACGGAGGGTGACGTGCGCGCCGATGGCCTGGCCCTCACGCAGCTTGAACTGCGCGATGGACTTGCGGGCCTTGGTGACGATCGGCTTCTGGCCGGTGATCTTGGTGAGGTCGTCGACCGCCCCATCGATCACCTTGCTGTCGCGAGCAGCCTCGCCGACACCGGTGTTCACGACGACCTTGACCAGGCCGGGGATCTGCATGACGTTCTCGTAGCCGAACTCGTCCTGCAGAGCCTTCTTGATCTCGGCGTTGTACTTCGCCTTCAGGCGGGGCTGGATCTTGCCAGCCACCGCAGCGTCGGTCGTTGCCATCAGAGGTCCTTACCGCTCTTCTTCGCGAAGCGCACGCGGACGGTGCGCTTCACGCCGTCCTTGGTCTGCTCCTCGACCCGGTGGCCGACCTTGGTCGGCTTCTTGGTCGAGGGGTCGACGAGTGCGACGTTCGAGATGTGGATGGGCGCCTCGACGGTCTCGAGGCCACCCGTCTTGGTGCCACGCTGCGTCTGACCGACGCGCGTGTGCTTGGTGACGTAGTTGACGCCTTCGACGACGACACGGTTCTGCCCGACGAGGACGTCGAGGACCTTGCCCTGCTTGCCGCGGTCGCCACCACGCTCGGGCTTGGCGCCCGAGATGACCTGAACCAGGTCGCCCTTCTTGATCTTCGCCATGATCAGATGACCTCCGGTGCCAGCGAGACGATCTTCATGAACTTCTTGTCGCGAAGCTCACGGCCGACCGGCCCGAAGATACGGGTGCCGCGGGGCTCCCCGTCGTTCTTCAGGATGACGGCGGCGTTCTCGTCGAACTTGATGTAGGAGCCGTCGGGACGACGGGTCTCCTTCTTGGTGCGGACGATGACCGCCTTGACGACGTCGCCCTTCTTGACGTTGCCACCGGGGATCGCGTCCTTGACGGTCGCGACGATGGTGTCGCCCAGACCGGCGTAGCGGCGGCGCGAGCCACCGAGGACGCGGATCGTGAGCAGCTCCTTGGCGCCGGTGTTGTCGGCGACCTTGAGGCGGGACTCCTGCTGAATCACTTGGCCTTCTCCAGAATCTCCACCAGACGCCAGCGCTTGGTGGCGCTCAGCGGGCGGGTCTCGTTGATCAGGACCAGGTCGCCGATGCCGGCGGAGTTCGCCTCATCGTGCGCCTTGACCTTCGACGTCCGGCGGATGACCTTGCCGTAAAGCGGGTGCTTCACGCGGTCCTCGACCTCGACGACGATCGTCTTGTCCATCTTGTCGCTGACGACATAGCCACGGCGGGCCTTGCGGTAGCCGCGGGCAGCGGAGTCGCGGACGTCGTGCTCGGACGACTCGTGTCCTGCGGCCTGCGTCTCCACAGTCGCTTCCTTCTTGGTGGCCATCACTCAGCCTCTTCCTTCGGGGCGTCCTCGGCGGCGTCCGCCTTCTTCGCCTTCGACTTGGTCGCCTTCTTCGCGGGAGCCTCGACCGGAGCGGGCGTCGCACGGATGCCCAGCTCGCGCTCGCGGATCACCGTGTAGAGGCGCGCGATGTCGCGCTTGACGGCGCGGATGCGGCCGTGGCTCTCCAGCTGGCCGGTGGCCGACTGGAAACGGAGGTTGAACAGCTCCTCCTTGGCCTTGCGCAGCTCCTCAACGAGGCGCTGGTCTTCGAACGTGTCGAGCTCTGCCGGAGCGAGCTCCTTGGTGCCGATCGCCATTACGCGTCGCCCTCCTCGCGCTTGATGATGCGTGCCTTGAGCGGCAGCTTGTGGATTGCACGGGTCAGTGCCTCGCGAGCGAGCTGCTCGTCGACACCCGCGACCTCGAAGAGGACGCGGCCCGGCTTGACGTTGGCGACCCACCACTCGGGGGAACCCTTACCGGAACCCATGCGGGTCTCGGCCGGCTTCTTCGTGAGCGGACGGTCCGGGTAGATGTTGATCCACACCTTGCCGCCACGCTTGATGTGACGGGTCATCGCGATACGAGCGGACTCGATCTGACGGTTCGTCACGTACGCGGGGGTGAGGGCCTGGATACCGTACTCGCCGAAGGAGACCTTCGTGCCGCCGGTGGCCTGACCCGAGCGCCCCGGGTGGTGCTGCTTGCGGTACTTGACCTTACGGGGGATGAGCATTATGCCGACGCTCCTTCTGCAACAGGTGCCTCGTTGCGCGGGGCACGGCGGCGGTCACCACGGTCGTCACGGCGCGACTTCGGCGCGTTGGCCTGCTCGCGCGCGAGCTCCTTGGCGGTGAGGTCGCCCTTGTAGATCCACACCTTCACGCCGATGCGGCCGAAGGTGGTCTTGGCCTCGTAGAAGCCGTAGTCGATGTTCGCGCGCAGCGTGTGCAGCGGCACACGACCCTCGCGGTAGAACTCCGACCGGCTCATCTCGGCGCCGCCGAGACGGCCCGAGACCTGGATGCGGATGCCCTTGGCGCCGGCGCGCTGCGCGCCCTGCAGACCCTTGCGCATCGCGCGGCGGAACGCCACACGAGCCGAGAGCTGCTCGGCGATGCCCTGGGCGACCAGCTGAGCGTCGGCCTCGGGGTTCTTGACCTCGAGGATGTTCAGCTGGATCTGCTTGCCCGTGAGCTTCTCGAGGTCGCCGCGGATGCGCTCGGCCTCTGCACCACGACGACCGATCACGATGCCCGGACGGGCGGTGTGGATGTCGACGCGGACGCGGTCACGGGTGCGCTCGATCTCGATGTTCGAGACGCCGGCACGGTCGAGCTGCGTCTGCAGCAGGCGACGGATCTTGATGTCCTCGGCCACGTAGTCGGCGTAACGCTGACCCGGCTTCGTCGAGTCGGAGAACCAGCGCGACACGTGGTCCGTGGTGATGCCGAGGCGGAAGCCGTACGGGTTGACCTTCTGTCCCATTACTTGCTCGCCTTCTTGTTGCTGTCGCCGGCCGCGGCAGGAGCCGCCTCCGGCGTCGAGAGCACGACCGTGATGTGGCTCGTGCGCTTCTTGATCTGGAAAGCGCGACCCTGTGCACGGGGCTGGAAACGCTTGAGCGTCGTGCCCTCGTCGACGTAGGCGTTAGCCACGTACAGGTCCTGCTCGTCGAGGTACTCGCCGTCACGATCCGCCTTGACCTGCGCGTTGGCCATGGCCGACGCGACAAGCTTGTAGATCGGCTCACTGGCGGACTGCTGAGCGAACTTCAGGATCGCCAGAGCCTCCTGGGCCTGCTTGCCCTTGATGAGCGCGACGACACGACGAGCCTTCTGAGGGGTCACGCGGATGTGTCGCACGCGTGCGATGGACTCCACCATTTCTCTCTCCTCTATCGCCACCGCGTCAGCGGCGGCGGCCCTTCTTGTCGTCCTTCTCGTGGCCGCGGAAGGTGCGGGTGGGCGCGAACTCGCCCAGCTTGTGACCGACCATGGTCTCGGAGACAAACACGGGGATGTGCTTGCGACCGTCGTGGACCGCGATCGTGTGACCCAGCATGGCCGGGATGATCATGGACCGGCGGGACCAGGTCTTGATGACGTTCTTCGTGCCGGCTTCGTTCTGCACGACCACCTTGCGAAGCAGGTGCTCGTCGACGAAGGGGCCCTTCTTGAGACTGCGAGGCATCTTCTCTTACTCCTACTTGCGCTTCTTGCCGGCGTTGCGACGACGCACGATGTACTTGTCGCTTTCCTTGTTGGCGTGGCGGGTGCGGCCCTCGGCCTGACCCCACGGGGAGACGGGGTGACGTCCACCGGACGTCTTGCCCTCACCACCACCGTGCGGGTGGTCGACCGGGTTCATCGCGACACCGCGGACGGTCGGGCGGACGCCCTTCCAGCGCATGCGGCCGGCCTTGCCCCAGTTGATGTTCGACTGCTCGGCGTTGCCGACCTCGCCGATGGTCGCGCGGCAGCGCGCATCGACGTTACGGATCTCACCGGAGGGCAGACGCAGCTGGGCGTAGGGGCCGTCCTTGGCGACGAGGCGGACCGATGCACCGGCCGAGCGCGCCATCTTCGCGCCGCCGCCGGGGCGGAGCTCGATGGCGTGGATGACGGTACCCGTCGGGATGTTCTTCAGCGGGAGGTTGTTTCCCGGCTTGATGTCCGCCGCGGGGCCCGACTCGACGATGTCGCCCTGCTTCAGCTTCGCCGGCGCGAGGATGTAGCGCTTCTCGCCGTCGAAGTAGTGCAGCAGCGCGATGCGCGCGGTGCGGTTGGGGTCGTACTCGATGTGAGCGACCTTGGCGTTCACGCCGTCCTTGTCATTGCGACGGAAGTCGATGACGCGGTACTGGCGCTTGTGGCCTCCACCGATGTGACGGGTCGTGATGCGGCCCTGGTTGTTGCGACCACCGGTCTTCGAGATCGGGCGCAGCAGCGACTTCTCCGGCGTCGATCGGGTGATCTCGGCGAAGTCAGCCACCGACGAGCCGCGACGGCCCGGGGTCGTGGGCTTGTACTTGCGAATAGCCATGATTGTCCTTTATCCCCCGGATCAGCCGATTGCCGTGAAGATGTCGATGGTGCCCGACTTCAGGCTCACGATGGCGCGCTTGGTGTCCTTGCGCTTACCGGTGCCGAAGCGGGTGCGACGGGCCTTGCCGACGCGGTTGATCGTGTTGACGGACGCGACCTTGACGCCGAAGATCTTCTCGATGGCGAGCTTGATCTCGGTCTTCGAAGCGCGCGGGTCGACGAGGAACGTGTACTTGCCCTCGTCGATCAGGCCGTAGCTCTTCTCGGACACGACAGGCTTCAGGATGATGTCGCGCGGGTCCTTGTTCAGGGCCGTCTGGAGAACAGATGCCTGCTCGCTCATGCGGAGACCTCCTGGTTGGCGCCGGACTTGGAGGCGATGAAGCCCTCGAGCGCGGCCTGGGTGAAGACGATGTCGTCGGAGACGAGCACGTCGTAGGCGTTGAGCTGGTCGTACGACAGCAGGTGCACGTTGCCGAGGTTGCGCAGGCTCTTGAGCGCGAGCTCGTCGCCGCGCTCGATGACCACGAGGACGTTCTTCGACGTGGCGACCTGGGCGAGGAAGCCCGCAGCAGCCTTGGTCGACGGCGCGCCGTCGGTGCCGAACGTGTCGATCGCGTGCAGGCGGTCGCCGCGGAAGCGGTCGCTGAGCGCGCCCAGCAGGGCGGCCGCGATCATCTTCTTGGGGGTGCGCTGCGAGTAGTCGCGCGGCTTCGGGCCGTGCACGATGCCACCGCCGGTCATGTGCGGCGCGCGGATCGAGCCCTGACGGGCGTTACCCGTGCCCTTCTGCTTGAAGGGCTTGCGGCCGGCACCGGAGACCTCACCACGACGCTTGGTCGAGTGCGTGCCCTGGCGAGCCGCCGCGAGCTGCGCGACGACGACCTGGTGGATGAGCGGGATGTTCGTCTTGACGTCGAACAGAGCGGCGGGAAGCTCGACGGAGCCTGCCTTCTTGCCGTCTGCCTTGAGGACGTCGAGCGCGAGAGTGGAGTCAGCCATGATCAGGCACCCTTCACTGCGTTGCGGACGTAGACGATGCGGCCGCGAGCACCGGGGACGGCGCCCTTGACGAGCATGAGTCCCTTCTCGATGTCGATGGCGTGCACCGTGAGGTTGAGGACGGTCACGCGCTCGCCACCCATACGGCCGGCCATGCGCATGCCCTTGAAGACGCGGCTCGGGGTCGACGATGCGCCGATGGAGCCGGGCTTGCGGTGGTTGCGGTGTGCACCGTGCGATGCCGAGACGCCCTTGAAGTTGTGGCGCTTCATGACACCGGCGGTGCCCTTGCCCTTGCTCGTGCCGACGACGTCGACGAGCTGGCCGGCCTCGAACGTGCCGTCCACCGTGAGCTCCTGGCCCAGGGTGTAGTCGGCGGCGTCGGCCGTGCGGACCTCGGTCACGTGGCGACGCGGCGTGACGCCGGCAGCCTCGAAGTGAGCCGAGAGGGGCTTGTTCACCTTGCGGGGGTCGATCTGGCCGTACGCGATCTGCACGGCGTTGTAGCCGTCCTTCTCGGGGGTACGGATCTGGGTGACCACGTTCGGGGCGAGCTCGATGACGGTGACGGGAACGAGCTTGCCGTTCTCGTTCCAGACCTGGGTCATGCCGAGCTTGGTGCCGAGCATGCCCTTGGAAACCTTGGAGTTGATGTCAACCATGGCGGACCTCAGAGCTTGATCTCGATGTTGACGTCAGCCGGCAGGTCGAGACGCATCAGCGAGTCGACGGCCTTGGGCGTCGGGTCGACGATGTCGATCAGACGCTTGTGGGTGCGCATCTCGAAGTGCTCGCGGCTGTCCTTGTACTTGTGGGGCGACCGGATGACGCACACGACGTTCTTCTCGGTCGGAAGGGGCACGGGGCCGACGACGGTCGCGCCCGCACGGGTCACGGTGTCGACGATCTTGCGTGCGGACGTGTCGATGACCTCGTGGTCATACGACTTCAGGCGAATGCGGATCTTCTGTCCCGCCATTGTCTGCTCTCTCTCTTTCAGCGTCTTACCGTCCTGGACCGGGTGGCCCTGGGGCATTGGACGCACGTCGGCGCTGTTCGCGCCTCGGCACTCGTCTTCTCGGACTCCTCGACCTCGCGGCCCGGGAGCCTGTCGAAGAGGCTGCACCACTGTTCTGCTGTCAGCCGCCCACCCGAAGGTGAACGGATGCCCGACCCCCGCCGCGCACGGCAGTGCCCTCGATGATGAAGGTGTCGGGATTGTGTTCTGCTACCCGCGGCCTAGAACCCTGCAGCCTCCCGGAGGAGGCGCCGTCTATGCACTGCCCTGGCAGTGATCCGGCGCACGCACAGCGGCGACGGAATATCGAACCTGTCTATTCTGCCACGGCGGATTTCACTTCTGCAAACCCGGGCGTGTCGCGCTCACCGGACTCCCAGCGAACCTCGTCGCCGCGGGAGCTCAGCGCGCAGAGGAGCGCGGGGCGAGGCATCCCCATGCCTCGCCCCGCTTGGGGAGGGCGTCCGGTGCGAGGGGGCACACCGAACGCGAGGAATCCGGCGTGAAGGGACGCCGGACGCCTCGACCGAGGGCACGGCGGAAGACCCGCCGCGCAGGCGGGGAGACGCTCAGGCGCACGGAGTGCGCGCGTCGCACGATGATCCCCAAGATCGCTTTCCCCAGTGTGAACGCGGATGACCCGCGTGATTCGGGAGCCGAACCCCTTCGGCGCCCCGACCGCAAGATCCCCAGGCGGTCGAGACGATCCTACTCGATCCCTCGGAGAATCCGCCACATCCGAGGGCGCCGCGCTTCTCCCCGACGCGGAAGAGCGGCGGTCCCGGGTGCGGGGACCGCCGCTCTTCGCGGAGACGTCCGGCTCTACTCGTTGCCGATGCTCTTGTCAGCGCTCTCGCGGATCTCGTCGATCTTGTCGGCGGCGCCGGGTGCGATCTTCTTCGCGAAGTCGGCGACGCCGTCGAGGACCTTGTCGCTGATGTCCTCGGCCTGCTCGCTCTTGACCGCTTCGGCGAGCTTGTCCTTGTTCTGCTCGTACAGGTCCTTGCCCTTGTTGACGGCGTCCTCGATACCCATGTGAATCCCCTTCGGAGGTGTGTGCGTCCGGCGATCCCGCCGGACCACCTCATTGTGCAGGGCAGAGCCGAGCGACGGAACCCTCGATGCGGAAAACGACAGAGGGGCCGAGCCCGAAGGCTCGACCCCTCTGCGAGGAAGCGGATGCTTACTTGATGATCTTCGTCACCGTACCGGCGCCGACCGTACGACCACCCTCACGGATGGCGAAGCCGAGGCCCTCCTCCATGGCGATCGGCTGGATCAGCTCGACCGTCATGTCGGTGGTGTCGCCGGGCATGACCATCTCGGTGCCCTCGGGCAGCGAGATGACGCCGGTGACGTCCGTGGTGCGGAAGTAGAACTGCGGACGGTAGTTCGTGTAGAAGGGGTTGTGGCGGCCACCCTCGTCCTTGGACAGGATGTAGGCCGTGCCCTCGAAGTTGGTGTGCGGCGTGACCGAACCCGGCTTCACGATGACCTGACCGCGCTCCACGTCCTCGCGCTTGGTGCCGCGGAGGAGCAGACCACAGTTCTCGCCGGCCCATGCCTCGTCGAGCTGCTTGTGGAACATCTCGATACCGGTGACGGTCGTCTTCTGCGTCGGGCGCAGACCCACGATCTCGACCTCGGAGTTGATGGCCAGGGTGCCACGCTCGGCGCGACCCGTGACGACGGTGCCACGACCGGTGATCGTGAAGACGTCCTCGACGGGCATGAGGAACGGCTTGTCGCGGTCACGCTCCGGGTCCGGAACGCTGTCGTCGACAGCCTGCATGAGCTCGAGGATCGCGTCGACCCACTTCTCGTCGCCCTCGAGGGCCTTGAGAGCGGAGACACGGACGACGGGAGCGTTGTCGCCGTCGAAGCCCTGGCTCGAGAGCAGCTCGCGGACCTCGAGCTCGACGAGCTCCAGGATCTCCTCGTCGTCGACCGCGTCGGACTTGTTCAGCGCGACGAGCAGGTAGGGGACGCCGACCTGCTTGGCGAGCAGAACGTGCTCGCGCGTCTGCGCCATCGGGCCGTCGGTGGCCGCGACGACGAGGATCGCGCCGTCCATCTGCGCCGCACCCGTGATCATGTTCTTGACGTAGTCGGCGTGGCCGGGGGCGTCAACGTGTGCGTAGTGGCGCTTCGGGGTCTCGTACTCGATGTGCGAGATGTTGATCGTGATACCGCGCTGGCGCTCTTCCGGCGCCGAGTCGATGGAAGCGAAGTCGCGCTGCACGTTCGTGTCGGACGGGTACTTGTCGGCAAGCACCTTCGAGATCGCTGCGGAGAGCGTGGTCTTGCCGTGGTCGACGTGACCGATCGTTCCGATGTTGACGTGCGGCTTGGTCCGCTCGAACTTGGCCTTAGCCACTGGGTCCTCCTCAGGACGTCGTTGTAGAGATGCCGGGCACTGGTTTGCGACCGGTTCTCTACGGGTTAGGTTCTCAGTTTAGTAGAGAGGGAATGTGAAGTTGTAGGTGACCTGGGAACCCCGGGTGCGTCGACAGGCTCAGCGACCCAGGGCTCCCAGAAGAATTACTCGCCCTTGGCCTTCTGGACGATCTCGTCGGCCACCGCGCGCGGGACCTCGGCGTAGCTGTCGAACTCCATGGAGTAGACGGCACGGCCCGAGGTCTTCGAGCGCAGGTCGCCGATGTAGCCGAACATCTCGGACAGCGGCACCGCGGCGCGCACGACCTTGACGCCGGCGGCGTCCTCCATCGACTGGATCTGGCCACGACGCGAGTTCAGGTCGCCGATGACGTCGCCCATGTACTCCTCCGGAGTACGGACCTCGACGGCCATCAGCGGCTCGAGCAGCACGGGGTTGGCACGGCGAGCGGCCTCCTTGAAGCCCATGGAGCCCGCG
The DNA here is from genome assembly GCF_040702565.1 of Microbacterium meiriae. NCBI lineage: Bacteria > Bacillati > Actinomycetota > Actinomycetes > Micrococcales > Microbacteriaceae > Microbacterium > Microbacterium meiriae. The sequence goes on along the minus strand of NZ_JBFBLJ010000003.1, from coordinate 185,648 downwards.
ATCTTGAACGCCATCTCCGAGGAGTCGACGTCGTGCGCCGCACCGTCGACGATGGTCGCCTTGACGCCCACCATCGGGTAGCCCGCGAGGACACCGACGTTCATGGCGTCCTGGAAACCGGCGTCGATCGAGCCGATGTACTCGCGCGGGATACGGCCACCGGTGACCGCGTTCACGAACTCGTACGTCTTCTCGCCGTCGAGCTCGAGCGGCTCGATGTTGAACTGGATCTTGGCGAACTGGCCCGATCCACCGGTCTGCTTCTTGTGCGTGTAGTCGTGCTTCTCGACGGCCTTGCGGATCGTCTCGCGGTACGCGACCTGCGGCTTGCCGACGTTCGCCTCGACGCGGAACTCGCGCTTCATGCGGTCCACGAGGATGTCGAGGTGCAGCTCGCCCATACCCTTGATGGTCGTCTGACCGGTCTCGGGGTTGAGCTCCGTGCGGAAGGTCGGGTCCTCCTCAGCGAGCTTCTGGATCGCGAGACCCAGCTTCTCCTGGTCGGCCTTGGTCTTCGGCTCGATGGCGACCTCGATCACCGGCTCCGGGAACGTCATCGACTCGAGGACGACCGGCTGCGCGATGTCGGCGAGGGTGTCACCGGTGGTGGTGTCCTTCAGGCCGATGACGGCGTAGATGTTGCCGGCGGTCAGCTTGTCGACCGGGTTCTCCTTGTTGGCGTGCATCTGGAAGATCTTCCCGATGCGCTCCTTCTTGCCCTTGGTCGAGTTGATGACCTGGGCACCCGACTCGAGCTCGCCCGAGTAGACGCGCACGTACGTCAGACGACCGAAGAACGGGTGCACGGCGACCTTGAAGGCCAGGGCCGCGAACGGGTCCTTCGCGTCGGGGTGACGCTCGATGATCTTCTCCTCGTCCTTCGGGTCGTGCGCCTCGATGGCGGGCACGTCCAGCGGGGACGGGAGGTAGTCGACGACGGCGTCCAGCATCGGCTGCACACCGCGGTTCTTGAAGGCGGAGCCGCAGAGGACCGGGTAGATCTCGCTGGCGACGACCATCTTGCGGATGGCGCCCTTGATCTCCGCGACGGTGAGCTCCTCGCCGCCGAAGAACTTCTCGAGAAGCTCCTCGTCGGTCTCGGCGACCGTCTCCAGCAGCTGCTGGCGGTAGTCCTCGGCCTTGTCCTTGAGGTCGGCCGGGATCTCCTGCACCTCGTAGGAGGCGCCCATGGTCACGTCACCCTTGGCGTCGCCGGGCCAGACCAGAGCACGCATCTCGACGAGGTCGATGACGCCGACGAAGTCGTTCTCGGCACCGATCGGGAGCTGCAGCACCAGCGGCTTCGCGCCGAGGCGGTTGATGATCGTGTCGACCGTGAAGTAGAAGTCCGCGCCGAGCTTGTCCATCTTGTTGACGAAGCAGATGCGGGGGACGTTGTACTTGTCGGCCTGACGCCACACGGTCTCGGACTGGGGCTCGACGCCCTCCTTGCCGTCGAACACGGCGACCGCGCCGTCGAGGACGCGGAGCGAGCGCTCCACCTCGACCGTGAAGTCCACGTGACCGGGGGTGTCGATGATGTTGATCTGGTTCTTGTTCCAGAAGCAGGTCACGGCGGCAGACGTGATCGTGATGCCGCGCTCCTTCTCCTGCTCCATCCAGTCGGTGGTCGACGCGCCGTCGTGCGTCTCGCCGAGCTTGTGGTTGACGCCCGTGTAGAACAGGATGCGCTCGGTCGTCGTGGTCTTGCCGGCATCGATGTGCGCCATGATGCCGATGTTGCGGACCTTGCTCAGGTCCGTGAGCACGTCTTGTGCCACAGGAGTGTCCTTATCTATTGGAGCAGCAGGTGTACTGCGAAGAGGGGGTGCGACGGGCCCAGGAACGCGGAAGGGTCCCTGAGCCCGTCGAAGGGGTTACCAGCGGTAGTGAGCGAACGCGCGGTTCGACTCGGCCATCTTGTGGGTGTCCTCACGGCGCTTGACCGCGGCACCCAGGCCGTTCGACGCGTCCAGGATCTCGTTCTGAAGACGCTCGGTCATCGTCTTCTCACGACGACCCTTGGCGTAGCTCACGAGCCAGCGCAGCGCGAGGGTGTTCGCACGGTGCGGCTTGACCTCGACCGGAACCTGGTAGGTCGAGCCACCGACACGGCGGCTGCGGACCTCGAGCGTGGGGCGCACGTTGTCGAGCGCCTTCTTCAGGGTGGCGACGGCGTCCTGGCCGTTCTTCGCCTCGACGCCGCGGAGGGCGCCGTAGACGATCGACTCGGCCAGCGACTTCTTGCCGTCGACGAGGATCTTGTTCACCAGCGAGGTGACGATCGGTGCGCCGTAGACCGGGTCGTTGACGACGGGGCGCTTGGGGGCGGGACCCTTACGAGGCATCTAACTCAACCCTTCTTCGCGCCGTAGCGGGAACGAGCCTGCTTACGGTTCTTGACGGCCTGGGTGTCCAGGGCACCACGGACGATCTTGTAACGCACACCGGGGAGGTCCTTCACACGACCGCCGCGGACGAGCACCAGGGAGTGCTCCTGCAGGTTGTGGCCCTCACCCGGGATGTACGCGGTGACCTCGGTCCCGTTGCGGAGCTTCACACGAGCGACCTTGCGCATCGCCGAGTTCGGCTTCTTCGGGGTGGTGGTGTAGACGCGGGTGCAGACCCCGGCCTGCTGCGGGTTCGCCTTGAGCGCGGGCGCCTTGGTCTTCGTGACCTTGGGCGAGCGACCCTTGCGAACCAACTGCTGAATGGTTGGCACGTTCTCTCCTCATAGTGCTGCACGGTGACAGCGTGATGGGTTTCACATCATGACCCACCGGCACGCCGGAACCGACGAGCTTTTGGTGTGGTGGGTATGCCGTGGGGGCGGACCGGCGAGGTGCCGACGCCCAGCGCGCACGTCAGGACGTGCACACACCTGATCAAGTGTAATGCCGCGTAACCTGACGGTCAAATGACGGTCGCGCTCCGCGGCGCCGCCCGAAGTCAGGGGATGTCGGGGTCGAACGGCGAGTCCAGCGACTCCGTGAGCTCGGCCAGGAGCGCTTCGATCTGCGGCTCGACGTGTCGCGACACCGCCGCCTGGATCGTGATCCGGTGTCGGAGCAGGATCCCGCAGATCTCGCGCCCGACGAGGTTCGCGTACTCGTCCGCCAAGGCGACTTCCTGTCGCAGAGCGGTCTTGGCCTCGTCCGACAGCGGGGGCAGGGGCGGCAACTCGGCGGCCGAATCGTCGGCGAGACCCGCGATCGTGAAGAGGAAGGGGGCGCCCGGCACCGGCTCCGGATCCAGCGGCATGCCCTCGAACTCGGGATCGAGGTCCTCCGTCGGCCGGTAGCTGCGAGCCCGGTTGCGCGCGGCCTGCTGATCGAGTTCACGCTGCAGGGTCGGCAGGTTGCGCGCGGTGTACTCCGCGACCGCGTGGTCGACGATCGTCTTGATGCGCGTCGACAGGCCGTGCTGGACGCCATGCGGCGTGGTGCCCGCGATGCCCGCGGCGGCGAGGATGGGCGAGCCGAGGCAGCGCCGGCACGGCGCGGTGCGGCCGCGGTGCGTCGCCGGCTCCCAGCGCGGCACCCAGCGCAACCAGGCCTCGACGGCCTGGTCGACCTGCGTCTCCAATGAGCGCTCCACCCCACCAGCGTACGGCGCGTCGCCGCTCACCGTGCGGATTTGCGGGGTGTCACTCCTCCTCGTCGCGCTCCCACGGCCATCGCGGCTGCGCCGACCTGGTCCGGCGGAGGGCGATGCCGCCCCACGCCGCCACCGCCGCCGCGGCGAGGAGCACGATGCTCGCGCCACCGCGGACGAGGTCGCCGGCGACGGCCGTGGCCACGACCACATCGCTCGTCGCGACGAGCACGGCGATCCAGACGGTGATCAGGTGCACCAGCGCCGTGAGCAGGGCGATCACCGGAGCAGAGCCGAAGGAGGCATGCCCTCGTCGCACCGTCGCCCAGAGGACGAGCGCGAGGACCACCACGGCCGCGACCATGCCCGACACTCCGGGCACCTGGCCAAGACCTGGAACGCCGATGATGTCCCGGTCGGTGGCGACGCTCAGCGCACCGAGTCCGAAGACGGCGAGGGCGAAGAAGGCGATGGTGGCCATCACCGCCGCGAGGACAGCCGAAACCCCCGCGGACTCGGGCCCGCGGGGGTTCGGTGTGGTGGTGTTCGTGATTACCTCGACAGGGTGGGACCGGCCTCGAGGGTGCGCTCGTACTCGCGCTGCGCCTCCTCGTTCAGCTCGGTCTTGCGGGCACCGCTGCGGGCCACCCAGGCGCCGAACCAGATGGTGAGCTCGCGGGCGAAGACGAAGGCCGCGATGGCGAGCGGGGCCAACAGCTGCTCCCCCGCGACTTCGAGACCCTGCGATGCGGTGAGCTTCCAGAAGGGCGCCTCGAAGAGCTGACCCAGGATGTGCCCGGCGTAGGCGATGAGCCCGACGACGATGCCGAACACCACCCACAGGCCCCAGCGGCCGCGGTTGATGATGGCTCCGAGGAGCCAGAAGCCGAGGAAGAACACGACCACCGGGGTCCAGAACCCCCAGGTGAGCAGCGGGGCGACGAGCGCTTCGCCGATGTTCTCCCCGTTCACGTCGCCGGCGAGGGCGACGAGGCCGAGCGTGGTGGCGAGGTAGAGCAGCGCGAAGGCGACGGTGGCGAGCAGGCCGATCGCGCCGGCGGTGCCCCGGTTGCCGCGCTCGCGCGGCGGCTCCGGTGCCTGCACGAAGATCGGCTGCGGCTGCTGCGGTGCGGCGGCCGCGCCGTTCGTGAGCGGCTCGGACGGCACGATCCTGGTGTCGGTGTCGTCAGCGTGCGACGCGTAGGCTGCGCCGGCCATGGCCGACTCCTCGTGCGCGGGAGTGCTCGGCGTGGAGTACAGCGAGGTCTCCGGCGTCGCGTACAGCGAGGTCTCCGGGGTCGCATCGCGGCGGTCGGCGTCGCGGAGGCCCGCCTCACGGCCATCGGCGTCGAAGCGGTCGCCGTCGGTGCGCGAGGGCGCCGGGGCGGCGGAGCTGAAAGTACCGGGGTGGTCGCGCTCGGCGGCCTCGAACGCGGCGAGATCGGGGTCGACGGCGGGCTCCTGACGCGTCGCGGCCTGGTCGGCCGCAGGCTCGGAGGAGGCCGCGGTGGTGTCTGCGGCGCGGGAGTCATCCGCACGTGCGTCGTCGACGTGGCCGGGGACATCTCCGCGGGCCGCCGCCGCGGCGTCGAGACCGGCGTTCGCGCTGCCGACGACGTCGTCGACGTCGTTCGACTTCTCGGGCTGACGAGCCTCGGGATCACTCATGGGATGCGCCTCTCATCGGGGATGTGCAGTGCGAGATTACCGCCGCGGCTCCCGACGCTTCCTTAGGCGTGCCGACGTGTCGCCATACGCGTGCTTCCGCGGGTCTGCGCGATTCACGGGAAGGTGTTGCGGAGGGCGTCCCCGGCGAACTGCGCGAGGATCGGCACCATCGGCAGTGAGAGCCAGACGAGTCCGGCGACGATCCCTGCGCACACGATGCCGGCGAACCAGCTCATCCCGAGGTTTCGTCCCCCCACTCGCGCCATGGTCCCACCGTAGGCCCCAGCCCCCGCGCGGGTGCGGAGCAACGCCGCGTCGAGGTGGTGTCGCTCAGCGGGTGCCGCGGCCGCGCATCCGCCACAGCAGCCAGAGTCCCGAGATCGGTACCAGCAGTCCGCCCAGCAGGAGGAGGAGGTGCCATTCGCCGAAAGCGGGGACGAGCGGGTTCACCACCTCCGACATCACGTCGCCGTCGCTCGAGCTGCCGGACGCCGATCCGGTGGAGAATCCGGTCATCGTCGAGGCGATCAGGAAGGACAGCCCGGTGGCGACGAAGGGCACCAGGATCGCGACGGCCTTCTCCCACGTGCGCCACAGCGGGCTGAGGCTCACGAGCACCGCGCCCACGAACCAGCCGACGACCGGCACCACGATTCCGCCGAAGCTCAGGGTGAGCGCCGCCGCGATCGCGAAACCCCGCGTCGCGGTCGTCGGCGTGCGCGGAGCCGAGGGCGCGGGGGCGGGCGCGGGGAGCACGAGGGGCGGCGCGGTCGGCACCTCGTCCTCCGCCTCGCGGGCGATCCCCCTCGGATCTCCCAGGCGGTCGATCCGCTCCGCGGTCGCTGCCGCGTCGAGCCCGTCGAGCTCCTCCGCGATCCCGCCACGGATGTCGGATGCGACACCGTGCGGAAGTCCGCGCATCGCCTCGTCGAGCCGGGCCAGGTAGTCGTCACGCAACTCGGCTGCGGTCTTCTCGGTCATGGTCATCCTTCCCCCACCATGCCCGTGACGGCACGGGCGAACGGCGCCCACTGCGCCCGGAAGCGCGCGAGCTGATCGATACCGGCATCCGTGAGCCGGTAGTACTTGCGCGCCGGACCGCTTCCGGACGGCCGGTCGAACGTCGTCACCCAGCCGTTGTCCCGCAAGCGCCCGAGCAACGGGTAGAGCGTGCCGATGCTGGCGATCAGCCCGGCTCCGGTGAGTGCCTCCGACAGCTGCCAGCCGTACATGGGCTCACGCGAGAGCAAGCCGAGCACGCAGTACTCGACCACTCCTTTGCGCATCTGCGCCCCGACATCAGCTGTCATGCCTCACAAGGTAGCATGTGACGCACGCTAGCACCGAACGGTGCGAGATCAGCCCTTGGTCGCCCCCGCGGTCAGACCGCCCACGATGTACTTCTGCAGGAAGAGGAAGAGCACCATCACCGGTATCGCCGCCATGACCGCACCGGCGGAGAAGGCCGACCAGTCGGCGTAGCGGGGGTTCGCCACCAGCTTGGTCAGACCGACGACGAGGGTCTGCTGATCCACGTCGACCAGCATGACGCTGGCGATCACGTACTCGTTCACCGTGCCGATGAAGGAGAGCAGACCGACGACCGCGAGGATCGGGGCGACCAGGCGCAGGATGATCGTGAAGAAGATCCGCGCGTGCCCCGCGCCGTCGATGCGGGCGGCCTCGTCGATCTCCTTCGGGATCGTGTTGAAGAACCCGTACATGAGGTACGTGTTCACGCCCAGCGCGCCGCCGAGGTACACCAGGATCAGCCCCGTATGCGTGTTCAGGCCGATCGCCGGGAACCAGTCCCCCAGCGTCGACATCAGCAGGAAGATCGCGACGACCGCGAGCAGCTGCGGGAACATCTGCACCACGACGATGGTGACCAGTCCCACGCGGCGCCCGGCGAAGCGCATGCGGGAGAACGCATATGCCGCACAGGCTCCGATGAAGACGGTGACCGCGCCCGTCACGACCGCGATGAGCAGGGTGTTCAGGAACCACGTACCATACGGGTTCTGCGGGTCGCTGAGGATGCGCACGTAGCTGTCGATCCCGATGGCCGAGAAGAGCTGGTTCGACCCGGTGAGCGTGCCCTGCGGGTTGAGCGACGCCGACACGACGTACAGGAGCGGAAAGAGGGCGAAGGCGCTCACCACGATGGCGACGAGGTGGCGCCATCCGGTGTCGGCGAACCAGGCGCCGAACGAGCGACGCGGCGGGGCGGTGCGGCGGGCTGTGGCGGTGCTGCGGACGGTGCTCATTGTCAGTTCAGCTCCTCGAGGGCCTTGGTCTTGCGGAAGCTGATGATCGAGATCGTCGCGACCACGACGAAGATCAGGATCGTGAAGGCGGAGGCAAGCCCGTAATCGCGGGTCTGTCCGGTGAAGGCCACCTTGTAGACCATCGAGATCAGGATGTCGGTGTGGCCCACGGGGATCGACACATCGCTGAAGCGCGGGCCTCCCTTGGTCAGCATGTAGATCAGGTTGAAGTTGTTGAAGTTGAACGCGAACGACGAGATCAGCAGCGGCGCGACGGTCACCAGCAGCAGCGGCAGCTTGATCCGGCGGAAGACCTGCCACGGGTTCGCGCCGTCCATCACGGCGGCCTCGTTGACGTCCTCCGGGATGCCCTGCAGCGCCCCCATGCAGACGAGGAACATGTAGGGGAAGCCGAGCCAGAGGTTCACCAGCAGCACGGACACCTTCGCCAGCACCGGGTCGGTGAGCCACGGGATGGCCGCGCCGCCGAACAGCACCTGGTTGATGAACCCGAAGCTCTCGTTCATCATCCCGGCCCAGACGAGCGCGGAGAGGAACGCGGGGAAGGCGTACGGAAGGATGAGGATGATGCGGTAGCCGTTGCGGAAGCGCATCCGGGTGTTGTTGAAGACCAGCGCGAGCAGCAGGCCGAGGAAGAAGGTCGTCGCGACGGACACCAGCGCGAAGACGAAGGTCCAGACGGTGACGGAGATGAGCGGGCCGCGGATGGACTCGTCGGTCACCGCGCGGACGAAGTTGTCGACGCCGACCGTCGTCTGCCAGCCGGGCAGCAGCTGCTCGCCGTCCTCGGCGGTGAACGCGCCGTCGCCGGTATCTCTGTAGACGGTGCCGGTCGCGGTGTCCGTGATCGTGTCGGCATCGGCGTCGTACGCCAGCGTCGAGACGTAGAGGTAGCCGTTCTGCCCGTCGGGGGCGCGGAGGCTGCCCTCATTCGGATCGTCGCTGAACGGGACGGAGAGCTGCTCCAGCTCCTCCGACAGCGTGAAGACGGTGGCGAGCGGAAGCGTGGTCCACCCGTCGACGGCGACGGCCTTGCCGCCTTCGAACTGCGCGTCGACCTCGGCGAGGGGCTGCTCCGCGGTGCCGAGGAGGGCGTCGCCGTCCTCGGGATCCGTGACGAGGAGGCCGTAGGTTCCGAACTGCTCCACCACGGTGACGGGGTACGTCGGAGAGTCCTCGACGCGCTCCTGCGCGGAGGCGAGCAGCGACGAGATCGCCTGCTCCTTGCTCCCGTTGTGGCCGGTGCCGTAGTTCGTGAAGCCGATGTAGCCCGTGTAGAGGAGCGTGAAGACCTGGAACAGGACCAGGAAGATGATCCCGGGGGTGAGGTACTTCGCCGCGATGCGCTTGCGGGAGAAGTAGATGTAGTTGACGACGACCGTCACCGCGACGACGAGGCCGAGCACGAGCCACTCCCGCTGCACGAGCAGCACGAACACGGCGTAGACGGCGATCGCGTCCACGATGGCCAGCAACAGGATCTTGAGCAGCATCCACCCGAGGGGTCGGGAGGCCGCCTCGGCGATCTTCGCCGCCTGGCGCTGCCGAGGCGTGGGGGGCGCGGTGCGCTCTTCGGTATCTGTCATGTCGTCCTCGTCATGGTCCTGCCGGGGCGGGCTGGGCGGCCCGCCCCGGCAGGGTCGTCATCTGGTCGGCCGTTACTCGATCGCGGCGGTCACGTCGTCGACGAGCTTCTGCCACGTCGCCTGCGGGTCCTCGCCGTTGATGATGGCGGCCTCGGCCACACCCCAGAACTGCCAGACCGCACCCATGGCGGGGATCGCCGGCATGGGGACCGCGTCGGCACCGACGGCCTGGAAGCCGGCGATGATCGGGTCGGACGCCGCGGTGTCGGCGGCAGCCGTGAGGGCCGGGAGGACGTTGCCGGCCGTGAACAGCTCCAGCTGCACGTCCTCCGTGCCGAGGTAGTTGACGAGGAAGTCGTTCGCGGCGACCTTGTTCTTCGACTCGGCGCTCACGAAGAAGCCCTTGACGCCGGCGAACGGCGAGGCCGTCTCGCCCGTCGGGCTCGGGATCGGGTCGATCTCGACGTTGATGCCCGCATCGGTGGCCGCGCCCACGTTCCACGGACCGGTCAGCCAGAAGGCGGCGGTGCCGTCGAGGAACTGCTGCTTGGCGATCTCGCCGTCGATGTCGGTGTTCAGCGTGCCTGCGGCGCCCTGTGCACCCAGCCAGTCGGCGAAGGCGAAGCCGCCCTCGCTGCCGAGCTGCAGGTCGGTGGGGTCGTAGCTGCCGCTGTCGTCGGTGCCGAAGACCGGTGCATCGAACGCGGTCTGGAACGGGTACAGGTGGTACGGGTTGCCCTCGGCGCCCTGCTCCACGACGAACGTGCCCTTCGAGACCATGTCGTCGAAGCTCGTCGCGGGCTCGGGGACGAGGTCGGCGTTGCGCAGCACGGCGATGTTCTCGACGGCGTACGGAAGCATGTAGACGGTGCCCTCGTAGGTCGCCGCCTGGAGGGCGACGGGGAGGTAGTCCTCCGAGCTGTCGCCGAGCTCGATCGGCGCGACGACACCGTTGGTCGAGAGCTCGCCGAGCCAGTCGTGAGCGCCCATGACCACGTCGGGGCCCTTGCCGGTCGGGACCTGCTGGATGAAGTCGTCCTTCATGTCGTCGACGGACTTCCCCACCAGCTTGACCGTGACACCGGTCTTCTCCTGGTACGCGTCCGCCGCGCCCTGCAGCGCGTCGACCCGCTCGGCGTCGACCCAGACGGTCAGCGTGCCGCCGCTGTCTCCACCGGAGGAAGAGTCGTCGCCGCCGGAGCCGGTCGAGCAGCCGGCGAGCGTCAGAGCCGAAACGATGGCGATGGCGCCCGCGGCGACCATGCCCCTCTTGTTCACCTTCATTGGTGTGTGCCTCTCTCAGTGCTGAGCGCCTGCAAGACTGCAAGCGCTTACAGTATGCATCGTTTCGAGAGGCGATCACAATCCGCGAAGGCGTTGATATCAACCCGTGATCGGCCCGACGCGAGGCACGCGTTATGAAAACGCTTCCATATCGGACAGAGGTCAGACCTTTCGAGGCTCCGCGGCAGAGTCTGCGGGGTTCCGCATGGGGCTCATCTGCGAGAGCATCGCCGGATGGGATTCCACGTTCGACCGTCTGCTGCCGCCCTCGCCGTCGTCCTGTCCGCGGTCGCACTCAGCGGGTGCACGGCTGCGGGAGGCGCATACTCCGTGCTCGATCGCGAAGCCGAGGCGCGGGACGAGGTTCCTGCCGATCTGCCCGGCTACGCGTGGGACGACGTGGACCAGGCGACAGCCCGGTTCGTCGGAGAAGGCGACGGGACGTCCCTGTGGCTCGCTCGCGCTCGTGACGATGCCGCAGCGTGTCTCCTCGCCTACGTCGACGCTGACACGTGGGTGATCGGGTGCGGTGGGAACGGGGCCCCTTTCTCGATCGGAGGCGTCACGGGCACGTTCACCGTGGTCCCCGACGATGCGCCTGCTCCAGACGGGATGACTCGGGTGTCCGACAACGTCTACACGGCGACCGGAAGCTAGCGGGCCCCGCCCCGGGCGGGAGCCAGAGGGCCAGCGCGCGCCGGCCCCGAACAGACTCCACGCGCCGGAGTGCGCGTGCCGGGCCAGCAGGAACTGCTCGCCGTCGCGGATGACGGCGGTGACGCCGGGCAGAAGGAGGAAGTCGTGCCTCACCCACGGGACTTTCCGCACACCCGCGGATACAGTTGAGTCATGGCTGACAGTTCCTTTGACATCGTCTCGAAAGTGGATCGCCAGGAGGCCGAGAACGCCCTGAACCAGGCGCGCAAAGAGGTGGAGCAGCGCTACGACTTCAAGGGGACCGGCGCTTCGATCGCCTGGAGCGGCGAGCAGATCCTCATCACCGCGAACACGGAGGAGCGCGCGAACGCCGTCCTCGACGTTTTCCAGTCCAAGCTCATCAAGCGCGGCATCTCGCTGAAGAGCCTCGACTCGGGCGAGCCCTTCGCCAGCGGCAAGGAGTTCCGCATCCTGTCGAGCCTGAAGGACGGCATCTCGTCCGAGAACGCGAAGAAGATCGGCAAGATCATCCGCGATGAGGGCCCCAAGGGCGTGAAGAGCCAGATCCAGGGCGACGAGCTGCGCGTGCAGTCCAAGAGCCGCGACGACCTTCAGTCCGTGATCGCGCTCCTCAAGGGCAGCGACCTCGACATCGATCTGCAGTTCATCAACTACCGCTGACAACACTCGCGTCGGCGATCGGGGCTCGGGAGTCATCCCGAGCCCCTTCTTTTCTCCGGTCAACGCATATCGGGATATCGGTGTTCTTCGTCGAGACTGGAAGCGGTCGTGACTCGTCACGACTCCGACGCCATCCCCGTCCGACACCCGATCGCCGCGGTGGATGCGCTTCGAGGATGCCATGCCGGCTCAGGGGAGGGAGCGGCGCGGGCCCCCGAAGCTCGCGTCGGCCTGGGGTCTGCCGGCGTCGCACGTCGACCGGTCCCGGGTTCATGACAAGCCTCCCCGCCCGCTGCGCGCCCCCACGCGGATCGGCCCCCCGTGGAGGCATGACGGCAATCCTGCGACCGTCGCTCCCCTCACCGCCCGGGAGTGGACGCCGGTGGCAGACCAAGAACGACCGGGGGCTGGGCCATGGGGCAGATCGAGTCGAAGAGCATCGGAGAGAACAAGCAGCTGCTGGCGGATGAGGTGTTCCACCACATCGGGCGGCTGATCACGGAGGGAGAGTTCGCCGAGGGTGACCGGATCCGGGACGTCGACGTGGCGGACGAACTCCACGTCTCGCGGACGCCGGTGCGCGAAGCACTCCAGCGCCTGGAGCGACTGGGACTGGTGACGATGTACCCGAGCCGGTACACGGAGGTGACGATGGTCACGCCGCAGGTGGTGGCCGAATCGCTGGAGTTCGCCGGCTACCAGGGCGGCATCACGGCGCGGATGGCGGTGCCGAGACTGAGCGCCGTCCACCGCGAGCGCGTGCAGGATCTCATCGCACGGATGCAGGAATCGCTCACCGACGGGGCGTCGACGGCGCGGGCGCGGTGGGCGGTCTTCGCCTACCTCGCCGACCACAGCGGCAACCGCCAGCACCGGATGCTCATCGACGATGTCGCCGTGGCCGTGACCCGGAACCTGCGCGGATGGGTCGTGCGTCCCGGCGATCGCGAACGCATGCGCGAGGTGTATGCCGATTTCGCCGAGGCGGTGCGCAGCGGTGACGGCGACGAGGCGGAGCTTCTCGCCCGCGCGATGTACTACGTGTGAGCGGCGCGCCAGCCGACGACCCAGCGGTGCAGGCGACGGTAGGCGTCCTCCCGGGCGTCGTGCCGGGACAGGAAGACGTCGTGCAGGGCGCCGTCGATCCGTTCGACCGTCACCGTGGAACCCAGCCGCAGGGCCGCGCGGGCGATGTCGTCGACGACGAGAACGGAGTCGGCCGAGGTGAGCTCCTCCGACCAGCGGGTCGGCGGAACGAACCGCGCCGACAGCAGCACGCAGACCGGTGCCGCGATGTTCAGACCTGCCGCGACGGTCTTGTGCCCGGAGAGGATCGCGTTGAGCCAGCCGGCGTAGACGGCCATCGTCTGAACCGGGCGCCACGCGGTGTTGACCTCCATCGGGTCGTCCGGGTCGGCCACCTCCTGCTGCGCCCGCGTGTAGTAGCCGAGGTCGATCTGCGGCGCGACGTCGAGCGGCCGGATCCGCGCCTGGAACTCCACCATCGGAGCGATGGCGGCCCGCACGGGGGCGAACTGGAACTCGAGCCAGGGACTGTTGAGGACGAGGGCATCGGCCGCACCGGGATGCCGCGATGCCCACAGGCTCAGCGTCAGGCCACCGGTCGAGTGTCCGAACAGGATCAGACGGCGACCGCTCTCCTCGCCGCCGTCGCCGCGTCCCATGGCGTCCAGGGCCGCGGCGATGTCCTCATCATAGGTGGACAGATCGGTGATGTAGCCCGGGGTCTGTCCTTCCCGAAGACTGCGCCCGTACTTGCGCAGATCGAGGGCGAAGAAGCGGGCGCCGCGAGCCGTCCAGAACCGCGCCAACCGCTTCTGGAAGAAGTAGTCCGACCATCCGTGGACGTACAGCACGTCCACGCCCTCCAGCAGCGGGCGACGGCGCCGGGCACGCTCCCACCACGGGACGGGAGTCGGCAGAGCCCGCACGAGAGTGGCGACCACAGGACCCTGCTCGTCGCTGCCGAGGTCGAGGGTGAGCTGGGCGAACTCATCGCCGAGAACATCCGGAACCCACTCGGCCATGCGTCCTCCCCCTCGCGCCCAGGCTAGCCCACGGCGGTCATTGTCCGCCGGGACGGGCCACGGCGAAGTCGTCCGCGATGGTGGCCGCGATCGGCGCGAGGTCGTCGATTCCGGACCCGTCGAACGTCGTGAGACGCAGCCAGTCCGCGCCCACGCGGAGATCCAGCACCGGACGGCGGAGTTCGTCGACGCCGGTACGGGCGGCATCCGCTCCCTCGACCTCGATCTCCTCCTCGCCCTCGAGCTCGTCGAACGCCCACGCGCCACCGGGCAGCGTGGTGAGCATGATGTACCCCTGCGCGGCGTATTCGTCGTCCCCGGAGGCGTAGTAACAGATCCGCGCACCGTTGCGCTCCTGGTAGACCTCGGCCGGGATGGACCACCCGCCGAACGCGTCGACCACGTACACCTCGGCGTCGACCTGCTCCGCGAGCTCCGTCGCGGTGAGGAACCGCGTGCAGTCCACACCCTCCACCGGGCTCTCCGTCACATCCACCTCCCGCAGCGACGCCACGGCCGCGGCGCCGAGCGCGCGCAGGGCCTCCTCGAACGCCGCGGTGTCGTCCGGCCCCTTCTCCGGGTCCACGACGGTCGCCGACACGAGCACCTCGCCGTCGAGGAGCTGGAAGAAGCAGTACCCGCCGGTCTCGCAGCGGGATTCCTCACCGTAGTAGCCGCCGCGCGACTCCGCGCCCGCGACCGTTTCCTCGGCCCCGGGGAGGATCGTGACCTCCCAGTTGTGCTCCGCCGTTCCCGCCGAGCAGGCGATACCGCCCGCCCGCTGGAACATGTGCTGCGCCGGACCGGGGTACCAGCTCGGCGACGACCACACGCCGAGCACCTCGGCCACCTCACCGCCGACATCGCCGCCGGCGGTCGACATCGCCGCCTCGACATCGGCGCAGTCCACGTCGAAAGCCGGGGTGGGCGCCTGCGCCGCCGCGTCCGTCGGGGCGGGCGTGATCGCGGCCGACGGCGTCCCGGTCGGCTTCACCTCGGGTTCGGGCGCACAGCCGGACAGCAGGAGCACGGCCACGGCGCCGAGGGCCAGGAGTGCACGAGGTCGCATGGCCTCAGCCTAGGGCTGCGGGGACCCGGCGCCGGGAGCACGCCCCGGCGCCGAGACGACTCACTCGCCGCGGGAGACGCGCACCATCTCGTCGCGCGGGACGACCTTCACACGCGCCCGCTCCTGGGGCGCGCCGAGGCCGATCTCGTGCTCGTCGAGGCGGTGCCAGCCGTCCAGATCGGTCCAGGCGACGCCGCGCTCGGCGAGCAGTGCCGGGATGGCCTCCTCGGACGGGTCCTCCGGGTGCCACCACGACCCCTGGTCGTTGATGAGGTGACGGACGGTCTCCATGGCGTCGGACTTCGTGTGGCCGATGAGGCCGACCGGGCCGCGCTTGATCCAGCCGGTCGCGTACACGCCGGGCACGCGATCGTTGGAGTCCTTCGCGAGCACCTGGCCCTCGTGGTTCGGGATGACGCCGTGCTTCTTGTCGAAGGGGACACCGGGCAGCGGCGAGCCGAAGTAGCCGATCGCGCGGTACAGCGCCTGCACGGGCACCTCGCGCAGCTCCCCGGTGCCGACCGCACCACCCTGGCCGTCCGGCTGGGTGCGCTCGTACACGAGGGCCGCGACACGGCCGTTCTCGTCGGTGCGGACCTCGACCGGGCGGGCCCAGAAATGCAGGTGCAGGCGGCGCGATGCCGTGCCGCCGGCATTGTTGACGGAGTCGCGCGTGCGCCACGACTGCAGGATGCGGTCGATGACCATGACCTGCTTGTTGCTCGCGACCGCGTCCTTCGAGGCCTCGTCGTAGTCGAAGTCCTCGTCGTAGACGACCATGTCGACGTCGCGCAGCTCCCCCAGTTCGCGGAGCTCCAGCGGCGTGAACTTCACCTGAGCCGGGCCTCGGCGGCCGAACACGTGCACGTCCGTGACGGCGCTCGCCTTGAGGCCCTCGTACACGTTCTCGGGGACCTCGGTGACGAGGAGGTCTTCGGCGTGCTTCGCGAGCATGCGGGAGACGTCGAGGGCGACGTTGCCGTTGCCGAGGACCGCCACCGACGCGGCGTCCAGCGGCCACTCGCGCGGCACGTCGGGGTGCCCGTCGAACCAGCTCACGTAGTCGGCGGCGCCGTAGGAGCCCACCGCGTCGATGCCGGGGATGTCCAGCGACGTGTCGCGGATCGCTCCGGTAGCGAAGATGACCGCGTTGTAGTGCTTCTTGAGGTCGTCGAGCGTGATGTCCTCACCGAAGCGGACGTTGCCGAAGAGACGGATGTCGCCGCGGTCGAGCACGTCGCGCAGGGCGGTGATGATGCCCTTGATGCGCGGGTGGTCGGGGGCGACGCCGTACCGGACGAGTCCGTAGGGGGCGGGGAGCTGCTCGAACAGGTCGATGGACACGTCGAACTTGCGCTCGGCCTTCAGCAGGATGTCCGCGGCGTAGATGCCCGCGGGGCCTGCACCGACGATGGCCAGTCTCAGCTTGGTCATGGAGGTCCTTTCGTGTGCCGTCGCGGCAGACACCCGGGCCTTCGGCCCGCGCGATGTCAGCTGGAGCGCTCGGCGAGGGTCTCGGCGAATCGGGTGAGCGCTTCGCGCACGGTGCCGCGCGGAAGGGCGGTGAGGGCGTCGATCGCCTCCTGCGTCCAGGCGTGGGCGAGCTCGAGTGTCTTCTGGGTGACGGCGTGGTCGCGGAGCTCGTCCAGCGGTCCGTCGAGGATGGCGGGGTCGGCGCCGTCGGCGATGAGGGCCACGCCGTCGTCGATGCGGGCGGCGAGATCGGCCGCGGCGTCGTCGTCCTCCGCCTTGAGCAGGAGGTACGGCATGGTCGGGACGCCGGCGCGGAGGTCGGTCCCCGGGACCTTGCCGGTCTCCTCGGGCTTGGCCGACAGGTCGATCACGTCGTCGAGCAGCTGGAAGGCGACACCGATCTTCTCGCCGTAGGCGCGCAGCGGCTCCTCGTACTCCGCGGGGGCGTTCGAGAAGATCACGCCGCCCTGGGTGGCCGCCGCGATCAGCGAACCGGTCTTGTCGGCGAGGACCTGGATGTAGAACGCGATCGGGTCGTCGTCCGGCTGCGGGCCGAGGGTCTCGTGCATCTGCCCGAGGACCAGGCGCTCGAACGTATCGGCCTGGAGTCGGATGGCCCGCTCACCCAGGCGGGACATGAGCTGGCTGGCCCGCGAGAAGAGGATGTCGCCGGTGAGGATGGCGATGTTGTTGCCCCACACCGTCTGCGCGGCGGGAACCCCCCGTCGGCGGTCGGCGCCGTCCATGACGTCATCGTGGTAGAGCGACCCGAGGTGCGTGATCTCCAGCGCCTTCGCGACGTCGATCACCTCTCGGGTGTTCCCGTCGCCGAGTTGGGCCGCGAGCAGCGTGAGCACGGGACGGATGCGCTTGCCACCGGCCTCGTAGAGGTAGCGGCTGGCGGCGTCGGCGAGCGGGTCGGCGACGCGGACGTCGTCCGCGAGCCCGGTCTCCACCAGCTCCAGTCCGTCCTCGATGGTGCGGGCGATGCGACGCGCGGCGGGACCGACGAAGACGCGATCGCTGAAGCCGAGACGGCTCGCGAGTCGCGAACCCGGGGCGCTGGGGCTCGAAGTCACGGTCCCAGCCTACCTGCGTCGGGTGCCGCCGTTCGCGCCGTGGTCACGCGGGCTTGCGAGCCCGGTGCAGGGCCACGATGCCGAAGGTGAGGTTGCGGTACGCGACGTCGCGCCAGCCCGCCTCCCTGATCCATTCGGACAGCCGCTTCTGGTCGGGCCAGTCGCGGATCGACTCGTTCAGATAGTCGTAGGCGTCGCCGTTCGTGCCGGCGACGCGGGCCACGCGCGGGAGCACCTGCGCGTTGTAGAACCGGTAGGCCCCGCGGAAGAGCTTCCCGGGCGGCGTGGAGAACTCGTTGATGACGAGGCGGCCGCCCGGCTTGGTCACCCGGTAGAGCTCGCGCAGTGCCTTCTTCGGGTCGTTGACGTTCCGCAGCGCGTAGGACATCGTCACCGCGTCGAACTCGTCGTCCGCGAACGGCAGGGCCGTGGCGTCCGCCTGCACGAAGGAGAGGTTCCGCATCGCTCCGTGGCGGCGCTGACCCTCGGCGAGCATGCCGGGCGAGAAGTCCGCCGCGACGACCTGCGCGCCGCTGCGGGCGAGGGAGGCGGAGGAAGACGCGGTCC
Organism: Microbacterium meiriae; assembly: GCF_040702565.1. NCBI lineage: Bacteria > Bacillati > Actinomycetota > Actinomycetes > Micrococcales > Microbacteriaceae > Microbacterium > Microbacterium meiriae. The sequence continues at coordinate 167,654 of NZ_JBFBLJ010000003.1, read as the reverse complement.
CCGCGCCGAGGTCGAGGATGCGCTCCCCCGGCTTCGGGGCGACGGCGCGGGTGGTCGCGGCCCGCCACAGCGCGTCGTTGCCGAACGTCATCGCCGTGTTCGTGCGGTCGTACCCGGCGGCGACCTGGTCGAACATGCCGCTGACGCGGGCGGGGTCCTTGCCGAGATCGGCGCGGTTCTTGTCGTTCGCGGTCACGCGTCCAGTCTAGGCGCGAGCTCCAGCGCTTCCAGCCGGTCCAGCCACGGATCGGCCGTGGCGTCGTCGAACGGCGCCGTGCGCTCCCTGACCCGCGTCTCGAGGTCGAGCGCCAGCTCCTCCAGATGCCGCATGACGGTGGCCGGGTACCCGTAGCGGGCGCTGTGCTCCGCCCATTCGTCCCGGTCATCGACCCAGGTGCCGCGCTCGCCCTCCACGCGGACGACGTCGAGATCCATGTCGATGCCGATCGCGAGCAGGGGATCGTCCGACCACCGGACGTCCCACCCGAGATCGATGTAGACGCGCATGCCCCGGGGGTGGCGGCGATTGACGGTGAGCGCGAAGTCGGCGCTCGGCGGGACGAGGGTGACGTTGGGCGTGGCCGCATGGAACTCCGCCCCCGGACGGGCGCTGTGCCAGCCGGCGGGCTGCCCCACCCAGTCGCCCCACCGGTCGGCGCCGAGGTACACGCACTCGTGACGCCAGTGCGGCGACCCGTCCCACTTGCGCCACTGGAAGATCATCTCGGCACCGGCTGCGGGACGCGCATCGCTCATCCGCCCACCCTACGTCCGCGGGCTCCGCCGACGCCCCGCGGAATAGGCTGGAGTCGTGCAGCACACCCCCCTGGTCGTGGAGACCCGAGAGATCGACCCGGTCGAAGACCTCCTCTCCTTCGCGGACCCCGCCCGCCCGCTCGCCTGGTTCCGCCGCGGCGACGGGATCGTGGCGGTGGGCGAGCCGCTCGCCGAGCTCCGCCCGCCGGCCGAGGAGGGACGCACCCGCGCCGAATCCCTCGCGGCGCTCTGGCAGGGGCTCTCGGCGGAGGCCGCGGTCTCCGATCCGCTGCGACTCCCCGGGACCGGGCTCGTCGCGTTCGGGGCCTTCACCTTCGACGAGGACTCGCACGCCGACAGCGTGCTCGTGATCCCGTCGCGGATCCTCGGCCGCCACGGGGACCGCTTCTGGGAGACCCGCATCCGTCGCAGCGACGACCGTGCGCCGGGCGCCGTCGAGACCGCGGAGTACGGACCGCACTGGGCCGGCACCGTGGGCCCGGGAGCGCAGAGCCCCCAGGGCTACCAGGACGCCGTGCGGGGAGCGCTCGCCCGCATCGCGGACGGCGAGCTCAGCAAGGTGGTCCTCGCCCGCGACCTCCAGGGCACCATCCCCGCGGGCTCCGACCTGCGGCGACTCGTCCGGGCACTGGCCACCGGGTACCCGGACACCTGGGTCTTCGCGGTTGACGGGCTCATCGGCGCGAGCCCGGAGACCCTCGTCACCGTGCAGGACCGGACGGTGACCGCCCGCGTGCTCGCCGGCACGATCGGACGCGGAGCGGATGCCGACGCGGACACCGCCGCGTCCGCGCACCTCGCCTCCAGCACCAAGGACCTCGACGAGCACCAGTACGCCGTGCAGAGCGTGCTCGCGTCGCTCCGCCCATACACGAGGGCGCTGGCGGCGAGCGAGCAGCCCTTCCTCCTCAAGCTGCCCAACCTCTTCCATCTCGCGACCGACGTGGAAGGCGAGATGGAGAACGGCCGCTCGGCCCTCGACCTCGTGCGCGCCCTGCACCCGACCGCGGCCGTCGCGGGCACTCCGACACCGACGGCCATCGCCGCCATCCGGGAGCTCGAGCCGTTCGACCGCGGCCGCTACGCCGGGCCGGTCGGCTGGGTCGACGCGGACGGCAACGGCGAGTGGGCCATCGCCCTGCGGTGCGCACAGTTCACGACGGCCGAGGACGCGATCACGGTCACCGCCTACGCCGGGGCCGGGATCGTCGCCGGATCGGATCCGGAGAGCGAACTCCTCGAGACGCGGGTGAAGTTCCGTCCCCTCGTCGACGCGCTGGCCTGACGTCCGCCGCGGTCAGCTCGCGGCGAGGCGCTTCTTCTCGGCCTCGACATCGAAGCCGGCGACCGGCCACTGGGGATCGATGTCCTCGAGGGCGGCGAGCAGCAGCTCCTGCACGGCCAGCCGGGCGTACCATTTCGCGTTCGCCGGCACGACGTACCAGGGAGCGGCCTCCGTCGACGTGCGGTCGAAGACGGTCTGGTACGCCTCCATGTACTGCGGCCAGAGCATCCGCTCGTCGACGTCGCCCGGGTTGTACTTCCAGTGCTTGTCCGGGCGTTCCAGACGCTCCATGAGCCGCGCCTTCTGCTCCTCCGGCGAGATGTGCAGCATGACCTTGACGATGCGGACGCCGGAGGCCGCGACGCGCTCCTCGAACGCGTTGATCGCATCGTAGCGGCGTTCGATCTCCGCGGGATCGGCCAGCTGCCGCACCCGTCCGATGAGCACGTCCTCGTAGTGCGAGCGGTCGAACACCCCGATGAACCCGGGCTCCGGGAGCCGCTTCTCGACCCGCCACAGGAAGTCGTGCCGGCGTTCCTCCTCCGTCGGCGCCTTGAACGCCGCCAGCGCCACGCCCTGCGGATCGACACCGCCGACCACGTGCCGCACGATGCCGCCCTTGCCCGCGGAGTCCATCGCCTGCAGGACGAGCAGCACCGCATCCTGCGCCGTGCCCACCCGGCTCTCGGCGAACAGCCGCTCCTGCAGGTCGTTCAGCTGCTCGAGACCCGCTTCGAGGTCGGCCGTGCCGCGGGACTTGCCGTGGTCGTAGCCGGGCTTGCTCTCGGGGTCGACGTCGGCGAGGCGGAAGCCGGGCCGCACCCGCAGGTTCTGCGTCCAGGTGTGCGCGTTCATACGCACATGATGCCAGTCACCGCGGCAGCGGCACCTCGATGATCTGGCGACCGCCGCGCGGCGTCGTCAGCGCCTGGTCGAGAGCGGTGCGCGTGGTGACCCGCTGATACTCCCAGCCGTAGGCGAGCGCGAGGTGCTCCACGCGGACACCGTGCGGGGTGTAGAACACACGATCCAGGTGCGCGGAGGGGGCGGTGCCCGCCACCTCCAGGCCGTCGAAGATCGTGCCGCCTCCGTCGTTGCCGACGATGACCTGGAGGCGCGGCTCCGTCTCGTCACTCGGGAACAGCAGCGCACCGACGTCGTGGAGGAACGCGAGGTCGCCGAGCAGCACCCGGGTCACACCCGGCGCCCCGGCGGCCTGGCTCGCGACCGCGACGCCCGTGGCGGTGGCGATCGTGCCGTCGATCCCGGCGAGTCCGCGGTTGGCGTGCACGGGGACCTTCTTGCCGCCGAGCACCTCGTCGGCGACGCGGACCAGGCGCGACGATCCGAACACGAGGCGGTCGTGCGGCCAGGTGGCCCGCCACACCGCATCCACGAGGCGCTCGCGGTCGAGCGGGCGGCGCACGGCGTCGAGTTCCGCGCGCACGGCGACGCGGCGGGCGGCGACGTCGGTGGAGGAGAGCCCTTCGGTGTCGGGCGCGTTCTCACTGAGATCCACGGCCTCGGCGGCGGCGGCCCGCATCCACGCTCCGAGCCACTCCCGGTCGGTCTCCCCCGGGGCGACCGCGACGGCCGCGACGGCGCGCGTGCGGTGGTTGAGGTTCAGCTCCTCGCCGCCCTTGCGGACCGCGACCACCTCCACGTCCGCGCGGGAGAGCAGACGCGCGGCCTCGCGGCTGAGCGTCGGGTGGCCCAGCACGACCACCCGCTCGATGCGCCCGCCAAGGTCGTCGCGGGACAGCAGCCGGCGGTACCCGTGGACCACCTGGCGCCCGAATCGCGCGCCGCTGACGATCTCCGCGATGAGCGGCCAGCCGCCGACGTGGGCGACCTCCTCCGCCTCAGCGCCCGCATCGGCGCCCGCCAGGACGACCGTCCGGGGACCGCGCTCCAGCGGGAACGCCTCCGGCTCCGGAAGCCGCGGCGGCTCCCCCGGTGTCAGCGTGCGTGAGGGCATCGCGCCCGACAGCGGCTCGCGGGAGGGCAGGTTCAGGTGCACGGGGCCGGCCACGCCGGGAAGCCCGGACTCGGCATCCGCCGCTCCGAGCGCGAGGGCGACCACTCGCGCGGCGAGGCCGTCCCAGTCGCCGTCCCCGGGGACGGCGGCGTCGATCTGCGCCCGCACCCAGGGGTGGAAGAGCCCCTCCTGGACGGTGGCCTGATTCGCACCGACCCCCCGCAGCTCGGGAGGCCGATCCGCGGTGAGCAGCAGCAGCGGAACTCCGGAGTGGAAGGCCTCCATCGTGGCCGGGAGGAGGTTCGCGACGGCCGTGCCGCTGGTGCACACGACCGCGACGGGGACGCGGGTCTCCCTGGCGATGCCCAGGGCGGTGAATCCGGCGACCCGCTCGTCGATCCGCACGTGCACGCGGAGCGGGCCCTCGTCGGCGAAGGCCGCCGCGGCGAGCGCAAGAGCCTGCGAACGCGACCCCGGCGAGAGGACGACGTCACGCACGCCGTGGGACACGAGGTCGGCGAACAGGGAGGCCGCGGCCTCCATCGCCGGCGACGAGGTCACGGGCGCGGATCCGTGGCGGGCGGCTCGTCGGTCTCCTCGTCGAGCCGCGCGAGCTCCTCCTCGAGGCGACGGATCCGGGCGTCCTGCTCCGCTTTGCTGATGCTGCGGAGGAACGCGGGGTCGTCGTCCGGGGCGACGGTGCGCGGCACACCCTGGTCGTTCGCCCGGCGACGGCCGATGACGAACCAGAGGATCCCGCCGATGACGGGGATGAGGACGACGATGGCGACCCAGGCGGCCTTGGGCACGCCGCGGTGCCGCGTCGCCGGCTGCACGGCGCAGTCGACGATGCTGTACACCCAGAACACGGCGGCGAGGAAGCCGCCGATGATCAGTAGTCTCGCCACCCCTCCAGTCTAGGCACGTCGGGGCCGGTCGGGCCCGGAGACGGCAAAGGCCCCGTTGCTAGACTGCGCGGGACATGCCGCCCCTCGCCCCCGTCCCGACGCCGCGAGCGCGCGCCGAGCGGATCCTGCCGAGCCGGATCATGATCGCCGTCGGCCTCGCGCTCCTCCTCGTCGTCGGTGCCTGGTCGGCCTCCCACGGGTCGGTGGATCCGCATGCGACCCTGTGCCTCGCCCCCGGCGTCTCGCAGCCCGCCGACGCCACGGCAGCCGGAGTCCCGATCGTCGATGGCCCTCGGCCGATCTGGCTTCCGATGCGGCGGCGTGCGCGGTGGCGGCCCTCTGCTGCGTCGCCCTCGTCCTGCTCCTCCGGCACCTGCGCACCCGCGGCGGCGTCCGTCTCCGCGGTCTCCTGCCCCGGGCGACCGCACGCCTCCGCGCCGGCCCTCGCCCGCTCCTCCCCGCGGTCTCGCTCGTCCAGCTCTCCATCTCCCGCACCTGATCCGACACCGGCTCCCGCCGCTTCCGCGGCACCCCTCGTCGTATCCCCCGTGTTTGGAGACCCCATGAAGACCCCCGTCAAGGCGACCCTGATCGCCGTCGCCGTCGCCGTCGTGCTGCTCGTCGCCGGCATCGTCTACGCCCTCAGTCAGCAGCCCGCGAAGCCCGATCCCGAAGCCGGCGAGAAGCTGCCCACCGTCGGCACCGACTCCCACGTCCTCGATGATGGGGGCCCCGACGCCGTCACGGTCGTCGAGTTCCTCGACTTCGAGTGCGAGGCCTGCGGCGCGTTCTACCCGATCGTGGAGGAGCTGCGCGAGACCTACGACGGCGACATCCGGTACGTCACCCGGTACTTCCCGCTGCCGGGGCACGTGAACTCGACGCAGGCCGCGCTGGCCGCCGAGGCCGCTGCACAGCAGGACCGCTACGAGGAGATGTTCCACCGTCTGTTCGAGACGCAGGCCCAGTGGGGCGAGCAGTCGACGGAGACGCCGGAGGTGTTCCGCGCGTTCGCCGAGGAGCTCGGGCTCGATATGGCCGCGTACGATGCCGCGGTCGCGGACCCCGCCACCCTCGCCCGCGTGCAGCAGGACAAGCGCGACGGTGAGCGGCTGGGGGTGAGCAGCACCCCGACCTTCTTCGTCGACGGCGAGAAGGTCGAACTCGTCGAGTGGAACGACCTGGAGGAGGCGATCGCGGCGGCCGTCGCCGAGTGACCCCGTCGGTGGGGTCGCCGTGCGGCGGCCCCACCTCTACGCTGAGCGCATGACCTCGGAGCGCCCCTCGTCGGCCCGTCTCCTGTTCGGGGCCCTGCGGACCACGCCGGCGACGCTGACGATGATCGGCTTGGTCCTGCTCACGGGCGTGATCTGGCAGGGGCTGTGGCGGCCGTTCGAGGACTCGGCGCTCTTCCCCGCCGTCGCCTACGGGCTGCCGAGCCTGGCCGAGGGCAAGTGGTGGACGCCGGTCACGGGGACGTTCTTCGTCAACGAACCCTGGGTGTACCTCTTCACCATCGCCGGGTTCTGGGGCATGGGCTACCTGGAGCACCGCCGCGGCACCCGGGTCGCCCTCGCCTACTTCACGGTCGGGCAGCTCTTCGCGATCTTCGCGACGGCTCTGTTCCTCCTCCTCATATCGCAGCTTCCGTGGGCGTGGGCGCAGACTCAGGCGCAGGCCCTCGACGTCGGCGCATCCGGCGGGACCATGGCCTGCATCGCCGCCGCCGTCGGCCTGTTCCGTCCGCCCTGGCGGGTGCGCGCGTGGCTGGTGCTCCTCGGATTCGTGTTCGTCGCGATGATGTTCTGGGGAGAGCTGGCCGACCTCGAGCACCTGTTCGCGGTCCTGCTGATCCTGTTCGTGGACCGGAGTCTCCGCGTGCGGCGCACGACCGTCCGGGAGCAGCGACTGATCGCCGTGATGGCGGTGCTCACGCTCGTGGCCATCGAGATCATCACGGTCCTCGTGCCGACCGACGGCCCGTTCGGTCCCACCGATCCCGCTTCGGGCGGTTTCATCGATACGGCGATCGACGTCGCGGTGATCCTCTTCATCGCGAACGGCCTGCGGCGCGGTCGCCGCTGGGCGTGGGTCGTCGCCGTCATCCTCGGCCCGCTCAACGTGCTCGCCGCCACGCTCGTGCTGGTCCTCATCATCCTCACGAGCGAGGCGCAGCTCGAGACGGTGATCGACGCAGAGACCGAACTCACGCTCGCCACCGGGATCCTCTGGGCGCTGGTGCTCACCTATCTGATCGCGGTACGCCGGGCTTTCCGTGCGCGCCGCTCGACCGCGCTCGGCCGGCAGCCTGCCCCGACCGGAGACGAACTCCGGCGCGAACTGCGGGCGCACGGCGGCGGCACCCTGTCCTGGATGACGACATGGGAGGGCAACGGCTACGCCCGCGTGGACGGCGGGATCGTCGCGTACCAGCGCCGCAACGGCGTCGCCCTGGCCCTCGCCGATCCGATCGGCCCGGCGGAGTCCCGGTCCGCCGCGGTCCGTGACTTCATCCGCACGGCCGAGGACGCCGGACTCGTCCCCTGCTTCTTCAGCGCGGACGAGGCGACGAGGGCGGCAATCCCGGAGACGTGGCGCAGCCTCGTGGTGGCGGACGACACGATCGTCGACCTTCCCGGCCTCACCTTCACCGGCAAACGCTGGCAGCCGGTGCGCACATCGCTCAACCGGGCCGGGCGGGAGCAGATGACCTTCCGGCTCACCCACCTGGCGGCGGAGACCTGGGGCCTCCGTCAGCAGCTCCGTGGGATCTCCGAGGCGTGGGTCGGCGACAAGGACCTTCCGGAGATGCGGTTCACCCTGGGAACCCTGGAGGAGGCGGAGGACCCCGAGGTGCGGCTCGCCCTCGCGATCGCTCCGAACGGCGACGTCGACGGCTTCCTCTCGTGGTTGCCCGTGTACGGGGAGGGCGGGGTGGTCCGCGGCTGGACCCTCGACCTCATGCGGCGTCGCGAGGGCGGTTTCGGACCGGTGATGGAGTATCTGATCGGCGCCTCCGCGCAGCAGTTCTCGGAGGAGGGAGCCGAGTTCATGTCACTCTCCGGCGCTCCCCTCGCGCACGACTACCCGCCGGACGCCGGTGTGATCGCCGCGTTGAGCGACCGGCTCGCCGATGCGCTCGAGCCCGTGTACGGCTTCCGCTCGCTGCACCGCTTCAAGGAGAAGTTCCACCCCCGCTACGAGACCATGTACCTCCTCTTCCGCGACGAGAGCGACCTCACCCGCATCGGCGGAGCGCTCACCCGGGCCTTCCTCCCCGACGCCACGCTGCGGCAGTTCGCCGGGGCCGGGCTGGAGCTCGTCCGCGGCGAGCACTGATCCTCGCGCCCGGGCCCGCGCGTCGCCGGACTCAGGCCCGCGCCTCGGCCACCTCCCCGGCGACGCCATCCCGAGTCTCCGCGGCCGGACGCTTCGCCGTGTTCGCGATGTGCGCCCGCGCGACGACGAGCGCGGCGACGACCATGATCCCGACGCCGAGCCAGTACGGCGCGGCATGGCTGACGGCGGTGTAGAGGGCGGCCGCGATCAACGGGGCGACGGTGCTCATCGCGGCGTTGAGGGACTGGGTGGCACCTCCGAGCCAGCCCTGTTCGTCGTCGCCCACGGCGTTGGACATCGCGCCGTCCATCGCGGCCTGGGCAGCGCCCTGACCGGCGGCGAGCATCAGCGCGCCGACGATGAAGAGCCACGGCTGGGCGAGCAGCGAGGCCACGATCGCGAGACCGGCGAGACCGATCGCCTGCGCGACGATGGCGCTGACGATCACGCCGCGCTCCCCCATCCGTGGCAGCAGGATGCCGAGCAGCACGCCCTGAATGAGAATGTCGATGATGCCGACCCCTGCCGTGAGCAGGCCGATCTGCGTCGGTCCCCACTGGATGGCGTCGAGGGCGAGGACGCTGAAGTTGTTCACAAAGAATCCGAACGGCAGGGCGAGCAGCGCGAACGCGATCATCAGCCCGCGAAGCTCGGGGCGGCCGAAGGCGGTGCGGAACACCCCGAACGGCTGGACGTCGCGGAGGGCGATCCGCGCGATGCGGTTCTCCGGTCGCAGGCTCTCCGGCAGCAGGAAGATGCTGAGGATCGCGATCGTGAGGCCGACCGCCGCAGTGAGGAAGACGGGCAGACGGAGATCGATCGCGGCGAGCAGACCGCCGATGGCGGGACCGATCATGGTGCCGATGCCGGTCAGTGCGCCGAGGAGGCCGAAGCGCTGCGCGCGCTTCTCGGGCGGCGTGATGTCGGCCAGGTAGGCGAACAGGGCGGGGAGGTCTCCGGCCGTCAGCCCCTGGATGACACGGGCGAGCACGAGCACCCAGATCGCCCCGCCCACGCCGAACAGCGCCATGGAGAAGGCCGCGCCGAACGCCGCGACGATGATGACGGGTCGTCGTCCGAACCTGTCGGAGAGCCGCCCGAGGAGCGGGGCGGCGAGGAAGGCGCACAGCCCGTTGACCGCTTCCAGCACCCCGACCCAGAGGGCGAGGTCGTGTTCGTGCGCGACGTACTGCAGCACGACGAACGGCAGCACGGGCAGGACGACGGTCATGCCGATGACCGTGAGCATCGTCAGGACGACGAGCATGACCCACGCGCGGCCGGCGCCGCGAACGGGAGAAGGAGGTGAAGTCATACCGAAAGTGTAGTGATACCGGTTTTGGTGTCAATACACTTTCTGGTCGAGTGCACGATAGGGTGGCCGCATGACGACGCCCCCGCCCCTGGGTCGCCGCGAGCGCAAGAAGGCCGCGACCCGCAAGAACATCTCCGACGTGGCCACCCGGATGTTCCTGGAGCGCGGGTTTGACAACGTCAGCATCCGCGAGGTCGCGGACGCCGCCGATGTCTCCCCCACCACCGTGTTCGCCCACTTCCCGCAGAAGGAGGCGCTGGTCTTCGACGAGGACGACGAGCAGCGCGACCGCCTCGTCTCGGCCGTGCGCGGCCGGTCGACCGGTGTGACGATCAACAAGGCCATCCACGACTTCTATGCGGCCGAGATCGCCGCCAACCTCGATGAGCACGGCGACGACGTGGCCCGCATCTTCCTGCGCTTCCTCAACGAGACGCCGGCGCTCCGGGACTACGCGTCGAAGATGTGGCTGCGCCACGAGGACGCGCTCGCCGAGGCCATCGCCGACGAGCTCGACATCCCGGCCCCCACCCCCGAGGTCCGCGTGTACGCGCGGTTCGTCCTGCAGATGCAGATCCTCGTCACCGAGAGCGACGATCAGCAGAGCGTGCTCGACGCCGGCTCGACACTCCTCGAACACGGCTGGGCCCCTATCGAGGAGCAGCTCGCCGGCTCGCGGAGCGCACGAACGGGTCCGGACCTCAGTCCTCGCGGGGGCGCCGCCGCAGGCTCTTGACGTCGGTGCGGCGATGCTTCGCCGTCAGCCGACGCTCCTTCGACCCTCGACTCGGCTTCGTCGCCCGCCGCGTCGGCGCCGGCGGACGCACGGCCTCCGCGACGAGCGCAGCGAGCCGTTCTCTGGCCGCTTCCCGATTGCGCAGCTGCGCGCGGTGCTCGGACGCGGCGATCGTCAGCACACCGTCGACCAGGCGCCCGCGGAGCCGCTCCCGGAGCCGGTCGCGCTGCGTCGGCGACAGGGCCGCGGAGTTCGCCGCATCCCAGACCAGCTCCACCCGGGAGTCCGTGGTGTTCACGCCCTGACCGCCCGGCCCCGACGATCGCGAAAAACGCCACGACAGTTCGGCCTCCGGGATCGTCAGACCCGCGGAGACGCGGAGTCCGGGGCGAGGGGCGGAAGGCATGCCTCCATCATCGAGGATGAACGGCCGCGAGCGCCGAGTGGACGCGACGGCGGGAGTCGAACCCGCAACGCCTCCGGATATGAGCCGGGGCCCGGGACCGCCCGGATCGCCGCGATGGGGATGACGTTACCCGGCCGTGATCCTTCCCACCAGGACCGTTCCCTGGGATAACGCCATGAGTCGCCGGATGACGCGGACGGCTAGCGTCGCCGCCGCTCGTCGTCAACCGGTTCGACCACTCCCGACCCTCCCCGTACCGTCGCTCGCACCGATGACGTCCGAGCAGGAGGCCGACATGTCCGAATCTCAGCACAACGACAAGACCCCGACGCCGATGGCGGAGGCCGGGGATCCGCAGGCGCGGCTGGAGGCCGAGGCCCGCCGCGCGATCGTGACCGGGGCCGACTCCGGCATCGGCCGCGCGACCGCCGTGGCCCTCGCCGCGGCGGGCATCGACGTCGGCATCACGTGGCACAGCGACGAGGCCGGGGCCCAGGAGACCGCGGACGAGGTGCGCAGCCACGGCGCCCGGGCGGTGGTGACCCAGCTCGATGTCTCCGACATCCCCGCCTGCGGCGACGTGATCGACGGGCTGATCGCGGAACTCGGCGGTGTCGACGTCTTCGTCAACAACGCCGGCGCCGGGCTCCAGACCCCGTTCCTCGACGTGACGCTCGACGAGTGGAACCGGGTGCTCGACACCGACCTCACCGGAGCCTTCGTCTGCCTACAGCGGGCGGCCCGGTCGATGGTCGCCGCAGGTCGGGGCGGACGACTGATCTCCGTCACCAGCGTGCACGAGCACCAGCCGATGGTGGGGGCGAGCGCGTATGACACGGCCAAGCACGGCCTCGGCGGGCTCATGAAGAACCTCGCGCTCGAGCTCGGCCGGTACGGGATCAGCGCCGTCAGCGTCGCCCCGGGTGAGATCGCGACCCCGATGACCGGGCAGACGGACACCGACCCGCACGCCGAGGACCGCCCCGGCATCCCGCTCGGACGCCCTGGCGATGCCCGCGAGGTCGCTGCGCTGATCGCCTTCCTCGCCTCGCCGGAGGCCGCCTACATCTCGGGGGCCTCGGTCGTGATCGACGGCGGCATGCTGCAGATGGGACCGCAGGCGGGCGCGGCGATCGAGAGCCACGACTGGCGCACGGTCTGAGCGCAGGTCAGCGGCGGATCGAGTCCCGGAACGGGTTCGGTTCCAGCGTGTAGTCCGTGGTCGGGTCCGCCCAGGTGTCCTGGGCGGACCGGTGGCGGCCCGAACGCAGGGCGGAGAGCGCATGCGTCGCAGGCACGCCTGCGGCGAGCGCGAGGCGGCCGGTGAGGGAGCGGTCCGCGCGGCCGAGCACGCTCGCGCGATGCCAGGCCTCGTGCAGCGCCCCGCCGCGGGCCGCGGGCACCCGTCGATGCGGCAGGGCCCCGGCCCGACGCAGCGCCACGAGCTCCTGCACCCGATCCCACCAGTCCGCCTCCACCTCCGGGTGGAAGTAGTTGTCGCGGAGCCAGGACGGGTGCGGGTGGCGGAACCGGCCGGCGACGACCTCGCCCGCGCCGCCCAGCAGACCGCTGCCGATGAAGACCGTGTTGAGGAGACTCTTGTGCACCCCGAAGCGGTCGAGCGCGATCACGGGGACCCCGTGGGCCAGCGCCTCGACCGCCGCCGTCGAGCTCACCGTGACCAGACCGGCGGCGGACTCGAGCGCGGTCGCCATCGGCGCGTGCGAGAACACGAGGTTCGCCGGGCGGCCCGCCGTGAAGAGACGGGTGTACGGATCACGGTTGAGGTGGGTCTCGGCCTCCCCCGGCCGGGACCGCACCTTGACGACCACCCGGCGCGACGGATCGGCCTCCGCGACGCGCACGAGGATGGCGGCGATCGCTGCGCGCTCCTCCGGCCGTCGGGGCACGAGGGCCTGCGCGGCGAAGACGACGTCCGTCGCCCCGGGCCGACGGACCGCCGCGGGTGTTCCGTCGACAGGACGTTCCGCCAGAGCGATGGCGCCCGCACCCCCGGAGAGCACTCCGGCCGCCGCGGACTCCCGGAGACGGCTGCCACTCCACCGCTCGCGACCCCGCGCGAAGGGCAGGGTCGCCAGAGCGAGCGGCGTCCGCACCCCGATGCGCTCGCCGAGCTCGGCGAAGGCACGGCGCTCGCGGTGCGAGTGCACGATCAGCAGGTCGGTGTGTCGCCGGTAGTCGAGCGCCCCGCGCTGGGCGGGGATCGCCATGCCGGGGAGCCCCGAGACGGTCACCGGACGATGCCGCAATGCATCGACGACTCGGCCCAGGAGGCGGACGAACGGTCCCCGCCCGGCGAGCAGCACCACGTCCGGGCGCTGGACTTCGAGCCATCCGGCCACGCGCTCGAAGTCGAGCCGCGTGACGTCGGCGGCGCCGAAGCCGGTGCCCGCCAGCGCCGCATCCTGCTGCGCGGCGCTCACCGTCAACGGCGTGCGCACCAGCAGGAGCTGCGATCGCAGGTCGGGCACGGCCCCCAGCAACGATGCCGCCCACTTCACGAACGAGTCGGCGTCCGCGATGGCGACGACGCGCATCCCGGCGCCGGCGGTCATGCGGGCACGCGGCGGAGCTTCGCCATCGGCGCCCGCTCGCTGTCGAAGACGCGCTTGACGCCGTCGCCCACCGCGCTCTCGATGACACGGATGTCGCGGACCAGGTGTTCCAGGCCCCCGGGCTCCAGGGATGCGGCGTGATCAGAACCCCACATCGTCCGGTCCAGGGTGATGTGGCGCTCCACGGCGACGGCTCCCATCGCGACCGCGGCGAGGGAGATCTGCAGGCCGCGCTCGTGTCCCGAATAGCCGACCGGGATCCCCGGATAGCGGTCCCGCAGGGTCGCGATCACCCGCAGGTTCGCCTCCTCGGGCTCGAGCGGATAGGTCGAGGTCGCGTGCATGAGGACGACACGGTCGGTGCCGAGCGTGTCCAGCGCGCGGTCGATCTGCTCCATGGTGGACATGCCCGTCGAGAGGATGACCGGCTTCCCGGTCTCGCGCAGCGCGACGAGCAGCTCGGTGTCGGTCAGACTCGCCGACGCGACCTTGTGCGCCACGACGTTGAGGTCTTCGAGGAAGGCGACGCTCGGCACGTCCCACGGCGAGGCGAACCAGTCCAGGCCCTGCATCGTCGCGTGGTCGCCGATCTCGACGTACTCGTCGCGGCCGAACTCCACTCGGCGCCGGTAGTCGAGGTAGCTCATGGTGCCCCACGGCGTCTCTCGCGGCACGTCGCGCATGTGCTCCGGGGTGGAGATCTCGGGCGTGCGCTTCTGGAACTTCACCGCGTCCGCGCCGGCTCGGGCCGCGACGTCGATGAGGCGCTTGGCGATGTCGACGTCGCCGTTGTGGTTGAGGCCGATCTCCGCGATGACGTAGGCGGGACGGCCGCCGCCGATCACGTGCGATCCGATGCTGACAGTCATGATTCCTCCGGTCGTCGAACGGTCAACCGCCCCGTCCTTCCTGAGTACGGGCCGCGGGTGAACACCGATCGACCGGACGGTTACCGGGGGCGGTCAGCTCGACAACACCCGTTCGACGAGCTCCCGCACGGCCCCGTCGCCGCCTCGCCTCCCCAGCACGACGCGCGCCTCCGCACGGACGAGCGGGTGGGCGTTCGCGACGGCGACCGGCCAGCCCACGATCCGCATGGCGGGAAGGTCGTTGACGTCGTTACCGAGGTAGGCGACGTCGGCGAGCGCCACATCCTGCTCCTGCGCCCACTGCCGCAGCGCGGCCTCCTTGTCGGCGATCCCGTGCAGGACGGGGACGCGGAGCTTGTCGGCTCGGGCTCGCACCACGGGGTTCACCTCGGTAGAAAGGATCAGCATCGGCACCCCCGCCCGCCGCAGGAGCGAGACGCCCATCCCGTCCTCCCGGCTGACCCGCACCCGCTCTCCGCCATCCGCGTCGATGATCGCCGTGTCGTCGGTATGCACCCCGTCGAAGTCGGTGACCACGGCGCGGACGGGGATCCGCACCGGGCTCTCATGCAGAACGGCAAGGGCCCGTGCGGCCTGAAGCTGCGCGGCATCGTCGATCTCGATCGCGGTCTCCTCGGACACGGGGGCGATCCCGATCCGCCCGAAGAAGCGGTGGCGGTGGGCGCGGAATCCGTCGACCCGGAACACGTAGAAGGCTCCGGTCTCCAGATAGTGCGGCTCTCGGTCCTGGCGGCGAGGGCGGTGGCCGGCCTCGTGGTTGATCGCCTCGGCCGTGCCGTCGACCCCCCGGCGCCAGAGGAAACCGTAGGTCTCGACGGCGGAGAAGACGCTGTCGGACTCTCCCTGCTGCACCTCGGCGACGGCATCGGCCAACGCGGCGCTCGGGAGGAAGGGCGAGGTGGCCTGCAGGAACGCGACGACCTCGAACCGCTCACCCTCGCGCTCCAGCTCATCGAGCGCATGGAGGATCGCCGCCTCCGAGGTCGCGGTGTCTCCGGAGAGCTCGACCGGCCGCCGGATCACCCGCGCGCCCGCCTCCTCGGCCGCCACGGCGATCTCGTCGTCGTCGGTCGAGACGATCACGAGGTCGAAGCACGCCGCCGCCCGCGCGGCGTGCACGGCTCTGGCGACGAGGGGGACACCTCCCACACGCTCGAGGTTCTTCCGCGGGATCTGCTTCGATCCGCCCCGCGCGGGGATGATCGCCACCGTCGTCTGCAGGCGCTCGTCCATGTCGTGTCTCCTCATCGTCCGCGGATCTCCCGCCAGGCACGGCCGGCGCGGCGTCGGGCGCCGACAGCGGACAGCCGCCATTCCTCTATCCGTCCCACGCCGCCGCGCGGAGCCAGCAGGCGGTGCACGCCCCGCGGCGCCGACCGCCCGGGGAGGGCGAGCGCGGTCAGCCGCTCCGGTGCGAAGTACCGCCGACGCTCCTCGTGGTCGAAGCCGTCCAGCAGCTCCTCCGCCCTGGCTCGAAGGTGCCCCGCGATCTCCGGCTGCATCGTGTAGCCCACCGCGTCCACGAGGAGCTGCAACCGATCCGGATCGGCGTAGGGGGAGAGTGTCCGTGTGAGCGCATCGACGATCGTCAGGGGGATGCGGTTGCTGTTCTCCACCGGGGTCAGGGTGCGGAGCAGCTCCGTCGCGCCCGCGGCGCCGATCCTCCGCCCGAATAGGGTGCGGACCGTGGGCAGAGCCGTCGAGAAGGTCGCCACGACGGCGCGCGCGTCGAGGCGCTCCGCCAGGAGTTCGGCAGCCAGACGACCGCGGTCCTCCACGAATGCCAGACCGCGACTCTCCGCATGAGCGCGCACGGCGTGGGCGAGCTGCGGCGGTGCTGCGGGATGGGGCTTGAAGACGATCCGCTCCGGGAGCTCTTCCGCCGCCCGGTCGACCAGACGCTGCTGGAGCGCTACCTCCTCCGTCGCGGTCATCAGACCGAGGGCCGCGAGGTACTGTCCCAGCACGAGCACCGTCGCCGGTCCTGCGGCGGTCGACCCTTGCGACGACTCTCCCGTCTCCTGCAGCGCTGCCGCGAAGGACTCCGGAGGCACCGGGACCGCCACCGCGTGCGGACAGGCCACCAACGGACGGACGCCGGGCACCACGTCGGCGTACACGACCCGTTCGATCCGCGCCGTGACCGCGTGCGGCAGCCGTACCCGCATCGGCGCGTAGGTCATGAGGCCGTCGCCGACGATGGTCACCCGCGCCTCGGGGAACACGGAGAGGAGAGTACGGGCCGGTGCGACCTGGGGGCTCTGCACGAACAGCTCGATCTCCCGCGGGTCGAGCCGCCACGCTCGCGCGAGGAGTCGCCCCAGCACGGGGAGGTCGGCGTCCGCGGGTTCCCAGGCGCTCGGATGCAGGGGTCCCAGCACGTCGGCCAACGGCTCGACACGATGGAACCGGCCGCGGAGGGAGTGCAGCGCGGGATCCGTGTCGATGCCGACGACCGTCTCCGGGACCCGCGACGAGGTGAACGGCACGAGCACCCGCTCCGGGGCGCGAGCGCCCGCGCCGGAGCCCGCGTCGAGCAGGCCCGCATCGATCGCGGCGGCCGCGGTCGCGAGTCCGTAAGCGCTGTGCAGGGCGAAGAGGCGGGTCATGTCGCGTGGCCTCCGCCGCGCAGGCTGCGCGCGAGCACCCGACGTCGCGGACCATCGAGCCGGGCGAGCACCGTGGCGACCTCCGCCGCCGGGAGGTCGTGCAGCAGCGCACGGATCCGCCTCCGCATCTCGCGACGCACGGGTGGCGCCATGCGCCGCGAGCGCACCAGGTGATGCGCGCTGAGGGCGAGCGCGGTCCAGACGGCCTTCGGGAGGAAGCGGTCGGCATCGCGGTCTTTCCGGACGAGCTCGATCACCTCCGCCAGCGCGGGGGCGAAGTCGAGCTGGCGGCGGTCGTGCACCTGCGTGAGCGACGTCTCGACGCCTCGGCGGTAGAGCAGCGCCGGGGCGTCCACCACGGCGAACGAGGCCGCTTCCAGATGCAGGCGCCAGATCCACGGGCGGTCCTCGGCCGTGAAGAGGCCGGAGGGGAACGCGGCGAGCCCCCGGTCGAGCAGACGGCGGTGCAGGAGTCCCGCCCAGGCGAAGGGGTAGTCCACCATGCTCGGCTCATCGACCGGAAGGATCGCCTCCCGGGGTGGCACGACCCGCTCCCTCCACGGATACGGAGCACGGACGAGCGCACGCCGCGTCCCGGTGACGGTGACATGATCCGTCCGGAGGAAGTCGCACCGGAGCTCTCGCAGGCGCGCGGCGAGGACCGCGAGGCGCTGCGGCTGCATCCAGTCGTCCCCGTCGACGAAGCAGAACGCCTCGCCCTCGACGTGGGCGAGCCCCTGGTTGCGTGCCGACGCCAGCCCGCGTGGCTCGGCGTTCCGCAGCACCTGGGCGTGCGGGAACCGCTCCGCATAGTGCGCCATGAGCGCGCCGGTGTCGTCGCGGGAGCCGTCGTCGATGGCCACGAGCTTCAGAGCGGCGGGATCGTCGAACTGCCGGGTGAGCGTCTCGAGGGTGGTGCCGATGTACGGGCCGGCGTCCTTCGCAGGCAGGATGACGGTGACGAGGGGCGTGCGCACGGAGCTCCCGGAGTGGGCGATGGGCTCGTCATCGTGGCAGGCGACGGTGGCCGGAGAGCGACCGTGCGGTGAACGTCCGGTGACGCGCGAGGTGAACGCTGAGGTGTGGCCCGCACCCGAACGAGCCACACCCCCAGTGCGTTGCACTGCCGGATGCGAACACCCGGTGAACCGTCACCGTGAGGCGACGGCCACCTCGCGGCGGTACTGGCCCCCACCAGCGAACCGCGAGGCGTCGTCGAGAGCGACTCCATGAAGATCAGCACTCAACACGTAACACGATACAACCGTCTGTTCGATCGCGCGAATCGGCCTAGGTCAATCCGTGAAAATTCGCGCCGAGCCTCCGGATCGGCGACGATGGACGGATGCGGTGGCCCTGGAGCACGATATGGCGCCCGATGTGGCGGCGCCAGCGCGTCGGAGGCATCGAGCTGCGCTGGCTCACGGCACGGTCGTGGACCCAGCGCTGGTACCCCCAGGGCATCGACGTCGGCGAGCGCCGCGGACGACGGGCTCTCGCGGTGAGCTGGTTCCGCCAGGACCCGTCGGGGCGCCACCTCGCCTCGCTCGTGACCCTCGTGGATCGCGAACGCGCCCGCCGCCTCGACATCGTGCTGGCCGTCGCCGACGACGACGGCGTCCTGCAGCCCGCACCGATCCATGCGGGAGGACTCGCCTGGTTCGGCGACCGCCTGTTCGCGGCGGCCACCGGGCAGGGCATCTGGGAGTTCGACCTCGGTGCGCTCCGGCGGGTGCACGGCACCGAGGCACAGCGGATCCGAGGAGGCACGAGCCGCCGCGATCGGCGTACGACGGTGGTGGCCGTGCGGACCCGTCGCCACCCGGTGACGCTGCGGTGTTCCTTTCTCGGTCGCGTGTTCGACGAGGACGGGACGCCGCTCCCCCGCGTGCTCATCGGCGAGTACCGGGGTCAGGAGACGGGAGAGGTCGGCGAGTTCACTATCCCCCTCGCACCCGACGACGGCTTCGTCGAACTCGAGCGCTTCACTCCGGGCATCCGGCACATGCAGGGAGCCGTGCGGTGGGGTGACCGCTACCTCGTCTCGCAGTCCGATCACCTCCGGCCCGGGGTGCTGTGGTCCGGCGGCCACGATGCACTCACCCGGCACCCGATGGCTCTGCCCGTCGGCTGCGAGGATCTGGCCCTCGACCCCGACGACGAGCTGCTGTGGACGCTGGGTGAGCATCCGTGGCGGCGCGTGGTGCGGGGCATCCCCTTCGTCAGCCTCGGGCTCCGGGTTCCCGGCGGGGCCACGGGACCGCGAACGTAGACTGAGGGGGTGAAGAAGCCCGCCCCCCTCCTCGTCTACACCGTGCTGCGCCTGCTGGCGTTCCTCGTCCCGCTGGCCATCCTGTGGTTCTTCTTCCCGATCTTCCGCGAGTTCTGGTGGCTCGCCGCGATCTTCGCCGCCCTCATCGGCGCGAGCATCTCGATGCTCTTCCTGCGCACCCCGCTCTCGGACGCCTCCGCCCGCTTGCACGAGCGCCGGCAGGGCAAGGTCTCCGGACAGCAGGCCGACGCCGACGCCGAAGACGAGCTCGTCGACCGCTCCCCCGACGAGCGCCCCTGACGCTTTCCGCCTCGCGCACCCGCGCACAACTTCGGAGATCCGCCGCGGCACGCCGCCCGCGCGGTCATCAACGCGGCGTGTCGTCCACCGTCTCCGAAGACGTGACCAGCCCTGTCCGCGTCTCCATTGTTGGACTCGGTCTCAAAACTCTCGGCTAAGCCATAGGTTCGACCGACATCTCGGCCCCCTGTGCGGGGGTCACCGGGGACGGGAGACGGGGAGCGGAGTCAGCCGGCGAAGGCCCAGAACAGGGCGCCGGCGTAGAGCAGGGAGGTGAGCGACGTCAGCGCGAGGGCGATGACCAGTTCCCGCGGTTGACGGTAGGTCCAGACGATCACTATCGCGGGAAGCCCGGCCAGCAGCGCGAGCAGGGAGATCCAGGCGATCGGGAACAGCAGCGCGAGGAACACGGCGATGCCGAACGGCACGAGCACGAAGAGCGTGAAGAGGACCTGCGTGGCGCGGCGGCCGATGAGGACCGTCAGGGTGCGCTTGCCGACCTCGCGGTCCTGATCGATGTCGCGGAGGTTGTTGGCCAGCAGCACCGCGCAGGCGAACAGGCCGGCGGCGATCGCTCCGAGCCAGGCCTGCTGCGGGAGCATGAAGACCTGCACCCACGTGGTGCCCAGGGTGGCCACGAGCCCGAAGAACACGAAGACGAAGACCTCGCCGAGGCCGTAGTACCCGTAGGGCCTCTTGCCGCCGGTGTAGAACCAGGCCGCGACGATGCAGGCCGCACCGACCGCGAGCATCCACCACTGTCCGGTGCGGACGACGATCGCGATCCCGACCGCTGCGGCGAGCGCGAAGAAGACGAGGCCGATGACGAGCACCGTGCGCGGCTTCACGCGGCCGGAGGCCGTGAGCCGCGCCGGGCCGACCCGATGGGCGTCGGTGCCGCGGATGCCGTCGCTGTAGTCATTGGTGAAGTTCACGCCGATCTGCAGCAGGACCGCCACAGCGAGGCACGCGAGCGCGATCACCCAGTGGAACTCCGGACCCGTGCTGCGTGCGGCTCCCGTACCGATGACGACGGGGGCGATCGCGAGGGGCAGCGTGCGCAGGCGCGCGGCGCCGATCCAGTCGCCGATCGTCACGGGACCCGCTTCGACGACCGGCCGCTTGGCCGGGTTTCCGCTGGTGCGCGGCGGGGTGCGCCGACCGGACTTCTTCTTGCGCTGGGAGGATGCTGCCACCCACGGAATCCTAGTCGTCGCGGCGAGGCGGCGAGCTCAGCGGTGCGGGTTGCTGTCCTTGCCGTCGAGCCAGAGCTCGTCGGTCTTGTCGGCGTGCGCCCCGGTCGTGCCGACGTGTTTGTCGCTGATCTTCGACCCCTTGAGGATGACGTGGACCATGGCCTGCGCGTGGCCGTGACCGAGGCCGTACTCCTGCTTGAGCCAGTTGAGGACGACCGTGGACTTCGTGCTCTCGTCGAACCCCTGCTCGTGGGCGAGGTCGATGAACTGCCGCGGCGTGAGGCCGGTCTGGGTCTCGACCTTGTCGAGGTATGCCTGGAAGGACATGGTTCTCTCCGCTCTCCGTCCCCGTCGAGGAACGTCTGGATGATGATCCCACGTCGCCCGGTCTACTCGGCGGACGCGACCGGGATGATGGGCCGGTGCTCGTAGTAGGTCTGCAGGACCACGGTCGTGCGGGTGCTCACGTTCGCCGCGAGCCGGACATCGCGGACGAGCTGTTCCAGGTCGCGCGGCGTCGGCACGCGGACGAACAGCATGTAGCTCGCGTCCCCGGCGATGGAGTGACACGCCTCGATCGCGTCGAGGTGCTCCAGGAGCTCGGGGGCGTTGTCGGGCTGGGCCGGATCGAGCGGCGTGATCTCGATGAAGGCGGACAGCGGAGTCCCCGCCTGCTCCGGGTCCAGGATCGCCCGGTAGCCTGTGATGACGCCGCGGGTCTCGAGTCGCCGCAACCGGGACTGCACCGCCGACACGGACAGCCCGACGGCCTCGGAGAGCTGGGACAGCGTCGCCCTCCCGTCACGGGAGATGGTCGCCAGGATCGCACGGTCGACAGAATCATCCATAGCTGTAAGATTATCGTCAGGATTCCGTTATCACCGGAATCTTTCCGTTTTTCACTGCGATCGGAGGTTCCGATGTCCCTCGTTTCCGCCAACAGTTCCGCTGTTCAGGCCATCGTCGGCGAACCCGAGGTCGTCGAAGATGCGTCGATCGTCGAGAACTCCGCCGCCTGGGCGCAGCTCAAGCAGGCGGCGATCGCCATCCGCGAGCTGCAGATCAAGGACGGCTCGATCCCTGGCGCTTCGACAAGCTCGGCGACCCTGGACCAGGCGACCGCGCTCGTCGGGGAGATCACCGCCGCGATCCGGGCCCTCGCCCCCGCCTTCCCCCACGACGCGGAGTACCTCTCCGCCTCCATCGCCGACTTCGAGCGCTGGGCGGCCGAGGGCTTCGGCGTGCCGGACTTCCTCGACTCGCTCGTGGCCTTCCAGCCGCAGCAGCATCGCGTCGACGGCATCCGCCACCTCGTGGTCTTCCCGATGTACACCCAGAACGGCTCGAGCGACCGCCTGGTCGAGGCGCTCATCGTCGAGACCATCTGGCCGGAGTTCATCGCCGCGCTCGAGGCCGGCGATTACGGCAACAAGCTCTTCGTCTCGCTTCGGCTCGTGGACTTCACGCCCGGCTACGACACGAACTCCGCCGTGCTCTTCCCGGAGACCGTCGCCATGCGCGAGATCCCGACGTTCACCTGGGGCGCGATCTTCCAGGACCGCGAGGCCGCCCGCTACCGCCGCGTGGTCCGTGCGGCCTCGGAGATCACCAACCTCGACCTCCCCGAGCGCGCGGCGGCGATGCTGGAAGACCAGGAGGTCGCCGAGAAGACCTTCGTGATGTGGGACATCATCCACGACCGCACCCACATGCGCGGAGACCTGCCCTTCGATCCGTTCATGATCAAGCAGCGGATGCCGTTCTTCCTCTACTCGCTGGAAGAGATGCGCTGCGACATGACGGCGTTCCGTGAGTCGGTGAAGATCGAGCGGGCGCTGGATGCCCGGGTCGCCGCGGGCGAAGAGCTCACGGAGACCGAGCGGGAGATGCACGAGTACGCGCACCTCGTGCAGTACGCCGTGATCTTCGACCGCATCTTCCGCTTCGCCATCACCGGCACGCGCGTGCGCAACTACGACGCGGTGGGCGGCCAGCTCCTGTTCGCGTGGCTGCACCAGCGCGGCGTGCTGCACTGGACCGACACGGCACTCGCCTTCGACTGGGAGAACGTGCCGGACGCCGTCGTGGCGCTCGGTGACGCGATCGACGACCTGTACTGGCACTCGATCGACCGCCCCAAGGTCGCGCACTGGCTCGCCGCCTACGAGCTGGTCCGCAGCACGCTGACGCCGCACCCCGCGTCGCAGTGGGCCCGCGGACTGTCGGACGAGATCCTCGCCGGGGCGCCGAAGGGCTACACGGACGCGGTCCTGGACGACGAGTTCCCGCTGTCGATGTTCTTCGAGACGCTCGACAAGAAGATGAAGCCGGTCATCGAGTCGACGGTCGGCATCCGCGGCACGGACGACTGATCCGCACCGCTCCGTTGTGACGCTGGGGCGCACCACCTCTGCGGCCGGAGACCCGGATCCCGGGTCCGGCCGCAGAGGCATCTCCGACCGAGAGGACACCGCATGACGACGCCGACGAGCCGGGAAGCGCAGGGCCGCGTGGTCGTGCTGGCGGGGGCCACGAGCGCAGCGGGACTGGCGGCGACGAGGGCCTTGCGCGATGCCGGCGCCCGGGTGGTCGCCACCGGCCGTACGTCCGAGCGACTACGCGCCCTGGCCGAGGCGGGCGCCGAGACGGCGGTCGCCGACGCGACCTCCCTCGCCGACATGACGGCGCTCGCCGGGCGGCTCGAGACGGTCGATGCGGTCGTGCCCCTCGTGGGCGGGTGGCGAGGTGGAGGCGGACTCGCCGGGCAGACCGACGAGGACTTCGCGGCGCTGCTCCCGGCGCTGGAAGCGGTGCGGGCGACGAGCCGGGCCTTCGACGGCCGTCTCCGCGCCTCGGCCGCCGGACGGTTCGCGATCGTGTCGTCCACCGCCGTCGCACGGCCCCTCGCCGGCGGAGCGAACTACGCGGCGGTCAAGGCGGCGAGCGAAGCCTGGACCCGTGCCGTCGCCCAGGGGTACGCCAAGACGGCCCGCGAGGCCGACGAACCGCTGCGCGCCGCTGCCGTCGTGTTCCGCGCCAAGGCGCTCGATCCCGATGCCCTCGCCGCGCGTCTCGTCGGACTCTGGGACACCGGCGCCGCCGACCTCAACGACCGCGTGCTCGACCTGGGCTGAGTCCCGGTCCGCGCCGTCATTCGCCGTCACCGGGACTCGGGCGGTATCCCGGGGACGATCGGCGGGGCGTCGCGATGCGTGTCCGGCCTGTCGTTCACCCCTTCCGCGTCGTCGACGGCGGGATCCTGAGCCTGCGCCTCCTCCGGTGCCGGATCCGGGGCGGTGGCGTACAGCTCGGTGAGGGTGCGGTACGACCGGGTGAAGAAGGCCAGGCTCGCGGCGACCACCATGATCAGCCCCGCGAAGAGGCAGATCAGTGCGATGCCCCGCGCCTCGCCTTCGCCGAGGAGCCACCCCCACTGCCGCTGCCCCTGCGCGCTGTCCATGTACGGGATCACGAGGAACTCGGCGATCGGGGCGATGAGGAAGGCGGTGATCGGAGCCGCCGCCGCTTCCATCGCGGCCGCAGTACCGAACACCCGTCCCTGGCGCGCGAACGGCACGACCTTCTGGATGACGGTCTGCTCCGCGGCCTCGACGGGCGGCACGAGCGCCATGTACACCCACATGCCGAGGACGTACAGGGGCCACCACTCGCGCAGCATGAAGATCGCGCCGAGGAGCCCCATCGCGATCACGACGAGGAGCATCGTGCGGACGGGCTTCCTGCCGAGGCCGAACTTGGCCACCAGTCCCCCACCGATGAGGAAACCTGTCGAGGCGAAGGCCAGGGCGAACCCCCACATCTGCGCGTCGAACAGCGTGAGTCCGTACGGATCCATGAGCGCCATGTAGACGCCGCCGATGAGGTTGTTGAAGGTCGAGAAGACGATGAGCGCGAACAGTCCGGGCGCCTGGCCGATCGCCTGGACGCTGCCGCGGAAGTCGACGGCGCTCTTCGCCTCCGGATCGACCTCGGGCTCCGCCTCCGGTATCCGGATGAACAGCAGGTGCGCGAACGTGAGGGCCATCGCCGCGATCGCGATTCCCAGCGTCCACCCCATGCCGAGGAAGCCGATCGACAGGCCGGAGAAGACGCTCGTGACGAGGAACGCGATCCCCTGAACGGTGCCGACGAGACCGTTGGCGTTGGCCCGTTTCTCCTCCGGCACCAGCAACGTCACCGTCGTGGACAGCGCGATGTTGCGGAGCTGCTCGATCACCCCGCCGAACAGGATGACGCCGGAGAAGAGCCAGAACCACGGTCCGCCGAGGTCGAGCAGGGAGGCCTCGGGCTGCCAGAGGTAGAGCACGCCTGCGACGAGGAATGCCGCCGCGGAGATGACGCTCGACAGCAGCATGACGCGGTGCTTGCGGTGCCGGTCGACGATGGTGCCGAACATCATCGCGAAGAACGCGACGAACAGCATGTACGCACCACCGATGATGCCCGTGGCCAGCACGGACCGGGTCTCGATGTAGACCCAGAACGTGAGGGCGAACCACAGGAAGCTCGTCGTGACGTTGGCGATCAACGTGTTGACGAGGACGTTCGCGAAAGCGGTCTTCGCCGCGCTGCGCTCCATGGGTTCGAGGGTAGAGCGGGCTTCCGACATCCGGTAGGGGAAGGCGATTAGGCTTGTCCGGTGAGCATCCCGCACGACCCCGCCATCCGGGGCTTCGCCAGTGACAACTACTCCGGCATCCACCCCGAGGTCCTGGCGGCCCTCGCGGCCGCGAACGGGGGCCACCAGGTGGCCTACGGCGAGGACGCCTACACCGCCCGCCTGCAGGAGGTGTTCCAGGCGCACTTCGGCGACACCGCCGCGGCGTACCCGGTGTTCAACGGCACCGGGGCGAACGTCACCGGCCTGCAGTCGATGCTGCCGCGCTGGGGTGCCGTGATCGCGGCCTCGACCGCCCATATCAACGTCGACGAAGGCGGAGCGCCCGAGAAGATCGGCGGCTTCAAGCTCCTCACAGTCCCCACCGACGACGGCAAGCTCACCCCCGACCTCATCGACCGCGAGGCCTGGGGCTGGGGCGACGAGCACCGCGCGCAGCCGCTGGTGGTCTCGATCACGCAGTCCACCGAGCTCGGCACGCTGTACACGGCGGAGGAGATCCGCACGATCGCCGATCACGTCCACGCGCGCGGCATGAAGCTCCACGTCGACGGCGCGCGCCTGTCGAACGCGGCCGCCGCCCTCGACCTCCCGCTGCGGGCGTTCACGACCGACGTCGGGGTGGACGTGCTGACCTTCGGCGGCACGAAGAACGGCGCGATGCTCGGCGAGGCCATCGTCGTGCTGAACCCGGAGGCCGCCGTCGGCCTCAACTACGCGCGCAAGTTCAACATGCAGCTCTCGTCGAAGATGCGGTTCGTCTCGGCGCAGCTCATCGCCCTGCTCGACGGCGACCTGTGGCTGCGCAACGCCCGGCACGCCAACGCCATGGCGGCCCGGCTCCGCGGGCGGATCGAGGACGGTCTCGCCGACGGGTCGATCGTCGGAGTGGAGTTCACGCAGCCGACGCAGGCGAACGGCGTGTTCGCGACTCTGCCGGAGGGCGTCGCCGATCAGCTCCGCGACGTGTTCCGCTTCTACGACTGGGACGCGGCGCGCCGCGAGGTGCGCTGGATGTGCGGCTTCGACACCGAGGAGTCCGACGTGGACGCCTTCGTCGACGCCCTCGCCCGCCTCACGCGCCCCTGACACCCCGGGTTCGCGTCGAGACCCCAGGGTGCTCGCGCGTCTACGCCGGGGTGTGGGCGCGAAACCGGGGTCTCGGCGGGAGAAGGTCGCCTAGCGCTTCGACTTGCGGTAGCCGGCCTTGACGGCGGCGCTCTCCGTGGAGAAGCACGCCTCCGGCTTCGTCTTCGCGTAGTACGCCCCGCTCCGCACGTGATAGATCATCGACTGCGCGTTGCCCTTGATGGGAGCCCACGCGGGGCAGTTCCAGGTCGAGATCGGCGTGGTGCGCCCCGGATAGACGACGGCGGCCGTACGAGCCGATGTGCGCGCGGCGGAGATGTAGCCGCTCTTCGTGCCGGTGACCCGGACCGTGATCCTCGCCTTCACCATCGCCGGGGTGACGACGAGCGTCGAGCCGGTCGCACGGGAGATCGCCCGCCCGTTCATGTACCACTGGTAGCTCAGCCGGGTGCCGCTCGTCCAGGTGTACGGGACGGCCGTGAGGCGGGAGCCCACGATCGCGGATCCGGTGATCCGAGGCGTCGGTGCGGACAGGATCCCCTTCACCGCGGCCGTCGGCTTCGAGCGCCGTGATGCGGCGGCGTACCCGGCTTTGGTCCCGGAAACGACGACGGTCACCGTCTTCACGGCCGCCGACGACGGAAGCGTGAACGAGGCCGCGGTGGCTCGTGCGACAGCGGCACCGTTGATGTACCACTGATACGTCAGCCGTGTTCCCGCCGTCCAGGTTCCGGTCCTGACCTTGAGGGTCTGCCCGACGGTCGGAGTTCCGGTGATCGACGGTGTCGGGGCGACGAGCGGGCGGAGCACCGCGGCCGTCGCAGCCGAGCCGACCGTCGCCGACGCGAAGGCGGCCTTCTTCCCGGTCACCTGAACGGTGATGCGCGTCCCCGCGTGCGCCGTCGTCAGCGTGAGGGAGGAGGCCGTCGCCTTGGCGATCGCCTTTCCGTTCGCGTACCACTGGTAGCTGAGCGCGGCACCCGCGGTCCAGGCTCCGGGGAGCGCTCGAAGGGTCTGTCCGACGACGGGCGTACCGCTGATCGTGGGCACCGAGGTCTCCATGCGGTGCAGCGCCTCGAGCGCGGCATCGATCCCCGGCCGCGCCTCCCCTGCAGCCAGCACGAGCGGCCGCGCCTTCTCGAATCGAGGTGCGTCCTGCCACCACTCCGAGACCGCGCCCGCGACCGACGATACGAAGGCGACGCGATACTCGCCCGCCGGCAGCCCTCCGACCGCGAACGTACCGGCGTCCGTCACGACGTTGGCGGCGGCGACCGCGGCTCCGGCTCCGGCCGCCGGGTAGACGGCGACGACGACCCGCTGCCCGGTGATGTCCACGCCGGTCGGCGCGGTGACGCGCCCGGAGACGAGGGCGGAGCGCTCGAGCACCACGTCGCGCACGAACCCGTCGGGCCCCACAGACACGACCTCGCCGACCTGCGGGCCCCCCTGATCGAAGACGGCGCGTCCCTCCGACACCACACCGAGGACGACGTCGCCCTGCGGGACGCGCAGGGAGTACGACCCGTCTGTCACGCCGACGGCCGCGAGCGGGGAACCGGCATCCGCCCCGGGTGCATAGGCCGCGACGAAGGTCCGTCCCGCGCTCAGATCGGTGCCGTCAGGGAACGTGACCTGTCCGGAGACGACGGCGGTGCCGTCCGGATCCGTCTCACCGGGAGCGGCGGCGATCTCCGCGGCCGCTTCCACTGCCGTGGGAAGCGCTTCGGCGACCCCGGGGAAGGCCGGGTCGGGCGCAACCGCCGCACTGGCGGGTGCCGCGACGAAGACGAGCCCGGAGGCGAGGAGCGCGGCGGCGACCGTGACGGCCAGCGCGCGGAGGGTGCGGAGAGGAGCGGCGAACGCCATGAGCATCCTTCGGGACGGACGCGGTCGATGACCGCGCGGATCAGGGCGTTCTGAACAGATCACCTTCGTCATGAATACCGCTCCCACGCTCCGAGGACAAGCTCGGATTCCTGCGCCATTCGCCGAGACCCCGGGCCGCCGTCGAAACCCCGCGTTCCGCACGGGTCAAGCCCGGGGTCTCGACGCGAAGCCGGGGTCTCGTCGGGGAGGGCGCGAAGAGGGTCAGCGGAGGAGGCCGAGGCTGGCGAGCGCGTGCCGGATGAGGGTGCCGCGGCCGCCCTCCATCTCGGCGGCGACGGCATCGGAGGCGGCGGCCTCCGGGGAGAACCACGTCACCTCCAGCGCGTCCTGACGCGGCTCGCACGTGCCGGTCACAGGCACCACGAAGGCGAGGGAGACGGCGTGCTGACGGTCGTCGTGGTACGCGCTCACCCCCGGGATCGGGAAGTACTCGGCCACCGTGAACGGCAGCGGCTGCGGCGGCAGCAGCGGGAAGGCCATGGGACCCAGGTCGTTCTCGACATGACGGAACAGCGCGTCGCGGATCGTCTCGCCGAAGCGCACGCGGCCCGACACGATCGTGCGCGTGATCTCGCCGAGCGGGGTGGAGCGCAGCAGCACACCGATCTCTGTGACCTGACCGGAGCCGTCTGTGCGCACGGGGATCGCCTCGACGTAGAGCATCGGAAGGTGGCGCCGCGCCTCCTCCAGCTCGACGTCGCTCAGCCAGCCGGGGTTCGCGTCCGGGCTCGGCGGGTTCGCGTCGCGGAACGAACCGAGGCCCTCGTCGTCGGGCTCCGGCTCCGGATCGGGTGTGCGCACCGCCATGCCTCCTTTCTACCAGCCGTCCTCGTCGATGGGGAGCACCGGCGCGAGCCCTGGCAGGATGACGGTGTGACCGAGAACCTGACGATCGACGCTGCCGCGACGCGCTGGTCGCCCCCTGACCCCGCCGGGCTCCCGCTGCTCGTCCTGCTGCACGGGTACGGCGCCGACGAGCACGACCTCTTCGGCCTCGTCCCGTATCTGCCCTCCGGCATCGCCGTGGCCTCGGTCGCTGCTCCGCTCGCCCCGCCGTGGCCGACCCCCGGTCGCTCCTGGTACCCGATCGAGGGGCTCGACGGACGCAGCTCCGCCGCCGTCACCCTCGCGGCCGAGGCGTTCCTACGCTGGCTCGACGAGGCCGCGGCGGACGCGCCGTCGGTGGCGCTGCTCGGGTTCTCCCAGGGTGCCGCGGTATCCCTCCAGGCCCTGCGGCTCGCGCCCGAGCGGTTCGGTGCGGTCGTCGCACTGAGCGGGTACGCCGCCCCGGACGCCCTTCCCCAGGACGAGCATCTGGCGGAGGTCAGCCCTCCGGTGTTCTGGGGCCGCGGCACGCACGACGACGTCATCCCCGCACCGCTGATCGCCCACACGGCGCAATGGCTCCCCGCGCACACGACCCTCTCCGGCCGCGTCTACAGCGGCCTCACCCACAGCATCTCCGAGGAGGAGCTCGGCGACGTCCACCGCTTCCTCACGACCTGGGTCGCGGGGATCGACGCGGATCAGGCGGAGGGGCCTCGGCCGTCCTGAGTGTCGTCGCCGGAGTCCGGGCCGTCGACGGCGTCGGCGCCGTCCGACCCTTTCTCGACGCTGCCTCCCGATCCGCGGAAAGCCACGGACAGCGCGATGCCGATGGCGACGCCGAAGACGAGGCCGAGCGCCCAGTTCTGCAACGCGACGCCCATGGAGACACCGATGGCCATGCCGACCGCGAGACCGATGCCGAGGCCGGTCCTGGCGCGCATCTCCTCCGGGCTGGGGTTCCGATCGTCTGCCATGCCTCCACGGTAGAAGCCCGCGAGCGCCCCCGCATCCCCCGCGCGACGGACCCGCGACACGCCCGGGAGTTGCACGACGCGACACGCCCGGGTATCGTCGTGGCGTCCTGTCCGCCGTGTCTGGAAGTCCTTTGATCTGAATCGTCGCCTCCGCGCCCCTCTTCTCGCGCGCTGACCCGACGATCGCCGACTCCCCGGCAGACGCCCTCCTCCGCTTCCGTGACTCCACGGCCCGGCAGGGGCTCGGTGTCAGTGCACCCTCGCACTCGACAGGAGACACCCCATGTCACACCCCTCTTCCTCGCACGCCTCGGTCGTCCTCGACCGGCTCTCCTTCACCTGGCCGGACGGCACGGTCGCGCTCGACGGCGTCTCCGGAGCCTTCGGTGCCGGGCGCACGGGCCTCGTCGGCCGCAACGGCGCCGGCAAGTCCACCCTGCTCCGACTGATCGCCGGGGAACTCGACCCCACTTCCGGATCCCTCAACACCTCGGGCGAGGTCGCCTTCCTCCCCCAGCAGCTCACGCTCGACGTGGACCGCCGGGTGTCCGACCTCCTCGGAGTGACGGCGGCCCTCGACGCCGTGCGCGCCATCACGGCGGGCGACGTCGACCCGGCGCACTTCGACGCGGTCGGCGACGACTGGGACATCGAGGCACGGGCGGAGGCCTCCCTCGCGGAGGCCGGGCTCGTCCCCGCGTTCCTCGACCGCACGGTCGGCGAGTTGTCCGGCGGGGAGGCCGTGCTCGTCGCGATCGCCGGGATCCGGCTGCGGCGGGCACCCATCACGCTCCTCGACGAACCGACGAACAACCTCGATCGCGACGCCAGGGCCACCCTCGCCGCGATGGTGCAGTCGTGGAAGGGCACGCTCATCGTCGTGAGCCACGACCTCGCACTGCTCGAGCTCATGGACGACACCGCCGAGCTCTACGGACGGAACCTCTCGGTGTTCGGCGGGCCGTACTCCGAGTGGCGCGCGTGGCTGGATGCGGAACAGGACGCGGCGAAGCAGGCCGAGGTCGCCGCCGCCCAGGTGCTCCGCAAGGAGAAGCGGCAGCGGATCGAGGCCGAGGTCAAGCTCGCTCACCGGGCCCGCACCGCCAAGAAGGCCGAGGTCGAGAAGCGCGTTCCGAAGATCATCGCGCACGGTCGGAAGATGGCCGCCGAGGTGTCCGCAGGGAAGCTGCGCACCGAGGTCGGCGCGAAGGAGGACGCGGCACGTGCGGCACACGATGCGGCGGGACGGCGGGTGCGGTCCGACGCGTCGATGAAGATCGAGCTGCCGGACCCCGACGTGTCACGGAGTCGGCGGATCGCCGAGCTGAGCGGGCCCGAGCGGTCGTGGGTGATCCAGGGTCCGGAGCGCGTGGCCCTCGTCGGACGCAACGGCGCCGGCAAGACGACCCTGCTGGAGCGGCTGGTCGACGGGGCCGTGCACAACTCAGGAGAAGAGGCGCCGGAACGTCCGAATCCGACGCCGGAGGCGGAGATCGGGCGCGATCTCCTGAGTTGTGAACGGCCGGAGCTCCGGGCGGAGGCGCTCACTGACCGGATCGGCTACCTCCCGCAGCGCGTCGACGGTCTCGACGAGAGCCTCTCCGTCTTCGCGAACGTCGCCGCCGCGGCACCGCAGGTCCCGGAGAAGGAGCTCCGCAATCGGCTCGCGCGGTTCCTCATCCGGGGCGGGACGGCCGACCGTCCGGTGTCCGCGCTGTCCGGCGGGGAGAGGTTCCGGGTCGCTCTGGCCCGGCTGCTCCTCACGGATCCGGCTCCGCACCTCGTCGTCCTCGACGAGCCGACGAACAACCTCGACCTCGACACGGTCGACCAGCTCGTCGAGGCGCTGCGGGCCTACCGCGGCGCGGTGCTCGTGGTGAGTCACGACGACGCCTTCCTCGACCGGCTCGACCTCGACCTCACGCTCGAGATCGACGCGGACGGCGTGCTGCAGGAGGTCGTGTGACCTCGTCATCCATTCCGTCTGCACGACCCTTGTCCGCCTGCACGACCGGAACCACGGTTCGGTCGTGCGGGCGGGACCGGGTCGTGCGGGCGGGAGAGGGGGCTGTCAAGGTCCGAGCCGGATGTCGGTGGGGTCGGGAATGATGGAGACATGAGCGACGTGCTCGACCGCTTCACCCCGGCCACACAGGACTGGTTCCGGGGTGCCTTCACCGCCCCCACACCGGCCCAGGCGGGCGCGTGGGAGGCGGTCTCCGCCGGCAAGCATGCCCTCGTCGTGGCGCCGACAGGATCCGGCAAGACGCTGTCGGCGTTCCTCTGGGCCATCGACAGCGTGTTCCGCGAGCGCGCCGACGCG
Organism: Microbacterium meiriae; assembly: GCF_040702565.1. Classification (NCBI taxonomy): domain Bacteria; kingdom Bacillati; phylum Actinomycetota; class Actinomycetes; order Micrococcales; family Microbacteriaceae; genus Microbacterium; species Microbacterium meiriae. The sequence continues at coordinate 135,324 of NZ_JBFBLJ010000003.1, read as the reverse complement.
CCGGAGGAGCCGAAGAAGGACGGGTCCCGGACGCGGATCCTCTACATCTCCCCGCTCAAGGCCCTCGGCGTGGACGTGGAGCGCAACCTGCGTTCGCCGCTCATCGGCATCGGGCAGTCCGCCCGGCGGCTCGGCCTCACCGCCCCCGGCATCACGGTGGGCGTCCGCTCGGGCGACACGACATCGAGCGATCGGCGCAAGCTCGTGTCCGATCCGCCCGACATCCTCATCACCACGCCCGAGTCGCTGTACCTGATGCTCACGAGCAGGGCGGGCGAGACGCTGCGCGACGTGCACACCGTCATCATCGACGAGGTGCACGCCGTCGCCGCCACCAAGCGCGGCGCGCACCTCGCGGTGAGCCTGGAGCGCCTCGACGCCCTCCGTCGCTCCCACGGTGCGGAGACCGCAGCGCAGCGGATCGGCCTGTCCGCCACCGTGCGCCCCATCGACGAGGTGGCGCGCTTCCTCGGCGGCGGTGATCCGGTCGAGATCGTCGCCCCGCCGGCATCGAAGACCTTCGAACTCGGTGTCGTCGTGCCGATGGACGACATGACCAACCCGCCGCCGCCACCCGGGGCCCCGCCGGAGGCGCCGGGCATCGACGCGGAGTACACCGAGGTCACCGGGTCGGTGTGGCCGCACGTCGAGGAGGCGATCGTCGACCGCATCCTCCAGAACAACTCGACCATCGTCTTCGCGAACTCCCGCCGCCTCGCCGAACGGCTGACCGGACGGTTGAACGAGATCTACGCGGAACGGATCGGCGTCGCGCTTCCGGAGCCGACCGTGCCCGCCGCGATGATGGCGCAGGCCGGGTCCACCGCGGGCGCCGATCCCGTGCTCGCCAAGGCCCACCACGGCTCGGTGTCGAAAGAGCAGCGTGCGCAGGTCGAGGAGGAGCTGAAGTCGGGCGTGCTCCGGTGCGTCGTCGCCACGAGCAGCTTGGAGCTCGGCATCGACATGGGCGCCGTCGACCTCGTGATCCAGGTGGAGGCGCCGCCGTCCGCGGCCTCCGGACTCCAGCGCGTGGGTCGCGCCGGGCATCAGGTCGGCGAGATCAGCCGCGCGGCCCTGTTCCCCAAGCACCGCGGCGACGTGCTGCACACCGCGATCGTGACGGAGCGGATGCTGGCGGGGAAGATCGAGGCGATCCAGGTGCCGCGGAATCCGCTCGACATCCTCGCCCAGCAGACCGTCGCGGCCAGCGCCCTCGGCGCCATCAGCGTCGAGGAGTGGTTCGAGACCGTCCGCCGGTCCGCCCCGTTCCAGTCGCTCCCCCGCTCCGCGTACGAGGCCACCCTCGACCTGCTGGCCGGCCGTTTCCCCTCCGACGAGTTCGCCGAGCTGCGGCCGCGACTCGTCTGGGATCGCGATGCCGGCACGCTCACCGGCCGCCCGGGCGCACAGCGGATCGCGGTCACCAGCGGCGGCACCATCCCCGACCGCGGCCTGTTCGGCGTCTTCGTGGCCGGCGAGTCCACGGGCGCCCGAGTGGGCGAGCTCGACGAGGAGATGGTCTACGAGTCCCGCGTCGGCGACGTGTTCACCCTGGGGACCACGAGCTGGCGCATCGCCGAGATCACCCACGACCGGGTCAACGTCATCCCCGCCTACGGCCAGCCGGGAAAGGTCCCGTTCTGGCACGGCGACGGCATCGGGCGTCCGTTCGAGCTGGGCGAGGCACTGGGGGCGTTCTCCCGCGAGGTGTCCGCCGCGAAGCCGGAGAAGGCGGAGCAGCGCCTCATCGCCGCCGGACTCGACGAACAGGCGCGCGCGAACCTCCTCGCCCACCTCTCCGAGCAGCGAGAGGCCACGGGTACCCTGCCGACGGACCGCACGCTGACCGTCGAGCGCGGACACGACGAGGTCGGCGACTGGCGCGTCATCCTCCATTCCCCGTACGGCATGAAGGTGCATGCGCCGTGGGCGCTGGCGATCAACGCACGGGTGCGAGAGCGCCTCGGCGTCGAGGGCTCCGCGGTGGCGAGCGACGACGGCATCATCGTCCGCATCCCCGACGCCGAGTCGGAACCGCCCGGCGCGGAGCTGTTCGTCTTCGATCCGGATGAGCTCGAACAGCTCGTCACGCAGGAGGTCGGCGGCTCGGCGCTGTTCGCCTCGCGGTTCCGGGAGTGCGCCGCGCGGGCGTTGCTCATGCCGCGCACGAACCCCAACCGCCGGACGCCGCTGTGGCAGCAGCGCCAGCGCTCGGCGCAACTCCTCGAGGTCGCGCGCCGGCATCCCACCTTCCCCGTCATCCTGGAGACCCTGCGCGAGGTGCTGCAGGACGTCTACGATCTGCCGTCGCTGCGCAAGCTCGCCACGAGCATCGCCGACCGCCGCATCCGCCTCGTCGAGACGCAGCCGGGGCAGCCGTCGCCCTTCGCGCGCGACCTCCTCTTCGGCTATGTCGGGGCGTTCATGTACGAGGGCGACTCACCGCTCGCGGAACGCCGCGCCGCCGCTCTCTCCGTCGACCCGGCGCTGCTGGGCGAGCTGCTGGGCACGGTCGAGCTGCGCGAGCTCCTCGACCCCGACGTCATCGCCCAGTTCGAGCGCGAGGCCCAGCGGCTCGATCCGGAACGCCGGGCGCGCGGCCTGGAGGGCGTCGCCGACCTGCTCCGGCTGCTCGGCCCGCTCGACGCTGACGAGGTCGCCGCGCGCCTCGATCCCGACTCCACCGACGGGACGACCGCGGCGGCACTGCTCGACGACCTCGTGACCGCGCGGCGGGCCATCCCGGTCACGATCGCCGGAGTGTCCAGGGTCGCCGCGATCGAAGACGCAGGGCGCCTGCGGGATGCGCTCGGGGCCGCCCTGCCGACCGGCATCCCCGTCGCGTTCCTCGAGCCCCTGGCGGATCCCCTCGGCGACCTCGTGGCCCGTCATGCCCGCACCCACGGCCCCTTCACGACCACGGCCGTCGCCGAGCGGTTCGGCCTCGGCGCCGCCGTCGCGCGGCACACCCTGCAGCGCCTGGAGACGAACGGCCGCCTCACGAGCGGGTACTTCCTCCCCACCGCGGCCGGCAGCGGCGACGACATCGAGTGGTGCGACACCGAGGTCCTGCGGCGCCTGCGCATGCGGTCGCTCGCGGCGATCCGCGGATCCGTCGAACCCGTCTCGCCCGAGGCGTACGCGCGGTTCCTTCCGGACTGGCAGCATCTCGGTCGCCCCCTGGAGGGCATCGACGGCGTGCTCACGGTGATCGAGCAGTTCGCCGGCGTCCCGATCCCGGCCAGCGCCTGGGAGTCGCTCGTCCTGCCATCGCGGGTGCGCGACTACTCCCCGGCGATGCTCGACGAGCTCACGGCCGCGGGCGAGGTGATCTGGTCCGGACACGGCACGCTCCCCGGGCGCGACGGGTGGGTCTCACTGCACCCCGCCGATCTCGCCCCGTTCACGCTGCCCGATCCGGACGCGGAGATCGCCGCGGAGTCGCTGGAAGCGCGCCTCCTCGCGGCCCTCGCGGCGGGCGGCGCCTACTTCGCGGCGCAGCTCAAGGAGATGACCGGCGCCGAGAACGAGCAGTCCGTGCTGGAGGCGCTGTGGTCTCTGACCTGGTCGGGGCATGTGACGAACGACACGTTCGCGCCGATCCGCTCGCTGCTGACCGGCGGCTCCCAGGCCCATAAGGTCAAGCGCCGTGCTCCGCGTGCGCGCACCTATCGCGGCATGTCCCTCACGCGCACGGCTCCTCGACCGACCTCGATCGGCGGACGCTGGTCGTTGCTCCCCGAGGTCGAGACCGACCCGGCGCGCCGCGCGACCGTCACCGCCGGCCTGCTCCTCGACCGGTATGGCGTCGTCACCCGCGGGGCCGTGCAGTCGGAGGGCGTGCCTGGCGGTTTCGCGCAGGCATACCGTGTGCTGGCCGGGTTCGAGGAGGCGGGGCACTGCCGCCGCGGCTACGTGATCGAGAAGCTCGGGGCCGCACAGTTCGCGGCATCGGCCACGGTCGACCGTCTGCGGACCTACGCCGGTCTCGCCGATCCGCCGCCGCGGAAGGCCGTCACCCTGGCGGCCACCGACCCCGCGAACCCCTACGGCGCGGCGCTCGGGTGGCCGAAGCTCGAGGGCGTCTCGCATCGCCCGGGGCGCAAGGCCGGCGGGCTCGTGGTGCTCGTCGACGGCGCGCTCGTTCTGTCGCTCGAGCGCGGCGGACGGACCGTGCTGTGCTTCACGGACGACGAGGAGGTGCTGCAGGCCGCCGCCGCCGACCTCGCGACGACAGCCAGGGACCGCCGCCTCGACACCCTGACCGTCGAGAAGGTGAACGGCGAGGGGGTGTACGGCACGATCCTCGGGCGGGCTCTGCAGGAGGCGGGCTTCGTGCAGACACCGCGCGGCTTCACCCTCCGCAAGGCCGTCTGACCCGGCCTGACCACGACCACCATCGACCCACCCCTACCCTGGAGCCATGATCCGAGAGTTCGCCGCCGGCGTCCGCACCCTGTTCCGCGGGTTCGGCGTGTGGCGCACCCGTCCGGGGCTGATGGCGCTCGGGCTCGTCCCCGCGATCATCGCGCTCGTCCTCCTCGCCGCCGTCCTCGTGCCGCTGATCCTGTCGATGCCCTCGCTGGCATCCTGGCTCACCCCGTTCGCCGACGGCTGGGTGGAGCCCTGGCGCGGCGTCCTGCGGACCGCGGTCGGCCTCGTCGTCGTCGCCGCCGCACTCGCTCTGGCCAGCTCCGTGTTCAGCGCTCTCACCCTCACGATCGGCGACCCGTTCTACCAGCGCATCTGGCACGCCGTCGAGAAGGACCTCGGCGACCCGCCTCCTGCGGATGGCGGCAGCTTCTGGACGACCGTCGGCGAGGGCCTCCGGCTCGTCGTGCTCGGCATCCTGATCGCGCTCCTCGTGCTCCTCATCGGCCTGGTGCCCGGCGTCGGCGGTGTCCTCGGAGCGGTCTCCGGTGTCGTCCTCACGGGCCGCCTGCTGGCGCGGGAGCTGACCGGTCGCGCCTTCGACGCCCGTGACCTCAGCCCCGCCGCCCGCGCCGCGCTGTTCTCCGGCAGTCGCGCCCGCGTGCTCGGCTTCGGCGTCGCGACCCAGCTGTGCTTCCTGATCCCCGGGGGTGCCGTCGCCGTGATGCCGGCCGCGGTCGCGGGGAGCACGATGCTGGCGCGAGACATGCAGGCCCGCACTCCACTCGCCGCCGCCCAGTCGACGGCGAGGGCGGCCGTGCCGCACGACCGCACACCCGGGATCGCCTGATGCCCGAGGGCGATACCGTCTTCCGTACCGCACGCCGCCTGGACGAGGCCCTCGCGGGCGGGGAGGTCACGCACTTCGACCTCCGCGTTCCGCGCTTCGCGACCCTCGATCTGACCGGCCAGCGGGTGCAGGGCGCCGTCCCCCGCGGGAAGCACCTGCTGCTGCGGATCGGCGAGAGCACGCTGCATTCGCATCTGCGCATGGACGGTGCGTGGTTCGTGTACCGGCCCGGTGAGAAGTGGCGGCATCCCGCGTTCAAGGTGCGGGCGATCGTCGGCACGGCCGAACGCGAGGCCGTGGGCGTGGACATCGCCGAAGTCGAGGTCGTCCCCACCCGCGACGAGGACGACCTCGTCGGCTACCTCGGCCCCGACCCGCTCGCGGCCGACTGGGACCCGATCGAGGCCGCACGGCGGCTCGGCACCGACACCCGGGCCATCCACGTCGCCCTGCTCGATCAGCGCAACGTCGCGGGGTTCGGCAACGAGTACGCGGCAGAACTCCTGTTCCTCCGGGGAATCCTGCCGACCACGCCGACTCCCGAGGTCGACGTGGCCGCCCTCCTCGACCTGGGCGTGCGGACCATCCGCGCGAACCGCGACCGCCGCAACCGCACCTTCACCGGCATCGACCGCCCGGGACAGTCCACGTGGGTCTACGGACGCGCCGGACGCCCCTGCCGACGCTGCGGAACGCTCATCCGTCGCGGGGAGCTGGGGGCGGATCCGACCCGTGAGCGGATCACGTTCTGGTGCCCTCGGTGCCAGCGCTGAGCGGTATCCATCCGCGGGAATGAATCTCCCCCTCTCGTGGTTGTTGATATATCCGGAGAACTCCGGAGCACGGGAGGAATCGTGGGCAAGAACTACGTCGACATCGAGAACGACCACGGAGCGACGCTGCGGTACCGCAAGCACGCCAACGGTCGCGGTCTCGTCGCGCATGGCGCCAAGGTGCATCCGAAGGCGCACATCGAGGCGGGGGCCTACATCGAACCGGGAGCACGCGTCGGAGCGGGGGCCATCGTCGCCCGCGGTGCGTGGGTGGACGAGGACGCCGTGATCGGCGAGGGCGCGTACATCGACGCCCACGCGCACGTCGGCCAGGGCGCGGCGGTCGGCGACCACGCGCACGTCGGGGTCCGCACCGACATCGGGGCCGGGGCCCGCATCGTGCGGGGCGCCCGCATCGGCGACGACGAAACGGTCGCGGCGGGGCTCACCGTCGCCACCGATCAGAAGGGTCTCTGGCTGGCGGCCTGACCGCTCTCAGAGCAGGCGCCGCTCCGACGCCCACGCGGTGAGCTCGTGGCGGGAGGAGAGCTGCAGCTTGCGCAGCACCGACGACACGTGCGTCTCGACGGTCTTGATCGAGATGAAGAGGGCCGCGGCGACCTCCTTGTACGCGTAGCCGCGGGCGATCAACCGCATCACCTCCTGCTCGCGCGAGGAGAGGCGGTCGAGTTCGTCCGTCGCGGTGGCGGTCTCGCCGGCGACGGCGCCGAACGCGTCGAGCACGAAACCGGCGAGCCGCGGCGAGAACACCGCATCCCCCTCGGCGACGGCGTGCACGGCGGCGCTCACCTCGCCGCCTGACGAGCCCTTCGTGATGTAGCCGCGCGCCCCGGCCCGGATGACCCGCACGACATCGGCCGCGGCATCGGAGACGCTGAGGGCCAGGAAGCGCGTGGTCGTCGGTCCCGTCCCTCGGATCACGGCTTCCCCGCCGGTCGCGTCGTCGCCCTCCCCGCCCGGAAGGTGCACATCGAGGAGCACCACGTCGGGCGCCGTCTCCGCGATCACGGCGATCGCCGTGGGCACGTCTGCGGCCTCCCCCACGACCTCCACGCTCGTATCGAGGTCAGCCCGCAGGCCCGAACGGAAGATGGAGTGGTCGTCGACGATCACGACGCGGAGACGGTCAGCCACGGGGCTCCTGTCGGCCGGCGCCCCGCTCCGGGGACGAGACGGTGGGCAGGCGCAGATGCACCTCGGTACCGGCGTCGTCGCTGCGCACCGAACCCGTGCCACCCGCGCGACGCAGGCGCCCGATGATCGACTCCCGCACACCGAGGCGATCGCCGGGCACGTCGGCGAGCCGGAACCCGGGACCGCGATCCCGGATGAACACGTCGACCCCGTCGATGCGCCCCTCGATGTACACCGAGATCTCGCCGCCGGCGTGCCGCGCGGCGTTCAGCATCGCCTCGCGCGCCGCGGCGGCCAGCTCGCCGCTCGCCCGCTCCGCCGACAGCCCGGCCGAGACCACATCGATCCGGACCGGGTGGTCGATCTCCAGCGCCGCTGCGTAGTCGCGCAGGTCGGTCGGCAGGTCGCTGTCCGCCGGGGCGTCCCCGTCGTAGAGCCACGCGCGCAGCTCCCGCTCCTGCGCCCGGGCCAGCCGTGCCGCCTCGCTCGATGCCCCGGCCCGATTCTGGATGAGGGCGAGCGTCTGCAGCACCGAGTCGTGCAGGTGGGCGGCCATCACGCTGCGCTGCTCCTCCCGGATGCGGCGCACGCGCTCTCCGGCCAGCTCCCGCCAGCGCGGGATGAGGGCCGAAGCCACCACCGCGACCAGCCCGGTCAGCGGGAGCAGCACGAGGACGACGCCCGAGCGGGCGATCGGCCACGAGAGGAGCAGGAGGACCACGAGGCCGAGGATGAGCACCGCGAGGATGCGGACGGTGGTGGTGTGCCGGGGGCCGCGCGCCGTGTCGGTGCGATCGATGAGCGTCGCCCACAGCCCGGAGGCGGTCGCGCACAGCGTGGTCCCGCCGACCACCACGGCCGCCGTCCCCGGAGGGATCGAGCCGTTCAGCCAGTCGCTGCCCCCGCGCCACACCACGACAACGAGGGCGCCGACGGCCGCGGGGACCAGCAGGAGCCAGGCGACCGGGAGGCGACGCGTCGGCGCCGTCGTCCCCTCCGTCCACGGCATGAAGGTCCAGCACCAGGCGTACAAGAGCACGCCCGCACCCCCGCAGAGCGTCAGGGCGACGAACAGCGCCCGCACAAGGCCCACGTGCACTCCGAGGTGCCGCGCGAGCCCGGCGCTCACTCCGGTCACGAGAGCGTCGCGGTCGCGGGTCAGCGCCGGACGCACGGTCGCCGGCGCGGGGCCGGGGAGCGTGGAGACGGCGAAGGGCATACCGTCATCCAATCATCCTGTCCCCCGCTCGGGGTCCTCCCCGGCGCGGAATCAGGGTGCGCTCAGGGGATCCCCCCATGGCACCGCGGCGCCGGCGACCGCGAGGATCGACACATGACGATTCCGACCGCTCCGCCTCCGCCCGCCGACCACGACGCGCCGGCACCGGATGCCCCCCGGCGACCGCGCGGCGCCGATCGGTTCCTGCTGTGGGTCGCCGGCCTCGGCGTCGTCCGCACCGACGGGTGGCTCGGCGGCGTGGCCGCGGGCATCGCGATCCGGCTGCGCATCGATCCGCTGATCGTGCGCGGAATCCTCGTCGTCGCCGCCCTCTTCGGTCTTCCGGCCCTGTTCCTTTATGCGCTCGCCTGGGCCGTACTACCCGACGTCGACGGCCGCGTGCATCTGCGTGATCTGCTGCAGCGCCGGTACGACCCCGTGCAACTCGGCATCCTCGCCCTCGCCGTGATCGGCCTCTTCCCGACGGCCCCGCTCACCGGGCGCCTGTTCGGCCTCGGCTACGACGGCTGGTCGGCACTGTCGACGTTCACCTGGGTGGTCGGGCTCGTGCTCGCCGCCGCCTTGCTCTTCCTCATCGTGCGTGCCGCGCGCCGCACTCCGGGCGCTTCCGCGCCGGATCTGCCGGGGGCTTCCGCAGATCCGGCGGACCCGGCCGCGTCCGCCCCCCTCGCGGGTTCGGGTCCCGCCACGGGGGCGGACGCCACTCCTTCCCCGGCGGCGGACGCGCCTCCCCCGCTTCCGCTCGCCGACGCCGTCGGGCACGACGTCATCGCCATCCCCGCGCCTCCGGCCCCCCTGCCACCCGGCACGCAGGACCCCGCCGCGCTGGAAGCCTGGCGCGCCCAGCACGCCGCCTGGAAGGAGCAGGATCAGGCGTGGCGCCGTCAGCAGCAGGATGCGGAGCGCGCCGCACGCGACCAGCTCCGCCGGGAGCGTCAGGCCGAAGCCGCCGTGTTCGCCGCCGAGGCCGCGGAGCGCCGACGCCTTCGCCGCGCATCGAACCCGCGAGCCGGCTTCCCGTTCGTCATGACCGCCCTCGGCCTCGCCATCGTCGTCGGCGCCGGGGTGGGACTCGCCGTCGGAGAACCCGTCGGTGGGGCGCTGGGGCTGTTGTCCGGCGCACTGGTCCTGGCCCTGGCGATGATCACGGCCGGAGCCCTCCGTCGCCGCAGCGGCGCCCTGGCCTTCCTCACCGTGCTGACGCTGGCCGCGGGTCTCCTCACCGGCTTCCTGTCCACGATGCCCGGTCTCACGCTCGGGTACGCCTCGCTCACGAACAACCAGGAGGCGCACGTCCGTCAGCCGTTCGGCGATCTGTACCTGCAGCTCCACCCGCACGACGGCGGCCCCCGCCCCATCGAGATCGAGAAGGGATCGGGGCGGACCGAGATCTTCGTCGACGCCGGCGTGCAGCTGCAGCTCCGCGGCACTGTCGGCGACGCCGTGGAGGTGAGCTGGCTCCGCGTCGATCCGGACGATCCGATGGTCATGGACACCGGCGTCATCTCGACCCGGCCACGGGGCGAGGAGAACGTCCTCACCGCGAACATCTCCGCCGAGGAGGGCAGCCCCTCCACGATCCAGCCCGTGACCATCGACCAGTCGAGCGGCGTCATCGTCGTGACCCTGCAGGAGCCCGAGGAGGGCCAGGAATGAGCACCGAGACCATCACCGCACCACGGGTGCGCTGGGCATCCATCATCTGGGGCACGACCTTCGCCGCGATCGCCGCGGGGGCGCTGTGGTTCCTCGCCGACGCGGATCGCCGCGCCGCGCTGGCCGACGGCGTGGGGACGATGACTCCCGCCACCCTGCTCACGATCGTGCTCCTCACCGCGGGAGCACTGTTCCTCGTGGGCGGTGTCGCCGGGCTGGTCCGCCGGACTCAGCGGAACTCCCCCGCCGAGGACTCGGAGGACCCCGAGTAGCCTGGATCCCATGGCGCACCAGGGACGACGACCCGCGAAAGGCTCCGGCAAGGGCTCACCCGCCCACCGGGGCCGTGCCGCGGGCGGCGGCTCACGCCAGGGGAAGCCGGCTCCGCGCCGCTCACCCCGCGCCGAGAAGGTCGTGTTCGACGCTCCGACCGCCACACCCGAGGAGCCGCGGACGTTCCGCCTCGGCGCCGTGCCCGGAGCGACGCCGGGCAAGTGGATCGACACGTGGAAGCGGCGCCTGCCCCACGTGGCCCTCGAGCTCGTCGCGATCGAGGTCCCCGGACAGCGAGAGGCGCTCGACGATCTCGACGCCGCCCTCGTGCGCCTCCCGCTGGACGACGACGCCCTGCACGTCATCCCGCTGTACGACGAGGTCCCCGTCGTCGTGGCCTCGACCGATTCGCACCTGCTCGCGGCGGACGAGCTGACGACCGCCGACCTCGACGGCGAGGTGCTGCACTCCCTGTCCGACGACGTGCTCGGGCCGGTCGAGGTGCCGGGCACCATCCCTGCACGCGTCGGACCCCTGTCGACCGCCGACGCGATCGCCACGGCGGCGACGGGTGTCGGCATCGTCCTCGTCCCGATGTCACTGGCCCGACTGCACCACCGGAAGGACGCCGACTATCGGGTCCTCGCCGACGGCCCGGTCTCGACCGTGGCCCTCGCCTGGCCGCGCGACCGGACCACACCCGACGTCGAGACGTTCGTCGGGATCGTCCGAGGACGCACCGCGAACTCGTCCCGCTAAGCCGTCGGGCCGGGACGCTCCCCCTCGTTAGAATCGCCTGATGGCCTCGCTTCTCTACGTCTGCGTGCGCCCCGAGACCGGGGCGGCGGATGCCGAGCACGCCTCGTTCCGGCGGGCCCTCGGGGTCGACGTGGTCGATCGTCTCGACCTGCTCCACGAGCCGCTGACCGCGGCCCACCTGGATCGATACCGCGGCGTCGTCATCGGCGGTTCGCCGTTCAACGTCACGGACGTCGAGAAGACCCCGGTGCAGCGGCGCGTGGAGGCCGATCTGGAGACGCTCGCCCGCGCCGCACGGGAACAGCGGATCGCCGCCTTCTTCACGTGCTTCAGCATCGGGGTGCTCACCCGCCTCCTCGGCGGCGAGGTCGTGACGACCATGCCGGAGGCGGCGAGCGCGACCGTCATCGACACGACGCCGGAGGGCGCCGTCGATCCCGTGTTCGGCCCGTCCGGTCCGGCACTCACCGTCTTCACCGCGCACAAGGAGAGCGCCGCCACGACTCCGCCGGGGGCGGTGCTGCTCGCCACCAACGCGGTCTGCCCCGTGCAGGCCTACCGGGTGGGGACGCACCTGTACGCCGCGCAGTTCCATCCCGAGCCGACGCCGCGCGACTTCGCCGACCGCATGACGTTCTACCGCACGACGGGGTACTTCGATCCGGCCCAGTTCGACGCGGTGCAGCAGGAGGTCCTCGCGGCCTCGGTCACCGAGGGTGCCGCCCTGCTCCGCCGCTTCGCCGAGCTGTTCGGCTGAGCGATACCCGGCGCGTAGAGGTGGCGTCGACGGCAGAATGCAGGGATGAAGTCTGTATGGATCGTGTTCGACGACGAGGATGACGCTGGCATCTACGGCGTCTTCGACAACCGCGAAGACGCGGATGCCTATGCCGATGAGGTCAGTCACATGTCCTCGAATGGTATGAAGATTGCGGATTTTCCGGTGCCATGGCGCCTGACGGACAGGGCCACTCGCATAGAGATCTGACACCTCCGAAGAGCGGATACACAGGCCGATGTGTGCCCTTGTACGGTGATGGTGCCCTAGTGAGGCGGGTGGAAGGAAAGGTAGCTATCGATGGGTGAGTCGATTGTTGCGCGATCTGGTTCGAGGCCGCAGCCCGAATGTGCCTCAGCGCTCTTCGCGTCTCTGGAGGGCCCTACCGATGAAAGATCCCTGGATCCAAACGGTCGTACATGATGCGGGCGTACAAGAAGAACCGTTCGAACTGGGTGCGTCGTAACGCTCCGCCGATCAACTAGATGGGAAAGGCACCGCTGGCCCGGCCCGCGGTGCTTTTCTCATTCTTTGTTGGGCGTCTCAGGTCGGGGCATCACCGCGGAGCAGCGGGATGCGCTCGCGCAGGTAGGCGTCCAGCGGCATGAAACCGCCCGCCTGACTCCAGCGCACCGACGGCACGCCGTCGATGAGCGCGAGCGGACCGGAGGAGCCTCCGGCATCCACCGCGTCGACGTCGATCACGCTCCAGCCGACGTGCACGACATCCCCCTCGTGGAAGCCGCCCCGGAGGGCGAGGGCCCGGCGCTCGGCCCGTGCGCGCGCCGACTCGGCGGTGTATCCCCGCCGTCCGGGGTCGGCGGCTCGCAGTACCTCCGCCGTCGCCAGGGCATGCGTGTCGGTGAGCAGGATCACGCCCAGGTGCCATGCCTCGCCCACGCGGACGATCCGCCGCCCGCGCCAGCGCGAGTCCTTCTCCTCGCCGAGGCCCTCGCGGGGTGCGCCGGCGAGCTCCTGCACGGCCTGGGTCAGCAGGGCGGAGGCGGTGGTCACAGCTCCCCCAGCGTGGTCTGGTCGGCGAGGCGCGGGCCGGCGACCTGCGCACGATCGCCCCGCAGCGTCATCCCGATCAGCGGGTACAGAAGCACCGACAGCATGCCCGCCCCGACCAGCGCGGCCGCGGTCCCGGAGTCGAGCATGTCCTGATCCACGCCGATCGCTGTGACCGCGACGATGATCGGCAGCCCGGTGGCTGCGAGCAGGCCGAGCGCGGCGCGGTCGCGTCCGCTCGCGCCCGCCGGGGCGGACAGCTGGGCGGCCGATCCGCGGATCACCAGGAGCGCCAGCAGGAACACCGGCACCAGGGACATCGCCGAGGGAGACGTCAGCAGCGCCTGCAGGTCGAAGGTCACCCCCGTGTAGAGGAAGAACACCGGGACGAGGAAGCCGAACGCCAGACCCTCGATCTTGCTCTCGACCTCCGCCGCATCCTTCTCGGGCGCCCGCGCCATGATGATGCGCCAGATGGCCCCCGCGACGAAGGCGCCGAGGAGCATGTCCAGGTCGAGCATCACGCTGAGGCCGACGAGGGCCGCGATGAGGAGGATCACGAAGCGCACCCCGAACTGGTCGGAGGTGTGGAGGGTCGCGCGCACGATGCCGTGCAGGCGCCCGTGCGGCACCCGGTGCGCGACGAGGACGGCGAGTCCCGCCAGCACGACGAAGGTCAGCAGCACCGCCGTCGCCAGGGGCGTCGTCCGGGTGCTCAGGAAGATCGAGATCGCGATCAGCGGCAGGAACTCCCCCACGGCGCCGATCGTGCTGATGGCACGGCCGAACGGGGTGTCCAGCTCCTTCGCATCGCGCAGGATCGGCATCAGCGTGCCGAGGGCGGTCGAGCTCAACGCGATCCCGATGACGACCATGCCCTCGCCCGGGGCGAAGAAGAATCCGAGCCCGATGCCCAGCAGCACGCTGAGCAGCCAGCCCAGCGACGACCGGGCGAGGGGCTTCCCGGCCACTTGGCGGAAGTCGATCTCCGAGCCGGCGACGAAGAACAGCACCGCCAGGCCGAAGTCGCTGAGCTTCTCCAGAAGGGGGCCCGGTTCGACCCACCCGAGCACGGCGGGGCCGACGAGGATCCCGAGGACGAGCTCGAACACGACGATCGGCACCCGGACGAGCGGGCGGACGCCGCGAGCCAGAAGCGGTGCGGCCACCGCCAGCAGCGGGATCAGCACCAGTCCGACGTCGCTCGCATCCACGGTCTCAGGGTAGCGACGCCGTGGGCGATTCGCTCCCCACCCGCGCGGCACGGCAGAATCGATGCACACCCCGAGGAGCAGCCATGACCCAGCCCGATACCGCCCGCCTGCTGATCGCCTGCGACGACCAGCCCGGCATCGTCGCCGCGGTCGCCGGCGTGCTCGCCCAGCACGGGGCCAACATCATCTCGCTCGACCAGCACTCGACCGACTCCGAGGGCGGGCGGTTCTTCCAGCGCACCGTCATCCACCTCGACGGGCTGGCCGCTGCGCGCCCCGCGCTGGAGGCCGACATCGCGACGGTCGCCGAGCGCTTCGGCATGGAGTGGTCGCTGCACGACGTCGCCCGCCGCAAGCGCGTGGCGATCTTCGTGTCGAAGTACGACCACTGCCTGATGGAGCTGCTGTGGCGCACGCAGCGGGGTCAGCTCGACATCGACATCACCATGGTCGTCTCGAACCACCCCGACCTCGCCGAGGCCGTCCGCTCCTTCGGAGTGCCGTTCGTGCACATCCCGTCGACGGACAAGCAGGCGATGGAGGAGCGTCAGCTCGACCTGCTCCGCGGCAACGTCGACCTCGTCGTGCTCGCCCGGTACATGCAGATCCTCAGCGACGACTTCATCACGCGCCTCGAAGCCCCCGTCATCAACATCCACCACTCGTTCCTGCCCGCGTTCATCGGCGCGAACCCCTACGCCAGGGCGAAGGAGCGCGGCGTGAAGCTGATCGGGGCCACGGCGCACTACGCCACGGCCGACCTCGACGAGGGGCCGATCATCGAGCAGGACGTCACGCGGGTCACGCACTCCGAGTCCGCGGCCGAGCTGCAGAGCCGGGGCGCCGACGTCGAGCGTCTGGTGCTGGCCCGGGCCGTGCAGTGGCACGCCGAGGACCGGGTGATCGTGCACGGCCGCTCGACCGTCATCCTGTAGCGCGCCGCCGCTCAGCGGTCGGCGTTCTTCATCGGCCGGGGACTCCGGCTGCCAGCTCCGCGAAGACCTCGGCAGCGGCGGTCCCGCGCGCGAGCGGGGCGGCCTGCCCCATCCACAGCGACTGCAGCTCGCCGAGATTCTGCTCCCCTGCCGCCGTGCGGAAGCGTCCGGTGAGCCAGTTCTGCATCGGGAACGGGGCGATCGTGCCGCTCGCCTCGATCGCCCGCACCGCGCGGTTGCGGGCTCCGCGGGCGAGGCGTCCGCTCATCGCCCTGGTCAGCACGGTCTCGTCGGCGGCGGTGGTCCGGATGGCGTCGCGGTGCGCGGCCGTCGCGGCGGACTCGGCGGTCGCGAGGAACGCTGTCCCCACCTGCACGCCGGAGGCGCCGAGGGCGAAGGCCGCAGCGACCCCGCGGCGGTCCGCGATCCCGCCGGCGGCGATGACGGGCACGTCGACGGCATCCACGACCTGCGGCACGAGCGCGACGGTGCCCACGAGCGACTCGGCCGCGGGGCGGAGGAACGACACCCGGTGCCCGGCCGCCTCGGCTCCCGAGGCGACGACCGCATCGACTCCGGCCTCGGCGAGCGCGACGGCTTCCGCGACCGTGGTGGCGGTGCCCACGACGCGGATGCCGCGGTCGCGGGCTTCGGCGACGAGAGCGGCGGACGGCACCCCGAACACCACGCTCAGCACGGCCGGGGCGACCTCCCACACCGCGTCGAGCTGCTCGTCGAGCTCGGGGACGTAGTGCTCGGGCCGGGCCGGCACCGGAACCCCGACGGCCTCGTAGAACGGCTCCAGCGCCTGGGCGAAGACCGCGTGCTGCGGGTTCGGCGCGACCTCATCCCCCAGGGGCAGCCAGATGTTCAGGGCGAACGGACGGTCGGTGGCGCGGTGCAGTTCGGCTCCGACAGCGCGGATCCGGTCGCCGTCGTACCCGTACAGCCCGTACGACCCCAGCCCGCCGGCCGCGCTCACCGCCGCCGTCAGCGCCACCGACGAGCTCCCCCCGAACGGTCCCAGCACGATCGGATTCTCCACTCCCAGAAGTTCTTCTGTCGCCATACCCCGACGGTACGCCTTCGAATCGCCTGAATGGCTCCATCGGCGGCCCGGATACAGCGATTCAGGCGATTCGAACGGGGTAAGCTCGCGGCATGAGCGAGTGGTTCGGGCAGATGCTCGGCTTCGTCGCGGCCGCGATCGGCCTTGTGACGATGCCGGATGCCGCCGCGCTCGGGCTCGCGATCGCGCTGCTCGCCGTCACCGTCCTCACGCTCGCGCTCGTGCTGAGCGTGCGCCACCAGGCCTCCGCCGATGCCCCGCACCCGCTGCGGGCGATCGATGTCGGAACGCTCCTCCCGCAGAGCGATCCGGATGCCGCCGGGCACCCTCGTCCGCGAGCGCCGGGAGTCGCGACCGCCGCGTAGTCCGTCCGACCGGGACCGCGCGGCCTTCGCCGACCCTTCCCGACCTCATCGAACGGACCTTCCCGTGGACATCTTCGCCTTCCCTCCCCTCGCCGCGCTCCTGGACGCCGCCTATGGTGCCTTGAACGGCCTCTCCACCCTTCTCGAACCCCTCGCCGGCCCCTCCGCAGCCGCCCTCGCCGTGGTCCTGGTGACCCTCCTCGTGCGCGCCCTCCTCATCCCTGTCGGCATCTCCCAGGCCCGAGCCGAGCAGACCAGAGCCCGCCTCGCCCCGAAACTGCGCGCGCTGCAGCAGCGCCACCGGAAGAACCCGGAGCGCCTGCAGCAGGAGATGATGGCGCTCTACCGGGCCGAGAACACCTCGCCCTTCGCAGGGATGCTGCCCGTGCTGGCGCAGGCACCCGTCGTCGGGCTGTTGTACACCCTGTTCCTGCGACCGGAGATCGCCGGACACCCGAACGAGTTGCTCACCCACGACCTCTTCGGCGCCCCGCTCGGCACGAGCCTGGTGTCGGCGCTGTTCGGCGGCACAGCGACCCCGGCGACGTTCGCGGTCTTCGGCGTGCTGCTGGCCATGATGATCGCCGTCGCCGAGGTCACCCGGCGGGTGTTCCGGCCGGTCCCCGTCGAAGGCGACGACTCCCCGCTCAGCTCCCCCGGCATGCTGCGGATGATGTCGGCGCTGCACTACCTCACCGCGGTGTTCGCGGCCTTCGTCCCCCTGGCCGCCGCGCTCTATCTCACGGTCACGGTGGTGTGGACCCTCGTGCAGCGGGTGATCCTGCGCCGCCGCTACCCGCTGCCGCAGCCGGCCGTCGTCCGCGCGTGAGAGCCGCTCGGCCGGAGGGGTCAGTCCGGAAGCGGGATCGGAGCGGTGAACGGTCCCGCGGCACCGTCGCCCCTCCGGTCGCGGCGCACGCCGAGAGTGGTCCCGACGCTCGCCGCGATCACGAGCGCCACCGCGAGCAGCCGCAGCGGCGTGGCGTCCTGTCCGAGGATGAGCCACCCGGCGAGCGTCGCGAACGCCGGCTCGAGGCTCAGCAGCACCCCGAACACCCGCTGCGGGAGCCGACGGAGCGCCGCGAGCTCGAAGCTGTACGGGATGACGGACGAGAGCACCGCGGTGACCGCCGCGAGCAGGAGGAGCTGCGGGTCCAGCGCCACGGTCGCCGCCGCGGGCACACCCACGGGGATGAGGAGCACGGCCGCGACGACGAGCCCCATCGCGAGCCCGCTGCTGCCGGGGATGAGGGCGCCGACGCGCGCGCTCATCCGGATGTACATGACCCAAAATCCGGCCGCGATGAGGATGAAGACCACGCCGAGCGGGTCGAGGGGCTCGGCTCCGACGAGGCCGTCCACGCCGAGCAGCGCCATGCCGAGCAGGGCCACACCCACCCACACCGCATCCCGGAGACGACGGGTCAGCACGGCGGCGAGCACGAGCGGCCCGAGGAACTCGATCGCCACGGCCGGCCCCAGGGGGATGCGGTCGATGGCCGCGTAGAAGAAGCCGTTCATCGCCGCGAGCGACACCCCGAACAGCACCGCGGCGAGCCACTGCGACCGGGTCCAGGCGCGGGGCCGCGGTCGCACGATGACGACCAGCAGCAGCGCGGCGATCGCGACGCGGAGCGATGTCACGCCCCACGGCCCGAGGACGGGGAAGAGCTGCGCGGCGACGGCGGCGCCGAACGGCAGGGAGAGGCAGGATCCGATGACGAGGGCGACGCCCACGAGGGGTCCGGATGTCGCGGGTCTCTGCACCAGACAAGCTTAGGCGGCGGGGTCCTGCCTCCCCGCCGCCTGCGCCCTCCTCACGCGGATCAGAGCGGCTTGCCGCCCGTCACCGCGAGGACTGCTCCGGACACGTACGACGACTCCGCCGAGGCGAGGTACACGTAGGCTCCGGCGAGTTCCGCGGGCTGGCCGGCGCGCCCCAGCGGCGTGTCCTGCCCGAACGTCTCCAGGCGCTCCGGCCCCCATCCGGTCGCGGGGATCAGCGGCGTCCAGATCGGACCGGGCGCGACGGCGTTGACGCGCACGCCGCGCGGCCCTGCCTCCTCTGCGAGCGCCTTGACGAACGCGACCTGTGCTGCCTTCGTCATGGCGTAGTCGATGAGACCCGGTGACGGCTGCGCCGACTGCACCGACGAGGTCACGATGATGCTGGATCCGGGCTCGAGGTCAGGGAAGGCGGCACGTGCCGAGAAGACGAGACCGGCGAGGTTCGTGTCGAACACGCGACGCATCTTCTCGGTGTCGAGGTTCTCGAAGCCGTCGATGTCGTGCTGGTAGGCCGCGTTGAGGACGAGCACGTCGAGTCCGCCGAGTTCGCGGCGCGCGCGGTGCACGGCGTCGGTCGCGAAGGCCTCCTCGCGGACGTCGCCGGGGATGCTGACGCCGGTGCGACCGGCCTCGCGGACGAGCGCGAGCGTCTCCTCCGCATCCTCCTGCTCCTCGGGCATGTGCACGATGGCCACGTCTGCGCCCTCGCGGGCGAAGGCGATCGCGACGGCACGCCCGATCCCCGAGTCGCCGCCGGTGATGAGGGCACGCCGCCCCTCGAGCCGCCCGTGGCCGACGTAGGACTGCTCGCCGTGGTCGGGCTCCGGGGTGGTCTTCTCGGTGAGGCCCGGCTGGTCCTGGCTCTGCGCCGGGAACCCGTCCTCGTGGTGCGCGTGTCGGGGGTCGGTGAGGCCGCCGTCGCGGGTGGTGTCGGTCATTTCCGCTCCTCCTGTCATGGGGCTGACGATCAGGTCGTGATCGAGCCTCGCGGCTTCGGAGGGCGGACGGCAGGGGGTTGACAGCCCCGGGCGGTCTCCGGGAAACCGGCCTCAGCCGGCGGAGGGGGCGTCGCCGTGCGGGGGCTCGGCGTTCTCGGCGGGCTCGGGAACGAGGTAGAGCCCGGTGGGAGCGTTGGCGGTGAAGGCGAGCGCCTCGATCCAGGCCCGGTTGACGGCGGGCTGCCGACTGCCGAAGTACTTGAAGACGAGCGAGCTGCCCGGCTGGATCCAGACGGTGGTCCGGCCGCCGCCCACGCTGGCGTCCTCACGCCAGCTGAACGGGAACGGCTCGCCGCGGCGCAGCTTGGCCGTGATCACGAGCTGCAGGTGCGTGAGCGCCCGATCCTCGATCTCGGTCTTCACGCTGCCTTCGTAGATGAACTTGCCCATCGGGTGATGCTCCTCGGTCGGGTGGTCCTCAGCCCGGCGGACACTGCCGGGATCGGCCTATGGGTAGAGGGTAAGCCCTCGGACGGGGCGCGCGGCAAATCGGCCTCGGAGGGCGACGCAGGCGTCGAAGTCAAGGCCCTGCGCACGATCCGCGCGGGGGTTAGCCTCGAATAATCGACACCCGAGGAGGGCACCGCCATGACTGACCGCCACATCGACGACCGTCCCGAGGAGGGCTACACGCCCGGCACCACCCACGCCGAGCGCGGCGCGGGCAACCCGCGACTGCGCGTGCGGCGCGACGACGAGCGCACGGAGTTCGCGCTCGACATGGAGGAGGTGCGCATCGGTTCCGCCGCAGGGAACGAGCTGCGCCTCGCCGACACCGAGCCCGTGCACGCGACGGTCGTGCACGACGACCGTGACGAGTACGTGGTGACCCTGCACGCCGACGGCGAGATGAACTCCAACCCCGACGCGGACGCCACCCACCCCGGCGAGCGCACCGAGACGCTGCGCACCGGATCCCGCTTCACGGTGGGCCCGTGGGAGCTGGTGTTCGCCCGCGAGGAGTTCGCCGACCACGGCCGGCCCTTCGGCGGACGCCTCGGTGGCGAGTTCTCCGACCAGCCGCTGCAGGAGGCGCGTCCGGGCTACGACGCCGACGACGAGCGGCTCTCGCAGGCCGACGTCAACGACGAGCTCTCTCAGTCGGACTCCAAGGCCGACTGATGGTGCGGGGTGCCGACGGGTTTGGACTCCGCTGACCCCCGCTGCCGGAGGTAGATCGCGAACGCGACCATCGTCCCGACCGCGAGGAACTCGGACTGCCAGTTCTGCAGCGTGCGGTCCCAGAAGTCCGAGCTGGTCACGTAGTCGGCCCAGGTGATCGCGGCGACGCCGTGCATCGCGTTCTCCTCGTTCATGACGACCGTGCCGGCGAGCGACTGCGCGAACCAGGACAGCACGAACACCGCCCCCATCACGATCAGCAGCGAGTTGCCGAACACGGCTGCTCGCCATCCGCCCGCCCGGGCCCACCGCGGCGAATCCGGGCGGGCGTGCGGGCCGACGAGCTGATCCGCATCGCTGCCCGGCCCCTCATCACCGGGCTTCTTCGACTCCGGCGACCCCTTCTGCACGAACCAGATCGTCGCAGCGATGAAGAGGAAGAACTGCAGGAACTCCGACTGCCAGTTCTCGGCGACGTCGACGGCGAAGTCGGACGACCAGAGGAAGTCCCCGAAGCCGATCGCCCCCTGCCCGTGGTCGAGGAGCTCCTCGTTGTTGCGGAGGTAGCCCGCGAGCGCCTGGCCCCCGAGCGCGAGCGCGAACAGCGCGAGGAAGAAGAGGCTGAGGGCGTGGTCCTTGATCCGCGAGCGCATCGTCATCGCCCTCCCAGCGGCAGGCCGATCATCACGGCGAGCCCGACGCCGATGATCCCCGCCCAGATCCAGAAGACCGCCCGCATTCCCGCGGTGTCACGCGCATCCTCCGCCATGTCCGCCTCCTTCGTCGGTGTGACCACGGTCCGACGATGGCGCGCAGGATGAGTGCCCTCCAGGGGCTTGACGCGGACACGGTTGTCAATCCCCTCCATCAGGGCTCCGCGGCACCCGTAGCCTGGCGGAACCGATGAGAGGAGCGCCCGATGACCGCACCGAACGAGACCCCCGACCTCGAACGCCTCGGCGAGCTCGCCCGCAGCCGAGGCCTGCGCGTGAGCGTGGCCGAGTCGCTCACGTCCGGACGCCTCGCGAACACGATCGGCGCCGGCGAGGGGGCCTCCGGCTGGTTCGCCGGCGGCATCGTCGCGTACTTCACGGAGGTGAAGGAGCGGGTGCTGGGGCTGACCCCGGGGACCGACCCCACCTCCGCGGCCTGCGCCGAGCAGCTCGCCACGGGAGCGCGGGAGCTCTTCGACGCCGACATCTGCGTCTCCACCACCGGCGTGGGCGGGCCGGGTCCGGAGGGCGGTCACCCCGCGGGCACGGTCTACCTGGGCTGGGCGACCGCCGACGACGCGGGGCACCGGAGGCTGGCGCTGACCGGCGATCCGGACGAGATCCTGTCGGCGAGCGTCGACGCCGCGGTGCGACTGCTCGCCTTCCACGCCGAGGGGCTGCACCCCGCAGGACCGCGGCGCTCCGGCTCGGACTGAGAGCTCAGCGCCCCGGCACGAGGCCGACCCGCAGCGGGGCTCCCGGCGCTGTCGCCTCGGTGAGGGCGGCGTCGATGTCGAGGAGCGATCGCACCGCCCCCACGGCCTCGCCGAACGGATACGCGCGCCCGCGCCCCGCGAGGAACGACGCCGCTGCCGCGAGATCGTCGGCACCGTAGTTGTGCACCCCCGCGACCGTGATGAGTCGGCGGACGAGATCCTCCGCGTCCAGCGGAACCGGGGCTGCGGGGAACACGCTGCCGACGAGGACCACCGTCCCGCCGACGGCGACGCCCGCGAGGGCCTCCCCGACGGCATGCCCTGAGGCCTCGATGACGACGTCGGGGTCGCGGTCGAGCGCGGTGGCCCCGAACCGGGAGGCGAAGGCGCGCCGGTCGTCGTCCGGATCGCGCACCTCGACGACGGCACCGTGCTCGGCAGCGATCGCGGCGGCACTGATCCCCACGAGACCCGCGCCGTGGATGCGCACCGCGGCGCCGTCGAGGTCGATGTCACGGGCGGCACGCGCCACTGCGGCCCACGCGGTCGCTGTCGCGCAGGCGGCAGGCGCCAGCACCGCAGCGGGCAGCGCCTCCGGCACGCGCACGATCGCGGTGCCCGCCCGCAGCTGCACGTGGCTGGCGAACGCCCCGGTCAGGTCGCCGTGGGCGCCGACGCGGTCATGGCCGTACTTGCCCAGGTCACGGCACTTCTGCGTGAGGCCGCGCCGACAACGGTCGCAGGTGCCGCATGACACCGTCACCGACCAGACCACACGGTCGCCGATCCGCAGCGGCGTGCCGTCCACCGCCTCCGCACCGTCATCGCCCATCGCGATGACGCGACCGACGCTCTCGTGCCCGAGGACGAGCGGCGCCGGCGCGGACCGGCGCCCCTGCACGGTGTGCACGTCCGACCCGCAGATCGTGGACATCTCCACGGCGACGAGCACGTCCTGATCGCCGAGCGCGACCCCCGGGACCGCGATCGTCTCGTGCGGGTGCCCTTCGCCGACCCAGACCATCGCGGTGGCCGCGGGGCGCAGCGCGACGTCCCTCCGGTGTCCGGGCGGGCGGATCAGCAGAGTTCCCATGACTCGACTCTCAGACGGAGGCGACGGCAGCGGGAAGGAGCTCTCGCTGGGCCAGAGCCCCCCGCAGCGCCGTGACGTCGGGGAGCACGGCGTGGGCGCCCGCTCCGCTCAGAGCCGCGCGATCGTGGGCGCCGGTGAGCACTCCTGCGACGAAACCGGCACCCGCGCGGCGGCCCGACTCGACGTCGCTCACGGTGTCGCCGGCGACGGCCACAGCCTGCACCGCGGACGCTCCCGTGCGCAGAAGGGCGGTGAGGACGAGGTCGGGCGCGGGGCGTCCGCGGCCGGCGTCGACCGGGGAGAGCGCGAGGTCGATGAGCCCTCCCCACCCGAGGCCGTCGAGGATCGCCTGTCGGGTGACCGGCGCGAACCCGGTGGTCAGTGCGACGGTGAGCCCGGCGTCCTTCAAGCCCTGGATCGCGTCCGCCGCCCCGGGGATCTCCGCGACGCCGTCTTCGGCGACGATCTCGGCGTACGCGGCCTCGAACGCCGCGGTGGCCTGCCGTGCCGCGACCGCATCGCCGTCGGCCAGGTGCAGGAAGACATCGAGCTTGGACTGTCCCATGGTCTTCCTGACATAGCCGAGGGCATCGTCCCAGGGCAGCCGTGCGGCGACGCCGGTGCGTTCGGCGGCGCGCTGGAACGCCTGCTCCACCACGCCGTCGTCCACGACGGTGGTGCCGGCCATGTCGAGGACGACGAGTTCGATGGGAGTGGTCATGGGGTTCTTTCCAGAGCAGGAGTGCCGCCGAGGGCGGTGGTGAGGTGCAGGTCGGCGAGCCCGAGGCCGCAGGTCATGCCGATGCCGGTGGTGGCGGCGAGCACGAGCGCACCGTCGTCTCCGCGGTCGACGAGGAACTCGCCGTGGGCTTTCGCGTACACGCCCTGCCACCGCTCGATGACCCGCGGTGCACCCCACTCGAACAGGGCCTCGGCCTCGCTGAGGAACGCGGTGAACGCGGCCTCGGGCTGGAACGGCGAGGGGGCGGCGGCGGTGGCATGCGAGTCACCCAGGATGAGCGTGCCATCGGGAAGCTGCGTGTACATCTGGTTGAGGTCGAGGGCCGCGAGGTCGGGGCGCTCGGCGTGCAGACGCTCGCGCAGGACTCGGGCCTCCGGTCCATCGGCGAACCTCCCGTACCGGATGAGGGACCAGCCGGTCAGCAGGGGCGCGGTCAGCGGTCGCGGGAACGAGACCGCCGCCCGCATCATGTCGAGCGCACAGCGCATCACGCCGTGGCGCTCGGCGACCTCGGGCAGGAGCTGATCGATGTCGTGGTTGACCGCCACCACGACGGCCCCCGCGTCGATCGCACCGCGCGTGGTCTCCACCCGCCCTGCGCCGAGCGCCGTCACCGCGGTGCGGAAGCGGAACTCGACGCCCCGGGCCGTCAGGTGCCGCACGATGGCCGTCGCCGCGGTCCGCGGGTCCGTCTGCAGGTCGGCCTCGATGAGGGCGCCGCCGACGAGGCCGTCCCGACGCAGCGGGGCGCGGCGGAGGAGCTCATCGGCCTCCAGCATCCGGATGCCGCCGTCCTGCGCCGCCGCGGTCATCACGGCGAGCTCGTCCTCATGCCGGGCCGCGACGAGCGTGCCCGACTCTCGGATCCAGAAGCCCGCGTCCCTGGCGAGCTGCAGCCAGAGATCGCGCGAGGCATCCGCGTATCGCCGCGCCTCCCCGCCCTGCGCGCCGATGCAGAGGTGACCGAAGTTCCGGATCGTGGCGCCGGTCGGGGCCGCGCTGCGGTCGACCACGACGACGCGGAGCCCCCGGCGCACGGCCGCGTACGCGGCCCCGAGTCCGACGATGCCTGCACCGACGACGACGACGTCGGGGTTCTGCTTCGCCCCGTTCATCGGAACACCTTCCTCATCCACATCGCGAGCCCCTCGACGGCGAGCACGGTCACGAGGATCATCAGCACGATCGCGGTCACCGTCTCGTAGCGCGAGCCCTGGCTGGCGTTCAGCAGGTAGTAGCCGACCCCGCCGCCGCCGACGATGCCGAGGATCGTGGCTGCGCGGATGTTGGTGTCGAGCATGTAGAAGCTGTGCCCGATGAGCGCGCGGGTGCCCTGCGTCAGCGTGGCCGACGTGTACGTCTGCATCCGGGTGGCGCCCACCGCCCGCAGAGCGCGCTCGGGCCCGCGGTCGACCTCCTCGAAGGAGTCGGCGATGAGCTTGCCGAGCAGTCCGACCCCGCCGATCGCGAGAGCGATGACGCCGGCCTGCGCGCCGAGACCCGTGATGACGACGAGGACGATGGCGAGGATCAGCTCCGGGATGCCGCGGATGCCCACGAGGAGCAGACGGGCGGTGCCGCGCCCTGCGGCATGCGGGGCCACGTTGCGCGCGGCGAACGAGCCGAGCAGCAGCGACGGCAGGAGGGTGAGGACGGTGGCCGCGAGCGCGATCGCGACGGTCTCCCGCATGGCCTCCAGCATCGCGACCGTGTCGTAGCTGCCGAACGACGGCGGCCAGAACCGGGCGGCGACGTCGGGCAGCTTCGCCCAGAAGGTGAAGAGATCCGACCAGGTGATCTGGCTCACGACGACGCTGCCGACCACGACGAGGACCGCGACGATCCCGGCGGCCGTGTGACGCACCCGCTGGGCGGTCCACGGACGGCGCACCGCGGTCTGCGGGCTCTCCGCCCACGCGGGGCGATCGGCGGCGGAGGCGGACGGCCGCCGGCGCATGCGCGGATGCACGATCCGGTCCATCCAGGACCGCGTCTGCTTCTGCTCGCCGAGCATCGCGCCGCGCACCGTGCTCGAGACGATCTCCATCACGATGCAGAGCACGAAGATCACGAGCGCGATCCCGAGGCCCTTGCCGTAGTTCAGCGACTTGAAGGCGTAGGACATCTCGAGCCCGAGGCCGGCGACGCCCACGTAGCCGAGCACGACGCTCCCGCGCAGATTGATGTCGTTGCGGTGCAGCACTGTGGCCACCCAGCTCGGCAGCACCTGCGGCAGGATGCCCGCCGTGAACTCCTGCAGCTTCGAGCCCCCCGCGGCGCGGATCGCGAGACGTGGCCCTTCGTCGATCTGCTCGATGGCGTCCGCGAACATCTTGGAGATCATGCCGATCGAGTGGATGCCGATGGCGAGGATGCCGGGCAGCGTGCCGAGCGAGAACATGAGCACGAACGCCATGGCCAGCACCACGTCCGGCAGCGCGCGGGTGAGGACGCCGATGAATCGGGCGGCCGCGCGCCAGCCCGCGCCCGGGGTGGTGTTGGCGGCGGCGAGGTAGGCGATGGGCACGGAGAGCACGGCCGCGAGCAGCGTGCCGACGAGCACGAGGCCGACGGTCAGCGCGATGAGCCAGGCGAGGTCGGCCGGCGCGGGGAAGGAGAGCCCGCCGACGCGGCCGAGGAAGTTCTCGGCGTTGCCCCAGCTCTGGACCATCGCCGGGATCGAGATCCCCACGTCGCGCACCGCGAGGATGCCGAGCACGACGAGGACGAGGAGCGTGAGTCCCGCTGCGATGCGCTCCGCGGACAGCGGCCGCTTCGGCGCCCGCTCCACGACACTCCCGCCACCCCGGGTCGCTGAGCCGCCGCCCTGGGTCGCTGAGCCGCCGCCCTGGGTCGCTGAGCCTGTCGAAGCGCCCCGTGTCGACGCCCCCACCGCCGTCATGACGCCCCCACCGCGGTCACGGCGTCGACGAGCTCCACCTGCACGGCACGGATCTCCGCCGTCGTCGTCGCGACGCGGCCGTAGATCTCCATCACCTCGGCTTTGGAGAGTCCGTCCGTCGGGGTGTCCAGGACGACCTCGCCGTGTCGGAGACCCACGATCCGGTCGGCCCAGCTGATCGCGAGGTCGACCTGGTGGAGGCTGCACACGACAGTGAGTCCTTCGTCGGCGGCGATCTCGCGGATGAGGGCCATCACCTGCTCGCTCGACTCCGGATCGAGCGAGGCGACGGGCTCGTCGGCGAGGAGGATCGCCGGCTTCTGCATGAGCGCCCGGGCGATCGCCACCCGCTGCTGCTGACCCCCGGACAGGGTGTCGCTGCGCTGATAGGCACGGTCGAGGAGGCCGACGCGGTCGAGATGCTCCAGCGCGGTCAGCTTCGCGGCGCGGGGGTAGCTCCACAGCCCGAGCCGCGGGCCGCGCATCCGCGACAGCGATCCGGTCAGCACGTTCTCCAGAACGGTCAGGGAGGGCACGAGCTCGAACTGCTGGAAGATGAAGCCCACGCTGCTGCGGAGTTCCCGCAGCGCCCGACCTTTCGTCGAGGGAACGGATGCGCCGAGCACCTCGACCGACCCGGAGCTGGGGAGCTCCAGGCCGTCGAGATGGCGCAGCAGCGTGGACTTGCCGGAACCGGAGAGCCCGAGCAGCACGACGATCTCTCCCCGCGCCACCTCGAGCGTGACGTCCTTCAGGGCGGTGGTGCTGCCGAAGGTCTTGGTGACGCCGGCGAGGCGGATGAGGGTGTCGGATGCCGCGGTCATGGCTTCTCCTGTCGTCAGGCGCGGGGCGTCAGCCCTGGCACTGCTCGGCTTCGGTCTCGGCGCAGATGTCGCGGATGAGGTCGTAGTAGGCGTCGTCCACCGGCTTGGTGGCGAAGAACACGCTGCGGAACGCGTCGGAGTCCGCGCTGTCGATGCCCGCCGCGATGATGTCGTCGATCGTGACCTCGCCGAGGGCGTCGACGAGCTGCTTCGCCACGTCATCCGGCAGGGACGAGGAGTAGACGAGCGGAGCACCCGGGACCATGGTCTCGGCGATGACCTTCACCTTGTCGGACTTCTCGACCTCGGAGTCCTCGGCGAAACCGGCCTCGCACTCGACGCCCTCGCCGACCTTCTGCACGCTCACATCGTGCTTGCCCGCGAACACGGGCGTGATGTCGGACTTCGGGTCCACGCCCGCCTCGATGAGGTTGTACGACGGGAAGAGGTAGCCGGAGGTGGACGAGGGGTCCACGAAGCACACCTTCTTGCCCGCGAAGTCCTCGAGGCTGGAGATGTCGCTGTCCGCCGGGACGATCGCCTGCGAGTAGTAGCCGGGCTCCTGGCCCTCCTCGGTGACGATGGACGAGATCGGGGTGAGCTTCGCGCCGTTGTTGGTCGCGGTGACGTAGGTGAATCCGGAGAACGAGGCGACGTCGACCTTCCCGGCGACGGCGGCCTCGATGAGCGCGGCGTAGTCGGTGGACTCGTGGTACTCGACGGTCTTGCCGGTGACCTCGGCGATGTAGTCCATGAGCGGCTGGTAGTTCGTCTCGGTGTCCACCGAGTCGGGGACGACGCCGAAGACGAGGGTGTTCTCGTCGACGGCGAATCCACCGGCCGACTGTGCGTCGCCGGGGGCGTCGGTGGCATCGGCCGATCCGGAGCAGGCGGCGAGGCCGAACGCGAGGATCGCAGCGCCGGCGAGGGCGGGGAGAGCGCGGAGCTTCATGAGGACCTTTCAGGGTGGGAGGAGTGATCCACGGACGACTCTCCCAGCAGCCTCGCTGAGATGTATACCTATCTCAGAAGAGTTCAGTCGGCGTTCACCCGCCATTCGCCTGGATGAACAGCGCCACAACACCCTCGCGACCCTGTGACCGGACGAAGTAATGTACCTATGTGGCCGAAGCTGTGTACACCCAGATCGCCGACGACCTCCGTTCGCGGATCGCGGACGGCACGCTCCGCCCCGGCGATGACGTGCCCACGGAAGCCGAGCTCGCGGAGCACTGGCGCACGTCGCGCGGTCCGATCCGCAACGCGCTGGCGGCCCTTCGCGCGGAAGGCCTCATCGAGACGACCCGCGGCCGGCCGGCGCGCGTGGTGGCGCGCAAGGCGAATCAGGCCGTGGACGTCTCCGTCCCGTTCACCCGATGGGCGCGCGACCTCGGCGTCACCCCTGGCGCGCAGACGCAGGAGCTGAGTCTGCGGCGCGCGGGCGATCTCGGCCCGGCGCTGGGTGTCGGACGCGACGACACCATCGTGAGCGTGGTGCGCCTGCGGCTCCTCGACGGCCGTCCCACGATGCTGGAGCGCCTCGCGTACACCGAGGACGTCGGCCGTCGGCTGTTCGAAATCGACCTCGACGCGGTGTCGATCACCGAGTACCTCGCGTCGGTCGGGCATCCGATCGTCGCGCTGCAGCACGTCATCGACGCGGTCGCCGCCGACGATCAGGACGCCGCGCTTCTCCGCGTGCCGCGAGGAACGCCCATCCTGCGGCTCACGCGCACGTCGCGGGACGCCGAGGGGCGCATCTTCGAGGCATCGGAGGACCGCTACCTCAGCGAGGTGGTGCGCTTCACCGTGGCGGCGTCCGGGATATCGACGGACGGACACTACATGAGAGCAGTGGGCGGCTGAGGCCGGAGACAGATTCGCGACCGCGGGCGCGGGAGTGTAAGAAGCCAGAAAGATCGCGCCCGCGATCGCAGCGCTGGGGACGCTTTATCTGGGGAGCCTTCAGGATATGTCGGCGCCGCGAAGCCTCTGAAGTGCCGAATGTCGAGACACTCGTAGACTTTCGTCTACGGCCTCGGGGGCGGAATCACGGGCGTCGTCTCAGGATACGCGGGGCTCAGACCACCGGCAACACGGCGGACACGAGCCAGTGTCCGTCCACCTCCCCCGCGCTGAACTCGCCGCTGGCGCCCATCACGCGTTCGGCCATCCGCCCCAGGCCGGTCCGACTGGAGGAGAGCTCCCGACGCGGCGTCGTGGGGAGCGGACTGCGCAGTGAGAGGTGCGCCTTGTCGTCGTCCACCGCGAGACGGATCTCGACGGTTCCGGGGCCGGCATACTTCAGGACGTTCGTGGCCGACTCGCGCACGATGCGCGCGAGCACGATCTCGACCGCGCGGGGAATGCGCTCGTCGCCGGGGTCGCCATCGAGGATGACGTCGTGCCCGGCCGCTTCGAATTCGGTCCGCGCTTCCTCGACCGCGGCGACGAGGTCACCGGTCGGCATGCCCGCAGCGCGCGGGCCGTCGTCGGCGAGGTCGATCACGAAACGGAGGTCTGTCATGGCCTTGCGGGCGGCGACGCGGATCGCCTCACGGGAGCCATCGCTGGCGTCGGGGTCTTCGAGCATCTGTACGTGCAGCGACACCACGGTGAGGTGGTGCGCGATGCTGTCGTGCAGCTCGCCGGCGATCCATCGTCGCTCGGCGAGGACGGCTTCCCGTTCCTGCTCAGCCGCAGCCTCCAGCTCGTGCTCGAGGCGACGTCCGCGCGCGAATGCGAGACGAAGCGCGAGCCCGACGGCACCGGCCGCGGTTGCGAAGATCAGGTAGATGCCAACGTTCACCGGCACTTCCGAGTCACCGTAGGCGATCACGCCTGTCGCGACCAGGAATCCAGCCGTGTACGAGAGGACGAGTGACGTCCATCCCAGCCGCATCACCAGGGCCGCCGCGAAAGCGGCGGTGATGAGCACTTGGGTCTCGGTTCCGGTGAGGAAGGAGAGTCCGAGGGCCACTCCCATCGCGCAGGTCGCGACGAGGGGGGACCAGAGAAAGAGGGCGAAGACCGCGGTCGAAGCGATGCTCACCGCGGATGTGAGGGGATTGACGTTCGGATCGGTGATGAGTCCGCTGACGTCAACGGCGATCATGATGCAGATGATCGCGAGGATCACATAGCGCTCCACACGGCTGAGCCGCTCCCCTCGACCGAGGCGGAAGATTTCGGGCGTCGCCCTTTTCGTCTGGTCGAAGGCCATGGTGCACTATCTCCTATTTGCCAGCTATTCTAGCGGTAGAGACCGAAGAGCTTGCCAACCTGCTGCCAGAAAGACATACTGTTCACCTCCTTGATGTGGTCGTTTGTCGATGTCTGTATTCATCTTCTCGGCGGCGCGCGGAGCGCACATCTGGCCTTCGTCCAGACCTCGATAGCCAAAGGTCTACATCCTCAGAGCGCCCGCTTCACGCCGTTAGGCTTCCTCCATGCAGGAAATCCGCGTCGTGATCGTCGATGACGATCCTCTGGTCCGCTCCGCGCTGTCGCACTTCGTGTCGCGCGCGCCCGAGATCACGGTCGTGGCGCAGGCGGAGGACGGCCTGGAGGCCCTCACGACGGTCGAGCGCGAGAAGCCGGACGTCGTGATGATGGACGTCCAGATGCCGGAGATGAACGGCATCGAGGCGACCGCGGCGATCGCCGAACGATGGCCGGACGTCCGCATCCTCGCCGTCACCACGCTCGACGGCAGCGACACCGTGCTGCCCATGCTGAGCGCCGGCGCCTCCGGCTACCTGCTGAAGGATTCCAGCGCGGAGGAGATCGTCACGGGTGTTCGCGAGGTGTTCGCCGGAGCGAGCTCGCTGTCGCCCCGCATCGCGTCGATGTTGATCCGCCACGTGCGCGACTCCACTCCCACCGCAGCCGCGGAGACCCTCGAACCGCTCACCGAGCGCGAGGAGGAGGTGCTCCAGTGCCTCGCGAAGGGCATGTCCAATGCCGAGATCGCGAAGGCGCTCATCGTCTCCGAGGGGACGGTGAAGGCCCACCTCGGCCGCATGATGTCGAAGTGGCACCTGCGCGACCGCGTGCAGATCCTCGTCACGGCCGCCCACGCCGGACTCGTCACCTTCCGCTGAGCCGCGGCCTCAGAGCGCGAGCAGCACGATCCCGACGAGGACGATCAGCGAGGCGCCGATCCGCCATCCCGGCCGCGACTCGCGCAGGACGAAGGCGCCGAACAGGCTCACGAGCACGACGCTGACCTCCCGCAGCGGTGCGACGAGGGCCACGGGAGCGATCTGGATGGCGGTCAGCACGAGGATGTAGGACAGCGGCGACAGGATGCCGAAGGCCAGGATGCGGCGCCACTGCGTGCGCCCCAGCGCCACGACCGCACCCCATCGTCCACGAACCGCCACGGTGTAGAACGGCACCTGCAGCAGCGTGGTGCCGACCATGAACGCCACGGGTGACAGCTCCCACTCGCGCACCGCGTGGGCGTCCCAGATCGTGTAGACCGCGATCGCCACGCCGGTGAGGGCGCCGAACAGCAGACCGGGGTCGATGCGGCGCCCGCTCCCTGCCGGCCGGCGGTCGACGAACCCGATCGCGACGACCCCGACGATCACCGCGGCGACGCCGACGAGCGCCAGGGCCGAGGGGCGTTCCCCGAGCAGGAGCACGGCGACGATGACCGAGAGGAAGGGGCCGGTGCCCCGGGCCGTCGCGTAGACCGTCGACAGACTGCCCTCCCGGTAGCCGCGCTGCAGCACGGCCATGTAGGCGACGTGCAGGACCGCGGAGACGGAGACCCCGAGTGCGAACGAGGAGAGGTCGGCCGCACCGAGTCCGCCCGTGAACGGCACGGCGCCGATCCAGACGACCGTGCTAGCGGCCGCACCCCACCACAGGAACGGCGAGCCGGCGCGACTGATGCCGTGCGCGATGACGTTCCACGACGCGTGGGCGATCGCGGCGGCGAGGACGAGGACGAGAGCGACGGCGGACACGGCAGACCCTTCCCTCCGCCGCGGGCGCGACGAATCGGGTCCTCCGGGCTTTTGTCCTGTCAGATGACGACCCTCCTGCGGAGGAGGATCGTGGCGCCGCTCGGACCAGACGGGTGCAGACCCCGGAACCCTAGGCGCTATCGCCACCACCCTATCCCCGACCGGGAAGGCCGCGAGACGGGGTGCGTGACGGGGCGCGACTACGCTCGAAGGACACCCCGCGCAGGAAGGTCATGCCATGCCCGTCACCCCGGACGCCCTCGCCCACGCCGAGGACCTCGCCGACTTCGTCGCCGCCTCCCCGTCGAGCTATCACGCAGCCGCCGAGACGGCCCGCCGTCTGGAGGAGGCCGGATTCACACGGTTGCAGGAGGAGGACGCCTGGCCCGCGCAGCCCGGAGGCCGGTACCTCGTGGTCCGCGACGGCGCGACGATCGCGTGGGTGGTGCCGGAGGGGGCGACCGCCACGACGCCCGTGCAGGTGTTCGGGGCGCACACCGACTCCCCCGGCTTCAAGCTGAAGCCACAGCCGACCACCGGAGCCCGCGGCTGGCTGCAGGCCGCCGTCGAGGTGTACGGCGGTCCGCTGCTGAACTCCTGGCTCGACCGGGAGCTGCGCCTCGCCGGCCGGCTCGCCCTCGCCGACGGTCGGGTCGTCCTCGCCGACACCGGAGCCCTGCTGCGCCTCCCCCAGCTCGCCATCCACCTCGATCGGGGGGTCAACAACGGCCTCGCGCTCGACAAGCAGACCGAGACGCAGCCGGTGTGGGGTCTCGGCGACCCGACCGAGGCCGACGTGCTGGCCGAGCTCGCGGCATCCGCCGCCGTGGACCCCGCAGAGATCCGCGGCTACGACGTCGTCGTCGCCGATGCCGCGCGGGGCGCGGTGTTCGGCAAGGACGACGCGTTCTTCGCCTCCGGCCGGCTCGACGACCTCGCCTCCGTGCACGCGGGCGTGGTGGCCCTCGCGGCCCATGAACCCGAGGCGGGAGCCCCCGTCGCGATCCTCGCCGCGTTCGACCACGAAGAGCTCGGCTCCGAGTCGCGCTCCGGCGCCGCGGGCCCCTTCCTCGAGGATGTGCTGGAGCGGCTCTACGCAGGGCTCGGGGCCGACGGCTCCGCCCGCCGCCAGGCGTACGCGTCGTCGTGGTGCCTGTCCAGCGACGTCGGGCACTCCGTGCACCCGAACTACGTCGGCCGACACGACCCCGTCGTTCAGCCCGTGCTCGGCTCCGGGCCCATCCTCAAGCTCAACGCCAACCAGCGCTACGCGACCGATGCGGTCGGCGCCGCGTCCTGGCGGAACTGGTGCGATCGGGCCGGGGTGATGACGCAGGAGTTCGTCTCGAACAACAGCGTGCCGTGCGGCTCGACCATCGGACCGATCACCGCGACACGGCTCGGCATCCGCACGGTCGACGTGGGGATCCCCATCCTCTCGATGCACTCCGCGCGCGAGCTCGCCGGGGTCTCGGACCTGCACGACCTGACGCGCGTGGCCGGGGCTTTCTTCGCCGGCTGAGCCGGGCGCCCGGCGCGGTGCCCTGATCCACGTCACGAGTGCGCTCGCGGAGTGCCAGGATGTGAGGATGACCGACATCAGGCCGGCTCTCATCGAGCGCGCAGGCATCGAGATCATCCCCGAGTCCGAGCGGACCGCCACGCCCCGCGACCTGTTCTGGCCGTGGTTCGCGGCGAACGTCTCGGTGTTCGGGATGTCCTACGGCTCGTTCGTGCTCGACTTCGGCATCTCCTTCTGGCAGGCGACTCTGGTCTCGGTCGTCGGCATCGTCGTGTCGTTCCTGCTGTGCGGACTCATCGCGATCGCGGGCAAGCGAGGGTCGGCGCCGACGATGGTGCTCTCCCGGGCCGCGTTCGGCGTCCAGGGGCAGAAGGTCCCCGGGATCGTGTCCTGGCTCACGTCGATCGGCTGGGAGACCTTCCTCGCGATCATGGCGGTACTGGCGACGGCGACGGTCATCACGCAGCTCGGCGGCGACGGGGACAGCCTCTGGCTGAAGATCCTCGCGACCGTGATCGTCGCGGCACTCATCGTCGCCGCCTCGGTGCTCGGCTACCACACGATCATGCGGCTCCAGTCGGTGCTGACCTGGATCACGGGCGTCGTGACGGTGGTGTACATCATCCTCGCGGCGCCGAGCATCGACCTCGCTGCGGTGATGGCCCGTCCCGACGGCGGCATCGGCCAGGTCGTCGGCGCGCTCGTGATGGTGATGACCGGGTTCGGACTGGGGTGGATCAACATCGCCGCGGACTGGTCGCGCTACCAGAAGCGCACCGCGTCCGACGGGGCGATCGTCGCCTGGAACACGATCGGCGGCTCGGTGGCACCGGTCATCCTCGTCGTCTTCGGTCTGCTCCTCGCGGGATCGGACGCCGAGCTCATGGACGCGATCGCCGCGGACCCGATCGGCGCGCTCGCGAGCATCCTGCCGGTGTGGGTCCTCGTGCCGTTCCTGTTCACGGCCGTGCTCGCGCTCGTCTCCGGCGCGGTGCTCGGCATCTACTCCTCCGGCCTGACCCTGCTCAGCCTCGGCATCCGCATCCCGCGGCCGTCGGCGGCGGCGATCGACGGCGCGATCCTCACGGCGGGCACCATCTTCGTGGTGTTCTTCGCGACCGACTTCCTCGGCCCGTTCCAGAGCTTCCTCATCACCCTCGGCGTGCCGCTGGCCTCCTGGGCCGGCATCCTCATCGCCGACATCCTGCGCCGTCGCAAGGACTATGACGACGAGGCCCTCTTCGACAGCCGCGGACGCTACGGCGCCTGGGACTGGACGTCGATCGGCACCATGGTCGTCGCGAGCGTGATCGGCTGGGGTCTCGTCCTCAACGGCTTCGCGGACGCCGCGCCGTGGAACAACTGGCAGGGGTACCTCCTGTTCCTCGTCGGCGGGACGGACGGAGACTGGGCGTATGCGAACCTCGGGGTGTTCGTGGCGCTGGCGCTGTCGTTCCTCGTGACCTGGTTCGCCCGGGCGGGGAAGATCCGGCGGCAGGAGTCGTGAGCCCTTCGACAGGCTCAGGAACCCAGGAGCCGACAGGCTCAGGGCCCCCGGAGGCGGCAGACTCAGGGACCGAGAGCTGGCTCGTGGTGGTCGATCCGCAGGTGATCTTCGCGTCGCCCGACTCCGCCTGGGGCTCGCCGTTCTTCGCTGAGGCGATGGCGAACATCCGTCGGCTCGCGGAGGCCTTCGGCGAGCGCGTGCTCGTGACCCGGTGGCTTCCGACGGCCGACCGCTCCACCTCCTGGGGCGAGTACTTCGCGGCGTGGCCGTTCGCCGACCGGTCCGCCGACGACGCGCTCTATGCACTGGTCCCCGAGGCGGAAGGCCTGTCTCCTCATCCGACCGTCGACCTGCCCACGTTCGGCAAGTGGGGCCCGGAGCTCGAGGCGATCGTCGGGCACGGTGGCCGTATCGTGCTGGCGGGGGTGTCGACGGACTGCTGCGTCGTGTCCACCGCTCTCGCCGCCGCCGATGCCGGAGCACGGGTGACGCTCGCCGCCGACGCCTGCGCCGGCTCCACGGCCGGGAACCACGCCGCCGCCGTCCAGGTCATGAGGCTGTATCCCCCGCAGATCACCGTGACCGACACCGCCACCCTCCTCTCCCCCTGACCCGGCCCCATCCGTGCCCGTGCCCCTGCCCCGCGCCCGTGCGGGACGGAAATCGCACCTTCGCGCGCCCCATCCGGCCCGTTTTCGATCCCGGCACGAGGTGCAGTCCGGCCGCGGGATCGAAAGCGCGCCCTCGTTCGGGGATTCCGGAACGCTTTCGATCCCACGACGGCGGATACTGGCACACTGAGGCCGTGGAAGACTCCCGCAGCACCGCCGGTACCGTGGCCGCGAAGACCGGCCGGTCGCCCTGGCGTCGCACGAAGATCGCCGTGGGCGTCCTCGCCGCGGTCGCCGCCGTCGTCGCGATCATCGGGGCGCTCACGCCGTGGCCATCCGCGATGATCATCCGCTCGGTGTTCACGAAGGGCGGCGACGAGACCGCGGCGGAGATGACGAAGCACGTCCCGGACACGCCTCTCGACGAACGGAAGGACATCGCCTACGGGGATGCCGGCGCGGACACGACGATGGACGTCTTCCGCCCCGCCTCCGCCGACAGCGCGTTGCCGACTGTCGTGTGGATCCACGGAGGTGCCTGGATCTCGGGCTCGAAGGAGGACGTCGATCCCTACCTCCGCATCCTCGCCGCGGAGGGCTACACGACCATCGGCGTGAACTACACCCGCGGACCCGAGGGCGTGTACCCGCTCGCCGTCCACCAGCTCGACGAGGCCCTCGCCTACATCGACGCGCACGCGGCGGAACTGGGCGTCGACCCGCGTCGCATCGTGCTGGCGGGGGACTCCGCGGGCGCTCAGCTCGCCAGCCAGATGGCCACGCTCATCACGAATCCGGACTACGCCGAGATCCTCGGCATCCGCCCGTCGATCCGCGCCGACCAGCTCGTCGCGACCGTGCTGAACTGCGGCGTCTACGACCTCGCCGCACTGGCCGAGCTCGACGGAGTCCCGGGGTGGGGCTTCAAGTCGGCGATGTGGGCGTACTCCGGGACGAAGACCTGGGCGGAGGACTCGACCGGCGCCACGATGTCGACCGTGGACTGGGTCACCTCCGACTTCCCCGCGACGTACATCTCGGGCGGCAACGGCGACGGGCTCACCTGGCTCCAGTCGATCCCAATGGCGAAGCGGCTGCAGGAGCTCGGCGTCGATGTGACGCCGGTGTTCTGGCCCGCGCCGCACGAGCCCGCCCTCCCGCACGAGTACCAGTTCCACCTCGATCTTCCCGAGGCTCGAAAGGCCCTGGCGGACACCATCGCCTTCCTCGACGCGCACACCCGCTGACCCGGCCCCTGTCGTCCGGCGGGGCTGCCACGGTCGCACGATCCCGACACGACGGCACGACTCGTTCGGCCGGACGTCTGTTCATCCGTTCCCCGGTCGTGCAGGCGGACCTCGGCACGGGTGGAGACGGACCCGGCACAGGTGCACGACCCGGGGACGGGTGCACGACCCGGGCACGGGTGCACGACCCGGGCACGGGTGCACGACCGAATCCGGGAGAAACCCGTGCCCCTGGCGCCGGGTCGTGCAGGCGGGGCGGGATCTCGACATAACATGTCTGTGACGATCGGCACGGAAGTGATATGTTCGCGGGATGCACACGGAGAACGAACGCGCACTCGAATCGGGGATCGTCACGGATCTCTCCGGGCGTATGACCTACGGCTCGTACCTCGCGCTCGACCAGCTCCTCACGGCACAGCATCCGGTGAGCGACCCGCAGCACCACGACGAGATGCTGTTCATCATCCAGCACCAGACGACGGAACTCTGGCTGAAGCAGCTGCTGCATGAGCTCAGCTCGGCGCGGGAGCTGCTCGCGGCGGACGACCTGCGCGAAGCCCTCAAGCGCATCGCCAGGGTCAAGCGGATCCAGGACGTGATGACGCAGCAGTGGTCGGTGCTCGCGACGCTGACCCCGACGGAGTACGCCCAGTTCCGCGGCGCCCTCGGCAACTCGTCCGGCTTCCAGTCGGTGCAGTACCGGGCCGTCGAGTTCGCGCTGGGCAACAAGAACGAGAAGATGCTGAGCGTCTTCCGCGACCACCCGGCGAACCTCGCGCTCCTCACGGCCGAGTGGGAGAAGCCCACGCTGTACGACGAGTTCCTCCGCTACGCCTCTCGCCGCGGCCTCCCGATCCCCCGCGAGATCCTGGACCGCGACGTGCGGGAGCCCTACCGCGAGACCCCGGACCTCGTACCTGCCATCCGTGCGATCTACCAGGACCCGCGCACCCACTGGGACCTCTACGAGGCCTGCGAGGACCTCGTCGATCTCGAGGACAACTTCCAGTTCTGGCGCTTCCGTCACCTCAAGACCGTGTCCCGCACCATCGGGATGAAGGTCGGCACGGGCGGGTCGAGCGGCGTCGGCTTCCTGCAGCGCGCCCTCGACCTGACCTTCTTCCCCGAGCTCTACACCGTCCGCACCGAGATCGGTTCCTGATGCTCACGGCGACGTTCTTCGACGGCGAGCGCTGGCGGGACGGCGTCGTCGGACTCGGCGAGGACGGGCGCCCCCGGCTCCGTGAGGAGACATCCGCGCCGGGGGGCCCGGTCCTCTCCGGCCGAATCGTCGGGGGCTTCACGGACCACCACGTGCACCTGCAGCTCGTCGACCACGCGCTCCTGGCCTCGTCCCGCCTCGGACGAGTGGTCGACCTCGGCGGCGATCCGTCCACGGTGGCGCGGATCGCCGTTCACAACTCAGGAGTTTCGACCGGCGGAGGCGCTTCCGAGGCGGTTCCGGGTGTGCCTGGGCCGGATTCTCCTGACTTGCGAACCGTCGACTTCGCCGGCGCGTTCCTCACACCTCCCGGTGGATACCCCTCGGACCGCGCCTGGGCGCCGGCGGGTTCGGTGCGGGAGATCGCCGACCCCGCGGCAGCGGCGACCGCGGTCGAGGAGATGGCAGCGGCCGGTGTCTCGTGCGTCAAGGTCGCGAGCAACAGCGCCGCCGGCCCGGTCTTCTCCGACGCCCTCTTCCGCACGATCGCCGACCTCGCCGCAGCCCGAGGCCTCCCGGTGATCGCCCATGCGGAGGGCTCCGGCGAAGCGCAGCGCGTCGTCCGCCTCGGAGCGACGCAGCTGGCCCACTCCCCGTTCTCCGAGCGCCTGGACGACGAGGAGATCGCGGAGCAGGCCGCCCGCATTTCCTGGATCAGCACCCTCGCCATCCACGACTCCCACGCGCGGGCCATCGCGATCGACAATGTCGCCCGCTTCCACGCCGCCGGCGGCACCGTCCGCTACGGCACCGACATGGGCAACGGCCCGACCCCCGTCGACCTGAACCCGGCTGAGGTCGCCGCCCTCCGCACCGCCGGCCTCGACGACGACGCCCTCCTCCTCGCCCTCGCGCCCGTCGACCCGCTCGATCCCCGCTCTCTCCTCCTCCTGCTGCCACCCGGATCCGCCGATCCTCTGGCCGCCCGCCCCCTCACCCCCGCCGACCTGAAGGTGTGACATGACCGACCGCTCCGCCGACACCGCCCTCCTCGATGCCGCCCGCGCCCTGGACGCGTCCGACCCCCTCGCGGCCCACCTCGACGCCTTCGTCGAGGCCCCGGGCGTCACGGCCTACCTCGACGGCAACTCGCTCGGCCGCCCGCTGCGCGACGTGCCGGAGAAGCTCGCCGCGTTCGTGCGCGAGGACTGGGGCACCCGTCTCATCCGCTCCTGGGACGAGCAGTGGATGGCGCTGCCGATGGAGCTCGGCGACCGCATCGGTGCCGTCGCCCTCGGGGCGGGTCCGGGACAGACGGTCGTCTCCGACTCCACGAGCGTCCTCATCTACAAGCTCATGCGGGGCGCCCTTCGACAGGCTCAGGGACCCACGGGCGCGGCTCAGGGACCCACGGGCGCGGCTCAGGGACCCACGGGCGCGGCTCAGGGACCCACGGGCGAGGCTCAGGGACCCACGGGCGCGGCTCAGGGACCCACGGGGCGGACGGAGCTCGTGATCGAGGAGGGGAACTTCCCCACCGACCGGTTCCTCGCCGAAGGCGTCGCAGCGGAGATGGGGGCCACGCTGCGCTGGATCACGCCCGATCCGGTGCACGGCGTCACGATCGACGACGTCGCGGCCGT
Source organism: Microbacterium meiriae (assembly GCF_040702565.1). Taxonomy (NCBI): domain Bacteria; kingdom Bacillati; phylum Actinomycetota; class Actinomycetes; order Micrococcales; family Microbacteriaceae; genus Microbacterium; species Microbacterium meiriae. The sequence goes on along the minus strand of NZ_JBFBLJ010000003.1, from coordinate 95,306 downwards.
GGTCTCGGAGCGGACGGCGCTCGTCTCGCTCAGCCACGTCGACTACCGCTCTGGCGCCCTCGCCGACATGCCGGGCATCACCGCCGTCGTCCACGAGGCCGGGGCACTGATGATGTGGGACCTCTGCCACTCGGCGGGTGTCGTGCCGATGCAGCTCGACGACTGGGGCGTCGACATGGCGGTCGGCTGCACGTACAAGTACCTCAACGGCGGCCCGGGGTCGCCCGCGTTCGCCTACCTCCGCCACGACCTGCAGGGCGTGCTGCGGCAGCCGATCCAGGGCTGGTGGAGCGCCGCCGACATCTTCGCCATGGGCCCCGAGTACGTCCCGGCGGACGGCATCCGTCAGCTCCTCAGCGGCACGCCGCCGGTGACCTCGATGCTCGCGATGCAGGGCATGATCGACCTCATCGAACAGTCGGGGATCGACGGCGTGCGCGCGAAGTCGGAGTCGCTCACCGCGCTCGCGGTCCGGGCGTACGACGAGCTGCTCGCGCCCCTGGACGTCCGCCTGCTCAGCCCTCGCGACCCGGCGCGACGCGGCGGACACATCACGATCGGCCACCCCGACTTCCGGGAGGTCACCCGGAAGCTCTGGGCCGACGGCGTCATCCCCGACTTCCGCTTCCCGGACGGGATCCGGCTCGGCCTGTCGCCGCTGAGCACGTCGCACGCCGAGACCGTCGCCGGGGTGCTCGCGGTGAGGGACGCACTGGAGTCCGGTGTCTCCTGACCCCGCGGCACCGGTCGTGCTCGATGACATCGACGCCCGCCCCGGCAGCACCGCCTCGCTCCTGCGCACCCTGATCGGCCTGTATCTGCGCCCGCTCGGCGGCTGGATCTCCGCTGCCGATCTCGTGGCGCTGGCCGGCGACCTCGGAATCCCGGCGGCTCCCGCCCGGACGGGCATCGCCCGTCTCAAGCAGAAGGGTCTGCTCCTCCCCGAGCGCCGCGACGCGATCGGCTACCGCCTCAGCCCTGCGGCGGTGCCGATGCTGGAGCGGGGCGACCGCCGGATCTTCCGGATGCGGGAGATGACCGACGACGATCCGTGGTGTCTCGTCTCGTTCTCGATCCCGGAGAGCGCACGCAGCGTGCGCCATCAGCTGCGGCGCCGACTGCACTGGATCGGCGCCGGCGTCGTCTCCCCCGCCCTGTGGATCTGCCCCGGACATCTCCGGGAGGAGGCGGAGCAGATCCTCGACGAGCTGGATGCCCGGCGCTGGGCGACCCTGTTCGACGCATCGGCCCCGGCCCCGGCAGGGACCCTGGCCGAGGCCGCCGCGGCGTGGTGGGACCTGGACGGGCTGCGCGCCGAGCACGAGGCCTTCCAGACATCGCTCGCGGCCCTGCCCGACGCGCCGTTCCCGGCCTACGTGCACCTCATCGACCGGTGGCGGGTGCTGCCCTACACGGATCCCGGGCTGCCCCCGGCGATGCTGCCGGCCGACTGGCCGGGCGGACGCAGCTTCGAGGCGTTCGCCCGGCTGTCGGCGGCGTGGGAGGCACCCGCCCTCGCCCACGTGCGCGCCGTGACGGCCTAGAGGGTCAGACCGGCGACCTCGCGGACGAACCCGGTCACGTGCTCCTGCAGCCGCACGATCCGCATCTCGCGCGCGAGCTCGCGGTCGTACCCCGGATAGGCCAGCGGCGGGAGCCTGCGCACCGCGACATTGCACCCGAACTCCGCACACGCCAGCACGCCGACGGTGTCGCCCTTGCGACCGGCGGCCCCGGCGCGGCGGGCGACGTACAGCTGCACGTCGTTGCGGAGCGTCACGTCCTCGCACCAGGAGCACTGCGCGCGGGCGAGCACGCGCTGCTCGGCGCGCTGCAGCACGACGCCGACCGGCTCGTCGTCGATCCACGTGACGACGTAGGAGCGACGAGGCAGCTTCGGGTCGACCCAGCCGAGGTAGTCGAGCCGGTCGAAGTCCGTCTCGGCGAAGCCGGGCGGCAGGGTGATGTCGGAGATCTCCTTGCGGGAGGCGTTGCGGAAGGAGGCGCGCAGAGCGCGCTCGTCGATGGGACGCATGGGGGAAGAGCTTTCGGTGTGATCGCCGGAACGGCGAGACGGATCGGAGGATCACCCGGACGGTGCCGGGGTACGACGCAGCACCGGGGACGGGATTCCGCCTCCGGCCGGTCCTCAGCCTCTGCCTGCGGCGCTGAACGCGCCTGCAGCTCCGCTCCGCGCCCCGAGGGCGCTCATCGACGACAGCACCCGGCGAGCCTACACCCGTTTGTTTCGTCGCGTGTCGGGGCCGCTGCGGGATCCCGACCCGGTCGACGTACTCTGGCGGGACGCCGATCCGAAGGAGTCCCCGTGTCCACGCCGCTGCACCGCCGTCCGCCCCTCGAGGTGCGTGAGCGTGCGACGTGCATGTGCGGGAACGGCGGCCGCTGCTCGTCGTCGGCACCCGGCCACGCCCTGCACCTGATCCAGGAGCGCCTCGCGGCGGCGACTCCGGCAGGGTGGGCGGACGCGTTCGTGATCGCGGCGGATCCGGTCGCCGGAGACCTCGTCGTCCGCACGCTCGACGGCACCACGCACACGCTGTGGAACGGCTCCGGCGCCGCGCTGGAGGCCGCGATCGGCAGCCCGGTCGCCCTCCACCTCGACTACGCCGTCCTCGCCGTCGGGCGCACCCGCTTCAACGTCGCCGTCGTGTGACGATGCCCTGATCCCCTCGGGTCAGGCGCTCGCCATCATCATGTCGCGGACCGCCATGCAGGCGTTCATGCAGGCCTGACACGCCTGAGCGCAGAGCCGGCAGACGTCGCTGTGATCGGCGTGCTGCATGCACTCGTCCATGCACATCTGGCACATCGCGATGCAGGCGTCCAGCATCGCCATCATCGTGGCCGGCGTCATCCCCTGCATGCGGAGCATCGACCGCATCATCGTGTGACACATGTCCGCGCAGTTCATGCAGGCCGGAGCGCAGTCCATCTCCTGGGTCGCGCACACGGTGCAGGCCTGCTCGCAGGCGGCGCAGGCATCCATGCAGGCCTGCAGCACCGACATGTCCATCATCGCCATGTCCGGCATCGACTCCATGTTCTTGGACATGGCACCCATCATCATCGCGTCCATCGCACACCGCTCCCTTCGTCGAGGACGACGGGCAGGACACCCGCCTGGCGCCAGGCTAACCCCTGCGCGGACGGGAGTCGATGGTCGCGGGACGCTGACACGCCGCTGCGCGAATGTCAATCCCGTGGACGGTGCGGAGGGCCGGTGGGAGGCTCGAAGAGCAATCGATCCGTCAAGGAGAGGAGCCTCTTATGAGTGGCGCAGATGACATGAAGAACTCCGCCGAGAAGCTGGGTGGCAAGGCCAAGGAAGGCTTCGGCAAGCTGACCGACAACGAGAAGCTCGAGGCCGAAGGCCAGGCGGATCAGGTGAAGGCCGACGCGAAGCAGGCCGGCGAGAACGTCAAGGACGCCGCGGGCAAGGCCGGCGACAGCGTCAAGGACGCGTTCAACCGCTGATCCCCCACCCGCTGAACCCATGAAGAGGGGGAGGCTCGCCGATGGCGAGCCTCCCCCTCCGCACTCGGGTCAGACCTTGCGGCTGCCGGTGATCGCTCGGATCAGCCAGGCGATCACGGCGATGGCCAGGAGCACCAGACCGACCCACAGCAGGAACTGGAGCGACTGCACCAGTCCTCCGGTGATCGCGAGGATCACGGCGATGACGATGACGATGATCAGGAGGATGTTCATCGGTCTTTCCCTTCTCTGGGGGCGCGGGCGCCCGACTGCGGTGACACCACGCTAGACCCGAACCACACCCTCCCTGGAGGGGGTTGACTTCGACCCTCCCGATGCGCGAAGGAGCAGAGCAATGCCAGGACGACGCAACAATTCCCTGAAGGATCCGGAACTGTACGAGGAACTCCGCGACGACGGCGCCTCGAAGGAGAAGGCCGCCCGTATCTCGAACGCCGCCGCACGCGACGGCCGCAGCTCGGTCGGTCGGCGCGGCGGGGAGCACGGGGACTACGAGGACTGGACCGTCCCCGAGCTGCGGAAGCGCGCGAAGGAACTGGGCCTCACGGGCTACAGCGGCAAGCGCAAGGCCGAGCTCATCTCCGAACTGCGAAACCACTGACCCGGATGACGCGCTTCGGGATCGAGGAGGAGTTCCTCCTGCTCGATGAGGATTCGCTCGTCCCCGTCGCCCTCAGCGGTGACATCCTGGAGCGCATCGGCGGCGAGGTCGCCGCCGGACGCGTGACCACCGAGTACCTGGCCTCACAGCTCGAGGCCCTCACCGATCCGGTGCGGACCGGAGCCGAGGCCCTGCAGCAACTGACGACGCTGCGGGCTGCCATCGGCGCGGAGGCCCGCGCGCGGCGCGCGATCGCGGCGCCGACCGGCTCGCCGTTCACCACTCTCCGCTCTCCCCGGCTCTCGCCGTCGGCGCACTACGACGACGTCGCCCGGCGCCTGGCGCACCTCACCCGCGAACACGAGGTGAACGGGCTGCACGTGCACGTCGAGGTCCCGGACGAGGAGGAGCGGGTCCGTGCGCTGAATCGACTCCGCGCGTGGCTGCCCCTGCTGCTCGCCCTCAGCACGAACAGTCCGTTCGGCAACGGCATCGACACCGGCTTCGCGAGCTGGCGGAGCATGCTCATCCGCCGGCTCCCGTCGTCGTGGTGCCCGCCCCGGTTCGCCGATGTCGACGACTACCGCACGCGCGTGGACCAGCTCCTCGATCTCGGGACCATCGGGGAGGCGACCTCCCTCTCCTGGGCGGTGCGCCTGTCCGAGCGCTACCCGACGGTCGAGGCGCGCGTCGCGGACACGCAGCTCACCGCGGAGGACGCCGTTCTCTCCGCGCTGTTGACCCGCGGGATCGCCCTGTCGTCCGCGCAGCGGATCGTCGCCGACGAGACGGAGACGATCGACGCGTCGATCTGGATGGCGTCGAGAGCGGGGATGACGGCCCGCATCCTGGATCCGCTCACGGGCGAGGTCGCCCCGGCCTGGACCGTGGCCGAGCACCTGCTCGACGACATCGGCCCGGTGCTGGACGAGCAGGGCGATGCGGACACCGTGCGAGCGGGACTCGCCCGGATGCGGGCGGACGGCACCGGCGCGGCGCGGCAGCGCGCGGCGCACGGACGGGACGGCCTCCCCGCACTCCGACGGCTGCTGGCGGAAGGTACCGGGACATCGGCTGACTGACCGGCCCCTCGCGTCCGACCCCGGGAGTAGGGTCGGCCTGTGTCATCCTTCGCCCCGCTCCAGCGGCTCGTCATCGCGATCGCCGTGCTGGCCTCGTTCGTCACGTTCCTCGACGGAACGGTGGTGAACGTCGCGCTTCCCGCCATCAGTGAAGAGCTGGGCGGCGGGATCACCACGCAGCAGTGGGTGGTCGACGCGTACCTCATCACCCTCAGCGCGCTGATCCTGCTCGCCGGGTCCCTGTCCGACGCCTACGGCCGGGTCCTGGTGATGCGGATCGGGCTCATCGCCTTCGGCATCGCGTCGGTCGCGGTCGCCGCAGCGATCGATCCGCTCATGCTCATCGTGGCCCGCGGAGCGCAGGGAGCGGCCGGCGCCCTCCTCGTCCCGAGCTCCCTCGCCCTCATCACCGCGACCATGCGCGGCGATCTGCAGGCGAGGGCCATCGGCGTCTGGACCGCCTTCACCACGGCGGCCCAACTGGTCGGCCCCCTCCTCGGCGGGCTCTTCGTCGACTTCCTCTCCTGGCGCTTCGTGTTCCTCATCAACGTCCTCCCCATCGGAGTGACGCTGCTGCTGCTCGCCCGCCTGCACCTGCCGGAGCACCCTCGGAGCGTCCGGGTGGACTGGTGGAGCGGAGCACTGTGCGCGCTGGGCCTGGGCGCCATCGTGTTCTCCCTCATCGAGCAGCCGAACCTCGGGTGGGCCTCCCCCGCGATCTGGATCCCCGCCGTGGTCGGGGCCGCGCTCTTCGCCGTCTTCCTGTGGCGGCAGGGCCGCTCGGCCACGCCGCTCATGCCGCTCTGGCTGTTCCGGGTGCGCGACTTCGGGTGGGGCAACCTCGCCACGCTCTTCGTCTACGCCGCGCTCTCGCTCAACGGCTTCGTCGTCGGCGTCTACCTCCAGCAGGGGGCGGGACTCAGCGCGACGGCGGCGGGACTCGCGAGCCTGCCGATGACGATCCTGATGATCCTGCTGAGCTCCCGCGCCGGCGGGTGGGCGGGGCGCTGGGGCCCGCGCATCTTCATGACCGTCGGGCCGCTGATCATGGCCGTCGGAGCGCTGATGCTGCTGACCGTGAACACCGCCTTCGACTACTGGGCGCAGGTGCTCCCGGCCATGATCGTGATGGGGCTGGGCCTGTCGCTCACCGTCGCCCCACTGACGGCCGCGATCCTCGGGGCCATCGACGAGAACCACTCCGGCATCGCCTCCGCCGTGAACAACGCCGTCTCCCGCGTCGCGGGGCTGCTGGTCGTCGCGATGCTGTCGACCATCGTCGGCGGCTCCCTCGACCTCGACGGGTTCCACAACGCCGCCTGGGTCACCGCGGCGCTCCTCGTGCTCGGCGGCGTCGTGTCCTGGATCGGGATCCGCCGGAACCCCTCGGAGGCGGCGGCGCCGCCGGTCGACGCCCCCGCGCAGCCGACGCCTCAGCCGCGATGACCGCGCCGCGCTCTCGACGCGGTCGAAGAACGGCACGCGTGTCCCTGGCGCTGGCGGCGTGCGTCGCGATGGGGATCCTCGCTCTCGCCGGCTGCGCCGCCCCGACCGCCCTCCCTGCGGAGGGAACGGGGTCATCGGCCGGCGTCGTGCTTCCTCCGGCCGGAGCCCTTCCGGACTACCAGCTCGGCGGCGCGTACGATCCGGCCGAGGGCGTGGGCATCGTCGGGCGAGACCGCAGCGCGGAGCCGGTCGCGGGACTCTACTCCGTCTGCTACGTCAACGGATTCCAGACCCAGCCGGGCGAGCTCGCCGAGTGGCCCGACGACCTTCTCCTGCATGACGGTGACGATGTGGTCTTCGACCCGGAGTGGCCCGACGAGGCCCTTCTGGATACCGGCAGCGCAGCGCAGCGGTCCCGCATCGCGGAGATCGTGATCCCCTGGATCGAGGGCTGCGCGGACTCCGGCTTCCAGGCGGTCGAGTTCGACAACCTCGACTCCTTCTCACGCTCGCTCGGCCTCCTGACTCTGGACCACAACCTCGCGCTCGCAGAGCTCCTCGTCGACGCGGCGCACGGCGTCGGGCTCGCCGCCGGACAGAAGAACGCGGCCGAGCATGCGGAGGCCCTGAAGGAGCGCGCGGGCTTCGACTTCGCCGTGACGGAGGAGTGCGCCGCGTACGCCGAGTGCGGCGCATACACCGCGGTCTACGGGCCGCACGTGATCGACATCGAGTACACCGACCAGCTCCCGCGGTCGTTCGCGGAGCTGTGCGCCGACCCGGACGCCCCGGCATCCCTGGTGCTCCGCGATCGCGACCTCGTCACGCCGGACGACGAGGAGTACGTCTTCGCCGGGTGCCCCTGACGATCGACGGAGGCGCTTGCCTGCCGAGCGCCTCGGCGTCAAGTCCCTGGTGGCCCCCGTTCGCGCGGACGAGGATATCGGTGATCGACTCGATGGGAGCCCCTCCTCATGACCGTTTCCACCCTCGACCCCGATACCGCCGTCGCCTTCTCGCCGCGCGGTCCTCTGTCGGGCGCCGTCCTCGACGTCCTCACCGGTCGCGGCGAGGACGCCGCCGCCCTGCCCGACCTCGCCACCACAGCCGTCGCTGAGAGCAGCGATGTGGTCCGGGACGACGACATCCAGCTCGCCCTCTTCGTCCTCTATGCGTCCTCGTACGGCTCGCTGCCGCAGCTCGATGCGGCGCTGGAGTGGGAGGCCGGGGTGGTCACCGCGCGCCGGATCCTCGAGGACGCCTTCGAGGCCGCACTGCGCGAGACCGTGCCCGTGCCCGAGCTTCCGGAGCCGACAGTCGACGCCGTGGGGCGCGCCCTGTTCGCCCTCGCCGCTGCGGACACGGGCCCCAGCCTGTCGCGGCACATCGCCAGGAAGGCCACCCGCGAGCAGGCCGAGGAGTCGCTGATCCTCCGTTCCGTGTACACGCTGCGGGAGGCCGATCCGCACTCCTGGGCGATCCCACGGCTGACCGGCCGCCCCAAGGCGGCGCTGGTGGAGATCCAGTCGGACGAGTACGGCGGCGGCCGACCGCAGCGGGTGCACGCGGAGCTCTACGCCCGCGCCCTTCGCGCCGCCGGACTCGACGACACATACGGCGCCTACGTCGACGACGCCCCCGCGATCACGCTCGCCTCGCACAACATGATGAGCCTGTTCGGCCTCAACCGCCGCCTCGTGGGCGCAATCGTGGGTCACCTCGCCGCCTACGAGATGACCTCGTCGATCCCGTGCCGCTTCTACGCCGACGGCCTGCACCGGCTGGGGTTCGCCGACGATGTCGCCGCATACTTCGAGGAGCACGTGGAGGCCGACGCGGTGCACGAGCAGATCGCCGCCCGTGACCTCGCGGGCAGCCTCGCCGAGGACCGTCCGGAGCTGCTCGCAGACATCCTGTTCGGCGCGGCCGCGTGCCTCACGGTCGACGGCTGGGCGGGTGCGCACACCCTCGACGCGTGGACCGAGGGCCGCTCGGCGCTGCGGGAGAGGACGACGGCATGACCGCCCGGGACGAGCCGGTCACCGTCACGGCGTACCCGGACGGCCCCCTCCTGGTGCGCGGAGAGATCGAGTTGCACGCGAGCGACGGCGCGGTGATCGACCCGCGTCGACGCACGGTGGCCCTGTGCCGCTGCGGGCTCTCCGCGCTGAAGCCGTTCTGCGACGGCACACACAAGGCGGCCGGTTTCCGCACCGAGGACTGAGCGGGCGTCAGCCCTCCGGCCAGTAGTGACTGTCCGGGACGGCGCGCGCACCGAAGATCGCCTGCCCGACCCGCACGCACGTCGCGCCCTCCTCGACGGCGATCTCGTAATCCCCGGACATACCCATCGACAGGGCGCCGTCGCCGATGAGTTCGGGGTTCTCCTCACGCGCTCTGTCACGGAGGGTCCGCAGCAGCGCGAAGCATTCCCGCACCCGGGCATCGTCCGGTGTGAGCAGCGCCAGCGTCATCAGGCCGCGCACACGGAGAGCACCGTACGAGGGCAACGCCTTCAGGAAGTCGAGAAGCTCCTCCGGCGGCATCCCGAACTTCGAGTCCTCGGCCGAGGTGTTCACCTGCACGTACACGTCGAGGCTGCGCCCCGCGGCCTGCAGGCGCCGGTCGAGAGCCTCGGCGACCCGCAGCCGGTCGAGCGCCTGGAACTCGGCGGCGAAGGAGGCGACATCCCTGGCCTTGTTCGTCTGCAGGTGGCCGATGACCACCCAGTCCACATCGAGGTCGGCCGTCTCCCGGTGCTTGCGCACGGCTTCCTGCACCTTGTTCTCGCCGAGTCGGCGCAGCCCGGCGTCGATGGCCACCCGCACCCGATCGGTCGGCACCGTCTTGCTCACCGGGAGCAGGTGCACCTCACCGGGGTCGCGTCCTGCGCGCTCCGCGGCGGCGTCGATGCGGGCGCGGACGTCGACGACGTTGGCGCGGAAGTCCGCGGCGGTGAAGGCCGTCGGGTAGCGCTCGGCGCTCTCCCCCACACGCTCGATCTTTGACATAGGTCAAAATCTAACATAGCTTCGACACCACGTCGCGTACCCGCCGACACCCCCTTCACGAAGGAGCCCGCCCATGTCCGCACCCGGCCTGTTCTCGGACACCGCCCTGTCGACCCCGCGCCTGCGCACCGAGGTGCCAGGGCCGCAGAGCCGGGCGCTGCACGAGCGCCGGCAACGGGTCGTCCCGCGCGGCGTCGGCAGCGTGCTCCCCGTCTACATCGAGCACGCCGACGGCCCCTGGGTCACCGACGTCGACGGCAACCGCTTCCTCGACCTCGGCAGCGGGATCGGCGTGACGACCATCGGCCACACCAACCTCGCAGCCGTCACCGCCGCGGCGGAGCAGCTCGACCGGGTCACGCACACGCTCTTCACCGTCACCCCCTACGAGGGCTACGTGCGCCTCGCCGAACTGCTCGCGGAAAAGGTCCCCGGCACCCACGAGACCCGCACGGCCTTCGCGAACTCCGGCGCCGAAGCCGTCGAGAACGCGGTCAAGATCGCCCGGAGGCACACGGGACGGCGCGCCGTCGCCGCCCTGGATCACGCGTTCCACGGGCGCACCAACCTCGCACTCGCGATGAACCACAAGGCGGCGCCGTACGGCACCGGGTTCGGTCCGTTCGCGCCCGATGTCCACCGCGTCCCCAACTCGTACCCCTACCGCGACGGCCTCGACGGCGAGGAAGCCGCCGCGCGCACGATCGCCCATCTCGAACAGCGGATCGGCGTCCACGACCTCGCGGCCGTCATCGCCGAGCCCATCCAGGGCGAGGGCGGCTTCGTCGTCCCGGCCGAGGGCTACCTCCCCGCCCTGCAGGAGTGGTGCACGGAGAACGGCGTGGTGTTCATCGCCGATGAGATCCAGACGGGCCTCGGGCGCACCGGGACGTGGTTCGCGAGCACGCACTTCGACCTCGTGCCGGACCTCGTGCTCACGGCGAAGGGCATCGCCGGCGGGCTGCCCCTGGCCGGGGTGACCGGCCGCGCCGAGATCATGGACGCGCCCGACCCTGGCGGCCTCGGCGGCACATTCGGCGGCAACCCGGTCTCGATCGCCGCCGCCCTCGCAGTGTTCGACGAGCTCGAGCACGGGACCTTCTTCGCCGACGCCCATCGGATCGGCGCCCACCTGTCCGCCCGACTCGAGGGTCTGCGCACTCGCCATGCGGTCATCGGCGACGTGCGCGGGGTCGGCGCCATGCAGGCCTTCGAGCTGAGCACCCCCGGGACGACGCGACCGCTGGCCGGGGCCGCCTCCATGATCGCGGAGTTCGCCGCCCAGCGCGGCATCCTGCTCCTCACTGCCGGCAGCGACGGCAACGTGATCCGCTTCCTCCCCACTCTGACCACGACCGACGAGCAGCTCGACGTCGCCGTGGACGTGATCGACGAGGCCCTCAGCGCGCTCCGCTGAGCACGCGGAGGCACAGCGCCTCCCCGCTCCACCGCACGCGGGCGAGGTCGTGCACGACCAGGTCGGGGTCGGCCGCCCCGGAGCCTGCGCCCACCCCGACCACGAGGCCGGCACCGGCCGCTCGCGCCGCGCTGACCCCCGGCGCCGAGTCCTCGAAGACCACGCACTCCCCCGGGTCCCGCCCGAGGAGCCGTGCGGCGCGGAGGTACGGGTCGGGCGCCGGCTTGCCTCTGTCCACGTCTTCGGAGGCGACGAGCACCGCGGGCGCCGGGATGCCCGCTCCACCCATCCGGGCGGCCGCGACAGCTCGGTTGCTGCTCGTCGCGACCGCCCACACCTCGGGGGGCAGCGCCGCGAGCAGGGCAGCGGCGCCGGGGATCCCGGTCGTCGCCGGGGCGACGGCGAGCTCCCGAGCGAGGAGGTCGGCCGTCGCCTCGGCCGCCCGTTCCGGCCCCACGATCGCCGCGACCACCTCACTCGGCCGCATGCCATGAGGCGCGTCCCGCAGGAAGTCGAATCCCGGGGCGTGCCGGAGCGCCCAGGCGTCCCACGCGATCGCCGCCGAGGGGACGGAATCCACCAGCACGCCGTCGCAGTCGAACAGGACCCCCGCGGCGCGCACGATCACCTCGGCACCTCGAACCTCGTGTGCTAGTTTTGGCATAGGTCAAATCTATCCGAGGAGAGTGCATGTCCGCGTCCCGCACGCCCCGGACGGCGATCGCCGTCCGCCACGTCCCCTTCGAAGACCTCGGGATCCTCGCCCCGCTGCTGGCGGCGCGCGGCTACGAGACCACACTGCTCGACGCCGGCATCGACGCGATCGACCCGGACGCCGTCGCCTGCACGGACCTGCTCCTCGTCCTCGGCGGACCGATCGGCGTGTACGACGAGGATCGGTATCCCTTCCTGCACTCCTCGAAGGCGGCTCTCGCGACCCGGCTCGCCACGGGCGGCGCCACGCTCGGCGTCTGTCTCGGCGCCCAGCTCCTGGCCGAGGCTCTGGGCGCAGAGGTACGCCCGACCGGGGCCGTCGAGATCGGCTACGGCCCACTCGCACTCACCCCCGAGGGCCGGGACTCCGTCCTCGCCCCTCTCGACGGCGAGCCCGTGCTGCACTGGCACGGCGACGAGTTCGCGATCCCCGCCGGGGCGCACTCCCTGGCGCACACGCCCGGCTTCCCCCATCAGGCCTTCGCCGTCGCGCGCGCGCTCGGACTCCAGTTCCACCTGGAAGCCGACCACCGGGTCATCGAGCGCTGGCTCATCGGTCACGCGCACGAGCTCCATCACCACGGCATCGACCCGCGGACGATCCGGGAGCAGGCGCAGCGGCACGGCCCGCGGCTCGAGGCCCTCGCCATCCGTGTGCTGAGCGACTGGCTCGACGAGGTCGAGGCGTAGCAGGCGGGCAGGGGAAGAGGCCGGACCCCCAGCGAATCCGGCCTCTGCTCCCCTCGACCTCAGGCGGCGCGACGCAGCGGCACCGTCGGGAAGTCGATCGGCACGTCGAGCGCGATGTTCACGTAGTTCGTGAAGAGGTTCAGCGCGACCTGGCCGATGGTCTCGACGATCTGCTCGTCGCTCCAGCCGTGCGCGCGGAGAGCGTCGACGTCGGCCGAGGTTACCTGACCCCGCTCCTCGACGAGCTTGAGCGCGAAGGCCAGCAGAGCGGCCGTACGAGGGTCGTCGGAGTTGCCGGCCTGGGCCTCGGCGAGCGCTTCGGTCGTGAGGCCCGCCTTCTTGCCGAGCGCGGTGTGCGCCGCGAGGCAGTAGCCGCAGGAGTTGCGGTTCGCGACCGCGACCGCGATCTGCTCACCGAGGGCCGCGCCGAGCGTGCCCCCACCGTAGGCGCCGAAAGCGCTCCACATGCTGGTGAGCGCGGCGGGCGAGTTCGCGACCGCGCGGAACATGGCGGGGACGGCGCCGAAGGCGGAGCCGATCTGCTCGAGCTGCTCCTTGACGGGGCCGGTGGCGGTCTCACGGTCGACGAGAGGGACGTTGGGCATGGGGTGCTCCTTTGTGTTTCGGACGGGCCGGATTCGGCTTCCCCTCCAGTCTTGCTCGCCGCGCAGTACGATACGCATCATTTGATCTTGCGTTCGTGACATATCGTCCAGAAGAATGGAAGCATGCCACCGCTCGACCGCCTCACCCCGCTGCTCGACCGCTTCCGGGTGCGCAGCCGCCTGTTCCACACCGGACCCCTGTGCGGGACCACGGTCTTCGCCGCGAGTGCGGGCCACGGCTTCCTCCACGTGCTGCGTCGCGGCGAGATGGAGGTGACGCACCAGCGCCCGGACGGCGGCATCGAGCGCGAGACGATCACCCGCCCGAGCCTGCTGTTCTTCCCGCGCCCGGTCGACCACACCTTCCTCAACGCCCCGACCGATGAATCCGACTTCGCCTGCGCGACGATCGACTTCGACGGCGGAGCCACGCACCCGCTCGTCCGCACCCTCCCCTCGGTGATCGTCCTGCCGCTCGACGAGGTGTCCACTCTCGCCCCCGCGCTGGACCTCCTGTTCGCCGAGGTCGACAACGTGCGCTGCGGTCGTCCGCTGCTGGCGGACCGGATGTTCGAGGTCGTGCTCATCCAGCTCCTGCGCTGGATGCTCGACCACTCCGGCGATCTCACTCTCCCGCCGGGGCTGCTGCCCGGCCTGGCCGACGAACGCCTCGCACCCGCCCTCGTGGCGATGCATGAGGCCCCCGGCGAGCCGTGGACGCTCGACACTCTCGCGCGGACCGCCGCGATGTCGCGCAGCGCCTTCGCGGCGCGCTTCAAGGAGGTCGTGGGCCGAGCGCCGGGCGACTACCTCACCGAGTGGCGCCTCACGATCGCCCAGGAACAGCTCCGTGCGGGGATGTCCGTGAGCGCTGTGGCCGCCGACCTCGGCTATGCGAGCGCCTCCGCCTTCTCCCGCGCGTTCGCCCAGCGGCTCGGTCGCTCTCCGCGGGCCTGGCTCGGCCTCGCCGCCTGAGCTCAGCCGCCGGCTGACATCACGGCAGCGACCCCGGTCACGATCCGGTCGAGGTCGCCGGCCGTGAGCGAAGGGTGCACGGGGAGGGAGAGCACCTCCTGCGCTGCCCGTTCGGTCTCCGGAAGCTCGTCGGCCGGCGCGAAGCGCGCCAGCGAGGGTAGCCGGTGGTTCGGGATCGGGTAGTAGACGCCGGAGCCCACCCCGTGTTCGTCGCGGAGTGCGTCGCGCACCCGGTCGCGCTCCCCCGCGGCGACCCGCACCGTGTACTGGTGGTAGACGTGCTCGGCGCCCTCCGCGACCGCAGGCACGGTGAGCCCGTCGATGCCGGCGAGCGCGCCGTCGAGGAATGCGGCGTTCTCCTGGCGCTGGCGGATCCAGGCGGCGACCCGCCCGAGCTGCACCCGACCGACCGCGGCGTGCACCTCGCTCATCCGGTTGTTGTAGCCGACGACCTCGTTCGCGTACTGGGTCTCCATACCCTGGTTGCGCAGCAGTCGGACCCGGCGCGCGACCTGCTCATCGACGCACGAGACCATGCCGCCCTCGATCGCCGTCATGTTCTTCGTCGGGTAGAGGCTGAACATGCCGAACCTGCCGATGGTCCCGGCCGGCCGGCCTCGCCAGGCGGCGCCGTGGGCCTGCGCGGCGTCCTCGTAGATGTCCAGGCCATGGTCCCTGGCGACCTCCTCGATGTCGTCCACGAGGAACGGATGCCCGTACAGGTGCACCGGCATGATGCCTTTCGTGCGGGCGGTGACGGCGGCACGGACCCGCGCCGGATCCAGCGTGAAGTGCCTCGGCTCGATGTCGACGAACACCGGCGTCGCGCCGGCCAGGACCACGGAGTTCGCCACCGCCGCGAAGGTGAAGGACGGCACGATCACCTCGTCGCCCGGGCCGACACCGGAGGCGAGCAGGCCCAGGAGCTGGCCGCTCGTCCCCGAGTTCACCGCGACGGTGGTGCGGCCCTCCACGAACTGCGTCGCGAACTCGCGCTCGAACGCCGCCACCTCGGGGCCCTGGGCGAGCATGCCGCTGCGGAGCACGCGTTCGACGGCTGCCACCTCGTCGTCGCCGATGAGCGGCGCGGCGGCCGGGATGAAGTCCTTCTGCATGGGTATGTCCTTCGTCGGGAACGGCTCGGCGCGAGCCGGATCGGAGGTGGAGGCAGGAATCGAACCTGCGTGCACGGTCTTGCGGACCGCGACCTGGCCACTCGGTCACTCCACCGGGTCAGATGTCCTCACGCGCCCGGCGGCGAGTACCCCTGCAGGAAGCGGCCGAAGCGCTGCACCGCATCGATCAGCGTGTCGGTCCCGGGCAGGAAGGCGAGGCGCACGTGATCGGTGTCGGCGCCGTTGAAGGCGCGGCCGTGCACCAGCAGGATGTGCTCCGCGTCGAGGAAGTCGAGCACCAGACGCTCGTCGTCACGGATGCCGAACACCTCAGGGTCGAGGCGCGGGAAGAGGTAGAGCCCTCCACCCGCCTCCTGCACATCGACGCCGGGGATGGCTCGGAGCGCGGCCGTGGCGGCGTCGCGCTGCATTGTCAGCCGCCCCTCGGCCGCGACGAGCGCGTCGAGCGATGCGTCGTGCTCCAGGGCCGCCGTGATCGCGTGCTGTGCCGGCACGGACGCGCACATCCGCATCGAGGCGAGCAGCCGCAGACCGGAGAGGAAGGGGTCATCGGCAGCGAACCCGGTCGTCAACGCCCAGGCGGCCCGATACCCGGCGACGCGGTGCGTCTTCGACAGGCCGGCGAAGGTGACGCAGGGCACGTCGGGGGCGACCTGCGCCGTGGAGACGTGCGTGAATCCGGGGTACACGACACGGTCGTAGATCTCGTCCGACAGCAGCAGCAGACCATGGCGACGGGCGAGCTCCGCCACGCCCTCCAGGGTCTCCCGCGGGTAGACCGCGCCGGTGGGGTTGTTCGGGTTGATGATGACGATGGCCACGGTCCGTGGGCCGATCGCCGCCGCCATGGCCTCGAGATCCGGGAGCCACCCGGCCTCCTCCGCGCAGCGGTAGTGCACGGGCTCACCCCCGGCGAGGACAGTCGATGCGGTCCACAGCGGATAGTCGGGACTCGGGATGAGGACCTCGTCGCCCGGCTCCAGCAGCGCCTGCAACGTGAGACCCACCAGCTCGGACACGCCGTTGCCGACGGTCACCGCCTCGATCCCGAGGGACGGGAACCCGGCCCGGCGCGAGTAGTGCACGCGGATCGCCTCCCTCGTCTCCGGAAGGCCCGGTGATTCCGAGTACCCATGGGCGTGCGGAAGAGCCTCGCGCAGGGCCTCCACGATGACCGGCGGCGCCTCGAAACCGAACGGGGCCGGGTTGCCGATGTTCAGGCGGAGGATCTGCTCGCCGCGGGCTTCCAACTCGGCCGCACGCTCGGCCACCGGACCCCGCAGGTCGTAGAGCACGCCGTCCAGGCGCGATGATCGGCCGATCCGGAACGGGGCCCTGGCCGTCATTCGTCCCCCTCGGCCTCGGCCGGACCGGAAGCGGCGGCGATGTCGTCGGCCAGTCGTCGCAGGTCGGCGTCGTCGAGGTCGTGCACCGTCAGACGCAGATGGTGGCCGCCGGGCGAGCCGTCCTCCAGCGCGAACTCGGACCCCGGTCGAACGAGCCATCCGCGGTGCGCGAGCCGCTCGGCGACGACCGCGGCCTCCTCGCGGACATCGACCCACGCATTCAGACCGCTCTCCGCGGTGACGTCCGATCCACGGGCGGAGACGAGCGCGGCGAAGGACCTGTTGCGCGCGGCGTATCGGGCCCCCGCCTTCGCGATGAGCCGGTGCACGTCTTCGTCACGGAGCATGGTCGCGGCGAGCTGCTGCATGACGTGGCTCACCCACATCGTGCCGGGGCTGAGCCGGAGGGCGAGGCGCTCGGCGGTGACGGGGTCGGACGCGGTGAGGGCCAGCCGCATGTCGGGTCCGAGGAACTTGGACACCGACCGCACGAGAGCCCACCGTTCGTGGCCCGGTCCGATGACGGTGGCGTACGGAGTCGGGGCGAGCAGCGAGAAGTGGTCGTCCTCGATCACCAGGACGTGGGGGTGCGGAGCGAGCACCTCGCGCAGCGCCGCGGCACGCGCGGGACTGATGCTGACCCCGGTGGGGTTGTGCGCGCGGGGCGTGCAGACGATCGCGCGCACACCGCTCTCCAGAGCGTCACGCACGCCCTCCACGGTCATGCCCTCGTCGTCGACGGGTATCGCGACGGGCGTGTACCCCGCCAGACGCGCGGTCTGGATGCTCGAGAGGAAGCACGGATCCTCGAGACCCACCCGGTCGCCGTGCACGAGCGTCTGAGCGAGCAGGCGCTCCACCGCGTCGACCGCCCCGGCGGTGACCGAAAGGCGGAAGGGGCGAGGCTGGTCCTCCGCGATCCATCGGGTCGCCCACTCGGCGAGACCGGCATCGATCACCGACTCGCCGTAGAGGACGGGGCTCGGGTGCACGGCTGCGAGAGCGGCGGCGAGGTCGGGAAGGAGGGCCGCCTGAGGGTTGCCGTTGGCGATGTCGCGGAGCGCAGTTCCGGGCGTGAAGCCCTCATCCGGCGTGGCGACGGGTCCGAGCACGGTCGTCCCTGTGCGCCCGCCGGTGGTCGCGATACGGGCGGTGACGAGTGCGCGGTAGGCGGCGAGCACAGTGTTGCGATTGACGCCGAGCCGCTCGGCCAGCGTGCGGACCGGCGGCAAGCGGTCCCCGGCGACGAGCGTCCCCCGTTCGACGAGGTCGCGCACGCTCTCCGAGATCTCCGCGGCGGTGACGCCGCTGATCCCGTCGGTCTCGTCGTCTCTGCTCTCCGCCGCTGCCATGACTCGACGGTAGGGGAGATTTTGACCTATGTCAAAATCTCCCCGGGGATCAGGGGCGGTCGTCGACCTCCACGCCGTCCTCGATCTCCTCAGGCTCCAGGTCGGTCACGTCGACCTCGGGTGCGTCGCCCTCCCCGTTGTTCGCGGTCGGGGGCTCGCCGTGGAATCCGGTCGTCTCGTCCTGTCGCGGATCGGTCATGATGCCTCCTCGGTTGATGGGACTTCATGATCGGCCCGCCGCGCTGCCGGAGCGAGCACCTTGACAACGCCGCCTCCGGTGGCCCGGCTCCCGATGCACGCAGGCGGAGCCCAGGTACACCGGTTACCGTTCAGGAGCGGTCGGTCCCCACGGATCTCCTCCCGCATCCCGCACGATCACCGCGATCCCCCGACAGAGGACACGATGACCCCCGGCACTCTCCCCCTCGCCGCTTCCGCCCCCGGCTACGACGGATTCATCGGCTGGGTGCTCAGCCTGATCGAGACCCTGGGCGAGGTCGGCGTCGGCCTCGCCGTGCTCATCGAGACGTTCGTCCCGCCGATCCCCTCGGAGGCGATCCTCCCGGCGGCGGGATTCCTTGCCTACGACGGGCGGATGAACGCCTGGGGCGCCTGGGCCGCGGCCACCATCGGCGGACTCGTCGGTGCATGGATCTGGTATGCACTCGGCGCGGCCGTGGGCCGGGACCGCACACGGCGCATCGTCGGACGCATCCCCCTTCTCGACCACGACGACTTCGACAAGGCCGAGGCGTTCTTCGCGCGCTGGGGCGGCGGTGCCGTGCTGTTCGGTCGCTGCGTGCCCCTCGTGCGCTCGTTCATCTCGATCCCGGCCGGCATCGAGCGCATGGCGCTGTGGAAGTTCACGCTGTACACGCTGGTCGGCTCGGCGGTCTGGAACGGCATCTGGATCGGCCTGGGCTTCGCCTTCGGCCCCGCCATCCGGCCGATCCTCGAGCAGTGGAGCGGCGTGATCTCCGATGTGGTCGTCGGCGTGCTCATCCTGCTGCTTCTGGTGTTCATCGCGCTGCGCATCCGCCGCCGCATGCGCGAAGCCGCGGCACGGCGGGCAGAGGACAACGGTCAGGCCTGAGGCCCCTCCGCTCGACGACAGCGGCCGCCGAGCGGAGAGCGCCGCGCCGATCAGTCCTGCGTCACCGCGGAGCGCGGTAGGGCCACCGCGTCGGAGGGGATGACGAGCGTCGGTCTGGTCGCGTGATGGAGGACGTCCGCCGAGGTGCTGCCGAGAACTGTCGCGGTGAGCCCGCGCCTCCCTCGCGACCCCAGCACGATCAAACCGCTGTCACGGTCCTCCGCGGCCGCAATGATCGCTTCCGACGCCGAGACGACGGAGGAGGACACCAGCGGTTGCGCACGGAGGCCGAGCGTGACGGCGAACTCCGCACCCGCGGCGGCGATCTTCTCAGAAGCGTCGAGCAATGCCGCATCCAGCCCGTCCAGCCCCTCCAGGACGGGGTGACCCTGGAGGTGGGCTGCGAAGGCTTCCATCGGCTGCCGCGCGAAGAAGACCACGGCTTCAGCGCCCGGGAACAAGGCCGCGGCGGCATGCACAGCGGTTCGGGCGTTGGGCGATCCGTCATAGGCGATGAGGAGTCTGGGAGTGGACATGTTCGTTTCCTTCGTTCGGTGGGGCTGTTCCGACGTCCTGGGGTTCACAGCGTGCGGGCGGAGATCGTCTCCACCGTCCGGTCGGGCCGCCGGGTGCGGAACAGTGCGGCGACGAGCAGGGCGCCGACCAGGGCGATACCGCCTGCCGCGATGAACGCGGCCGAGTATCCGGAGGTGAGGGCCTCGGCGTCACCCAGGTGGCTCGCACCGAAACCTGCGGCGATCGCGGACACCGCCGCGAGGCCGATCGCAGACCCCACCTGATAGCTCGTGTTGACGATGCCGGAGGCGAGGCCGCCCTCCTCCGGCGGTGCGGACGAGATCGCCACCTGCAGGGAGGGGATGAACGCGAGGGCCTGCCCGAAAGCGACGACCAGCGACGGCCCGAAAGCATCGACCCAGTAGTTCCCCTCCGGGCGGATGAGCGCCATCCAGCCGAGCCCGGCGGCGAGCACGACCAGCCCCAGGACGATGGGCACCTTCGGCCCGAAGGCGGCGATCACGCGCGGAGCCAGCACGATCATCCCGATCATGATGAGAGCAGTCATCGGCAGCAGTGCCGCACCGGCGGGGAAGGCACTGAAACCGAGCACCTGCTGCAGGTAGAGGTTGAGGAAGAACCACATCGGGATCCACGCGGCACCGAGCAGCACCTGCGCGAGGTTCGCCGCACCGAGATTCGGCGACCGGAAGATCGACAGGCGCATGAGCGGCTCCCGCTTCACACGCTGGATGAGGAGGAACAGCGCCAGCAGGACGACACCGGCGCCGATGGCGATCCAGGTCTCGGCGGCCGCCCACCCGACGACCTCGGCGCGCACGATGCCGTAGACCAGCGCGGCGAGCCCGAGGGTCACGGTGAGGGCACCGAGGACATCCACGGACCCCTTCGCGCCGAGCGTGCCGCCGGGAAGCGCACGCCACATCACCGCGAGGACGAGCACCGCGATCGGGACGTTGATGAAGAACACCCAGGGCCAGGATGCGAACTCGGTGATGACGCCGCCGAGGAACACGCCCGCGGTGCCGCCGGCCGGAGCCGCCGCCCCGTAGAACGCCATCGCCTTCGTGAGTTCGCGCGGGTTGTGCCCGAAGAGCATCATCAGCAGCGTGAGCGCGGCGGGCGCGATGAGGGCGGAACCCGCACCCTGCAACACGCGTCCGACGAGCTCGGTGGCGACATCTCCCGCGAATCCGGCCACCAGGGAGCCAGCCCCGAGGATGACCCATCCCGTGGCGAACATGCGCCGAGGGCCGAACAGATCGGACAGGCGACCGCCGAGGAGCAGCAGGCCGCCAAGGGCGATCACGTAGGCGTTGAAGACCCAGGAGAGGGTGTTCGGGGTGAACCCGAGGTCCTCCTGCATCCGGGGCAGCGCCACGCCGATGATGGACGCGTCCATGATGACCATGAACTGCGCCAGGGCGATGAGCGTCAGGCCCCACCACCGCGCGGGACTTCTCGTTGACGATGACACGTCGTTCTCCATTCCGTCGGGTAGAGACGCCAGTCGGCGTCTCTCGTTTTAATACCCTAGGGGGGTATGGTATTCCCGACAAGCTGAAGAGGTCGTTCGTGGCAGAGCCAGGTGTCAACCGGCGGCGTCGGCCGCGACGATGTCGCCGAGCTTCCAGGACCGATCGAAGTACGGCTGCAGCGGCCCGTAGAAACGGAAGTAGCTGAACCAGTGCCGCCCCGGAATCGTCTGCACCCAGTTCGAGCGCCCCTCCGTCGGCGGCTCCGGGCCGAACCACAGATCGACGGAGCCGTCCTCGTTGTATCGGAGGTCCTCATCGCGCGACCCGCGGTCGCCGCGCTGCTGCTCGTTGTCGATGAGGCAGCGGGTGTCGGAGTCGTACACCGTCGCAGACCAGAACAGCTTCGCCGGCACGTCCGCCGGCACGTGCAGGCGATAGGTGCGGGCACCGTCGAGCCACTCTCCGTCGGCATCGGTGTAGGCACCGAGGTAGGCCTGCCCGACACCGGGAGTGGTGCTCTTCATCGCCTCCGAGAAGCTGACGGCCTCGTAGAACCATGAGGCCCTCTCGAGGAGCTCGTCATAGCCGTCGCCCCGCTGCGCGGAGTTGTCCAGGACGATCGCCTGCTCCCACACACGGTCGGGCCAGTAGCTCCCCTGCGCGAAGCGCTTCGCGAACGTGTTCGCCTGCGCCATCAGCTCACCCGCTTCGGCGCCGCGCTCCAGGATGCGGGTGAGACGGTCGTCCGGTGCGAAGGGCTCCCCGACGCGGATGCCGAGCTGCCGCAGCATCGCGAGATAGAAGCGATCGCGTTCGTCGACGACCTCCGACTGGTAGATGCGGTGCAGAAGACGCCAGTAGTCCATGCCGCGCGGCTGATCGCCGCTCCACGGCCGACCGTCCGGAGAGATGATGCGCGTCGGTGCGGGGTCCTCCCGATCGCGGTACGGGTAGATCCGTACGGCGCGCACGAGGGCATCGGCGCGCTCCGGATCAGGGTCGAGCGTGCGGAAGCCGAACATGATGTTGACCCCGGAGGACTGCAGGATCCGGAACTCGGCCGTGATGTCTGCGGGGACGGTCGCCCCGGGCGCGACGATCACGTACTTGCCGCCGCGCCCCTGGTCCGGCCCCATCTCCCCCATCGCCCCGACCTCCCGCTGCCAGAAGTCGGAGACGCCGCCGGCCGTGTGCCCCGGGGGCAGGTCGATGACCAGCGGTCCGGTCTCGGCGAGGTCGAAGAAGTTCAGGATGTACGGCGTCGTGGCATTCGCCGTGATGAGGCCGAGGCGGTCGCGATACGTCAGGTATCGGACGAGATCACTGCTCGTCGCACCGAAGACCTCCTCGTGCTGCGACTTCCACTGCGCGTAGGAGACGAGCGGAAGAGCCCAGAGGTAGGCCTGGCAGGCGAACTGGAAGTCCAGCTCGTCGAAGATCGCGGGGATCGACTCCCGCGCCGGCAGCTCGCCGTCCTTCCGTACCCCGTCGAGTCCGCTCGCTCCGGTCATATCCGTCCCCCTCTGTCAGCGCGCTCCCGTACTGCGCGAATCGGCTCCGCCTGAACCCCGACAGTAGTGGGGCGGACGAGCACGCGGAAGAGGTGTGATGTCGGCGGGGCGGGGCACGATGGTGGCATGACGGACGGCTACGACCCCGCGTTCCTCGGCATCCCGCTGCCGCTGCCCGTGCCCCCGATGCCGGTGCGCGCGCTCCCTGCGCCCCGGTTCACGGTGCTGCTCGATCCGGAACGGCGCCTCGCCGCGGTGACGGGCGTGACCATCGATGGCGCCCGCCTGCGGGATCTCCCGCGCACGGGTGAGTGGCGCCTCGACCCCCGGGTGCCCGCGGAGGAACAGGCGGGGTCCGCCGTCTACGCCCGGAACGACCTCGACCGCGGACACCTCGTCCGTCGCCGCGACCCGGGCTGGGGGGAGCTCGACGAGGCCCGCGCCGCTGCGGAAGCCACCTTCACCTACCCCAACGCGGCCCCGCAGGCGGCCGCCTTCAACCAGTCGAAGGACCTCTGGCTCGGGTTGGAGGACCACGTGCTGGCGTATGCCGAGGCGACCGCGCAGCGCCTGTCGGTGTTCACGGCCCCGGTGCTCGCGGACGCCGACCCGCCGTACCGCGGCATCCGCGTGCCCCTGCAGTACTGGAAGATCGTGGCGTGGCGCTCCGAGGACCGACTCGCGGCCGCCGCATTCATCCTCGACCAGACCGAGCTCGTGGACACGCGGGAGGGCGTCTTCGCCGTCGCGAGTCTCGGGGCCTTCCGCACGTTCCAAGTACCGGTCGCCGAGGTGACCGCCCTCACCGGAGTCGACCTCGGCCCCCTTCCCGACGCCGATGTGCTCCCCCGGCGCGGACTCCGCGAGACGGCATGGCGCCCGCTGCACACCGCCGACGACATCGTCCTGTGACAGCGGGCACCCCGCGTCACTCGCCGGCGCGCACGCCCTCGAGCGACGGGTAGTCGATGTACCCCTCGGCGGTCGAGCCGTAGAACAGCTCGGGGCGGGGCTCGTTCAGCTCGGCCCCGGTCCGCCACCGCTCCACGAGGTCGGGGTTGGCGATGACGGGACGCCCGGCCGCGACCGCGTCGGCCCAGTCCTCCGCGACCAGTTCCTCGGCCGCGGCTCGGGTGGTCTCGACGCCGAAGCCGGTGTTGACGATGAACGGAGCGCCCGCCGCTCGGCGGATGGCCTGCACGAGTTCTCCGGCCGGCTCGGGGTGCAGCACATCGACGAAGGCCAGCCCCAGAGGTGCGAGTCCTTCGGCCAGCGCGGTGTAGGTCGCGAGCACGTCGGCGGGGTCGTCCTCGATGACGCCCTGGATGCCGTGGGCCGGTGAGAGGCGGATTCCGGTGCGGTCGGCACCCACGGCTGCTGCGACCGCCGTGGTCACCTCGACCGCGAAGCGCGCACGGTTCTCCGGCGAGCCGCCGTACCGGTCGTCGCGGACGTTGGACACCGGGGACAGGAACTCGTGGACGAGGTAGCCGTTGGCACCGTGCACCTGGACGCCGTCGAAGCCGGCCGCGATCGCGTTACGCGCGGCCTGGACGAACTGCTCGACGACCACGGGGATCTCGTCCAGGGTGAGGGCATGCGCGACGGGCAGATCGGCCTTGCCCTTGAGGGTCCGCGTCTGCCCGGGGGCCGCCAGAGCACTCGGCGCGACGACGCGGGGCTCGCCGGAGATGTCCGGGTGGCCTACACGGCCGCCGTGCATGAGCTGCATGACGATGGTGCCGCCCTCGGCGTGCACGGCGTCGGCCACGCGGCGCCATCCCTCGATCTGCGCGGGGGTCACGATGCCCGGCTGCCCGGGGTATGACTTGCCTTCGAGGACCGGCCAGACCCCCTCCGAGATGATGAGTCCCTGCCCGGCCCGCTGGCGGTAGTACTCCTCGATGATCGCGGTCGGCACGCCCTCCGCGTCCGCACGGGTGCGGGTGAGCGGCGCCATGACGACGCGGTTGGACAGGTGCAGCGAGCCGAAGTCGGCGGAGTCGTAGAGAGTCACAGTGGGGCCAAGGCGTCCGACCGCCACTGTATTCCCGTGAATCGATGACGTATTCCGGTGTATCAACCGCCCAGATCGGCGACGAGGTTCGCGAAGTGGTCGAGGTCGGCGGCGGTCCAGCCGCGCAGGCGCTCGCCGATGCGCCCCTCATACCGGGAGCGGGCGAGAGCCACGCGCTCCTCGGCCAGCGGGGTCGCCACCAGCACCCGGGCGCGACCGTCCTCGGGATCGGGGATGCTCTCGACGAGCCCGAGCTGCTCGAGCTGACGCACCTGCCGGCTCACCGCGGACTTGTCCGTCTGCAGGCGCTCGATGAGTGCTCCCGCCGAGGTCGCCCGTCCGGCGAGGATCGAGGTCAGCACCTGGTAGCCCAGCGGCTGGAGATCCGGATGCACGGTGACCGCGGCCTCGCGCCACCCGACGCGGATGCGGGCGAACAGCCGGCCGAGCTCGTGCTCGACGCGGGCGACCGCCTGGTCGAGGTCGTCGATCGGAGCGCCGTCGGCGGGTTCGTCGGACGGGGCGCTCATATCGCCAGTGTACGGCGAAGCCCCGCGACCGGATGCGGTCGCGGGGCTGTGCTCAGACCTCGGCGAGGAGCCGGAACACCTTGGATGCGGCGTCGATCTCCGCGGGCGTGAGCTCATCGATGACAGCGCGGAGTCGGCTGCCGTACTCCCGGCGGACATCGGTGAGCGCGGTGCACGCGGCCGGTGTCGCGGTGAGCACCCGGAGCCGGCCGTCGCGCTCATCCGGCACCGAGGCGATCAGCCCGAGCTCCTCCAGCATCCGCACCTGGCGGCTGACGACGGACTTGTCCATCTCGAAGCGCTCGGCGAGCTCATGCGCGCTGGCCGAGCCCGCCCGGTCGATGAAGGTGAGCAGCTTGTACCCCGCCACCTGCAGCTCCGGGTGGACCCGGGACGCCGATTCCTTCCACAGCGACCGGGTCCGCGCGAAGATGAGGTTGAGATGCGCCTGGAGGTCGCTGAGGGCGGTATCGACGTCGGGCGTGCCGACCGCCTCGGACGCGCTCATGTCAGCGCTCCTGCTTCCGATCGTCGCGCTCGAGCACGCTCACGGACCCCGTGGTGGTCGCCGGTTCGGCCTGCCCGGTGCGGATCGTCCCGGTCGAGAGGCTCGCGCCGACCTCGGCCTCGGAGACCTCGATGACGGACTCCTCGGCCTGCTCGCGCAGCTGCTCCGCGGCGTTCTTGGTGGACAGCGGCTTGTTCTTGATGAACGCGATCGCGATGATCGCGATGACCGCCAGCGGGATGGCGAGGATGAACGCGTCCGCGATGCCGTGCCCGTAGGCGCTCTCGACGATCGTGCGGATCGTGTCGGGCAGCTCGCCCACCTTCGGCACGTCGCCGGAACCCAGGCGCTCCAGGGCGCTGATCTCGTCGGGCGTGGTCGGGACGAAGCCCTTCAGACCGTCCTTCATGAAGTCGGCGACGCTCGTGGAGAGCAGCGACCCCATGACTGTCACACCGATGGTGCCGGCGATCGTACGGAAGAAGTTGACGTTCGACGAGGCCGCGCCCAGCTGCTGCGGAGCCGTGTCGTTCTGCACGATCAGGGTCAGGTTCTGCATGACCATGCCGAGCCCGGCACCGAGGACGAACATGTAGACAGCGACCAGCGGGAACGGGGTGTCGTAGCGCAGCGTCGCCATCAGGCTCACGCCGATCGTGGCGAGGATCGAGCCGGTGACCATCCAGCTCTTCCACTTGCCGAAGCGGCTGACGAGCTGGCCGATGATGATCGACGCGCCCATCTGACCGATGATCATCGGGATGGTCATCAGGCCCGACTCGGTGGGCGTCGCGCCCCGGGCCAGCTGGAAGTACTGCGCGAGGAAGACCGAGGTCGCGAACATCGAGACGCCGATCGCGATCGAGGCGATGACCGACAGCGTGAAGGTGCGGTTGCGGAACAGCGTCATCGGGACGATCGGCTCCTTGACGAAGAACTCGACCACGATGAAGGCGGCGATCGCGACGACCGCGGTCACGATGAGCGCGATGCTCGTCCCGGAGTCCCAGTCGAACTGGTTGCCACCCATGGACACCCAGATGAGGAGCGTCGAGACGCCGACGGCGAGCAGGACGATGCCGAAGTAGTCGATCGAGACCTTCGTGCCGCGCTGCGGCTTGGGCAGGTGCAGCGTGAACTGCAGCAGCACGAGGGCGAGGATGGCGAACGGGACGCCGACGAAGAAGTTCGAGCGCCAGCCCCACACGTCGGTGAGGAGTCCGCCCAGCAGCGGCCCGCCGATCGTGCCGAGGGCCATGATGCCGCCGACGACGCCCATGTACTTGCCGCGCTCACGCGGCGAGATGATGAGGGCCACCGCGATCATGACGAGCGACATGAGACCGCCGACGCCGATGCCCTGCACGACGCGGACAGCGATGAGCATGTTCGTATCGGTCGAGAATCCGGCGATCACGGTGCCGACCGTGAAGAGGATGAGCGAGATCTGGACGAGCACCTTGCGGTCGACCAGGTCGGCGAGCTTGCCCCAGATCGGGGTGGAGACGGCGGTGGCGAGAAGGCTCGCGGTGATGACCCAGGTGTACTGCGACTGCGTGCCGCCGAGGTCGGCGATGATGACCGGCATCGAGGTCGAGACGACCGTGCCGGAGAGCACGGCGACGAACATGCCGACGATGAGGCCGGAGATCGCGGTGAAGACCTCGCGGGCCGAGCGCGTGGTCTCGGAAGAGCATGAGGTGTGTGTCACGGGGGAATGCTCCTGCATAGAAAGTTGATCGAGATCAACCATACGCCGATAGTTGCGGTTTCGCAACTATCGGCGGCTACCGCACTCGGCGGCCGGGGTCAAGGACGTCGCCGGGGTGGGCGGGACGGACGACCCTGACCGCATGACCTCCGGAGCCATGCCCCGCCCCGACCGGCGCCTGCTGCTGTCGGGCTTCCTGTTCGGCTGCGGGATCGCCGCCTCGATGATCGACCTCTTCGTCTTCCACCTGGTGCTGCACTGGCACCACTTCTACGATCTGTCGACCTCTGACGTGGCCCTCGTCTCGGACGGGTTCTTCCATGCGTTCGGCTGGTTCATCACGATCCTCGGCGCCTTCCTCCTCGCCGACGTCCGCCGTCGTGGCCCCGTGCGATGGACGCGCTGGACGGGCGCGGTGATCACCGGGGTCGGGTTCTTCCAGCTCTTCGACGGCGTGGTCGATCACAAGCTCCTCGGGATCCACCAGATCCGCTACGGCGTCGACCTCGTGCTCTACGACACCGTCTGGATCGTGTCGGCCGTCCTGTTGCTCACTGCAGGGATCCTCGTGGTGTGGCGGACCCGCCCGGGCCCGGCGCGGTGACGGCCATGCGCGAGGGTCACGACGGACACCACGGACCGCCCGAGACGCCGGGCATCGACACCGACGCCGTCGGAGGCGGGATCGATCTGCTCGCACCGGTCGCGCTCGTCGCCCTCGTCGCCGCGGCCGTTCTGTATCTCGTCGGGTTGCGGCGGACCCGGAACCGCAGCCCCTGGCCCCGGCCGCGGACGGCGGCCTGGATGGCGGGTCTGCTCTGCGCCGGAGTCGGCATGGTCGGACCGTTCGCCGCCCTGGCCCACAGCAGCTTCCCGGTGCACATGGCCGGGCACGTGCTCGTGGGGATGCTGGCGCCACTCCTCCTCGTGCTCGGGCAGCCGGTCACGCTGGCCCTGCGCGCCCTCCCCGTCCCGCGGGCGCGCACTCTGTCCCGAGTGCTGCGCAGCGGCCCGATCCGGGTGCTCACGCATCCGGTGGTCGCCGGCGCCCTCAATGTCGGCGGTCTCTGGCTCCTCTACGCCACACCGCTGTTCCCCCTGATGCACGCCTCACCGTGGCTGCATGCCGCCGTGCATCTTCACGTGCTGCTGACCGGATACCTGTTCACGGCGAGCATCGTGGGGCTCGATCCGGATCCGCACCGCGCGTCTGTCACCGTGCGGGCCGGGGTCCTCATCGTCTTCGTCGCCGCACACTCGATCCTCGCCAAGTGGCTGTGGGCCCACCCGCCCGCCGGCGTCGACGTCGGGGACGCTCGGATCGGGGCGGAGCTGATGTTCTACGCCGGTGACGCGGTGGACGTGCTGCTCATCGTGCTGCTGCTCCGACAGTGGTTCGTGGCGACGCGACCGCGGGATTTGGCTCAGGGGCAGAACGAGGAGAGCCCGTCGTGGAGGCGTTCGATCGCCTCGACGGTCTCCGGAGCCTGAAGGTCGGTCATGCCGCCGAGCTGATCGGCGCCGGAGCGGATGAGGTCGCCGAGCTGTCCGTCCATGCCGTCGGCGACGCGGTCGAGCGTGGCGACGAGGTCGTCGCGGGCGGCGTCGAGCTGCTCCGCGGACACGTCGCCCTGCGCGAGCAGCGCCTGGTACTGGGCGTATGCGTCATCGATCGTCGCGCAGGTCTCCGCGACCGGGACTCCGAACGCGTCTCCGGCAGCCTGAGTGACCTGGGCGCACCCGGCCAGAAGACCGGCGGCGAGCAGCAGGGGGACGATGGCGATTCGGCGCATGACCCGAGGGTAGCCGCGCCGCCTGGGGCGCGGCTGACCCTCGGGCGGTGCGGCGGTCAGCCGCCGGACGGGTTCTCGAGGGGCTTGCCCTCGTCGTCCGTCGTCTCGCGCTCGAGCACGTCGTCGGTGCTCTCGCCGCTGTCGTCGGGAGCGCCGCCGGAGGCCGTGTCGGCTTCCTCGTCGGCGCCGGGAGTGCCCTGCGTGTTCTGGGGGTCGCTCATGCTCTCCTCCTCTGTTCGTTCCGACGACCGTATGCGCGCCGGCCCCGGTGACGCAGGGGGTTGACCGGGGACACGGCGACGGCCACACTGCCGATGCGCCGGGGCGTCATCCCTGCGTCCAGAGCCGTTCGATCGGTACCGTCCGTCCGAGAATGCGCTCGGCCGCGCGATGCCCGGAGAACACGGCCGCCGGCACGGTCGCCGGGTCGTCGGTCCAGGTGGCTTCGCCCGCCAGGTGCAGCACGCCGCCGACCGGGGTGGCGAGGTCGTCGTGATCCGCGGTGGTCGACCCGACCGTCATGTACGCGTACGACCCGTGCGCGAACGGATCGTCCTGCCAGGCCGTACGATGCAGGCCGATCGGATCCGGGATCCCGTCCCCGTACAGCCGGCGGAGCTGGACCATGATCGAGGCGTGCACCTGGTCGTCGCTCCAGTCCCTCGTCGCCACGGCCGCGGGCCCGGCGGCGAAGGTGAGCAGGAGCGGCTCGTCGTGCAGCGCCGTGAGGTCGTACCAGGAGTGCCACCACCGTGCCTCGGGCCCCTGCTGCCGGAACGCGTAGACCCCGTCTTGCCAGAACCGGGTGGGGAACCGCAGGAAGACCTTCTCGAAGGCGTTCATGCGCAGCCGTCCCAATGCCTCGGCGTTGACGGGCGGCAGCGGAGGGACGATCTCCATGGTCCCGGACTGCAGCACGCCGACCGGGACCGTGACGACCGTCGTATCGCCGG
Organism: Microbacterium meiriae; assembly: GCF_040702565.1. Classification (NCBI taxonomy): domain Bacteria; kingdom Bacillati; phylum Actinomycetota; class Actinomycetes; order Micrococcales; family Microbacteriaceae; genus Microbacterium; species Microbacterium meiriae. Next base: position 65,284 of record NZ_JBFBLJ010000003.1, on the reverse strand, counting down.
AGAAGTCCCCGCGCGAGGTCCGCGCCCAGACGCCGTCCTCGCTCCAGTCGACGCGGGTGACGATGTGCTCCAGCCGGACGTCCAGCCCTTCGGCGAGGCGCTCCGGGAGCACCCCGTACCCGTCCGGGAACACGACCTCGTCGCCCTCGATCGCGTCGTCGTCGAGGCCATGCGCGGCGAGGTCCTCGATCCACGCCCCGTACTGCTCCTCGGCGCGATGCTCCAGGTATTCACGCACTCGCTGTGCGCGGTCCGCGCTCCACTGCCGGCGTGAGAGCACCTGGTCCGTGACGTCGCGGTAGGAGGCCTCGGGGCCGGAGGCGGCGATGACAGCCGGCAGCGCCTCGTCCACCGCGTGGACATCCGCGGCGAAGGCGCGCGCCTCCTCCGCCGAGAGCGGGCGACCGTCGGGACCGTGATACGCGATCGGCCGGCTGTCCACCTGGAACCCGCCGACGGTGAACTCCACGGTCCGCATGCCGAAGGCCTCGGCGGCGGCAGCCACCGGACTGCCGTCGACACCGTGGATCCACGAGGCGCCGAGATCGACGATGCCGTCGGTCCGGTCCGTATGCACCCGGCCGCCGACCCGGTCGCGCGCTTCGAGCACCACGACCGTCCGCCCCTCGCCCTGTAGCAGCCGCGCAGCGGTCAAGCCCGCCATGCCCGCGCCCACGATCACCGTGTCGACCTGCTCCATGCGCCCCTCCTCGCAGCCCCGCCGCACGGAGCCGTGCCCCGACGATAGCCCAGGCGGGCGGGCATCGACAGGGTGGCTGGGCCTCTGCGTCAGGCGGCGTGCTGGATGACCCCGAGCAGGGTCCCGTCAGGGTCGAAGAACTTCAGGAAGAGAGCGAAGCCGCCGTCGTCGAAGCTCACGATATCGACGCCCTCTGCCGCGAACCGCTCCGCGAGGGCGTGGATCTCGGTCGTGCGCAGGAAGAAGATCGGCCGCTCCTCCCCCGCCACCGTCAGCTTCATCGGCGCGTGCCCCGGCGCTTCCCAGAGCATGAGGTCCGGGCCCCCCTCGGCCCGGAGCATGGCGCTCGTGCCGTAGTCGGTGAGGACGCGGAAGCCGAGCAGGCGCTGGTACCACGCGATGGACGCGGCCAGATCGGCGACGGGCAGCTGGATGTGGTCGAGTCCGGTGAGGACGGATGCCATGTGGGAAACCCTCCGTGGTCGTGTCCGTTCACCGTAGCGCCACCCACCGACCACACCGCCGACCGGATGACAACCCCCTGGGCGCTGCAGGCGGAACAGCGCACCCTGGGTCCATGAGCCACCACCCCGATGACATCAAGCAGCCCCTGGACCACCTCCCCCCGGCGGATGAGCGGGACAAGGCCGTCGAGATCGACGAGCCGCACTATCCGACGTCCGGCGCACCCGCCGACAGCCCGGACGTGACGCCGGAGACGGCGGCAGAGCCGGACAAGCCGAACCGCCACGGCGTGGACAAGCTCCCGCCCACGTCGCGCTGACCCGTTCCGCCCGTTCCTCAACTATTGTTGAGGTCTACGGAAGGGCGGCGGATGGAACCCGACGATCTCCTCCCGATCGGAGAGGTCACCCGACGCACGGGCGTCGCCCCCTCCGCGCTGCACTTCTACGAGCAGCTCGGTCTCATCGCCTCGACGCGCACGCCCGGCAACCAGCGGCGCTATCGCCGACACATGCTGCGCCGGATCTCCATCATCGTCGTGGCCAAGCGCATCGGCATTCCGCTCAGCGAGGTGCAGGAGCTCTTCCAGACCCTGCCCGTGGACGCGCCGCCCTCGCACGGCGACTGGCGCCGCGTGGCCAAACGCTGGCGCGCCGAGCTCGAGGAGCGACGGACGCAGCTCGAGCATCTGCAGCGGGAGCTCGCGGGCTGCATCGGTTGCGGCTGCCTGTCCCTCAAGGCCTGCCGCCTGCTGAACCCCGAGGACGCCTTGGGCGAGAACGGTCCTGGCCCTCGCCGCATCTGAGATCGGGGACCTCCGCCGCGACCCCTGGACGAAGGTGGGGTGTTGCGGATCCGGGATAGGTGAGACCGTAGAGATATCCCCACCAGCGATCAGCGTGGTTGCGCCTCTTGGCAACGGGTTCCTGTGGTGATGGAACGAAGGATCCATCCAATGGGCAAGTTCATCTACGAGGGCGGTCCGAAGGTCGAGATCGAGGACCGCGCTCTCACTCATATCCAGCTCGTCATGATGACGAAGCTCCGGCGCGGAGAGCCGATGCCGTTCTCGTGGAAGGAAGACGCCTCCGTCGGCGGCGGCCGGACGACAGTCTGGGTGCACGCGAACGCGAACATCGTGTTCAAGTTCTTCGGCAGCAGGCCCCCGGCCATCAACCGGCGGTGGGTGGACGCTCTGGCGTACACCGCGAACACGACGAACGGCCTGTACCTGGTGCCGGAGCCGACCGAGACGAGCAGTGCCTCCCGGCAGCTCGCGGACCTCACCGTCTGACACCGGCTCCGCCGACGCGGAGGTCGCAGGCCCGAGGACTCAGTCCTCGAGGTCGGCGTCCTCCGCTTCCGCTTTCTCCGCCTCCTCCTGGGCCTTCTCCGCCTCCTTCTCGGCGCGCTCCTGAGCCTTCTCGGCCTTCTTCTGCGCGTCCTCCTCGGCCTTCCGCTGCTCCTCGGCGGCCTTCTGCGTGGTCTTCTCCGCGGCCTCCTGAGCCTTCTCCGCCTTCTTGTCGGCCGGCACGCCGGGCGCGGGTTCCGGTGCCGCGGGCGGAGCCTCGGCCGGTGTCGACGGCTCTTCCCCGTCTTCCGGGACGGTCACGGGCACCACGACTGCCGGCGTGGGCGATGAACGAGGGCTCGGCTCGGTGTCGACAGGCGTCACCGCGGGATTCGGGTTGAGTGCCCCCGCCGCCCAGAGCGTTCCGGCGACGGTGAGCGCCACCGCGACCGCGACCGCGCCGGTCAGGAGCCCGCGGCGCCGCCGGACGCGCTGCGTGCGAGGGGCCCGGGCGCGGAGCATCGCCCCCTCGGCAGACGGACGAACGGGAAGCACGCGGGTCTGCGTCGGGGGCGCGGAGGGGCCGGTCGGTGTCCGATCCGCGAATGCTGCGGCGGCGATGGGGGCCGGCACCGGCGGGCGGGGCGGCAGCGAAGGATCCTGTGCGAGCGCGGACACCGCCGCGAAGACGCCGGCGGCGCTCGGCCGGTCCTCGGGATCCGTGGCGGTCATCCGCTGGAGCAGCGCGGACCACGCCGGACCCACGGATTCCGGGATCGTGGGCGGCTCGATCAGGCGGGCCAGGGTGGCCCCGATCCCCTCCGCCTCGGCGAACGCGCGCTCTCCGGTGAGCGCTTCGCGCAGGACCAGCCCCAGTGCGTAGATGTCGGCGGCGGGCGCCGGCGCCGCGCCGTTCAACTGCTCCGGCGCCAGGTACGCCGCGGTCCCGACCACCGTCCCCGGAGACGTCAGCCGGGCCGCGTCCACGAGCACCGAGATCCCGAAGTCGGCGAGCTTCGCGCCCGATCGGCTCCCGGCGAGAGAGCGACCCGTGAGCAGGACGTTGGAGGGCTTGATGTCGCGGTGCACGATGCCCGCGCCGTGCACGACGTGCAGGGCCTCCGCCAGGTCGGCAGCCAGCGCCGCCACCTCGTCCGAAGGAAGCGGCCCCTGGGCGATCCGCGCCGCGAGGGTCGGCCCGTCGATGAACTCCATGACCAGGTACTCGGCCCGCCCGGGATGCAGCTGCGCGTCGTACAGCGTGACCAGCGCGGGATGGTTGAGTGAGGCGAGGACGGTCATCTCGCCACGAGCGCGCTCGGACGCGGCCCCCTCCTCCGTCTCCGCACGCAGCATCTTGATGGCCACTGTGCGCCCGAGCAGCGAGTCCTCGGCGCGGTACACCCGCGCCATCCCGCCCTGCCCGACGCACTCCCGGAGGTGGTAGCGACCATCGAGCAGCGCCTCCGTGGGAAGCGAGTCATCCGTCATCGTCGAGTCCTCCTGCCACGGCGTCGGGAGCGCCACGGCGAGGCCACTCTAGAAGCGTGGCCGGAGGTCGTCTCGGGCCTTGACAGCGGGGCGGTCGATCGGGAGGTCCTCGCCCGCGGGAGAATGGGACATATGCCCGCGCGTTCCCCTCAGCGACTGCTCCACTCCGTCCGCCGGCTGCTGCACACCGATCCGTCCACCGTCGCCCACACCGAGGCGATGCCCGTGATCGACGAGCACACCGTCCCGCGGGTCCTCGATCTCGCGACGCGCATCGGGGAGTCGATGTTCGCGGTCGGCGCCTCCGCCCACGAGGTCACGCTCGCGATCACCCGCGTGTGCGAGGCCTATGGACTCAAGGGCGTGCAGGTCGACGTGACCTACAACTCGATCACGGTCTCCTTCCACCTCAGCGGGGAGGTGTGGCCGGAGACCCTCGTCCGCGTGGTCCGCGTCGCCGCCCCGGACCACGCCAAGCTGCAGCGCGTGCAGGCGCTCGTGGCCGACATCGACGGCGGCCTGGACCTGGAATCCGCGCGCACCGCCTTCCGCGTCATCCGCCGCGTGCCCTTCCGCTATCAGCAGCCCGTGGTGATCGTCGCACGGGCGCTCCTCGCGGTCGGGGTGAGCATCATGCTCGGGGCCTCTCCGCTCATCGTGGGTCTCACGTTCGTCGCGGCCCTGGGGGCGGCGCTCACCCAGGCGGGCCTCGCCCGGCTGCGGGTGCCGCTGTTCTTCAGCCAGATCGCCGGGGGCCTCGTCACCACGGTCGTCGCGGTGGCTGTCTCGGCGCTCGGCAGCGCGGGGATCGAACCGTTCGTCGGCATCCGTCCGTCGATCATCGTCGCCTCGGGCATCGTGCTCATGCTCGCCGGGCTCACCGTGGTGGGCGCGGCGCAGGACGCCATCGACGGCTTCGCGCTCACCGCCGGCGGGCGCATCCTCGACCTGACGATGCAGACGCTCGGCGTGGTGATCGGCATCCTCGTCGGGCTGGAGCTCGGTGGCGTGCTGGGCTTCACGATGGAGCTCCCGGACGACCCGGCGCCGTTCGGACCCCTGCTCAACCAGTTCGCGGGGGCCATCATCATCGCGGTCGCGGTGGCCGTGTTCAACGGCGCCGGGATCCGCATCATCCTCGTCAGCGCCCTGCTCAGCGCCGTCACCCTCGCCGGGTACGCGGGCACCGTCGCGCTCCAGCTGCACCCGGCCGCGGCGAGCGCGGTCGGAGCATTGCTGGCGAGCTTCATCGGCATGCTCATCGCACACAACCTGCACGTGCCCTCGGTCGCGGTGACGACGGCGGCGATCGTCCCGCTCGTCCCCGGCGTCGCGGTCTTCCAGGGCCTGCTCGAGGTCGTGCACGCGGCGGGCACCTCCACCGGGATGCTGACCGTGGGCGGATCGCTCATCGACGCCGCCGTGATCGGCATCGCCCTCGCCTCCGGCGCCTCCCTCGGGCTCTACCTCGGAACGCCGGTGCGGGCGACTCTCGCCGGGGTGGCGAAGACCAGGGCGCGCGTGCGCCGCTGACCCGACGGCGTCATCCCGTCGAGGAGTCGGCGGCGAGGTCGAGCACCCACTCGTTGACCGTGAGCTCGGCCCCGCGGAAGTCCTCCGTGATCGTTCCCCGGCGAGTGAACCCGCCGCGACGACACACGGCGTTCGACGCGGGGTTGTCGACCGCGGGGAACGCGAGCAGGAGCCGCCCGTCCCCCACTCGACCACGGAGCACGTCGACGAGCAGAGCGAGAGCGCGGGCGGCCACCCGCCGGCCCTGCGCGGCAGGCAGCACGAACCAGCCGGTCTCCCACGCGGGCTCGTCCTGCCACGTGATCCGCCACGCGCCGATCGAGCCGAGAGGCTGCCCCTCGTCGTCGATGATCGCGAACATCAGGGCCTCGCCGTCTGCGACGAGACGCAGGTACCTCTCGTGACGCGCCTGCACCTCCGCCGCGCTCTCCGGCCCGTTGAGGTGCACCGTCATCTCCGGGGTGTTCGCCGCCCGCAGGAGAGGGAGATCGTCGGCCGACCAGGGCCGGAGGCTCAGTGTGTCCACGCGCGCAGCCTTGCACGCCCCACCGACACCGGAGACGACGATGCGCCCGCCGCGGGCGGATCCACGGCGGGCGCATCAGTGGGCGGTCAGTGGCCGCCGAGGTCCCTGACCAGCTCGGCCTCGTCCTCCTTGGACAGCGAGGTCTGCACGACGGTGCCGTTGTACGGGGCGAGCGCCTCGGCGAACTTGTCCTCCGTGAGCTTGAGGGCGTAGATGACGACGGCCGACTTGCCGGCCGTCACGGTGGCCTTGACCCGGTCGCGGAACTCGGCGTCGATGCCGGTCTTGTCGAGACCGGAGAACAGGGCCCCGAGCAGGCCGCCGAACACCAGGCCGGCGACCGGGATGAAGAACAGGATGCCGATCAGCGCGCCGAACAGGGCACCAGACGCGACGCCCAGGCCGATCCTGCTCCCGGCGCCCGGGTACTCCACCTTCGTCTTGCCTTCCCCGTCGACCTTCACGAGCGCGAGGCCCGCGAGCTCGACGACGAGGTCGTCCTGCAGGGCCTGGACGCGGTTGTAGGCGCCCTCTGCGTCGCTCTCGGTGTCATAGGAGATGACGATCAGTTCAGCCATGGTTTCCTGCTTTCGGTTGCGGTCGGAGATGCTCTCCACGCGCGCAGAGGCACCGGTCTTCGCCACCGACCCTAGGCGCGCCCCTGGGGACACGACAGAGCGGCGAGCGATGTTCACCCTGGTGACTCCGCTCGGCGATGTCCGTGGCCTGGCCTACGGTCGCTGTCGTGCCCGAGTCCGTGCAGCAGTGGTGGGCGAGACGGCAGTTCTCGCGCGGACTCGACGTGCCCTATGCGGTCGGGACGTACCGGGCGGCGTGGGCGGCTTACCCCGAGCTCATCCGGCAGTACCACCCGGAGCTCAACCACGGCATCGTGCTCTCGCAGATCCCGCTGGCCGCCGATGTCCTGCTCTGCTGGGAGTGCGCCGTCGGGCACCTGTTCGCGGCGACGCCGACCGAGCAGCGCGAGCGTCCGGGGCGGGTCCGACGGCGCTCGTCCTGGTGTCCGGAGTGCGCGGCGCTGGCGCGGCCGCAGCCGGTGATCCTCGGAGAGGCGCGTGCGCTCCCCGCCCGTCCAAAGAAGCCGGCACCGGCGCTCTGCACCAAGACTCCTGCGCTGCCGACGGGAACCGCGTTCCTGAGCGCATGCGCTCCGAAGCCGGCCTCGGCGGCGGAGGGGAAGCTCCGGCAGGCACTGGCCGAACGGCTGGTGTTCCCCGACGAGCTCAACGCGATCAAGGTCGGGCGGCCCTTCTTCCGGCATACGGAGGTGTGGCCCGACATCCTGCTCCCCGAGCTGCGCATCGCGGTCGAGTACGACACGGTCGGCCGGCACGGGCTGGAGCACGTCGGCAAGCGGGAGGAGACGGACCGCCGGAAGGACCGCGCGGTCCGCAGCGCCGGATGGGAGGTCGTCCGGCTGCGCATGGGGAAGCTGGAGCCCCTGGGCCCGTTCGACCTTCCTCTCGCCTCCGTGGGCGCCGCCGGGATCACCCGGCTCATCGACCGGCTCCGCGACATCCGCGGCGCCCTGATGGTCGACGCCTATCTGCGCTGAACCGCTTATCCCCTGCTCGAGGATCGACGCAACCCCCGTGCCGGAGGGTGCCGACGACGACAAGATGTCCTCATGAAACTCGTCTCCTACGCCGGCCAGCAGCTCCTCACCTCTGACGACGTCGCCGAGACGCTCCTCACCCTCGCGGCCGCGATCGCCAGCGAGGGCGAGTCCGAAGCGGTGGAGATCCCGATCCTCCTGGACGGGGAGAAGGACTGGGCCGATCTGCTCGTGGGTGTCGGCAACGATGTGCTCGTGAGCCCCCACCACACCGCGGACCCCGAACCCGACTTCGCGACGGAGGTCGACGAGCTGCGCGCGCATCGCCACTTCCCGAAGACCACGGGCGATTCGTCATCGCGCGGAGACATCGACATCCCCGCACTCTCCGACTTCGACATGGGGCACGGTCTCTGACCGCACCGCCGTGCGCGCGTCCCGGCGACGCGGATCTGCCTGCCGCACCCCGTCGAGGAGGGCGATCCCGTGGTCGGCCGCCGCGATCAGCCCGGCGTCGTGCGTGACGCAGATCACGGTCGCTCCGCACTCGGCCTCCTCGCGCAGCACGGCCCGGATCCGCTGGACCGATTCCGCATCCAGAGCGGTCGTCGGCTCGTCCAGCAGGAGTATCGCCGCGCCTGCCGCCAGCCCCTGAGCCAGCAGCACCCGCTGCTGCTGGCCACCGGAGAGCTCCGCGAACGGACGACGCCCCAGAGCCTGCACGGCCGTGCGTTCCATCGCCGCCTCGACCGCGTGGCGCGCACGCTGATCCCGCCGCCGGAAGGCGCCGAGCCGCCCCCACGTGCCGACCTCCACGACATCTCGCGCCGTGAGCGGCAGGCCGGGAGGCACCACGGCGCGCTGCGGCACGAAGGCGATCCGGCCCGTCACGCTCCGCTGCCCTCGCGTCGGTGAACGCACGCCGGCGACGACCTCGAGAAGGGTCGACTTCCCGGCGCCGTTCGGGCCGGAGACGGCGACGACCTCTCCGACTCCGATCGACAGGGCGAGGTCGCGCAGCGCATCGCGCTCCCCGAACCGCACGGAGACACCGTCCAGGCACACGGAGGGGTCGGTGGTCGATGAGAGCGTCGTCATATCTCCAGTTTATGAATTTGATAATCATTCTCAACTACGCATAGGCTCGCGTTCCGTGACCTCCTCGTTCTCCGCCCTCCTCACCCCGTTCACGCTCGAGTTCTTCCAGCGCGGGCTCCTCGGCGGCGCGCTCGTCGCGGTCCTCTGCGGGGTCGTCGGCACCTGGGTCGTCGTCCGAGGGATGGCGTTCCTCGGTGAGGCACTGGCCCACGGGATGCTGCCCGGTGTCGCGCTGGCGACAGTGCTCGGGGCTCCCGTCCTCGTGGGCGGAGCGCTCAGCGCCGTCGCGATGAGCATCGGCATCGGCGCCCTGCAACGACGCGCCCGGCTCTCCTACGACACGAGCATCGGTCTGCTGTTCGTCGCGATGCTGGCCCTGGGCGTCATCATCATCTCCCACTCGGGGAGCTTCGCCACGGACGCGACGGCCATCCTGTTCGGCGACATCCTCGCCATCACCCGCGCCGATCTCCTCCTGCTCGCCGCAGCCGCGGCACTGGGAGTGATCGCCGCCACCCTCTGCCACCGACCGTTCGTCGCGCTCGCCCTCGACACCCGGATCGCGACCGTGCTCGGGCTCCGTCCGCGGTGGGCCCAGGCGGCCCTGGTCGGGCTGGTGACCCTCGCGGTCGTGGCGTCGTACCAGGCGGTCGGCTCGCTGCTCGTCGTCGGTCTGCTCCTCGCTCCGGCGGTCGCCGCCGCACAGTGGACGTCGCGGCTGCCCACGCGCATGGTCCTGGCTTCCGCGTTCGGGGTCGCCGCGGTCCTCGTCGGGCTCCTCGCGTCCTGGTACGCGGCCACCGCGGCCGGAGCGTCCGTCGCCGCCGCCGCGATCGCGCTCGCCGGCCTTTCCTGGGCGGTGCGGGCCGCCGTGCGCACACGGCATCCGTTCGCCGACCGGGCCGCCCATCCCGACCCTGCTCCCGCCTCCTGACCCGTCTCCGAAAGGTTCTCGTGCGCTCCCGCCTCCTGCCCCTCATCACTCTCGCCGCCCTCTCCCTGGCCCTCACCTCCTGCGCCGGTCCCGCGACGCAGAGCCCGGCCGCGCCCTCGACTCCCGCGGACGGGCACGGCGCGATCGCCGGAGCGGAAGAGGTCGCCGAACCGCAGCTCGGCCTCACGACCGTCGACGACGCGGGTCGGGTGACCCACCTCGACCTCCTGGATGAGAGCGTCACCGACATCGGTGCGGTCGCCGCCCCTGAGGGCATGGCCAGCGACGGCCGGTACCTCTTCGCGGACACCGGCGACGGCGTCGAGGTCGTCGACAGCGGCGTCTGGACGTGGGACCACGTCGACCATTTCCACTACTACCGGGCGGAGCCCGCGCTGCTCGGCACGGTCGAGGGCGACGGCACGGCAACGGTCGCGACGACGAACAGCTCGACCACCGGCGGCACGGGGATCTCCTTCTCCGGATCCGGTGACGCGGTCCTCCTCGATACGGAGGCCCTGTCGAAGGGGGAGATCCGTGAGCGGTTCCGCATCGAGCGCACTCCCCACGAGGGTCTGGTGGTACCGGTCGGGTCGTTCGCCCTCGTGACCGAGGACGATGGTGAGGCGGGCGGATCCGTCGTCGGCCACACGGCACACGGCGAGCGCACCGGGCTCCGGGAGAGCTGCGTCGCGCCGAGCGGCACGATCACGACCAGGGTCGGAGCGGTGATCGGCTGCGCCGACGGCGCCCTGCTGGCTCAGGTCGAGGACGGCGCCGTCGTCGTCGACCGCATCCCGTACCCGGAGGACGCGCCGGCCGGAGCCGTGACGTCCTTCCACAATCGTGAGGGGCGCCCCACGGTCGCCGGCCTCGCCGGGCCCACCGACATCCGCATCCTCGACACCCGGGCCCGGGCCTGGACCCTCCTCACCGCTCCGGCCCCACTCGTGCAGGTGACAGCCGTCGGCGATGAGGACGACACCCTGCTCGCCCTCGCGGAGGACGGCCGTGTGCTCGTGCTCAGCGCGCTCGACGGGGCGGTGCGAGCGGAGACGGCGCCGCTGGTGGCGGAGTCGGTGGCGGGGGGAGCCACCCCGATCCTCATCGCCGACCAGCACCGTGCCTACCTCAGCGGCCCGGCGGAGCACCGGCTGTTCGAGATCGACTACGCCGACGGCGCCCGCGTCGCGAGGACCTTCGACACGACCGACGCCCCGGCCTTCGTCGCCGAGACGGGGCGCTGACATGCGCCTCCTCCGCGTTCTCACCGCCACGGCGCTCGCCGCGTGCGCCGTTGCCACCCTGACCTCCTGCGCCACCCCTGCCGACACGCGACCGGTGGTGGTCGTCTCGACGAACATCCTGGGCGACGTGGTCGGCGAGCTCGTCGGGGGTCAGGCTCGCGTCGTCACCCTCATGAAGCCGAACGCGGACCCGCACTCGTTCGAGATCTCGGCGCAGGAGGCCGCCACGCTCCGGGACGCCGACCTCCTCGTCTCCAACGGGCTCGGGCTCGAGGAGGGCCTGCAGCAGCACCTCGACGCGGCCGTCGCCGCCGAGGTGCCGTCCTTCGTCGCCGGCGACGCGATCGAGGTGCTGGACTACCGCGACGGCGACGCCGCGGGAATGCCCGATGCGCACTTCTGGACCGACCCCGCGCGCATGATCGACGTCGTCGATGCCCTGGAGCCCGCCCTGGCCGCGCTCGACGGGATCGACGCCGACACCCTCGCCGCGGACGTCGCCGACTACCGCGAGGAGCTCACGACGCTCGACGCCGAGATGACCGCCGCATTCGCCCGGATCCCGGACGAACGCCGGGCGCTCGTGACCAACCATCACGTCTTCGGCTACCTCGCCGACCGCTTCGATTTCGAGGTCGTCGGCGCCGTGATCCCGGGCGGAACCACGCTCGCTGCACCCTCGGCCTCCGACCTCGCCGACCTCGTGGGCGCCGTGGAGGACACGGGCGTGCCCGCCGTCTTCGCGGAGTCCTCCTCCCCCGACCGCCTCGTCCAGGCGCTCGCCGAGGAGGCCGACGTCCACGTCGAGGTGATCGAGCTGTTCACCGAGTCGCTCACCGCGGAAGACGGCGGCGCCCCGGACTACCTGACCATGATGCGCGTCAACACCGAGCGCATCGCCTCCGGTCTCACCCGTTGAGACCACCCTCACAAGAAAGAAGCACCGCATGAAGACACTCCCCCTGCGCCGGGCGCTGGCCGGGGCCGTCGCCCTCGGCGCCGCCGTGACGCTCGCCGCCTGCTCGACCAGCCCCGGGTCCGGCTCCGCCGGAAGCGATGCCCCGGAGTCGGACCCCGGCCCCCGGGTGGCCATCTCGTACGAGGGCGGCATCCTCGTCCTCGACGGGGAGACCCTCGACACCGTCGCCGACTTCGATTCGGAGCCGTTCACCCGCCTGAACCCGGCGGGCGACGGTCGCCACGTCATGGTGACGATGAGCGAGGGCTTCCAGGTACTCGACACCGGAGCCGGGTCGACCGATGACGCGGCGCTGACCGACACGGTGTTCGCGGCCGACACCCCCGGCCACGTGGTCCGTCACGGTGGCAAGACCATCCTCTACGCCGACGGCACGAGCGACACCACGATCTTCGACACCGCCGCCCTCGGCGACGACGGCCTCCCGGAAGTGGAGACCATCGACGGCGTCGAGGCGCACCACGGCGTCTCGGTGCTGCTGGAGGACGGCACGTTCCTCACCACGGTGGGCGATGCGGACGGTCGCAGCGGCATCGTGGTGCGCGATGCGGAGGGCACGGAGATCGCGGCGTCCGATCAGTGCCCCGGCGTCCACGGCGAAGGCACGGCGTCCGACGAGGTCGTCGTCTTCGGCTGCGAGGACGGCGCGCTCGTCTACAAGGACGGCGAGATCACCAAGCTCGCCGCCCCGGACCAGCCGTACGGCCGCATGGGCAACGCCTACGTGAGCGAGACGAGCCCGATCGTGGTGGGCGACTACAAGAACGATCCTGACGCCGAGGGGTACCTGCTCGACGCCGTCACGCTCATCGACACCGCGGCGATGACGTCCGAGGTCGTGTCCCTGCCGGAGGGAGCGGAGTACACCTTCCGCGACGTCGTGCGGGGGCCGGACGACCTGGCCTACATCCTCGGCGCCGACGGTGCCATCCATGTGCTCGACCCCGAGACCGGGGAGATCACCGACTCCTACCCCGTCATCGAGGCGTGGGAAGGGCCGGCCGAGTGGCAGGACCCGCACCCCGCCATCGTCGTCGCCGGTGACATCGCCTACGTGACCGAGCCCGCCGCGGACAGCGTGCACGCGGTGAACCTCACCACGGGCGAGGTGCTCGCGAGCACCGAGCTGGAGGTCACCCCGAACGAGATCGCGCCGGCGGCCGGCTGAGCCTCGGCGCTGCGGGTCCGTCCCGTTCCGGGGCGGACCCGCAGCATCGTGTCCCGTGCACGTTCCCGGCACGACCAGACGCGGAACCCTCAGGGCAGCAGGGTGAATCCCGACTCGTAGCTCGTGGCGCCGAGCGCGGCGAGGACGATCTGGAGGAACCCCATCGCCTCGAGCTCCCGAGCACGGGACAACGGACCGACGTCGACGGCGCGGAGCCCCGCATCCTCGATCAGCGACGCGACGGCGATCTTCGCCTCCGCGTAGTCACCGGCGAAGAGGACCGTCGTCCGCGTGGTGCCGTTGGTGCCGGTGACCAGGGTGTCGCCGAGGTTGACGTTGAACGCCTTGACGACCGCTGCCCCCTCGGGGAGCATCCGCGCGAGTTCCGCGGCGCTCGACGAATCGGACGGGACGGTCAGTTCGTCGTAGGTCGTGAAGTCGATGGGGTTGCTGATATCGATCACGACCTTGTCGCGCAGGCGCTCGCGATAGTGGTCGAGGATGCTCGGGTACGCCGCAGAGGGGACTGCGAGCACCACCAGGTCGCCCGTGAGGTCGTCGCCGAGCGCGGCATACGTGACGTCGGGGCGGTCGCCGGAGGAACTGGCGGTGCTCCGACGGACGATCTGGATACCCGCGCCGGCGCGCGCGGCGACGTCCGCGATCGCAGCGCTCATCCTCCCGCTGCCGATGATGCTGATCGAGGTCATGCGTACTGCTCCTTCCGGAAGCGGGCCAGCGCCCTCTCGGCGACCTTCCTCGCGTCGTAGTCGAAGACCGCGCTCCGGCGGAAGTCGCGCCCGACGCGCAGGTCGGTGTCGCGCTTCCGCCGGTCCGCGAACTCGTGCTGCGCGTCGAACATCCACCCCGCCCGCCGTGAGCCGTGCTGCAGGATCGCGGTCCGCTGCATGCGGACCGAGGTGTAGCGCCGGAACGCCTCCGGGATGTCGGCGACCGTGTCGGCGGCCTTCAGGAACACGGCGAGCGCCATGCTGTCCTCGATCGCCTGGTTCACGCCCTGGCCCTGGTGCGGCAGCATCGTGTGTGCGGCGTCGCCGAGCAGGGTCACCGCTCCGTGGGACCAGTTGCGGAGCGGCTCGTGGTCGAAGAGCCCCCACCAGAACGTCTTCTCGATCGCTCCCAGGAAGCGCTGGAGCCGGGTGTCCCACATCTCGCCGGCGAACTCGGCGCGGAGCTCGCTCACGTCGGCGGGGCCCGACCAGGGGCCGTGGAGCGGACGGTCGCTGGGCACCCCGGCGACGAAGTTGAACAGGGTGCGCTGTTGCAGCGGGTAGCACATGAAGTGCCGCTGCTCCCCCATCCACACCTGGCTGATCCGCGGCCAGTCCGCGGGCAGGTGGGAGGCGTCGACGACGCCCCGGTAGACGATGTAGCCGGAGTACACGGGCTCCGGATCGGGCACGATGCTGCGGCGCACCACGGAATGGATGCCGTCCGCCCCGATGACCGCGTCGAAGAGGTCGGTCACCCCGTTCTCGAAGGTGACGCGGACGCCGGACTCCTCCGTGCGCAGGGAGGCCAGGCGGTGCCCGAGGCGGATGCTCTCCCCGTCGACCTCGCGCGCCAGGACCTCGATGAGATCCGGGCGGTACATGCCGATGTTCCGGTACTGCTTCGCGGAGTCCTCCCACGCCGCGTCGGTGACGAGCGCCCCACTCGCATCCAGGTAGACGCCGTGCCCGTCGGGGGTCGCCCCGGCCCGTCGCACCTGGTCGAGCACACCGAGGGCGTCCAGCACGCGCTGCGCGTTCGGGGCGACGGTCACGCCTGCTCCCACCTCGCCGAGCGCCGTCGCCTGCTCGAACACGGTGACCTGGACACCGGCGATCCGGTCGAGGGCGATCGCGGCCGTGAGCCCGCCCATCCCCCCGCCGATCACGGCGATCCTCGTCCTGCTGTCTACCATTGCCTCTCCTTCATCGAACGACGCACGAACAGGCGTCCTCTCACTTCGCGGCCAGCGCGGGCGCAGCCGGGCGCGACCGGAACATCGTGGCTCCCGTGGCCTGCTCGGCCTCGTGGTCCGGTCCCAGCGGAATCCCCGATCGGTCCCGCAGACACAGCGTCGCGATGCCGCCGAGGAGCGAGGCCACCAGGAGGTAGGCCGACACGGCCACGGTCGTACCGGTCCTGTCGAGCAGCAGCTGGGCGATCATCGGTGCGAACGCACCACCCAGCACCGCGCCGATCGCGTAGGTGATCGAGACGCCCGAGAAGCGGATCGAGGCGGGGAAGATCTCGGAGTACCAGGCGGCCAGCGGTCCGTAGGTGAGGCCCAGTCCGGTCGAGATGAGGACGAGCGCGGTGTACAGCCCCGGCAGACCTCCGTGGTCGACGAGCCAGAACACGGGGAAGACGACGAGAGCCTGCAGGGCGAAACCGATCAGGAAGGTGCTCCGCCGCCCGATCACGTCGGAGAGGTACCCGGCGAGGAGCGTCGAGAAGAACCAGACGACGGCGGCCACCGACGCGGCGACGAGCACCGCCGTGGTGTCGAGGCTCTGCACGTTGATCGCATAGCTGTTGAGGAACCCGCCCGTCGTCATGTACCCGAGCGTGCCGTTGCCCGCGAACACGAGGGCGGCCAGGAGCACCAGATACCAGTGGCGCCGGAACAGGGTCACGATCGGCGCCTGGGACTGCCGTCCGCGGCGTGCGATCTCCGCGAACACGGGGCTCTCCGATACGGAGCGCCGGATGACGAACCCCACCACGATGAGCACGACGCTCACCAGGAACGGCACGCGCCAGCCCCACTCCAGGTACGCGGCACCCGGGGTGATGACGCCGGTCATGAGGGCCGTCACGCCGGAGGCGAGGAGGAAGCCGAGGGGCACCCCGAGCTGGGGCCACGACCCCGCGCGCCCTCGACGGTCGGCCGGGGCGTGCTCCACGGCCATCAGCACCGCGCCTCCCCACTCACCGCCGGCCGAGAGACCCTGGAGGATCCGCAGCAGCAGCAGGAGGATCGGCGCGGCGATCCCGATCTGGGCGTACGTCGGCAGCAGACCGATGAGGGTAGTGGCCGCTCCCATCAGCACGAGGGTGAGGACGAGCATCGTGCGCCGCCCCAGGACGTCGCCGAAGTGCCCGGCGAGGAAGGCGCCGAGCGGACGGAAGAGGAAGGAGATGCCGACCGTGGCGAAGGAGAGCAGCAGGCCGATCTCCTTGCCGGCGGGTTGGAAGAAGAGCTGTGCGAAGACGAGCCCGGCGCTCGTCGCGTAGATGAAGAAGTCGTACCACTCGATGGTCGTGCCGATGATCGTCGCGAAGGCGATGCGGCGCTGCGAGCTGGCGTTGCCTGGTGCGGAAGAGGAGGTCATGGTCGTCCCTAACGTCGTTGTCCCCCTCGCGAGCGAGGGGATCGGGATGTGTCCCTCTCATCGTGAGGGCGGGGACTCTGTACGTAAATCGCACTTCTTCGTGGTTATAGTTCAGGTGAGCGGAAGAAGAATCGAGGGGGGCCGTCATGTCCGACGTGAGCATGAGGCAGCTCGAGCTGTTCGCCGCCCTGCCCAACTTCCCGACCCTCAGCGCCGCGGCAGCTCATCTGCACATCTCGGAATCGGCGCTGTCCCAGGCGGTGACGAGCCTGGAGCGGGCGGTCGGCGCCCAGCTCTGCGTGCGACGGAAGGCACGCGGCCTCACTCTGACGCCGACCGGTCAGCAGTTCGCCAAGCAGGCCCGTCGGATCGTCGCGGATGCTCAGGAGCTCGTCCTCGACGCGCGCCGCGGCACCGAGCTGCGCGGCCCGGTCACGCTCGGGTGCTACGCCAGCTTCGCGACCAGCGTGGTTCCGGAGCTGCTCGAAGGCTTCCCGAAGCGCCATCCGGGCGTGCAGCTCGAGATCATGATCGGCACGAACGAGGAACTCCTCGCGGCACTCGACGCGGGAGACCTCGATGTGGCGCTCGTGTACAACGTGTCCCTGCCCGCCGGATACCGTCGTCGGCGGATCTATGCCACCGAGCTCGAGGTCCACCTGCCGCCCGCGCACCCGCTGGCCGATGCGGCGACCCTGGACCTGCCGGACCTCGCCGACGAGCCCTACATCCAGTACGACGCCAGCCCGGGGACGCGCAACGTCATCGATGCCTTCACCGCGCGCGGACTCGAGCCCCGGATCGAGGCCCGCGTCAGCCAGCTCGCCCTCGTCGAAGCCCTCGTGGGCCGAGGCCTGGGCTACGGCCTCCTCATGTCCCGCCCCAACACCCTGCCCGTGAGCAGCGAGGGACGCCCGGTCGTGATCCGCCCCCTGGACCCCCCGGTGACGGTCTCCCACGTCGTGGGGATCTGGCCGGCGGACATGACCCTGACGTCGCGTGCCGATGCCCTCCTCGACTTCGCGGTGGAGAAGCTCGGCGACTACGGACGCGCGGACGTGCGGACACCTGTTCCCTGATCCGTTCCTCGCCGTCGGCGACGGCGGGTCGCGATCAGCACGGCCCCGAGGAGCACGAGCAGACCACCGGCGCCTGCCATCACGACCGTCGCCGGCGCGAGCCCTGTCGTGGCCAGGTCGGAGGCCGCCCCGCCTTCCGATCCGGTCGCCGGGCCGGGGTCTCCGTCCGTTCCGCGATCCGGGTTCTCCGGTTCCGGTTCGGGTTCGGGCTCGGGCTCGGGCCCCGGGTCGTAGACGTTCGTGACCGTGCACACGGTGTCCATCCCGGCCGTGACCTCGACGACGTCGCCCTCCAGCGCTCCCCCGGTGCACGCCCAGCCGTCGCTGCGGTAGTCCGCTGTGGGCGCCCCCGCGACCGCCCGCTCCGAGAGCCGGAACGCACCGGCGCCGAGCGGAGCGAGGGTCACTGCGGTCTCTCCGGACGCCCCCTCGATGCGCGGACGCGGGAACTGCCCGCCGCCGATGGCGCGCAGGGTCCAGTCCGTGGCGTCGGCGGGCCCGGTCGGCGCCCCGGGGCCGACCCCGACGATGGCCTTCCGAAGCGTCAGGGTTCCGCCGACGAACGTGTTGGTCGCGGTGCAGATCGCGTCCTCCCCGAACCCCAGCGTCGCCGTGGTCCCGTCCCAGGCGGTGCCCGTGCAGGACCACTCGCCCTCGTAGCCGCTCGGGCCGTCCTCGGAGAAGATGTAGTCGCCCGGCGGAAGCTGCATGTCGGTGACGAACTCCGAGCCGCTGGGACCGGAGAGAGCCGCATTGCCCGGACCGCGGGCCTTCAGCTCGAAGTCCGCAGGCACTGCTCGGCCGCGCTCGCCGTTCACCACCTGCTTGACCAGCGTGAGGCTGGGCGTGATCGATGCGTTGGTGAGGATGCACACCACGTCCTTGGACGGAGGAACCTGGACGACGTCCCCGGACACGGACCCGCCCGAGCAGTTCCACCCGAGAGGGTCGTAGCCGGATGGGCCTCCCGTCTCGCCGAGGGTCCACGCGCCGGGGGCGACCGCCGCCTGCGTGACAGCCGGGGAGTTGGCGGGCCCCGACACCGTGGCGGCGCCGTCGGTCGCGGTCAGCGTCCAGGCCGAGGGCAGGGCCGGCGTGCCGAAGGCGGAGGCGACCTGCTTGCGCAGCGTCAGGGTCGACTCGGTCCATCGATTCGTGACGGTGCAGATCACACTCTCCAACGGCACGACCTCCACGGTGTCGCCCGTGCCGACCGGAGTGCCCTCGTCATCGACGCACGACCAGCCCTCGCTCGTATAGGAGCCCGCCTCCGGAGCGGTACTGGCCTCCGACAGGGTGAAGGTCCCCGGTGCCACCGCCGCGAAGCTGACCTTGCCCGAGCCGGAGGCGCCGCTGATGACGGTGTCGGCCGATCTCGCGGTGAGCTCCCAGTCCTGCGCGGTGAGCGGGCCGCCGCCCGCGTTCACGACGTTCTTCACCAGGGTGAGCTGGCCGACCTCGAGGGTGTTCGTGACCGTGCATGTCACGTCCGCTCCGGCGCCGACGGTCACGGTGTCGGTCGCCAGGGCGCCGCCCGTGCACGACCACGGGCCGGCCGCATACCCGGCGGGGCCATCCGCCTCGGCGAGCGCGTAGTCGCCGACCGGCACCGGGACGCGGGAGACGGCAGCGGATCCGGAGGCACCGGTGACCGTTTCCGGTCCTGCAGCCGTCAGGGTCCAGTCGGACGGCGGTTGGTCGCTGCCCACCACGTTCTTGACGAGGGTGAGCCAGCCGCCCGCGAAGGTGTTGGTGATGCGGCAGGTGATGTCGGAGCTTTCGCGCACGAAGAGGAGGCCGCCGTCGATGCCGCCGTCGCTCGTGGCGTCGACGCAGGTCCACGCGCCTCCGCTGTATCCGGCAGGGCCGCTCTCGGCGAGCGTGTAGGCGCCGGGGTCGATGGAGGCGTGGTCGACGGCGTCCGAGCCGGAGGGACCGGAGATCCGCTCGGGTCCGCTCGCGCTCAGCACGAAGTCCGACGGGGCGGCCAACGGGTATCCGGTGGCTGCCGGGTCGACGACCTCCTTGACGAGCGTCAGGTGGGGCAGATCCCCGGTGTTCGTGATCTGACAGGTCACCGCACCGCCGAGCGTCATCTCGAACTGGTCGCCGCTCACGGGGACCTCGGTGACCTCTCCGGTCGTCAGATCCCGCCGCTCGCACGTCCATGGCCCCGGCACGTAGCTCCCCGGTCCGCCGAACTCGCTCAACGTGTAGACGCCGATCCGGGCGGGCTGGTTCTGCACTTCGGCCGAGCCTCCCACCCCCTCGATGGTCGACGGTCCCTGGGCCCGCAGCGTCCACTCCGACGGGGCCGCGCCGCCGCCCTGCACGTTCTTGACGAGCGTGAGTCTGCCCTGGATGGCGTTGTTCTGCACCGTGCACGTCATCGACTGGTTCGCGGTGATCGTGATCGTGCGTTCCGGCTCCGTCGTCATGTCGCCGTCGCAGTTCCAGGCGAAGAAGGCGTAACCGGCCACGCCGCCGGTCTCGAAGATGCGGTAGGTGCCCGGCGGGACGAGGCGCGACTGCATGCCGTTGAGGCCGTCGCCGGTGAAGGTCTCCCCCGTGGCCACGTTGACGGCGTGCATCGTCCACAGGGTCCGATCCCCCAGACTGGCCCCCGTGTCGAGGTTCTCGATCGCCTTGAAGAGCGAGAGCCGGGCAGTGGGCTCGGCCGCGACGGCGGGGAGTGCGCCGCCGAAACCGACCACGGCGGCCAGCAGCACGCCCAGAACGCCGAATCGGACTCTTCTCATGATCGAACGGCCCCCGCCTCGGGTGCGGATCCCACCCGTCACCTCACCGTAGGGGCGAGGACCTCGGCAGGGCAAGGGTTGCCGACGGATGGGGAGGGGTGGGCTACGGTCGCCTCATGGCCGAGCCGTTCTTCACCATCGGGCACTCCACCCGCACGATCGATGAGTTCCTCGCGTTGGTGCAGGAGAGCCGTGTGGAGAGCGTCGTGGACGTGCGCCGCCTCCCCGGTTCGAAGCGGCATCCGCAGTTCGACCAGGACGCACTCGCGTCCTCCCTCCGCACCGCCGGGATCGCCTACCACCGTGCAGAGGGGCTGACGGGTCGCCGCCCCGTGAGCAGGGACGTGCCCTTCGAGACCAACGCGTGGTGGCAGAACCGCAGCTTCCACAACTACGCCGATCACGCCCTCTCCGCGGATTTCGGGCAGGCCCTGGACGAGCTCCGCGCCGAGGGCCGCGAGCGGCGCGTCACGGTCATGTGCTCGGAGAGCGTGTGGTGGCGGTGCCATCGACGGATCATCGCCGACCACCTCCTCGCGCGGGACGAAGTCGTCCGCCACATCCTCGGTCCCGGGCACGTCGATCCGGCCGAGCTCAGCGCCGGCGCGGTCGTCCGCGCGGACGGGACGGTCACCTACCCGGCCGCATGACCGCACGCCGGCACAGCATCCCCCTCGTCTCGTCTTAGCGCAACCCCCGTGCTGGAACACCTCTTCTCCTCATAGGACTGGATCGCGGGAGCAGTGCTCGCGCCGACGCCGAGGAGGAGCCATGTCGAAGGCAGCCACAGGACGAAGCGGATCCGCGTCCGCTCCATCGCCAGAGCACGACGAGAAGCCGGACAGCCCGACCGATCTGCAGAAGCGGTCGTGGAAGTACGTCCTGGTCAAGAGCGTCCGGGAGTTCTCCGCCGATCAGTGCATGGACGGCGCCGCGGCCCTCACGTACTACGCGGTGCTCTCGATCTTCCCCGCCATGATCGCCGTCTTCTCGCTGCTCGGCGTGTTCGGCCAGGGCGGGGCCGCCGCCGACGCCGTGCTCGGCATCATCGGCGACGTGGCACCGCCGGAGACCGCGGAAGCTCTCCGCGGTCCGATCGAGCAGATCTCCCAGGCTCCCGGCGCCGGCATCGCGCTCGTGACCGGAATCCTCCTCGCGCTGTGGTCGGCCTCGGGGTATGTCGGGGCGTTCAGCCGGGTGATGAACCGCATCTACGAGATCGAGGAGGGGCGGCCGTTCTGGAAGCTGCGCCCCATGCAGCTGCTCGTCACGCTCATCACCGTCGTCTCGCTGACCATCGTCGCCATCGTGCTCGTGCTCTCCGGAGATGTGGTGTCGGCGCTGGGCGACGCGATCGGCGCCGGCGAGGGCGTGCAGCTCGCGTGGAGCATCGCCAAGTGGCCGCTGCTGCTGTTCGTCGTCGTCTTCCTCGTCGCGATGCTCTACTACGCGACACCGAACGCCAAGCAGCCCAAGTTCCGGTGGATCAGCATGGGTGCCCTCGTGGCGATCGTCGTGCTGGCCGTCGCCACCCTCGGCTTCGTGCTCTACGTCACCACCTTCTCCAACTACGAGCGCACCTACGGATCGATGGCGGGCGTCATCGTGTTCCTGCTGTGGCTGTGGATCGCGAACCTCGCCCTGCTGTTCGGCGCGGAATTCGACGCGGAGCTGGAACGCGGCCGCCAGCTTCAGGCCGGGATCGCCGCCGAGCGCGACATCCAGCTCCCCGCACGCGACACCCGCCAGAGCGATAAGCGGGCGGAGAAGGAGCGGAAGGACATCGAGGAGGGGCGGCGCATCCGCGTCGAGAACGACGACGACGGCGAAGGCGACGACCCTCCGCGGGAGGAGTCGCGGCGGCCGTGACCTGCTGCCACCCCCGACGTCATCGCATCCGCCCGAGCACACGACCGCGGCGATGAGCGACCCACAGGAGGACCCCGGTCGCCGCCAGGCAGACGACGATGGAGACGACGCTTCCCTCCGGCCCGAAAGCGCCTCCCGTCAACCACTCGGGACCGGAGGTCGCCCCTGTGAGCAGGGCGTCGCGAGCCGCCGATCCGGACACCACCGTTCCGAAGATCCCACCGATGGCGACAT
Organism: Microbacterium meiriae; assembly: GCF_040702565.1. Classification (NCBI taxonomy): domain Bacteria; kingdom Bacillati; phylum Actinomycetota; class Actinomycetes; order Micrococcales; family Microbacteriaceae; genus Microbacterium; species Microbacterium meiriae. The sequence continues at coordinate 42,991 of NZ_JBFBLJ010000003.1, read as the reverse complement.
TCCAGCCGAGGTGGAGACCGATCGCCAGCCAGAGGGAGCCGGTGAGCAGGTAGGCCGCGCCGAGAATCAGCCCGGCTTCGACCGCGACGGCGACCGCGCCCCACAGCGACGCACCGGGGTTGACGAGGTGGAGGAGGCCGAAGATCGCCGCCGATGCGAGCAGGGCCACGGTCGCGCCCCATCGTCCCCGGAGCAGGCGGAACACGACCCCACGGAAGAACACCTCCTCCGAGACGGCGACGGCGCACATCGTCCCCACGAGTGCCAGTGCTCCGGCGAGCGACCCCCATCCGGTGACCCGGTAGCCGCCGAAGAGGGCGATGATCCCGATCGACAGTGTCGCGAGCCCGAGCCCCCCGAGGGTGCCGAGGACCACGTGCCTCCGCGCGGACTCCCGGGGGAACTCGGTCACGGTTCGCCGTTCGAGGTGGCGTCCTGCCCAGACGTGCAGGGCGATCATGCCCGCGGCGAGCGCCGGCCCGACGACGAGGCTGAGCGCCGCGTTCTGCACTCCGGCGGCGACGGCGTTGGCGCCCAGCATCGCCGCACCGAGCCCGACGACGAGGACGGTCGTCCGTACCCATCTCCGACTCGGCCTTCCTGGTCGCTCGGGCTTCTCCGCCTGGTCCGGATCCCACGTCGTGTCGTTCATCGTTCCTCCTCGTGACTGCTGCAGGAACGACGCTACGGACGCCGGGAGCGGGGCGAATCGCCCGACCGTGGACATCTCAGGTCCCTCGCTCGGGGGATGCGAAAGCGCCGGACCGCCGCGGGGCGAGGGCGAGGTCGTCAGGTGGCCAGGCCGAGACGGTGCGCGAGCACGACCGCCTGCACCCGGTCCCGCACGCCGAGCTTCACCAGCAGCCGCGACACGTAGGTCTTCACCGTCTCCTGGCTGATCACGAGCTGTCCGGCGATCTCGGCGTTCGAGCGACCGTCGGCGAGGAGGAGCAGGACCTCCCGCTCGCGCGCGGTGAGCGCATCGAACCGCTCACTCTCCTGCCCCGATGGCCGGAGACGCTCACCGTAGCGGCCGATGAGCGCCCGCGTCACCGCCGGGGCGATCAACGACTCCCCTGCGGCGACGGTCCGGATCGCCGCCGTCAGCTCGTCTGGTCGCGCATCCTTCAGGAGGAAGCCGCTCGCGCCGGCCCGCAGAGCGTCGTAGACGAGGGCGTCCATCGTGAAAGTGGTGACCACGAGCACGCGTGCCGGCCTGTCGACATCGGGCCCGGCGATCCTCCTGGTCGCCTCGATGCCGTCGAGGATCGGCATCCGGATGTCCATCACCACGACGTCGGGCTCCTCCCGGGCGGCGACCCGGAGAGCCTCCTCGCCGTTCGCGGCCTGCCCGACCACCGTCATGTCCGGCTGGGCGTCGATGATCGTGACGAAGCCCGTGCGGACGAGCTCCTGGTCGTCGCACACCACGATGCGCAGGGATGCCGGTGCGTCCGACGGACTCATGCCGGGATCCTCGCGCGCACGACGAACAGATCGCCCTCCCCGGCGGCATGCAACTCCCCGCCCAGGCTCTCCACCCGCTCGCGCATCCCGATCACTCCTCGCCCTCCGACCGTGGTGTCCGAGGCGGCCGTGCGGCCGCGCGGACTCGTCACCTCGACCAGGATCGCATCCGGAGCGTACTCCACGCGGACATCGGCCGCGCCGTCTCGGGCGTGCTTCCTCGCGTTGGTGATGCTCTCCTGCACGACGCGCACCACCGCGAGTCCTGCGGCTCCGCGCAGCACCCGGTGCTCCCCCCGCTCCTCGAGCCGGACCGTCTGCCCGGTCGACCGGGCACGGGCGACGAGCTCCGCGATCGTCTGCAGCGCCGGTTCACGGGAGCCGTCGGCGGTCGCCTCAAGCGCGCCCAGAAGACTCCGCAGGTCCACCAGCGTCGCGCGACCTCCCTCGGCGATGGAGGCGAGCACGCGGTTCGTGTCCTCGTCGAGGCCGGGGCGCAGCCGCCCCGCCTCGGCCTGGATCATCATCGCCGTCACGTGATGCGTGACCACATCGTGCAGCTCTCGGGCGATCCGCGCGCGCTCCGCGGCGATCGCGTCCTTCTCCGCCTGTCGCGCGCGCTCCCGTCGGGCCGCCGTCTGGGTTCGCAGCCACGAGCCCCAGAGCCACAGCGCCGCGAGCATCACGCCGAAGACCACCGCGTCCGTGATCGCGAGGCTCTGGTCGATCTGCAGGAGCACCACCGCGAAGACGAGATAGCAGGAGAGCATCCCCGCGGCGATGACGCCGCGGTGTCGGGACGCGAGGGCACCCGCGCCGACCAAGCAGATCAGGAGTCCGAGAGCGGCGACGGTGGTCGGATACCCGAGAAGCTGGAAGGCGGCGAACGCCGAGAAGCACAGGGCGAGCGCCGTCCCGGGCCACCTCCGCAGCAGCGCCACGCTGCCGCCCTGCGCCGCGATCAGGATGAGACCTCCCGGATCGAGGTGTCGATCCGGGAGGCCGGCGAGTTCCAGTCCCTGCTGCGCCACCCCTGGCACGAAGGACAGCACGATCAGGGCGCAGGCGACGACGACGTCCCACCGGGTGCGCACGATCTGCACGATGAAGCTCTACCCTCTCGATGCCCGCTCGACTGCTCCCGGTGCACCGCCGTCCAGCGGCGCCTCCTCCGCGGACGGCGTCCCGGCCAGCGCATGCAGGCGTCCGGCCCCTTCGACGTCGGGGATGATCGATGCCGAGAGCGTCGCGATCACCCCGACCACGGCGATGACGGCCGAGTAGATCACGACGGGCCAGAAGGCTCCCCCCGCCGCCGCCACCAGCGCCGTGCAGATGAGCGGAGCGAGGCCGCCGCCGAGGGTGTTGGAGATCTGGTACCCGATGTTCACACCGGTGGTCCGCGCCTCAGGGTCGAACATCTCGGCGAGCATGGTCGCCAGCGTCGCCTGCATCGCGACGCCGAACACGACGAAGCCCAGGATCTGCCCCAGCCAGATCAACCACATGTTGCCCGTGCTGAACATGAGGAACGCCGGGTACACCATGGCGGCGAATCCCAGACAGCCGATGATGTACACGGTACGACGCCCGATGCGATCGGAGATCGCGCCCCAGAGCGGAGCCACGAAGATCTGCAGGAGGCCGACCATCATGGTCCCGGCGAAGCCCATCCAGGCAGGGAGCTCCTCGTTGGAGACCATGAAGGCCAGACCGTAGGTGAGCACCACGTAGCCGGCGATCGACTGCGGAAGGCCGATGAGGACGCCCATGATCGCGTTCTTCGGATGCCGGAACGCCTCGACCAGCGGGTTGACCTTCTTGCCGACCATCGTGAGCTGCAGCGTCTGCGTCTCGGTGAAGGCATCCGACTCCTCGAGCTGACGACGCAGCACCACGGCGGCGATCGCGAGGACGATCGAGAGCACGAACGGGATGCGCCAGCCCCACTGCAGGAACCACGAGTCATCGGTGGCTCCGAGCGCTGCCATGAGCCCACCGGAGAAGACGTTGGCGATTCCCGCCCCGCTGATGAGGAAGGCCCCGTAGAGCCCGCGCTTGCCGGTGGGAGCTGCCTCGACCACCATCGTCGCCGCTCCCCCCATCTCCCCGCCGACGAAGAAGCCCTGCAGGAGCCGACACAGGAGCAGCAGGAGCGGGGCGGCGATGCCGATCGCCTGGTCGGAGGGGATGAGTCCGATGCCCGTGGTGGCGACGCCCATGCCGACCACGGTGCTCATCAGGACGACCTTGCGTCCGACTCTGTCACCGACGATCCCCCAGATGATGCCGCCCAGCGGACGGAGGAAGAATCCGACGGCGAACGTCGCGAACGACGACAGCTGCGCGACGACCGGGTCGTTCGAGGAGAAGAACACCGCAGGGAAGACCGCAGCCGCGGCCAGACCGTACAGGTAGTAGTCGTAGTACTCGATGATCGTGCCGATCGCACCGCCGGCGATCGTCTTGCGCTGCTTCGCCGTGAGTCGGCCCCGAGCCGCGGTCGTGGTCATCCCAGCCTCCTTGCCAGATGAGTCGCTGCCGGGCCGCGGTCGCCCCTCGACCACCGTCCCCGGCCTCGATAAACTAACAGGGGCAGAGACATTCTGTCTATGACTCGTACTTTTTGTTCAGCTTGAGGTGTTCACCGTGTTCCCAGTCCCCGCCGGCGAAGGAGCCGCCGCGTCGCTCCCGCTGCCGTCCCGCCAGGAGACCTACGAGAGCGCCGAGGAGGTTCTGCAGAAGTACCGGCCTCTGCTACCGGCGCTCGCTGCGGCGGCAGGACCCTCCGTCGAGGTCGTGCTCCACAACCTCGACGGGAACGACGTGGACCTCGGCCACACGATCGTCGCGATCGAGAACGGCCATGTCACGGGACGGGCCGTCGGCGGGCCCTCCACCTCGCTCGGACTCGACGTGCTGCGGGATCGGCAGAAGAACCACGATGCGTTCGGATACACCGCCCACACGAGCGACGGCCGGGAGCTCCGCTGCTCGTCCATCTACTTCCACAACCGGGAGGGCGACATCATCGCGTCGCTGTGCATCAACGTCGACGTCAGTCCGCTCCGCGAGGCCCGCAATCTGCTGGACGCGCTCCTGCCCGCCACCGCATCGGAGTCCGCGCCGAAGGAGCACTTCGGCACCGACCTCGTATCCGTGATGGATGCGATGATCACCGAGGCGATACGGGACATCGGCAGGCCTGTCGAGGCGATGTCCCGCGACGACAGGATCAGCGTCCTGGAGCGCCTGGATCAGCGCGGAGCCACCCAGATGCGCAAGTCCGTCGAGGCGATCGCGAAGCGGCTCGGGATCTCACGGGTGACCGCTTACAACTACCTCGAGGAAGCCCGCGCCCGCTGAAATCGGCGACGCGCTGCCCGGGAATTGCTTTCCACCGACGCGGCGCTATGGTGAGGTCCATGACCCGGCGCGCCGCCTGTGCGGCGCGTCTTCCTATGCGAGGGGCAGAGGCGAAGCCATGTGGATGCGTCATCACCGAAGGGCGATCGCGAGCGTCACCGGTGCCGCGGCGATCGCGGCAGCGCTCGCCGGCTGCACGGCGATCCCCGCCGACGTCGACGGCACCCTCGACAGGGCCCGCGACGGCCAGATCCGGGTCGGGATCACGCACAACCCGCCGTGGACGGACACGACCGATCCGTCGGACCCGGCCGGGGTCGAAGTGCGCCTCGTGGAGGAGTTCGCCGAGACGCTGGACGCGACCGTCGTCTGGACCGTCGACAGCGAGGCGAACCTGGCCGAGCGGTTGCACGACCATGCCCTCGACCTGGCCGTCGGCGGGTTCACCGACGACACCCCCTGGGTCGAGAAGGCGGCGATGACCGTCCCGTTCGACGACGCGACGACCGCGGGCGAGACGAAGAAGCACGTGATGCTCACCGTTCTGGGGGAGAACCGGTTCCTCACCACCCTGGAGACCTTCCTGCTCGAACGAGGAGACGCGCGATGAGGGCTCACCCCGACCTTCCGCCCGCGCAGCAGGACACCCTGCGTCGAGCGATCCGCTACGAGTGGTTCACGCTCGCGTTCCTCGCAGTGGCGATCACCGGCGTCTACCTGGTCATGGGCAGCTCGCAGGCGATGAAGGCCGCGTGGATCGAGGACCTGCTCTCCCTCGCCCCTCCGATCGCCTTCCTCGTCGCCGTCCGCATCATCGCGAAGCCGCCGACCGTCAAATACCCGTACGGGTTCTTCCGCTCCGTCGGTGTGGCCCACCTCGTCGCCGGCGTCGCCCTGTTCGCGATGGGCGCGTTCCTCCTGGTCGATTCCGTCATCGGGCTGGTGAGCGGCGACCGGCCTCCGATCGGGTCGGTCCAGGTGTTCGGACACGTGATCTGGTCGGGCTGGCTGATGATGGGCATGATGGCGCTGACCATTCCGCTGCCGATCTACTTCGGGCGTGTGAAGATGCGCCTGGCCAAGGATCTGCACAACAAGGTCCTCTATGCCGATGCGGACATGAACAAGGCCGACTGGATGACCGCGGCCGGCTCGATCGTCGGGGTCGGCGGGATCGGGCTCGGGCTGTGGTGGGCGGACGCCGCCGCGGCGACCTTCATCGCGGGGAGCATCCTCTGGGACGGGTGGCGCAACACCCGAGCCGCGATCACCGACCTCATGGACACCAGGGCGACGACCTTCGACGACGAGAAGCCGCACCCCGACTCCCACGCCGTGCTGGACCACCTCCGCACCCTGCCCTGGGTCCGCGACGTCGCGGTGCGGACGAGGGATCAAGGCCAGTTCTTCCACGTCGAAGCGTTCATCGTGCCCGTCGACGATGCCCTGCCCTCCCTGGCCGACCTCGACCGCGCGCGCCAGGAGTGCCACGAGCTGGACTGGAAGCTCGTCGACGTCGTCCTCGTGCTCGTGCCCGAACTCGCCGACCATCTGACGCGGCGGGAGGACGAGGACGAGGCATCGTCAGCGCAGGTTCGCCCGTCGCCGCACCCGTAGCAGGGCACCCGCGAGCAGGAGACCGAGCCCGGCCACCGTCAGCGCGCCCGTCATCGGCGTCGGCCCGGAGGCGGCGAGCCCTTCGCCCTCACCGCCGCCCTCGCCGCCTTCCTCGCCGCCGCCGTTGCTCGGCGACTCGACGGGGTCGTAGGTGTTCGTCACGGTCACCGCCACCGGGGTGGTCGCAGCGGCGTCCACCGTCACGGTCGCCGGTTCGATGGTCTGCGCGGCGAGCGTGACCGCGTCGTTGGCGCCGTCCGCGGACTCGCTGACCGTGCAGGTCGCGCCATCCGGCAGCCCGGAGAAGACGACGGGGTCGGCGGCCGTCGCTCCGGCGGGGATCGTGGCGGAGACGACGACGCCCGGTGCCGGGGCGGGCGTGCAGGCCAGGTCGATCGTGATGGCGCCCTGAAGTCCCGCGCCGTCACCGGTGATGATCTTCTGCACGGTGATCTCGCCGGAGGCGTAGGGCGTCGCCCGGACCCCGGCGCGGACCGGGAGCGTTGTCGTCTGCGCGAGGACCAGCTTCTGCGCTGCGGGTCTGTCCGAGGACTCCGGGTCGTAGAGATAGACCGTGCCCTGCGTCAGGGGCACCTGCGCCGTGATCCGGAAGCCGTTCACGGGTGCCGCGGGTCCGGTCCAGCGCGCCCAGAGCTGCGCCCCGGACGCGACAGCCGTGCCGACCGGAACGGGCTGGGTTCCGGCCTGATCGAGGAAGACCTCGACGCCCGCGGCGGCGTCGAGCGTGCCGCTGGCGGTGCCCGAGACGGTGAACGGTCCCACGATCGAGCCGTCTTCCGGGATCGTCGTCGTGCCGGGCTCGATGCCGAGCGTCGGCACCGACGGCTCCGGGAGACCTCCGCTGTCCAGCGCATCCTGGACGACAGCGGCCGTGGCGTTCCGGATGGTCGCGGTGGTGCCGGTGGCCAGGACGAATCCGTCGCTGAAGTACCAGATCGCGCTCTGCACGGCCGCCACCTGCTGGGCGAGGGTGAGCGCGGAGATCGGGTTGCTCGTGTCGAACGGGAAGTAGTTGGTGAGGATGTAGTTGATGTAGTCGAGGTTGGGCACGTTGGACTCGTCCCACTCGCCGATGTTGTAGCCCGCCCCGACGCCGGTCTCGGTACTGAAATCGATGCAGTACGCCGAAGCCGTCGCCCCCGAGACCGGATCGGCGATGGTGATCAGCTGGGGGCTCACGGCCTCCACGGAGGCCCCGGTCGCCGGATAGGGGCCGGGCGTGGGCCCCGGCGTCGTCAGCTCGCCGGTCACGTTCGTCGGGTACTGCGAGCCGGTGATGGTGACCTGCGTGAAGAAGCCGGCCCGCGGAAGCACCGGATCGGGATCCCACAGAGCCGATGCCGGGGTAGCTCCGAAGAGCACCATCGCCGCAGCGATGGCCGTCGCCAGAAGAGCCCCTGCCGTGCGCGTACGCGATCGCGTCGTCTCGGTGTGCATGGTGTCCCTCGATCTCGCCGATGATCCGAGTGACGGGTTCCCCGACCTGCGACAGCCCGCCGTTGGTCACCGACGATAGGCACAAGCTCCTTCAGCGAAAAGGGGCTGAGCGATGTTCACCCGGGTGAGTCCCGGGATTCTCGCGCAAGCGAGCACCCTCTCGCGCAGCGGAGCGCCCGCCGGGGGAGGGAGTTGGGTGGCAGGCGCTCCGTCGGCCGCAGCGCGACCGGCAAGGCCCCCCGAGTCGATCGGTGCAGCACGTTCAGGATGAACCATGCGTACGGACCGCGCAACGGGTGTGTCCGTCACGACAGATCCCTGACGATCCATCTCCTCCTACCCCGACGACGACCGCATCGTAGCCCGTCCGCGGGGACCGACGCCAAGGGGTCGATCCGCGGGGAGTGCGCGATCACCATGGCCGCATGAGCGCTTACCTGTCCCGAGGCCTGGGCCTCGCCCTTCGAGGGGTCATGGCCCTGATCCTCCTCGTCCGGCACCCCAGGCCGATCCACGCGCACGGCGCCATCTTCGACGGGCGGCTGACCCTGCGGCCGAACCCGGGATCCGGCATCCGAGGGATCGATGACCCTCCGGCCGCCGAGGTGCCGGTCGTCGTGCGGGTCTCGCGCTCGGTCGGTACGCCCTCGTGGGCGCCGGACGTCTATGGGCTCGGCATCCGCTGGGTGCACGGCGCCGAGGAGGTCGACCTTCAGCTGGCTTCGACGGGCATCGGCGTCCCCGGGCGGTTCCTGCTCCTCCCCCGTCTCACGCCGACCCGCGCGACGTTCAGCAGCGTCGTGCCGTACCGGACGCCGCGCGGTCCGGTCATGCTCGGCGCGAACCGTTCCACCCCGTCCCCTCCCCGGCGCCGTGACGGAGCTCCGCAAGGCGGTGGACGATCAGCCGTGGCAGCTCCGGCTGTACTTCGCCTCGCCCGGCGGACTCTGGCATCCCTTCGCCGAGGTGCGGCTCGACTCCGCCCGGGATGCGGACGACGCGAGCCTGCGTTTCGACATCGACCGGCGGCCCCTTCCGGGCGCCGAGACATACCCGTCGGTGCGGGCCCTTCGCGGGCCCTCGTATCGCCTCACGCAGGGGTGAGCCGCAGGAACACGGTCAGTCCAGGCGCGCAGACAGCTCCGCCGTGATCCGCGAGACCTGGGTCCGCGCCTCCGCCAATCGCCCGACCTCCTCGTCGAGCCCGGACCGCATGGACGGCGAGGCGCCGTGTGCGCGAGCGAGCTGCAGGTTGGCGCGGAGGTTCAGGGAGGCACCCGAGAGGCCGGCCTCCAGGGCCTCCGTCGCGACGGCGAGGTCTACGGCGAGGTGCGGGTTGCCGCGCGACGCGAGAGTGCGCGCCTCCGCGACCAGGGTGATGCCGATGCGGCCGAGGCGCGCGACGGACGCAGCAGCGTCGAGGGCGGCGTTCCGCACCCTCTCCTCCCGTGCCGGGTCCTCCGGTGCCAGCGCGAGCGCGGCACCGAAGCCCGCCGACACCACGCCGTCCGCCTCGACGGCCTGCAGGAGCTCCGCGCGCACGGGGTCGAGGCGGCCGGTGCTCTCGGCGACGGCAGGATCCTCGCGAGTGTATCCGGCGACCATGCCCATCAGTGCCGCGGCCAGGCCGAGCATGACCCCCGACGCCGCACCTCCGCCAGGCGAACCGGTGGGCTGACTGAGCGCGTCGAGCCAGGCGTCCATCGGGCGGGACGTCGGGATGTCTGCAGAATCCGTCATGCCGGTCAGACTATCCGTGGGAAGGATGCAGTATGACGGCGGATCAGCGAGCGGTCCTCCGTGATCGGGTGCCGCGTCTCCCACGACTCCGGATGCATGCGTCTCTACGATGGACTCGTGCAGCTCGTCGACACCCTCTCCGTCGTCGGCGAGGTGCTGTCCTGGATCGGCCTCGGTATCGGCGTGCCGCTCCTCATCGTGGCCTTGCTGATCCGGCTCGTCGAGGGGCAGTGGATCCCCGTCGAGATCGCCGTGATCGATCGGGACGGCCGCCGCACCGCTCGCTGGTTCGCGGGCGGCGACTTCCACGAGAGACCGCTGCGCCGCAGCGAGCCCACGGCCACCACCGATGGATGGCTCGACGGGTTTCACAGCTCGAACGACCCGGCCCGCATCCGGATCGGTGAGCCGCCGCATCTGCGCCGGGTCCTGCGGACTGTCGGGGTCGTCTTCGCCGCGGTCGGTGCCGTCGGCCTGATCGTGTCCTTCCTCCCGCTGGTCCTCTGACGTCGCGCGCGGAAGCCTCACGCCGTCGACGGTCGCTGCGAGGATGACCGGCGGAACGATTCCAGCGCGGTGCGATACGTGGCGGCGTCGCTCCGCACCTCATCGGTGACCAGGAGCGCATACGGTCCGATCTGCCGGACGTACGTCCCCCGGCACGGCAGCGTCACCACCTTCCCGAGGCCCCGACGCCAGGCGTCGGCGAGAGTCGCCACGTCCCGGTGTTCGGGGCTGTCCGCGAGTGTCATGACGTGCGTCGCGAGGTGCGCGTCGGAGCCACGTCGCTCCCATTCGCGGTACGCCGCGTCGTCGAAGACATCGTCTCCGAACTCATCCCGCGCCGTGGGGCCGACGAGCTGGCCGAGCAGCGTCTCCCGCTCATCCGGACCCATCGTCGGATCGAGGGCGCGGTCGAACAAGGCCCGATCCGGCTTTGTCGCGGCGTGCGCGACAGCCTTTCCCCAGATCCGGGGCCAGACCTCCGCCCAGTGCTCACGGGTCTGCGCGTCCACGGGCCGCTCCGCCTCCGCTGGTCGGTCGACCAGGAACGGCGGGAGCGCGTCGTCGACGGGGACCAGCCCATGCGCCTCCCGGACCCAGAGCAGTTCGAGCAGGGCGTGAGGGCGATCGTCGACGGTGATGATCATGTCGTGCGGCCACGGGTCCCCCGGCATCGGGGTCATCGATCGCATGCGCCCTCTGCTCCCCTGGTCGGCTGACCGCCGCCGCGGAGCACCGGGCCGACGACCCCTCGCAACGCGCTGACGTCCTCGTCATGTTCGGTGTTCATCGGCCACCCCTCCCCCGGCTCGCCCCTCATCTTCGCATCCTCCGATCGCGTGGAGCCGTGGCCATCGGGAACGTCTCTTTCGTCGCGCGATCAGGCTGTGGCTAGGATCGCCCCGTGACTCAGATCTCGCCGCTACCTCGTCGCCGAGCCTTCGGATGCGGGGTCGCGGCCACCGTTGTGGCGCTCGTCGGGATCCTGCCGACCGCGATCGTCTTCGTCCTGGCGGGGACGGCGGACCCGAACTACGGATGGCTGTTGTTCCTCACGCTGCCGCTCGCGGTCCTCTTCGGTGGCACCGCCCTCATCCTCGGAGTGATCGGGCTCGTCTTCGCCCGTGCCGACCGCGTCGGCTACGCGTGGCCGGTCGCGGGAACCGTGCTGGGGGCCGTGTCGGTCCTTCCCACCGCCGCGTTCCTTATGGGTGGCTGAACCGCCGCGAGCAGGGTGTCAGTCAGCCCCAACAACCCTCGCCCTCACTGCTTCCTGAAAGAGAGCCCTCGTGCGCCGGAACCCGCCCGCCAACAGACTGATGCTCGCGATGGCTGTGGCCCTGGCGGCGTTCTTCGTCTGGGGGACACTCGTGCGTCCCCTGGTCGAGGGCGAGCCGCCTGTGGCGACATCGCTGGTATTCGCGACGGGGGTACTGCTCGCGGGTCTGATCATCTGGATCGTGCTCGGACGCATCCAACGACTGCAGCGCACCCAGCGGCGAGCACTGCGGGAGCGCGAGCCACAGGCGCGAGCCTTCGGCTCCTACGCGCTCAACGGTGTTGCAGCCTACCTGTCACGTGCGATCCCCCTCCTCGCACTCGGCCCCGCCCCCCGCGGCCTGTTGACGGCGAGCCCCACGGGCGTCATCGACCCTTCGGGGTTCCGGGTGGTCCGCGGCGGGGACCGTCTCCTCACCGCATACAGCGTGCCGCGGGATCGGATCCAGGGCGTGACGAGAGGTGCCATCCAGGAGGGCGCCTTCCTCTACCCGACCCTCGAGATCGTGGTCTCGCAGGGAGCGGGACAGGCCACGATCCCGGTCCCGGTGACCAGGGACGACGCGCCGCTTCGCCGGGAGTCACCGGACGGCATGGACCGTTTGATCTCTGACGCGGCACGCATCTGGGGCGTTCCGGTGCTCGGCGACGGCGGCTGACGCGAGCGACTCCGCGACCGGAATCGACGCGCGAGCGCGGGCCGGTAGAGTACGGGAAACAGGGGGGAACATTTTGTCTGACGAGTCCATGGCGCAACGGCGCGACTACAACCCCGGACCGCGAGTGGGGATCACCTTCTCCACCTTCGACCTGCTGCACGCAGGGCACATCATGATGCTCGCCGAGGCGAAGCGGCAGTGCGACTACCTCATCGTCGGCCTGCAGATGGATCCGACCCTGGACCGCCCGGAGAAGAACGCGCCGACGCAGACGGTCGTGGAGCGCTACATCCAGCTTCGCGGCTGTCAGCACGTGGATGAGATCGTGCCGTACTCGACGGAGCAGGACCTCGAGGACATCCTTCGGTCCTTCAAGCTCGATGTGCGCATCGTCGGGGATGAGTACCGCGATCGGGACTTCACCGGCCGCGCGTACTGCGAGGAGAGTGGCATCGAGCTCTACTTCAACAGCCGAGACCATCGGTTCTCCAGCTCGGGCCTCCGGAGGATCGTCGCGGAGAAGGAAGCGGAGCGCGCCGCGGGTCACTGACCCGCGTTCTGCCTGTGGCGACCTCCGGTCATCGAACTCCGCGAAGAACAGGTGACGGATGCGCACATCGACAGCGTGGGGGTTGATCGCAGCGATGACCGCGGTCTCGCTCGTCGCCCTCGGCGTCGTCATGACCTACCGCTTCGCGACTCCGGTCGTCGATCCTGCCCCGCCGACGCCGGACTACGGGGTCCAGGCGCTCGTCGCCGGCGTGACGATGGCGGCAGTGCTGGTGGGTGGCCTCGGCGCGGGCGTGTACGCGACGAAACGCCAGGTCGCCCGAGGTCGCGTCGTCGGTTGGACGGCCGCCGCGATGCTCGCGGGCACCGTCCTGGGAGCGGTTCTGGCCTTCGTCCTGAGCGCACGCTGAGGTTCGGGCTCCCGCGATCTCTGCCGGAACACGAAGGATGCCCCTGCGTCTTATCTCACGCCCGCCTCACGAGATCACGGTGCCTGAACCCGCACGTCGCGAGCGACCCCATCAAGCTGCGCCGCCGCGTCGAGGAACCGCCGAACAGTGCGTCGCCCCGAACCTGGTGCGGCGCCACACGGCGTGGCGCCGCACCACGGACTCAGAAGTCCCAGTCGTCGTCTTCCGTGGCCTCGGCCTTGCCGATGCCGTAGCCCAGGTTCATCCAAGGTGAGCGAAGAGGACATCGACCTCGTGAAGATCCTCGCGGTCGCTGTTCGACCACTCACGACGGTCGAAGTCGTCGTCCGGGTCGGGCTCCCATACTTCATTCAACCGCTCCCGGACTCTCTCTTGCACGTCCACAAATTCGACCGGGAAAGACTCGAGTACGCTCTGCAAAGCGTGGAGCAATTCAAAATCCGAATCGTACCCGTCCCTGTCGGGATCATCGAGGGCCCATTCGATGCTCTCGACAAGCATGGCTTCGAGATGTGACTCCACCCCAGACTCGCATTCGCGCTCAAACTCGTGAGCCGCTGAGATGTCGTGCATCCCAATCTCATCATCGACCCATACTCGGCGAACTTCCGTGGCGAGAATCTCCGCCTCACTCGCAGTCAGCAACGGCTCAAGCGCCCAGTACGCCCGAATACGCGCGTCAACATCTGACTCCTCACGCATGAAATCATGCGTGAGCTTCAGTATGTCGGTTGTCGCGCTAACCCGACCCCTGTGAGCATGATCATCCAGAACGCCCATGCCCATGGCAACGAGCCGTAGACCGTCTAGTCCTCGAGACCGCCTCAGAATCGGCACGAAGAACTCATCGACTGCTCCCAAAAGAGCCACCCGGCTTGGAACCTCAAGATCCTGCCACGGCCTGGAGGCGCGGATTCCCTTGCCACTCAGCATTGCGAAGAGGACTGCGATCGATGAAGGTTCTGCTGATTGCAGGTGCGCCCTGAAAGCTCGAAGATCTGAAAAGAGTCGCGATAGTAGAAAGTCTCTGATGCTTGGGTTTTTTGCCGAGAACTCATATTCTCCGAACGCGTCTCGGTCAACATCAATAAAAATACCCTCGAGGACGTCTACGTCAGAGTCAGTTACCACCGTAGATTCACCCCACGCCGATAAAACCGATTGCGCAGTCGCACTTGCACTTGCCTTGGAAGTATCCGTCAACCCGACACAGATCGCTAACGCCAGCGCTCTCTGGGCACTGGAGAGCTCCACCTCGTACACACTGTTCCACAAGGCAGAGGGCGAGTTCAGCGAACTCAACATGAACTCCGCAAACCCTGCGCCCTTCGACCCACCCCCAAGTGCTTGAGCAGCGGACACAATCGACTCGATCAGACGAGGATTGTAGTTGGGGTGCCTAATCACTCGGAGATAGGCGCGATTGCGGATAATACTTCGCCTAGCGGCCTGCCCTAGCCCGGAGTAGTAAATATGATTGAACAGGATATGTCCGCGTTGAAACGCGTTGTACGTACTGACATCTACAACAACGTTTGAATCGAGAACGCGGGCAGTTCGCAACTTACTATAGGTGCTTTGAGCTGCAGTCAGGATGTACTGACGCGTGGTCAGAATCATCTTGTGTGATTTCGAATCGCGTAGTCGCTGCGCTAGTAAGTCGAGGGAGTGATCCTCACCCTTCGACAGCTTCTCCATAAGGCTTGTTTGACCGAGAAAGTCGTCGTACAGAAACAGCTGCTTCGCACCGGGCTGCCACACGTTCTCTATCTCCGAGGCATTCCGAACGTCGAAGACCTCGTAGCCGTCCGCAGCATATGTCAGAGCTACCGATTCTGCGAGTGTAGTCTTCCCCACCCCGGGAGGACCGGTGATGATCGACATCCCGTACTTCCCTAGCGATTCGTGCACGAACTGAGTCGCGTCACTCGTAACGAATAGTCTCGCCCGCCTTGCGGCGCGCTCGAGAAAATATCGTTGCCGCTCGTATACTGCATGATGCAAAACAGTCTTTAGCACCGCCAGGCTCGAAACGTATAGCTTCACGTGCAGGCGCTCAACCTCACCGTGACGATCGAGAAGGTTCTCGAGATCCTCACATGCAAGAATGTGCTCTTGCCGCAGCTTCTGTTTCCCAAATATTGCGGCGATTGTAGCTTTCGCTCCCGGGCTCGCGCGCGCTGTTGTCGCTAGCCAGTACTCGCCAAGGTCGCTTGAAGCCACCTTTCTAGCTTCACGCTCCAGCTTCGACTTAAGCTGAAGGAGCGTTCGTCCCGGCGAGTGCTTACACTGGACGGTACGCAGTGCGCCAGCGCGCAGAAGCCGGACGTCGACCCCACCATCCGGCCCAGGAGAGAACGACTCGAGCCTCTCCTTCCATTCGGCTTGAAGAAGGTCCCTAACTAGACGCTCAAAGTCGTATGAAGAGAGCGATTCATATGCACGCAATTCCGCACCCGCGGTTCCTCAGAAGTCCCAGTCGTCGTCTTCCGTGGCCTCGGCCTTGCCGATGACGTAGGACGAGCCCGACCCACTGAAGAAGTCGTGGTTCTCGTCCGCGTTCGGGGAGAGCGCCGACAGGATCGCCGGGTTCACGTTGGTGACGCTGGAGGGGAACATCGCCTCGTAGCCCAGGTTCATGAGGGCCTTGTTGGCGTTGTAGTGCAGGAACTTCTTGACGTCCTCGGTCAGGCCGACGCCGTCGTAGAGGTCCTGCGTGTACTGCACCTCGTTGTCGTAGAGCTCGTAGAGCAGGGAGAACGTGTAGTCCTTGAGCTCGTCCTTGCGCGCCTGGTCGGCCGTCTCGAGTCCGCGCTGGAACTTGTAGCCGATGTAGTACCCGTGCACGGCCTCGTCGCGGATGATGAGGCGGATGAGGTCGGCCGTGTTCGTCAGCTTCGCCTTCGAGGACCAGTAGATCGGCAGGTAGAAGCCCGAGTAGAACAGGAACGACTCCAGCAGCGTGGAGGCGACCTTGCGCTTGAGGGGGTCGTCTCCCTGGTAGTAGTCCATGATGATCTGCGCCTTCTTCTGAAGGTTCGCATTCTCCGTGGACCAGCGGAACGCCTCGTCGATCTCCTTCGTCGACGCGAGCGTCGAGAAGATCGAGGAGTAGCTCTTCGCGTGCACCGACTCCATGAACGCGATGTTCGTGTAGACGGCCTCCTCGTGAGGCGTGATCGCGTCGGGGATCAGCGACACCGCGCCGACGGTGCCCTGGATCGTGTCGAGGAGCGTGAGCCCGGTGAACACCCGCATGGTGAGCAGCTGCTCGTCGGGGGTGAGCGTGTTCCACGACTGCACGTCGTTCGACAGCGGCACCTTCTCCGGCAGCCAGAAATTGTTCACCAGACGGTTCCAGACCTCGAGGTCCTTGTCGTCCTGGATGCGGTTCCAGTTGATCGCCTGCACGCTGGAGACCAGCTTGAGCGGGGAGTGAGGAGTCATTCTTGTCCTAGTTCCTGGGTCACTGAGCCTGTCGAAATGTCAGAGCATGCACGAGACGCACTCGGTCATGTCGGTGCCCTCGAGCGCCAGCTGACGCAGACGGATGTAGTAGATCGTCTTGATGCCCTTGCGCCATGCGTAGATCTGGGCCTTGTTGATGTCGCGCGTGGTGGCGGTGTCCTTGAAGAACAGCGTCAGCGACAGACCCTGGTCGACGTGCTGCGTGGCCGCGGCGTACGTGTCGATGACCTTCTCGTAGCCGATCTCGTACGCGTCCTGGTAGTACTCCAGGTTGTCGTTCGTCATGAACGCCGCCGGGTAGTAGACGCGACCGAGCTTGCCTTCCTTGCGGATCTCGACCTTCGAGGCGATCGGGTGGATCGAGGACGTCGAGTTGTTGATGTAGGAGATCGAGCCCGTCGGCGGCACGGCCTGCAGGTTCTGGTTGTAGATGCCGTGCTCCTGGATCGACGCTTTGAGCTGGACCCAGTCCTCCTGCGTCGGGATGTGCTTGCCCGCGAAGAGCTCCTTGACCTTCTCGGTCTCCGGCACCCAGGCGCGGTCGATGTACTTGTCGAAGAACTCGCCGGACGCGTAGGTGGAGTCGGCGAACCCGTCGAACGTCGTGCCGCGCTCGATCGCGAGCTGGTTCGAGGCGCGCAGCGCGTGGAACAGCACGGTGTAGAAGTAGATGTTCGTGAAGTCGACACCCTCCTCCGAGCCGTAGAACACGTGCTCGCGGGCGAGGTAGCCGTGCAGGTTCATCTGGCCGAGGCCGATCGCGTGCGACCGGTCGTTGCCGTCCTCGATCGAACGGACCGAGCCGATGTGGCTCTGGTCGCTGACCGCGGTGAGCGCGCGGATCGCGGTCTCGACCGTCTGGCCGAGGTCGTCGGCGTCCATCGACAGCGCGATGTTCATCGAGCCGAGGTTGCAGGAGATGTCCTTGCCGATCTCCTTGTACGACAGGTCGTCGTTGTAGGTGGTCGGCGTGTTCACCTGCAGGATCTCGCTGCAGAGGTTGGACATGTTGATGCGCCCCTTGATGGGGTTGGCCTTGTTGACCGTGTCCTCGAACATGACGTACGGGTAGCCGGACTCGAACTGGATCTCGGCGACGGTCTGGAAGAACTCGCGCGCGTTGATCTTGGTCTTCTTGATGCGCGGGTCGTCGACCATCTCGCGGTACTTCTCGGTGACCGAGATGTCGCCGAACGGAACGCCGTAGACCTTCTCCACGTCGTACGGCGAGAACAGGTACATGTCCTCGTCGTTCTTGGCGAGCTCGAACGTGATGTCCGGCACCACGACTCCGAGCGACAGCGTCTTGATGCGGATCTTCTCATCGGCGTTCTCGCGCTTGGTGTCGAGGAAGCGCATGATGTCGGGGTGGTGGGCGTTGAGGTACACCGCACCCGCCCCCTGACGCGCGCCGAGCTGGTTGGCGTAGCTGAAGCTGTCTTCGAGGAGCTTCATGACGGGGATGATGCCCGAGGACTGGTTCTCGATCTGCTTGATCGGGGCACCCGACTCGCGGATGTTCGACAGCAGCAGGGCCACGCCGCCGCCGCGCTTGGAGAGCTGCAGCGCGGAGTTGATGCCACGGGCGATCGACTCCATGTTGTCCTCGATGCGCAGCAGGAAGCAGCTGACGAGCTCGCCGCGCTGCGCCTTGCCCGCGTTGAGGAAGGTCGGGGTGGCCGGCTGGAAGCGACCGGAGATGATCTCCTCGACGAGGTTCACGGCGAGCTTCTCGTCGCCGTCCGCGAGGGCGAGCGCGGTCATCACGACGCGGTCCTCGAAGCGCTCGAGGTAGCGCTTGCCGTCGAACGTCTTCAGCGTGTAGCTCGTGTAGTACTTGAACGCGCCGAGGAACGTCTCGAAGCGGAACTTCTTCGAGTAGGCGAGGTCGTTGAGCTTCTGCACGAAGTCGAACGAGTACTTCTCGATGACGGCGCCCTCGTAGTACTCCTTCTCCACGAGGTAGTCCAGGCGCTCCTTGAGCGAGTGGAAGAACACCGTGTTCTGGTTCACGTGCTGCAGGAAGTACTCCCGCGCGGCGCGCTTGTCGGCGTCGAACTGGATCTTCCCGTTCGCGTCGTACAGGTTCAGCATCGCGTTGAGGGCGTGGTAGTCCAGACCCTCATACGCGGGGTTCACCTTGAATGCCACTGTCTCGGTCACTGAAGATTCCACCGTCGTTCCAATCCGTCGCTCACGCGATCCACGTCGTCCTGTGTGCCGAAGATCTCGAGCCGATACAAGTGAGGCACGTGGCACTTGCGGCTGATGATGTCGCCGGCGAGGCAGAACGCGTCGCCGAAGTTGGTGTTGCCCGCGGAGATGACCCCGCGGATGTGACGCCGGTTGCGCTCGTCGTTGAGGAACCGGATCACCTGCTTGGGCACGGCCCCCTTCTCGACCCCGCGCCCGGCACCCCCGCCGTAGGTGGGGGTGACCAGGACGAAGGGCTCGTCGACGACGAGGTCCTCTTCGTTCCGGTGGAGGGGGATGCGTCGGGCGGGAAGCCCGAGCTTCTCGATGAAGCGCGCGGTGTTACCCGACACGCTCGAGAAGTAGACCAGGAGCGGCGCAGCGGTCGCGACGGCGCTCATAGCTCTCTCCTTGGGTTCCTGAGCCTGTCGAAGGGCCGGGTCGGTGAGCCTGTCGGACTACGCCAGGCGGGACGCGAGCTCGTCGATCTTGTCGGGACGGAAGCCCGACCAGTGGTCCTCGTCGGTGACGACGACGGGCGCCTGCATGTAGCCGAGCGCCTTGACCTGCTCCAGCGCCGTCGGGTCCTCCGACAGGTCGTGGATCTCGTACTCGATGCCCTTGGCATCCAGGGCACGGTAGGTCGCGTTGCACTGGACGCAGGAAGGCTTGGTGTACACCGTGATCGACATCTAAACCCCTCAAATCTCTGGTTTCTCCGGCAGACCTCCGCCGGGATCTCAATACTACATATAGGGACGTACATTCGGTGCGACCACAAGGGGTAGTAGTTACATCCGTGTAGTTTTTCCACCGCTCTCTACAGATACAACACAGGTTGTCCACCGTTTCTTCCACAGGCGGACCCCCTCTCGCGGGGTCGACGACCCGCGGGAAATCGCGGCTGGGAGGAGCCTGGGAGAGATCCATCCACAGGAGGCACCCTACGAGGGGCATCCGACATCCCCAGGCCTGTGGAATTCGTCGTCCGGCGTGTCCACGGCGTGTCGCGGCGTGTCCATCGCCGGCCCATCGCACCGACGTCCCCGCCGCCCGGTACCGTTGTCGGGTGGCGGGCTATCGGGATCTTCTTCGCACGCCGGGAGTGGGCCGCATGATCGCCGCCCAGCTCACCGCGCGCTTCCCCAACGGGATGATGTCCTTGGCGATCCTGCTGCACGTCGAGCAGCAGACCGGATCGTACGGATCGGCGGGCCTCGTGCTCGCCGCGACCAGTGTCGGCCAAGCGGTCGCCGGCCCCATCACCAGCCGGTGGATGGGCGCCTGGGGCATGCGGCGGGTGCTGGCCCTCACCCTGTCCGTCTGCGTCATCGCGGTACTCGGCCTGGGACTGCTGCCCCTCTCGGTCCCGGGATACATGGCCCTGGGCATGATCGCCGGCCTCTCGACGCCGCCGGTGCAGGCGGCCGTCCGCACCATCTACCCCAAGCTCGTGAACGCCGGTCAGCTCACCCCGCTGTTCTCCCTCGACGCGTCCCTGCAGGAGATCATCTGGGTGCTGGCGCCGGTCGTCATCACCCTCGTCTCCACCCAGGTCGGCACCATGGAGGGCCTGCTCCTGGTGGCGATCGTCCTCGTCGCCGGCGGTGCGTGGTTCATCCTCTCCCCCGAGGTCGGCCGCGTGCGCATCCCGCGCAGCCGCAACGCGCTGGGCACGGTCGTGCTCAAGCCGCCCGTGCTCCTCGCGACCGTCATCGGATTCCTGCTCATCGGCGCCTGCTCCGCGGTCGAGGTCGGCGTGGTCGCGACGTTCGAGCACGGCAGCCTCGCGGCGGGTCTCGTCCTCGCGGTCTTCTCCGCTGGCAGCCTGGCCGGCGGCCTCGCCTTCGGCCACATCCCGATCGGCCCCTGGGCGATGGCGCGCCGCCTGCTCATCGTCACGGTGGGCCTCGCCCTCACGATGGTCATGCTCAACGTCTACTGGCTGGGCGGCACGCTCATCCTCGCCGGCATCGGCATCGCCCCCGCCCTCGCGGTGCTGTTCGCCATCACCACGGCCAGCGTGAAGTTCAGCGAGACCGCCGAGGCCTTCGGCTGGGCGGGCACCGGGCAGCTCATCGGCGCCGCGGCCGGATCGGCGGTCGCCGGCTTCCTCGTCGACGTCGGCGACTGGCGCGGTGCGTACCTGGCCGCCACCATCTTCGCGGCGGTCGGACTGCTCGTCTCCATCGTGTTCGTGCGGTCCTTCCCCGATCTGCGTCACCGCGACGCCAGCCCCCATCCCGACACCGAGCCCCTGGCGGTCACCCCCTCATGAGCCCCTCCGTCCCGTCCTCCTCCCCCGCGATCGTGTGCGTCGGCGAGTCGATGGCCCTGATCACGCCGACCGGCGCCGACCTCACGACCGCCGACACCGCGTCGATCACCCACGCGGGTGCGGAGGCGAACGTCGCCGTCGGCGTCGCGGCCGCGGGCCATCGGGCTGTCTGGGCCTCTCGTCTCGGCGACGATCCTCTCGGCCGCCGCCTCTCCGCAGAGCTGGAGCAGCGTCGCGTCGAACTCTGGACCGAGGTCGACCCGGAGGCGCCGACCGGAGTGATGTTCAAGGATCCCGGCGTGGAGTCCTCGGCGGTCTACTACTATCGCCGCGGCTCGGCCGCCTCGCGCATGGCACCCGGGTTCCTGTCCCCCGCGCAGCTCGCCGGCGTCCGTATCGTGCACACCACGGGCATCACCCCGGCGCTGTCTGCGACCTGCCTGGCGATGGTCGACCGGCTCTTCGCGGACGCGCGCACCGCCGGAGCCGTCGTCTCCTTCGATGTGAACGACCGCCGGGCGCTGTGGAGCCCCGAGGAGGCGGCCGCGACCCTCGCGCGCCTGGCCGACGCCGCCGACATCGCCTTCGTCGGCCGCGACGAGGCCGAGCGCATCTGGGGCACCGCGACGGCCGCGGAGATCCGCGCGCACCTTCCGCACTGCGGTCTGCTCGTCGTCAAGGACGGCGACGTCGGCGCCACGGCCTTCGCCGGTGACGCGGACCCGGTCTTCGTGCCCGCTCCGACCGTGGACGTGGTGGAGCCCGTCGGTGCGGGGGACGCCTTCGCCTCCGGGTTCCTGGCCGCGACGCTCGACGGCGCCGACCTCGAGACCCGCCTGGCCGCAGGACACGAAGCCGCAGCGCGAGTGCTCCGCATCGCGGCCGACCTGCCGCCCCTGGAGCCGGCGCGCTGACTCCGCCCGCCGCGTCCTGGTGCGGTCGTAGGCTGGTGCCATGCCCGCTCCCGTCACCCTTCCCCGCCTGAGCTGGGGCGATCCCGCGGCGGGGCGACGCGCCCTTCTCGTGCACGGTCTCGGCTCGTCCGGCGCACTCATGTGGCGGCTCGGCGATGCTCTCGCGGCGGCCGGTTGGCACGCGACGGCGGTGGACCTGCGCGGCCACGGTGACGCCCCGCGGGCCCTCGACTACTCCGTCGCGGCGTATGCCGCGGATCTCGTCGCAACGCGGCCTGCCGGGTCGAGCGCCTGGGACGCCGTCGTCGGGCACTCGCTCGGCGGGGCGGCCGGTACGGTGGCCGCCGCCGACGACACGGGCTGGACGCACCGCCTGGTCCTCATCGACCCCGCGATCCACATCGTCCAGCGGGATGCGGCCATCGTCCGCCACAGCCAGGAACGCGCCTTCGCCGACAACCGCCTCGACGCCGTGCGGCAGGAGCATCCGCACTGGCACCCGCAGGACCAGGAGCTCAAGGTCGACGCCGTCCGGCGGGCGAGTGCGTGGGCGGTCGAGCAGACCAGCGCCCAGAATCAGCCGTGGGACGTCCGCGGACACGCGGCCCGCCTGACCGTGCCCACGCACGTGATCGGCGGCGACCCCGCCGTCTACAGCATCTTCGCCGGAGCTCTCGCCGACGAGGTGCTCGCGAGCAACCCCCGCATCTCCCTGTCGGTCGTGGCCGGCGCCGGCCACTCGGTGCATCGCGACCGCCCGGAGGAATCGATCCGACAGCTCCTGGAGGCTCTGGCATGAACGACTTCGACCCGTCGGCGTATCTCCCCGACGACCTGCTCGACCGCATCCGCGAACGCGCGCCGATCCACGACCGGGAGAACACCTTCCCCCAGGCCGACCTCGACGAGCTCCGCGCAGCCGGCTACCTGTCCATCCTCGTGCCCCGGGAGCGCGGCGGCGCGGGACTCGGCCTGGAGCAGGCGGCCGTCCTCCAGCAGCGGCTCGCCGGCGCCGCGCCCGCAACGGCCCTGGCGATCAACATGCACCTGGTCTGGACCGGCGTGGCCAAGGTCTTCTCGGATCGCGGGGTCCCCGGTCTCGAGTTCGTGCAGGACGGCGCCGTGGCCGGAGAGGTCTTCGCGTTCGGCATCAGCGAGGGCGGCAACGACCTCGTGCTGTTCGGGAGCGACACGGCGGCGGCCCCGGACGGCGACGGCGGTTACGCCTTCACCGGCACCAAGATCTTCACCTCGCTCGCCCCCGTGTGGACGAAGCTCGGGCTGCACGGCCTCGACACCACGAGCCCGGACGCGCCGAAGCTCGTGTTCGCCTTCGTCGACCGCACCTCCGCGGTCTCCACTGCGGATGACTGGGACACCCTCGGCATGCGCGGCACACAGAGCCGGACCACGCGGCTCGACGGCGCCGTCGCGGATGCGGCGCACGTGGTGCGGCGCATCGACCCGGGACCCAGCCCGGACCCGATCGTCTTCGGCATCTTCTCCGTCTTCGAGATCCTCCTCGCCTCCGTCTACACCGGCATAGCGCGCCGGGCCCTCGAGCTGGCCGTGGCGACGGCGCACCGACGTCGCTCCAAGAAGAGCGGCACCGCGTACAGCCAGGATCCGGACATCCGCTGGCGTATCGCCGACATGGCCCTCGCCTACGACGCGCTCCCGCCGCAGATCGCCGCCCTCGCCCGCGACGTGGATGAGCGCGCGGACCGCGGCGCCGGCTGGTTCCCCGCGCTCTCGGGAGTCAAGCACCGGGCGGTGACGATGGCCAAGCAGGTGGTCGACGAGGCGATGCTGGTGGCCGGTGGCGGCTCGTACTTCTCCGGCAACGAGCTCTCCCGGCTGTACCGCGACGTCCTCGCCGGGGCGTTCCACCCCTCCGACCCCGAGTCGGCGCACGCCACAGCGGCGAGCGCCTGGCTCGGCCCGATCGAGGCCTGATCGGCGCACGCGGACCCCGTTGTCCGCGATCGTCCGCAGTGCCAGGATCGCACCATGGCACCGTCGAAGAAGGACCACACCCTCGACGCGATCTCCAAGACCATCGTCGAGATGCTGCAGGAGGACGGCCGCCGCTCGTATTCCGAGATCGGCCGCATCGTGGGGCTGAGCGAGGCCGCCGTCCGCCAGCGGGTGCAGCGCCTCACGGAGTCGGGCATCATGCAGATCGTCGCGGTGACGGATCCGATGCAGCTCGGCTTCCACCGGCAGGCGATGGTGGGCGTCAAGGTCGCCGGCGACGCGCGGGGCGTGGCCGAGGCGATCGCCGACATCGACGAGGTCGACTACGTCGTGATCACGGTCGGATCGTTCGATGTGCTCGTCGAGGCGGTGTGCGAGGACGACGATCATCTGCTGGCGCTCGTCAACGACCGCATCCGTCCGATCCAGGGCGTGGTGTCGACGGAGACCTTCATCTACGCGAAGCTCCAGAAGCAGCAGTTCGCCTGGGGCACACGCTGACCGTCCCGCTCAGAGCGGCGGCGCCGTATCACGACGGCGGGCGAGCAGGGCGAGGTGCAGGGCGGCGAGGGTCTCCCCGTCGTCCAGATCCGCGCCCAGCAGGTCGCCGATGAGCGCGAGGCGCTGATAGAACACCGAGCGGGAGAGGTGGCTCGCGGCCGCCGCGGCGGAGCGGTTGCCCGGGTGCGCCACGAGAGCGGCGAGCACGGCGAGCAGATCGCCTCGGCGATCCCTGTCGTGACGCACGAGCGGATCCAGCATCTGCTCGCTGTGCGCCTGGAGTCGCCGATCGTCGCGCAGGGCGGACACGAGGCGCTCGAGCGGCCGGTCGGCGACGCGGCGGACCGCCGGCACGTCACCCCCGGACGGCCGCGCGGCGAGGTCGAGCGCGGCACGGGTCGAGGCCAGGAGTCCGAGCACGCCTTCGGCGCTCGGACCGAGGATCGCGGGCGCACCGCCGGAGAGGTGGCGGACGGCCGCATCGGACAGGGCGCCGACGCCGGTCGCGACGAGCAGCACCACGTCGGCGCCGCGCCGCGAGCCCACCGCAGCCAGACCGGCCGCACGCGCACGGGCGACCAGCCGGTCCGATACCTCGTCGGTGCGGAACACGAGCCCGGTGCCGGTGGTGCCCGCGAGATCGAGCCCGAGCCGCCGGAGCCGGACCTCGACATCCTCCTCACGGGCGAAGCGCGCGCCGAGGAGATCCTCGATGAGGCTGCGGTGCGCGAGCACGGTCCACGCGCCTTCCCCGTCGGCGAGGCAACCGAAGGCGAGGGCGGTCGCCCCCAGCTCCAAGACGGTGGCGCGACCGGCGGGATGCTGTGGACCGTCCGCCGCGATGAGCCAGCCCCAGCGCACACCGCGCGCCTGCACCGGCACACGGTCACCGCCATCCGGGCCGGGCGGACGGAGAGCCTGGCCGACCGGAACGCGGAGAGCTTCGACGGCGACGACCTCTCCTGCCAGGTTCTCGAGGTGGACGGGGACGTCGAGCGCACGGGCGACCTCCGACACGATGAGGTCGGCCGGTGCGCCACGGAGGCTGAGGGCGGTGAAGAGATCATGCAGACGTTGCCGTTCGCGGAGCGCCGCGGTCTGCGCTTCGATCAGCGCCCGGTGCACGGCCTCGGTCACCGCGACGAACTTCACCTCCACCGCGAGCGCGACGAGGGCGAGACCGGCGGCGGCGCAGGCCTCGATGACCGCGTCCGGGACGCGGGACATCCGCGGGCCGAGTTCGATCACGATGCCCGAGACCCCGATCGCCGCCAGCTCCGCCACGAGCACGCGCAGTGCTGCGGTGCCGGTCGGCCAGGCGGCGCCGGTCGTGAGCAGCAGCTCGCCGCCGTCGAGCAGGCGGGCGACGTCGGCGCTGTCCGAGACGTGGACCCACCGCACCCCGGCCTCGAGTGCCGGGCCGCCGACGAGGACGGTCGGCGCTCCCTCCTGGACCGCGGGAAGAGCGAGGACGTCCCCGACGCGCAGCGCCGACGAGCGCCGATCCGGACGGTCTGTCCGACCGAAGAAGAACTCCTGACGCTCTGCCACTCTGCGCGGGCTCCGTTCTCTGTGAGCATGGGCCGAGCCCCAGCGTAGCGACCCTCGGTCAGAGTGTGCGATACGCGACCCACTGCGAAGGAGCACCTGTGGACACCGTCCGTCATCTCATCAACGGCACCGAGACGGCCGCTGCGGCGCGCCGCGGCCCCGTCTTCGACCCGGCCACAGGAGCCGTCACGAAGGAGGTCGCCTTCGCCTCGGCCGCCGAGGTCGACGCCGCCGTCGCCGCCGCGGCTGCGGCACTCCCGGCGTGGCGGGAGACGAGCCTCATCAAACGCGCCGACGTGTTCTTCCGGCTCCGCCAGCTCCTCACGGAGCGCACGGACGAGCTGGCGGCGATCGTCACGTCCGAGCACGGCAAGGTCCTGTCCGACGCGGCCGGCGAGGTGTCCCGGGGCATCGAGAACGTCGAGTTCGCGGCCGGCCTCGTACATCTGCTCAAGGGCGAGCGCAGCGAGCAGGTCGCCCGCGGGGTCGACGTGCACTCCGTCAAGCAGCCGGTCGGGGTGGTCGCCGCCATCACCCCGTTCAACTTCCCGGTCATGGTGCCGCTGTGGATGGTCGCCTCGGCCATCGCCTGCGGCAACACCGTCGTCCTCAAGCCCAGTGAGAAGGATCCGTCCGCCGCGGTGTGGCTCGCACGGCTGTTCCACGAGGCGGGCCTGCCGGACGGCGTCCTCAACGTCGTGCACGGCGACCGGGAGGCCGTCGACGCGCTTCTCGACTCCCCGCGGGTGCACGCGGTGAGCTTCGTCGGATCGACGCCCATCGCCCGGGCGATCTACCAGCGGGCGTCTGCCGCCGGGAAGCGCGTCCAAGCGCTCGGTGGCGCGAAGAACCACATGGTCGTGATGCCCGACGCCGACATCGACGCGGCCGCCGACGCCGCCGTCTCCGCGGCCTACGGCTCCGCGGGCGAACGCTGCATGGCGGTGTCCGTGCTCGTGGCCGTGGGCGACATCGCCGACGACCTCGTCGCCGCGATCGCCCGCCGCATCGACGGCCTCTCGATCGGCCCCGGCACGGACCCGGCGAGCGCGATGGGCCCGCTCATCACCGCGGAGCACCGTGATCGCGTCGCCTCGTATGTCGCGGGAGCACCCGGAGAGGGCGCCAGCGTCGTCGTCGACGGCACGAGCGCGGAGTTCGACGGCGACGGCTTCTTCCTCGGCGTGAGCCTGATCGACGGGGTCACCCCTGGCATGCGCGTCTATGACGACGAGATCTTCGGCCCGGTCCTGTCCGTGGTGCGCGTGGGCTCCTACGCGGAGGCCGTCGCGTTGGTCAACGCGAACGCCTACGGCAACGGCACGGCGATCTTCACGCGCGACGGCGGGACGGCACGGCAGTACGAGTTCGACATCGAGGTCGGCATGGTCGGCGTCAACGTCCCGATCCCGGTGCCCGTCGGCGCGTACTCCTTCGGAGGGTGGAAGGACTCCCTCTTCGGCGACGCGCACATCTACGGCCCGGAGTCCGTGCACTTCTACACGCGGTCGAAGGTCGTGACGACGCGGTGGCCCGACCACACCCCGTCGCAGATCGACCTCGGCTTCCCGAGCAACCACTGACGAGGAGCGATCACGATGACGACCTTCACCGACCGCCACGGAGTCTCCTCCCCCCTCCCCGCCCCCGACGCCGAAGCGCAGGTGCGCGCCGACGACCGCGCCCACGTCTTCCATTCCTGGAGCGCCCAGGCGCTGATCGACCCGTTGCCGGTCGCCGCCGGCCAGGGCTCGACGTTCTGGGATTACGAGGGCACCGCCTACCTCGACTTCTCCAGCCAGCTCGTGAACCTCAACCTAGGCCATCAGCACCCGGACCTCGTCGCCGCGATCCAGCGGCAGGCCGGGCGGCTCGCGACCATCCAGCCGTCGATGGCCAATGATGTGCGGGGTGAGCTCGCGCGCCTCATCGCCGAGGTCACCCCGGACGGCTTCGAGAAGGTGTTCTTCACGAACGGCGGCGCGGAGGCGAACGAGTACGCGGTGCGCATGGCCCGGCAGGCCACCGGCCGCCGGAAGGTGCTGTCGATGTACCGCAGCTACCACGGCTCCACCGCCACCGCGATCTCCCTCACCGGCGACCCCCGTCGCTGGGCGAACGACGTCACGGACACCGGCGCCGTGCGGTTCTTCGGCCCGTACCTGTACCGCTCCCCGTTCCACAGCGAGACGCCGGAGCAGGAGACGGAGCGCGCCCTCGCGCATCTGGAGCAGACCATCCAGCTCGAGGGCCCGCAGACGATCGCCGCGATCATCGTCGAGACGGTGGTCGGCACCAACGGCGTGCTGCTCCCGCCGCCCGGCTATCTGCCCGGGGTGCGCGCGCTGTGCGACCGCTACGGGATCGTCTTCATCGCCGACGAGGTGATGGTGGGGTTCGGCCGGCTCGGCGAATGGTTCGGCATCGACGCCTTCGAGGGGCGCCCCGACCTGATCACCTTCGCGAAGGGCGTGAACTCGGGCTACGTCCCGCTCGGCGGCGTCGTGATCTCGGACCGCATCGCCGCCGCCTTCGACACCGTTCCGTTCGCGGGCGGACTCACGTATTCCGGGCACCCTCTCGCCTGCGCGGCCGGCGTCGCCACGTTCGAGGTGTTCCGCCGCGACGGCATCCTGGAACGGGTACGCGACCTCGGCGAGCGGATCGTCGGCCCGACGCTGCGCGCGTGGGCATCGTCGCATCCGAGCGTGGGCGAGGTGCGCGGCCGCGGCCTGTTCTGGGCGGTGGAGCTCGTGCGGGACCAGCAGACCAGGGAGCCGCTGGTGCCGTTCAACGCGACCGGTACCGATG
Source organism: Microbacterium meiriae (assembly GCF_040702565.1). Lineage (NCBI taxonomy): Bacteria > Bacillati > Actinomycetota > Actinomycetes > Micrococcales > Microbacteriaceae > Microbacterium > Microbacterium meiriae. Next base: position 14,268 of record NZ_JBFBLJ010000003.1, on the reverse strand, counting down.
CCGCGCCGATGACCGCGTTCGCAGCCGCCGCGAAGCGGGCAGGAATCTGGCCCTTCACGCACTTCCACCGCGTGCACATCGCCCCGCCGCTGGTGATCGAGGAGGCGGAGCTGGTGCGGGGACTGGCCGGGATCGAGGAGGCGCTGACGGTCGCCGACGGGTACGCGGTCGGCTGAGAGGCGCCCCCCGCCGGACGCTACTTGCGGTCGAAGTCGAACGCCTTGAGGAGCTCGCCGACGGCCTTGTCGCGCTCCTCGCCGCCGTCCTCAAACATGTGGGTGACGTGCGTGCGCAGGTGGTTCTCCAACAGCAGACGGTTGAGCGACTCGAGGGAGCGCTGGATCGCGCGGGACTGCGTGATGATGTCCATGCAGTACTCCTCGTTCTCGATCATCCGCGCGACACCGCGCATCTGACCCTCGAGGATGCTGGTGCGGTGCAGAGCGCGCTTCTTGATGTCTTCGATCACGTATCGAGGCTACTCGCCCCGTGAAAGGATGACGTCATGCCGCGAACACCCACGACGCTGCTCTCCGTCGCCGACCAGGAGCGTCGGCGCGCGCTGCGGCGGATGAAGGCCGTCGCGCTCGGCGCCCTCATCTTCATGGCCCTCGCCTTCATCGTCGCGTTCGCGTTCCAGGAGCGGGTCGGTGGGCTCGCCTACGTGCGAGCCGCGGCGGAGGGCGGGATGGTCGGCGCGCTGGCGGACTGGTTCGCGGTCACGGCGCTGTTCCGCCGTCCGCTCGGCCTGCCCATCCCGCACACCGCGATCATCCCGAACCGCAAGGACGAGATCGGCCGCACGCTGGGCGAGTTCGTGGAGACGAACTTCCTCGCTGCCGACGTCGTGCGCACCAAGCTGACCAGCACCGCGATCGCCCTCCGCGCCGGCGAGTGGCTCCGCGAGACCCCGCATGCCGAGCGGGTCGCTGCCGAGGGCGCGACGGTCGCGACGGCGGTGCTGAACGCGCTGAGCGACGACGACGTGCGCGACCTCCTCGCCGACCTCGCCCGCGAGCACCTCGTCGCGCCGGAGTGGGGGCCGCCCGCCGGAGCGTGGCTGGAGAAGATCGTCGACGCGGAAGCGCACCACGGCGCCGTCGACCTCGCGGTGGACAGCATCGGGCGGTGGCTCGACGCGAACGCCGCGTCCTTCGCCGGACTCGTCTCCCGACGACTCCCCGGGTGGATGCCGAAGATCGCGCACCGCCTGATCGACGACACGGTGTACAACGAGGCGGTCAAGTTCGTCCGCGCCGTGCAGGCCGATCCGCGGCATCCGGCCCGCCTCGCGATCGACGGGTACCTGTCCCGCCTCGCTGACGCTCTGCAGAACGACCCCGCGACGCGCGAGAAGCTGGAGAACGCCAAGGCCGCGCTCTTCGACAGCCCGCGCGTCGGCGCCCTGGCGGCGGAGGCCTGGAACACCGCCAAGAACGGACTCCTCACCTCCCTCGCCGACCCGGAGAGCGGGCTGCGGCGTCGCGCCGTGCAGGCCCTGCAGGAGATCGGCGAGCGGCTCACGACCGACACGGCCCTGCAGCGCCGGGTGGACACGTGGGTCTCGGACGCGGCCGTCTTCCTCGTCGACCGGTACCGGCACGACATCGCCTCGATCATCACCGACACCGTGGAGCGCTGGGATCCCGCCGAGACCACCGAGAAGATCGAGCTCATGGTCGGCCGCGACCTGCAGTACATCCGTCTGAACGGCACCGTCGTCGGCGCCCTCGCCGGCCTTGCGATCTTCACCGTCGCCCACGCCCTGATCCCGGGAGTCTGACATGGCGCTGTCCCACGATCCGTCCTGGCCGCGCGCCGGGGCCTGGCCCGCGTTCGAGGACACGGCCGATTCGGTGCTCCTCGGCGTCCCGACCTGGCGCACCTCGCTGTCCCCGACCGGAGCCCACGCGACGCCGGCCGCGATCCGCGAGGCGCTCCCCCGCTACGGCACGGCGGTCCTCGGCCCGCCGACGATCGACCTGGACGAGGTGCTCCGCATCGCGGATGCCGGGGACGTGCCGGAGCCGGACGGCGACACCGGAGAGGCACGGACGATCGAGCGGGTCCGGGAGCTGGCGCGAGCGTCCGACCTCGTCATCGCTCTCGGCGGCGACAACTCCCTCACCTACCCTGTCGCCCTCGGTGCGGAGGCCACGGGCCTGATCACGTTCGACGCCCACTTCGACCTGCGCGACGGCGTCTCCAACGGCACGCCGGTGCGACGACTCGTCGAAGACGCCCCGGCGGCGTCCGGCCTCCCCACCGCCCGCATCGACCCCACCCGGATCGTGCAGATCGGCCTCGCCGATTTCGCGAACTCCGCCGCCTACGCGCGCCGGGCGGCGGACTGGGGCATCCGGGTCGTCACGCTCGACGACGTGCGCCGTCGGGGGATCGCCGACGTCGTGGCCGAGGCGGTCGAGATCGCGGGGGCGGGCGACCGGCCCCGCGTGCACCTCGACATCGACGTGGACGTGTGCGACCGCGCGGTCGCCCCGGGGTGCCCGGCCAGCGTCCCCGGAGGCCTGGCGGCGTGGGAGCTGCGCGCCCTCACGCGCGGTGTCGCCGCCGACCCGCGGGTCCGGAGCGCCGACATCGCCGAGGTCGATGCGACAGCGGATGCCGAGGACGGTCGCACCGTGCGACTCGCGGCCCTCTGCGTGCTCGAGCTGCTCGCCGGCCTCGCCGCGCGCTGAGCAGAGGAGCGGCCCGGGCGACGCGCCGGATCAGCGCACGACGAGCTCGGGCGTGATGAGCGCGTGCGCCGAGCCGGACTCGACTCGACGCGGCGCGACGACGTCCCCCGTCGGCCCCATCAATAGATGGAGGATCGCCTCCGCCACATCCTCCGGTCGCTGCTCGACGCTGGAGAATCCCAAGGCTTCGGCGGTGGGCGTGTTGTCGAACCCGATGACCGGGACGGTCTTCCCGGCGTCGGCGAGGCCGAGCAGGGCCCCCACGGCGAGAGAGTCGCTGGCGCAGACGATGGCGTCCGCCCGGATGCCGTCTTCCAGCGCCCGGGTGATCGCCCGACGCGCCTCGGGAACCGAGTCCTCGGCGACGACCCTGGCGCCGTGCGCACCCGCCTCCGCGACGGCCTCGCGCCACCCGCGTTCTCGATCGTCCCCCGTGCCTGACCCCGACGGCCAGCCCAGGAAGGTCACCGCGCTCCCGTGCTCGAGCGCATACGTCGTCGCCGCCCTGGTGCCCGCCGCGCCGTCCACGTCGACCCAGAGATGCATCGGATCGGAGATGTCGTCATCCCCCCACGGCCGTCCGAAGGAGATGAACGGCAGACCGAGCGCGTCCAGCCGCGTGACGCGGGGATCGTCGCGCACGGTGCCGGTGAGGATCGCCGCATCGATCTCGGATCCGTCCCACAGTTCGGCGAGCCGGCCGAGTTCCTCCTCCGGGGTCCGTGCCGCGTACACGAGCATGCGCATGCCGCGATCACTCGACCGCTCCGTGATGGCGTGCACGAACCGATCCAGCACCACCCCCGAGATCCCGCCCAGGTACGGGTCGAGCCGGATGCCGATCGTCGAGCTCCGACGCAGGCGCAGCCGGCGGGCCGCCGCGTGCCGACGGTAGCCGAGCTCGTCGATGGAGGCGAGCACGCGCTCCCGGGTGGCCGGCCGGACGATGTCCGGGGTGTTCAGGACGTTCGACACCGTTTGGCGGGAGACGCCGGCGTGTGCCGCCACATCCTCCACCGTGGGGGCCTTGGCCATCGCACTCCTCGATCCCGGCGGCTTGACACGTCCGCACTGCCGCACCTAGCGTATTCCATGCAGAGTTTGATCGTTCAAATTCCTGCCCGCCGGCCCTCATCAAAGGAGAGAGAGACATGACACGGCAGACCACACGCGCCTGGCTCGGCGCCGGAGCGGTCCTGATCACCACCACCCTCGTGCTCACCGGGTGCGGCTCCGGGTTCTCAGGCGAGGAGCAGAGCGAGGGCGACACAGACCTCACCTCCTCCGACGACGGCCTCACGATCCTCATCGGCTCGTCGGGCGACGCCGAGACCGCCGCAGTGCAGTCGGCGCTCGACGCCTGGTCCGAGGAGTCCGGCACCGAGGTCGACCTCCAGGTGGCGAGCGACCTGGCGCAGGAGCTCTCCCAGGGCTTCGCCGCCGGGAACCCCGCCGACCTCTTCTACCTCGCACCGGAGCAGATGGCCGGGTACGCCTCGAACGGCTCCCTCCAGGCGTACGGCGACGAGCTCTCGAACAAGGACGACTTCTACCCCTCCCTCGTCGAGAACTTCACCCTCGACGGCACGTTCTACTGTGCGCCCAAGGACTTCTCCACGCTCGCGCTCGTGATCAACACACGCATGTGGGCGGAGGCGGGACTCACCGATGCCGACCTCCCGAAGAGCTGGGACGACCTCGCGGCCGTCGCGCAGAAGCTCACCACCGCCGACCACGTGGGTCTGGCCTTCGGAGCCGAGTACCAGCGCGTCGGCACGTTCATGGCGCAGGCCGGCGGCGGGCTCGTGAAGGACGGCACGGCGATCGCGGACGACCCCGCGAACGTCGAGGCGCTGGAGTACGTGCAGACCCACCTCGTCGACGGCACCTTCGCCTACGCGAAGGACGTCGGGGCCGGCTGGGGCGGCGAGGCACTCGGGAAGGAGCTGGCCGCGATGGTGATCGAAGGCAACTGGATCACCGGTGCGATGGCGAACGACTTCGGCTCCGTGGACTACACCGTCGCCGAGCTTCCCGAAGGACCGGGCGGCCAGGGCACCCTGCAGTTCACGAACTGCTGGGGCATGGCTGCCGACAGCCCCAACCAGCAGGCGGCCCTCGACCTCGTCGAGTACCTCACCAGTGCTGACAGCCAGCTCGCCTTCTCGAAGGCGTTCGGCCCGATGCCGTCGATCACCTCCGCCGCCGACCAGTGGACCGCGGACAACCCGGACCTCGCGCCCTTCCTCGCGGGAGCGGACTACGCGCAGTTCCCGCCCAACCAGGACGGCGCTGCGGACGTGATCGCCGACTTCAACGCGCAGCTCGAGTCGCTGAAGACGGGAGACCCCGCACAGATCCTCGACACCGTGCAGTCGAACCTCGAAGCGATCGTCGAGTAGCGATGGCGGGACAGGCCCTGTCTCGCCGCGGGGGAGCCTCCGGACTCCGCCGCGGCGAGGCCGCAGCCGGGTGGCTCTTCACGGCGCCGGTCATCCTCATCCTCGGCGTCTTCTTGCTGGTCCCCGTGCTCATGGCCCTCTGGGTCAGCATGTCGGACTGGGCGGGGCGCGGCAGCCCCCTCTCGCCGTCGGTCTCGTTCGTGGGCACCGAGAACTACTCGGCCGTGCTGGCCGACGGCGGCCTCGCGACCAAGGACTTCGGGACCGCACTGCGCAATAACTCCTGGTACGTGCTGCTCGTCGTGCCCCTGCAGACGGCCATCGCCCTGTTCCTCGCCGTCCTGGTGAACAGAGCGGTGCTGCGCGGCCGCGGGTTCTTCCGGACCGCGTACTACTTCCCCTCCGTCACGAGCTCGGTGGCGATCACGGTGCTCTGGCTCTTCCTGTTCTCCGCGAGCGGAGCGGTCAACAGCGTGCTCGCCTGGTTCGGCCTGAACGGTCCGAACTGGTTCAACGACCCCCGCGGCATCCTGCATCTCGCGCTCAGCGGCATCGGCATCGACACCGGACCCGCCGCGCTCACCGGCGGCGGGATGCTGGGCATCTCCTGGTGGGAGTGGCTCGCCGGTCCGTCGATCGCCATGAGCGCCTACATCCTGATGGCCATCTTCACGACCTCCGGCACCTTCATGCTGCTCTTCCTCGCCGGTCTGCAGAATCTCGGCGCGGACGTCGACGAGGCGGCCATGATGGACGGGGCGAACGGGTGGCAGCGGTTCTGGCGGGTGACCCTGCCGCAGCTGCGGCCGACGCTGTTCACGGTGCTCACCCTCGGGCTCATCGGCTGCTGGCAGGTGTTCGATCAGATCTACACCGGCACCCGTGGCGCCCCCAGCAAGACGACCCTCACCCCGGCGTACCTGTCGTACAAGACGGCGTTCACGGATCAGGAGTGGGGTCAGGGCGCCGCGATCGCCTTCATCCTCTTCGTCATCATCGTGATCTTCACGCTGCTGCAGCGCTGGGTGCTGCGCGACCGGCCGGTATCGCGGCGCCGCATCCGCGCGTACGAGGTCGCGCGCGAGGGAGGGACGTCATGAGGCTCTCGCGCACGCAGCTGACCTGGCAGATCGTGCTGTACACCGTGTTGATCGTGCTCGCCGTCATCTACATCTACCCGTTCCTGATCCAGGTGTTCACGAGTTTCAAGACGGACGAGGACGCTGCGAGCTCCGGCGTGAACCTGCTCCCGGAGTCGTGGACGTTCGCCGCCTATGAACGGCTCTTCGCCAACTCCGACTTCCCGTCGTGGTTCGTCAACAGCGCCATCGTGACGATCTTCGTCACCGCGGGGCGGGTGTTCTTCAACTCCCTCGCCGGATACGCGCTCGCGCGTCTGCGCTTCCGCGGACGAGGAGTCGTGTTCGCGGCCCTCGTCGCCGTGATGTCGGTGCCGACCGTCGTCCTGCTCATCCCGAAGTTCCTCGTCATCAACCAGCTCGGCATCTTCAACTCCTACGCCGGCATGATCCTGCCTCTGCTGGTCGACGCCGCCGGCGTCTTCATCATGAAGAACTTCTTCGAGTCGATCCCCGTCTCGGTCGAGGAGCAGGCGCGGATCGACGGAGCCGGTGCGTTCCGGACCTTCTGGTCGGTCGTGCTCCCGATGGCGACGCCCGCCCTCATCACGATCGTCATCCTGTCGTTCCAGGGGTCGTGGAACGAGCTCAGCCACTTCATCGTGTCCACGAACGACCCCGCGCTGACGACCCTCACGAAGGGTGTCGCCTCGCTCGCCAGCGGGCAGCTCAGCCAGGGCACCCAGTACCCGCTCAAGCTCGCGGCGGCGCTCATCATGACGATCCCCGTCGCCGTGATGTTCTTCATCTTCCAGCGCCGCATCATGAATTCCACCGAAGGAGCCGTCAAGGAATGACCGACCGCCCCCACCTCCAGCCGCTGCTCGACGACGCCGTGGTCGTGCTCGATGCCCCCACCCAGGTCTGGTCCGACCGCGACGGCGACGTAGGCGGCGCCCCGATCCACGGGGTCTACCATGGCGACGTCCGTCACATCGCCGCGATCGGACTCGAGGTGCGGGGCACCGCCCTGGAAGCCATCGCCTGCTCGGCGCCGGTCCCGCAGCGTGCGCTGTTCACCGGCCTGCTGCGCGGACTCGACGATGCCGCCGCCGATCCGAAGGTGCGCCTCGACCGGGATCGCACCGTCGAGGCGGGAAGACTGACCGAGACCCTGCGGGTGTCCTCGCACCTCATGCACGAGGTGACGGCCGAGCTCACGGTGCGCATCCGCCCGGACTTCACCCCCCTGCAGCTCGTCAAGGCGGGGGTGGCCGGGGGCGAGGAGTGGTCGTGGGACGGCGAGCGCTGCCGCGCAGGGCAGGCGTCGTTCACGCTGCACGCTGTGGACGCCGCCGTGTCGATCGACGGTCGGGAGATGCTGCTCGCCTGGCGGGTGACCGTCCCTCCGCGCGGCGAGGTCGAGGTGACGTGGTCGGTCGACCTCGACGATCCGACCCTGGTCGTGACGTCGTCGCCCCGGACAGCCGGCGTCCGGCCCGTCCCCACCGGAGCGGACCCTCGCGCCGCGCGCTGGCTGGAGCGCGCCTGCGCCGACCTCGATGCCCTGCGACTGGCCCTGCCGGATCAGCCGGACGAGGCGTTCTACGCCGCGGGCGCCCCCTGGTTCTTCACCCTGTTCGGACGGGACTCGATCTGGGCGGCCCGTCTCGCCCTCGCCGCCGACCGCGACATCGCCGCCTCCACCCTGCGGGTGCTCGCGCGTCTCCAGGGCACGGTGCACGACCCCGGCACCGCGGAGGCTCCGGGCAAGATCGCGCACGAGCTCCGCAGCGCGGAGCTCTCCCTCCCCGGCGAGGGCGTGCTGCTGCCTCCGCTCTACTACGGCACGGTCGACGCGACACCGCTGTGGATCTGCCTCCTCGCCGACGCGCGCGCGGCCGGCCTGACGATCACGGAGCTGAAGGACCTGGAGCCCGCGTTGCGCGCCGCAGTGACGTGGATGATCGAGCACGGCGACGCCTCCGGCAGCGGCTTCATCGACTATGCGGATGAGTCCGGCCACGGCTTGGCGAATCAGGGCTGGAAGGACTCCGGCGACTCGATCCAGTGGCGCGACGGCCGTCTCGCGGAAGGTCCGATCGCGCTCAGCGAGGTGCAGGGATACGCCTACGAGGCCGCAGTGCGCGGAGCAGCGCTCCTCGACGAGCTGGGCGCAGCCGGCGGTGACGACCTGCGTTCGTGGGCGGCGGACCTGCGGCGACGCTTCCGGGAGGCCTACTGGGTCACCACGCCGGAGGGGCGGTACCCCGCCATCGCCCTCGACGCCCACGGCGCCGCGGTCGACACGCTCACCAGCAACATCGGCCATCTCATCGGCACCGGGCTGCTCGATCCGGACGAGGAGAGCGCCTGCGCGGAACTGCTCGTCGGCGAGACGATGTCGAGCGGTTACGGCGTCCGCACGATGTCCACGGAGGCCTCGGGATACTGGCCGCTGAGCTACCACGGCGGCAGCGTGTGGACCCACGACACCGCGATCGCCGTGCACGGGATGCTCCGCGCCGGCCTCACCGATCATGCCGGACGCATCGCCGCCCAGCTGCTCGATCTCGCCGAGGGCTTCGACTACCGCGTGCCGGAGCTGCACTCGGGCGAGCCCCGCGTCGACGGCGGCCGACCGGTCCCCTACCCGGCCGCCTGCCGTCCGCAGGCATGGTCCGCCGCTGCCGCCGTGGTCTGCGCCGAAGCCCTGCGATGAGGGGCGGGACGGTCAGACGACGGCCGTCCCGTCCTTCCAGACGCGCTGCACCAGCGGCACCCCCGGCCGGTACGCGAGGTGCACGCGAGAGGGGGCGTCGAGCAGCACGAGGTCGGCGCGCACACCGGGGGCGATCCGGCCGATGTCGTCGCGCCGGAGCGCGCGCGCCCCGCCGGCCGTGGCGGCCCAGACCGCCTCCGCCGTGGTCATACCCATGTCGCGCACGGCGATGGCGATGCAGAAGGCCATCGACGACGTGAAGCTCGACCCCGGGTTGGTGTCGCACGCGAGCGCCACGGTCACCCCCGCGTCCAGGAGTCCGCGGGCGTCCGGATAGGGCTGACGCGTGGAGAACTCCACACCGGGCAGCAGCGTGAGCACCGTGTCCGACGCGGCGAGCGCGGCGACGTCCGCGTCGGTGAGGTAGGTACCGTGATCCACGGAGGCGGCCCCGAGCTCGACCGCCATCCGCACGCCATCGCCCGGGCCGAGCTGGCTCGCATGCACGCGAGGAGCGAGACCCCGGGCGATGCCCGCCTCCAGGATCCGCCGCGACTGCGTCACCGTGAAGGCGCCGGTCTCGCAGAACACGTCGATCCACCGGGAGTGCGGGGCGCAGGCGTCGAGCATCGGCCCCACGACGAGGTCGACGTAGGCATCGGGATCGTCAGCGTACTCGACCGGCACCACGTGCGCCCCGAGGAAGGTGACCTCCGGCGTCACCTCGGCGGCGAGGCGCACGAGGCGCTCCTCCTCCGCGACGGCGAGACCGTAGCCGCTCTTGATCTCGACCGTGGTGGTGCCCTGCGTCCGCAGCTCCTCGATGAAGCCACGCAGCCGGCTCCGCAGCTCGTCGTCGCTCGCAGCCCGGGTCGCCTGCACCGTCGAGCGGATGCCGCCCGCCGCGTACCGCTGCCCCGCCATGCGCGCCTCGAACTCCGCCGCGCGATCGCCTCCGAAGACGAGGTGACTGTGGCTGTCGACGAATCCGGGGATCACGGCCCTCCCCCGGGCGTCGACGACCTCGTCGGCCGCGGGGGCCCCCGCGGACGGACCGACCCACGCGATCCGCTCGCCGTCGACCAGCACGGCGGCGTCTCTGAGCGTGCCGCTCGGATCGCCCTCGGCGGCGACATTGGTCGTCAGCTCCCCGATCCCGGTGATGAGGGTGGTCGTCACAGCATCGGCACCTTCAGTCCGCGGTCGCGCGCGACCTCCCTGGCGTGTTCGTAACCGGCGTCCGCATGCCGCATGACGCCGGTTCCCGGGTCGTTGGTCAGCACGCGCGCGAGTTTCTCCGCGGCGAGTGCCGAACCGTCCGCCACCGTCACCTGCCCGGCATGGATCGAGCGGCCGATCCCCACCCCGCCGCCGTGGTGCAGCGACACCCATGAGGCCCCGGAGGCGGTGTTGAGGAGGGCGTTGAGCAGCGGCCAGTCGGCGATCGCGTCGGAGCCGTCCTTCATGGCCTCGGTCTCCCGGTACGGGGACGCGACGGACCCGGAGTCCAGATGATCGCGGCCGATGACGATCGGTGCGGAGAGCTCTCCCGACGCGACCATCTCGTTGAACTTCAGCCCGGCGAGGTGCCGCTCCTGGTAGCCGAGCCAGCAGATGCGCGCCGGCAGCCCCTCGAAGTGGACGGCCGACCCCGCCTTGTCGAGCCAGCGGTGCAGCGCGGCGTCCTCGGGGAAGAGCTCGGCGATCGCACGGTCCGTCTTGAAGATGTCCTCCGGGTCTCCGGAGAGCGCCACCCAGCGGAACGGTCCTCGCCCTTCCTCGAACTGCGGGCGGATGTAGGCGGGGACGAAGCCCGGGAACGCGAACGCCCGGTCGAAGCCCCCGAGCTGCGCCTCCGCGCGGATCGAGTTGCCGTAGTCGAAGACGGCCGCCCCCGCGTCCTGGAAGCCGACCATCGCGGCGACGTGGGCCGCCATGGACGCGCGGGACAGCCGGGTGAACTCCTCCGGATCGCGCGCGGCCTCCGCCTTCCAGCGCGACACGTCGATACCGATCGGCAGGTAGGCGAGCGGGTCATGGGCGCTGGTCTGGTCGGTGACCACGTCGATCGGCACGCCCCGGCGCAGGAGCTCGGGGAAGATCTCCGCGGCATTGCCCACGACGCCGACCGAGAGGGCGTGACCGGCGTCCTTCGCCGCCACGACCCGGGCCACCGCCGCGTCGAGGTCGGTGGTGTACTCGTCGAGGTACCGGTGCTCGACGCGGCGGGCCAGCCGCGTCTCGTCGACGTCCACGATCAGGACCGCGCCCTCGTTGAGGGTCACCGCGAGAGGCTGCGCCCCGCCCATACCGCCGGCGCCGGCGGTCAACGTGAGCGTGCCCCGCAGGGAATCCCGGCCCAGCGAGCGGGCCACAGCGGCGAACGTCTCGTACGTCCCCTGCAGGATGCCCTGCGTGCCGATGTAGATCCAGGAGCCGGCGGTCATCTGGCCGTACATGGTCAGCCCGAGCTCCTCCAGGCGGCGGAACTCCGGCCAGGTCGCCCAGTCACCGACGAGGTTCGAGTTGGCGATGAGCACGCGCGGTGCCCACTCATGGGTGCGGAACACCCCCACCGGCTTCCCGGACTGGACCAGGAGCGTCTCATCCGGCTCCAGCTCGTCGAGCGTGCGGACGATCGCCTCGTACGCCGCCCAGTTGCGCGCCGCCTTGCCCGTCCCGCCGTAGACGACGAGATCCTCCGGGTGCTCGGCGACCTCGGGATCGAGGTTGTTCATGAGCATGCGCTTGGCCGCTTCCGCGCCCCAGCTCTTCGCGGTGCGCTCGGCACCTCGGGCTGCGCGTACCGTACGCGCTGCGGTGTCCTCAGTCATGCATGTGCTCCTTTGCGACACGGGCGACGGCGCCCGACTGGACGAGGGCGGTCACGGCCTCCATCTCGGGCGAGAGGTGGCGGTCAGGTCCGGGGCCTGCGGCAACGGTGCGGACGAGGTCGCGCACGGCTCCGGTCGCCGGGCCCGCCTGCAGCGGCGCGCGCAGGTCGAGCGCACGGGCCGCGGTGAGGATCTCGATCGCGAGGACCCGCGAGAGGCCGTCGACCGCGCGCCGCAGCTTCCGCGCCGCGGCCCAGCCCATCGAGACGTGGTCCTCCTGCATCGCCGAGGACGGGATGGAGTCCACCGAGGCCGGAACCGCGAGGCGCTTGAGCTCCGAGACGATGCAGGCCGCCGCATACTGCGCGATCATCAGACCGGAGTCGACGCCGACCTCCGCCGCCAGGAACGGCGGGAGCCCGTGGCTGCGGGCCGGGTCCAGCGCCCGGTCGGTGCGGCGCTCGGACACGGAGGCGACGTCGGCGATGGAGATCGCCAGGAAGTCGAGGACGGCGGCGACCGGGGCCCCGTGGAAGTTGCCGTTGGACTCGATGCGTCCATCGAGGGTGATGATGGGGTTGTCGATCACGCTGGAGAGCTCACGTTCCGCGATCATCGCGGCGTGCCCGAGCGTGTCACGTGCGGCGCCGTGCACCTGCGGCGAGCAGCGCAGCGAGTACGCGTCCTGGACGCGGCCGTCCTCCGGGCCCTTGTGGCTCGCGACCATCGGCGAGCCGGCGAGCAGCGCCCGGAGGTGGCCGGCGGAGACCGCCTGGCCCGCCTGCGGACGCAGCGCCATGAGGTCGGCGGCGAACACGGCGTCGGTGCCGAGCTGCGACTCGACCGACATCGCCGCCGCCACGTCCGCCGTGAGCAGCAGCGTCTCGAGGTCGTGGAGCGCGAGCACCAGGGTGCCGAGCATGCCGTCCGTGCCGTTGATGAGGGCCAGCCCCTCCTTCTCGACGAGGGTGAGCGGAGCGATGCCGGCCGCGGCGAGGGCGTCGGCCGCGTCGACGAGACGCCCGGCGGCGTCGCGCACTTCGCCCTCTCCCATCGCCGCGAGGGCGATGTGGGCGAGCGGGGCGAGATCTCCGGAGCACCCCAGTGACCCGTACTCGCGGACCACGGGGACGATGCCCGCGTTGAGCAACGCGGCGTAGGTCTCGACCACGACAGGACGCACGCCCGTGCGCCCCGAGGCGAGCGTCTGGAGGCGCAGCAGCTGGAGCCCGCGGACCACCTCCCGCTCGACCTCGGCTCCGGTCCCCGCGGCATGGGAGCGGATGAGGCTCGCCTGCAACTGCAGTCGCCGCTCAGGAGCGATGAAAGTCGTCGCCAGCGCGCCGAAGCCGGTGGACACCCCGTAGTGCGGGTGCGGGTCCGCGGCGAGGCCGTCGATCACACGGCGGCTCTCGGCGACCCTCGCCAGCGCGGCGGGATCCACCCGGACGGGCACGTTATGCCGGACCACGCGGACGACCTCCGCCGGGGAGAGAGGGGCGGCGCCGACGATGACAGGGGCAGGATCGCTCATGTCTCGATTCCACACCCATGGAGTCGACGCGGACGAGGCTTCGTGGGAACCTGTGTCTGTGATCCCAGACATCCCCGAGACCGATGAAGCCCAGGTGCCTGCCGCGGCGCAGACCCTGCGCATCCTCAGCTACCTGGCGGGTCGGCCGGCACCGGTCGCGGCGTCCGCGATCGCCCGCGAGCTGATGCTTCCGCGATCGACGGTCTATCACCTGCTGCGCACGCTCGCCGCCCATGGCTTCGTCCTGCACCTCCGTGAGGAGCGTCGATGGGGACTCGGCACGTCGGCCTTCGAGCTGGCAGGGGGCTATGCGCGGCAGCAACCGTTGGCACGGCTCGGCCGTCCGCTCATCGCCGCACTCTCCGACCATCTCGGGGAAAGCGCACACCTCGCGGTGATGAGCGGCGGCGATGTGCTCTACATCGTCGAGGAACGGGCGCCGCGACGCCCGGCACTGGTGACCGACGTGGGCGTGCGCCTCCCGGCGCATCTGACCGCAACGGGACGCGCGACGCTCGCCGCGCTCCCCCGCGAACAGGTGCGGGCGCTGTATCCGGATGCTTCCGCATTCTCCGACCGCACAGGGCGCGGTCCTCGCAGGCCCGGCGAACTGCGCGAACTCCTCCGCGAAGTCCGCGTCCGCGAGTATGCGACCGAGGACGGTGAGGTCGCGGACGGACTGCGCTCCGTGGGCGCAGTGGTGCGGGACGCTGCGGGATGGCCGGTCGCCGCCGTGGCGGTCACCTGGGCCGACGACGACGGCAGGGAATCTGCGCTGGCGAAAGCGGTACGCGAGACCGCGGCGACGCTCGAGGCACGCCTGGCGCGCTGAGTCCGTCCTGCGGGCCGCGGAGCGATCGCGTTAACGCAAGAAGGCCACCCAGCATTGGGTGGCCTTCTTGTCTAAAAGGAGTCCGGCGGTGTCCTACTCTCCCACAGGGTCCCCCCTGCAGTACCATCGGCGCTGTGAGGCTTAGCTTCCGGGTTCGGAATGTGAC